>CADECY010000012.1:0-30698 GCA_902825945.1 uncultured Acidobacteriota bacterium
CCTTGCCGGGCATGTCTTTGGTGGCGATCGAGACCATCTGGAAGCCGTTGATGTCGGCGGTCCAGGTACGCGCTGAACCGTACATCTGGAAGAATGCCTTCTGTGCGCCAACCGGCTCTGGTGGCTTGGGCGGTTCCTTCTTCTGTTCGGCCACGGGGGCCTGCGTCGTGCACGCCGCCAGGAACAGCGTCGTAGCGAAAACAGCGATTCGATTGAACATGTGCTTTACTCGATTTTACAACCTGGCCATGCTTCCCGTTTGCGGTTGGCGTACAATGGGGTCAACTTTCCACGGGGAGGTACACCCGCCATGAAGATTTTACGTTTGCTGGGTCCAGCCGCCGCCTTGGCGCTGATGGCGCAGGAACAGGCGCCGCCCGCTGGTGGTGCCGGAGGTGGCGCCGGTGCCGGTGGTGGCGCCGTGGGCGCACCATCGCCTGGAGGCGCGGGCGGCGGACTCGGAACTGGCGGGCTCGGAACCGGCGGTGGCCGCGGTACCACCACCACGCCCGGACAGATGCCCGGTCAGCGCAATGATCCGTTCGACCCGAACAACAATCGCAACCAGCGCATGCCGGAATTCGAACGTCCGATCTTCTTCTCCGGGAAAGTGATGATGGCCGATGGCGGACCTCCGCCTGAGCCCGTTCAGATCGAGCGCGTCTGCAATGGCAATCCGCGCCCCGAGGCTTGGACCGATTCGAAAGGCCGCTTCAGCTTCCAACTCGGCCAGAATACCGCCATGATGGCGGATGCGAGCGTCAGCTCCACCGATCCGCTGGGCGGCGCCGGTGGCGGCGGGTTCGGTAACTCGCCCGGGATGGGCGGCATGTCGGGCGTGGGTGGACGCGGGCGTGGCATCAGCGAGCGCGATCTCATGGGTTGCGAACTGCGCGCCAGTCTCGCGGGGCATCGCTCCGACATTGTCAACCTCGGCGGACGCCGGGCGATGGACAACCCCGATGTCGGCACCATCATCCTCCGCCCGCTCGCCAACGTCGAAGGAAAGACCTTCAGCATGACGAGCCAGCTCGCGCCGAAGGACGCCAAGAAGGCTTACGACAAGGGCATGGATCTTCTCCGGAAGAAGAAGCCCGCCGAAGCACAGAAGGAGTTCGAGAAGGCCACCGCTGCGTATCCGAAGTATGCCGCCGCCTGGCATGAGCTCGGGCGCGTCCACGAGATTGGCAAGAACAACGAGGAAGCGAAAAAGGCCTACCAGCAATCCCTAGCCGCCGACAACCGCTTCGTGAAGCCCTACCTCCAACTCGCGGGTCTCGCCGTGGGCGAGCAGAACTGGAAGGATGTGGCCGAAACCACAGATCGCATCATCCGGCTCGATCCGATCGACTACCCACAAGCCTACTTCTACAACTCAGTCGCCAACTACAACCTGCAGAAGTACGACGAGGCCGAGAAGAGCGCGCGCGAGGCTGTCAAGCGAGACGAACGCCACCAGTGGCCCCGCGCCCAATACCTGCTCGGAATCCTACATGCGATGAAGGACGAGTACGGCCCGGCGGTCGAGAACATCAAGGGCTATTTGAAATTCGCCGGCAGCGCGCCCGACAACGAGCAGGTCCAGAAGCAGCTTTCTGAAATCGAAAAGCGCCTGAGCGCCTCGGCGGCGGCCGAGCAGCCCCAGGCCGCCTCCCAAGAGCCCAAACCACAGCAGCAGCAGCAGTAGTAGTATTGCGGGCGCGGTCCCCGCTGGCGAGTCTCACGCTCGAACGCGGCGAGGCGGGCCAAAATTCCTGAAACCAAACTGCCTCCTTTGGTATATTTATTCATAGGACTGAATAAATAACCATGACTCTCCTCGCAGGCGTCGTCGGTTTCCGCGGCTACAGCGGCGCAGAACTCGTTGCGATCCTCGACAAACACTCCGGCGTCTCGCCGGTCCTTCTCGAGCATCGCTCGGACTCCGAGGATCGCCCACGCCCACGCGGCGCCATCGGACCCGAACGGATTTCCTGCACCGCTGAAGCCGCCGCGGCCAAAGGGCTCGCCGTGGTCTTTCTGTGCACTCCGCACGAGGCGTCCATGGAATTGACGCCCCATTTCCTCGACGCCGGAATCAAGGTGATCGATCTCAGCGCTGCCTTCCGTCTGAAAACCGCCGCCAACTACCTGCAGTGGTACAAGGACGCCCACACCGCCGAATCGCTCCTGGCCGAAGCCGCCTATGGACTTCCGGAGTTCTATCGCGACTCCATCAAGGGTGCGCGCCTGGTCGCCAATCCCGGCTGCTATCCCACGGCGGCCAATCTTGCCATCCGCCCGCTCGTGGAATCCGGAATCGCGGATCTTTCAGCCGGAATCATCTGTGACGCCAAGTCCGGCGTCAGCGGTGCTGGACGCAAGCCGAGCCTGAAGACCAGCTTTTGCGAAGTAACGGAGAACTTCTCCGCCTATTCGCTGCTCGATCACCGGCACGTTCCCGAAGTCCTCCAGAACTCGGGCCTCGAACTGGCGCAATTCAGCTTCACCGCGCAATTGATTCCCATCCATCGCGGAATCCTCGAGACTATCTATTTTCGCGCCAAGGAGTCCACCACGGCCGCGGAGGTCGTCGAGATGTACGAGAAGCGGTACGCCGGAGAGCCGTTCGTGCGCATTTACGATCCGGGCAAGGTGCCGGACATCGCCTGCGTGGCGCGCACCAATTTCTGCGACATCGGCGTGAAATACGATCCCGCCACCGGCCGGGGCGTCATCGTCTCAGCCGAGGATAACCTCGTCAAGGGCGCCGCTGGACAGGCGGTTCAGAACATGAACCTCATCCTCGGATTCCCCGAAACGGAGGGCCTGCTGTGAAGCTGCTCGTCAAACTCGGAGGAACGCTCCTCGACGAGGATGCCACGCGCGTGCGGCTGATTGGCGAACTGGCGGAAGTATCGAAGCGTCCCGGAATTCAGATGGTGTTGGTCCATGGCGGCGGGAAGCAGATGACTCGATTCCTTGCCGAACGTGGCGTCGAATCGCGCTTTGTCGGCGGCTTGCGTGTTACCACCCCTGAAGTGGTGGACGCGGTATTGAAGGTTTTCGCGGGCAGCGTCAATCATTCGCTCGTCGCCTCGCTCGTGGCCGCTGGGTGCGATGCCGTCGGACTCAGCGGAATCGACGCCTGCCTCACCGAAGCCGAGCAGTGGAGCGAGGAACTCGGCGCTGTCGGCAGACCCGTGCGCGCCAATCCGCGCGTGCTCGACGTGCTCGTCTCCAACGGTTTCCTGCCTGTGGTCGCCTGCGTCGCGGGTGATCGACAGGGCCGCATCTATAACGTCAACGCCGATCAGATGGCCGCGGCCTGCGCCGCGGGCTTCCAGGCGGACCGGCTTCTGTTCCTCACCGACGTGACCGGCGTGATGAACGCCGCCAAGGAAATCCTGCCGGAGCTCGATCGCGCCGCCAGCGAAAAGCTGATCGCCGATGGAGTCGCCCTCGGGGGCATGCAAGCCAAGCTCGAAGCTGCCCACCGGGCGCTCGATGGAGGCGTTCCACAGGTCTGCATAGCACCGGGTGCCCAACCGGGCGTGGTGAGCCGCCTGCTCGCCGGAGAAAACATCGGAACCCGCCTGGTCCGATAATCTTAGCCACGAGGAGGGTGCGCCATGGAGCTTCGCAAGCCCGTCATGCGGGATCTTCCCGAAATGCTGGCCCTAATCAACGGTTACGCTAGCCAGGGAATCATGCTGCCACGTTCGGAGTTCGAGCTGGCGGAATCGATTCGCGATTTCGTCGTGGCCGACAGCGGCGGCCGCCTGTCGGGTTGCGGCGCTCTGCATCTCTACACGCCGTCCGCCGCGGAAGTGCGCTCCCTCGCCGTCTCACAGGCGGAAAAGGGCAGGGGAATCGGACGCGCGATCGTCGAGTATCTCGAGCGCGAAGCCGCGCATTTCGGGATCGTGTCGCTTTTCGCGTTCACCTACGTGCCGGTGTTCTTCCGTCAGCTCGGCTACGATCAGGTCGACCGCGGCCTGCTCCCCCAAAAGGCCTGGAAGGACTGTCTTCGGTGCCCGAAATTCCAAAACTGCGACGAGATCGCCGTCCACAAGCCGATCGGCGATGGAATAGCACTACCGCAGTCTAGTACCAGTACTGTCCTTCGCGTCCTCTCCCCCGAAAGCGGCATTCGTGTCCCGCGTTAGCGGAATAATTCAAAAAATCTGCGAAAGACCTGAGATTTTTCCTCAGATTTTCTACCTACTATAGTGTGGGTAGAAATTTCTCTCTGCCCAGCACGCAAAAAAGTAAAAATAGGGCTTCTCTCGTAGCTGCTTTGGTGATAAGATCCCTAAAGGATTGGCCTAGTAGTACTGGATCTGATAGCCCGCTAACGACCCGAGGGTGTGAAAAAAAATGAAGGCTCTGACAGTCGACGTCAAAGAATCCGTAGGCCGGATTCTTTGCTGCACGATCTTCCGTCCAGGTGGCCGAAAGCTGCTGGCGAAGGGTCATGTCATCAGTGAAGAGGACATTCGGCTGCTCGCAACCGAAGGGATGGACCAGGTTTGGGTAACGCAGCTCGAAGAGGGTGAGATCCCCGAAGACGATGCTGTAATGAAGGTGGCCACCGAGATGGGTTGTGGCTGCCTGGAGATCCGCCTCGCCGCAGGTGGACGTGCCAATCTGTTCTCGACCGAGGATTGCTGCGTTCTGGTGGATGATGAACTGCTCAAGCAGATCAACTGCACCTCGAGCGTGGTGATCGCCACTTCTCTCAACTTCACCTTTGCCCGGGCTGGTACCCGGATCGCAACGGTCAAAAGCGCTCCGTTCGCGGTGGCGAAACCACAACTCGAGGCCGTCACCACGATCCTCAAGGAACGGGGCCCGATTCTGCAGGCCCGCCCGATCCGGCAGCCGGCGGTTGGTGTCCTCTACACCGATCCGGTGAACGGCGAGCGCGCCCGGCAACTTTTCGAGCCTGTCGTGCGCCAGCGTCTCGACAAATACAACGTCTCGACCAGCTTCGCCCTCCACGCGATCGAGGACGAACCGGCGGTTTCGCGGAGTCTGCAGCATCTGCTGCGCTCGCGCCCCACGGCGATCATGGTCGCCTCTACCACCTCCCCCGCGGGTCCGGAGGACGTGATCGGCAGAGCGATGGCTCGTGTCGAATGCCACATTGAAAAGTTCCTCGCGCCGGTTGAGCCGGGCAATCTCCTGATGCTCGGCTACCGCGAAGACGTGCCGATCATTTCGGCGCCTGGGTGCTTCCGTTCGGCGAAAACCAACGTCGTCGATCTCGTCCTACCCCCGATGCTTTCCCGGTATCGCTTGTCGGGCTGGGAATTGGCGACCTTGGGCCACGGAGGTTTGCTGGGCTGAAGCGCCTTCCGAAGAGTCTCCTCCAACGGCCGTGAGTTCTCCTCAACTCCAACATTCACGGCCCTTTCACGCCGGGTGCTCTCCCCCAGGGTACCCGGCGCTTTTTATTGTTTGTATCCTGGTAGACGCATGAAAATTACGCGTGTCGATTCGTTCCTGCTCTCGTTCCCCATGCCGGAACCGATCCAGCTTCCTTACTACGGCGGGCTGCGAACGATTCTCAAGCGCGATGCGCTGTTTGTCCGCGTGGAAGCAGAAAACGGACTCGTGGGTTACGGTCCGGGGCAGGGCAGCGACACCGCGCACGGTCGAATCCAGAGCATCGTCAAGCCGTTTCTCGAGGGGCGCGAACTCCGCGACCCCGACGCGCTTCGCGTGCTGTTCTCGCGGTGCGCCGGCTCCGATCTCGAGTTGATGAAGGTCTATTGCTCGGTGGAGGTCGCCTTGTACGACCTTCTCGGCAAGAGCCTCGGCGTTCCCGTCTCCGAACTCGTGGGCGGCAGAATTCGAGACAAGGTCCGGTTGTACGGCAGTGCCGGGATGTATCAGCCTCCGGCGGAATACGCCGCCGAGGCCGCCCGCATGGCCGGGCTCGGATTCAAGGCCTACAAGATGAGGCCCGCGCTCGGTCCGGAAGAGGATCTCGAAACGGTCAAGCTGATGCGCGAGGCCGTCGGCCCCGGGGTCGATCTCATGGTGGACGCCCACGCATGGTGGCGAATGGGCGATCGCAGCTACTCACCGGACACGATCGAGCAGTTGGCTCGCGACATGAGTGAATACGATATTGCCTGGCTCGAAGAGCCCCTCCCGCCCGACGATCACGAGGCCTATAAGCGCCTTCGCGACCTCGACATCGTGCCGATCGCCAGTGGCGAGCACGAGCCGGGCGAGGAGCGCTTTCTCGATTTGATCCAATCCGAGGCGGTCGACTACGTTCAGATGGATGTCGTTTGCCAAGGCGGCTACGCCGTCTGCCGCCGCCTTCTGGGCGAGGTCTCGCGTCACGGGCAGAGGTTCGCGTTCCATAGCTGGGGCACCGATCTCGAGGTGATCGCCGCCGCCCATCTCGGTGTCTGCTGGCCGGACACCGTCGTCGAGTGGCTCGAGTATCCGGTGTACACCACATCCCGCGCCAAGACCATGTATCCGTTTCCGCTCGCCACGGACATCCTGAAGGATCCGCTCGACATCGTGGACGGAGATCTGCGGGTATCGGTCAAGCCCGGACTCGGCGTCGAAGTGGACGAGAGCATCATCGACAAGTATCCGTGGATACCGGGCCCGTGGTCCTACTTCAAGCTAATCTCGCCCCAAGCCACATATGCGATCAACTCCGACCATAGCGTGAAGTGGGCGGGCTGAGATGTGGCTCGAAGCCGGCGGCGCGGCGGGCGCTGCCGCGTTCGCGGCTTGGGCGGTGCGTGGCAGGAGCTCGAGCGTTTTCGCTCCTTCCGTCCACCGGGGCGTGGCGGACCGCCGCTCGGTCGCGCTGACCTTCGACGACGGTCCCAGCGAATCCACACCACTCCTGCTCGACTTGCTCGACCGCTTCGGCGCCCGGGCCACCTTCTTCCAAATCGGCCAAAACGCCGAACGCCTGCCCTCGATCGCCCGC
The DNA here is from genome assembly GCA_902825945.1 of uncultured Acidobacteriota bacterium. Classification (GTDB taxonomy): domain Bacteria; phylum Acidobacteriota; class Terriglobia; order Bryobacterales; family Bryobacteraceae; genus SYLY01. The sequence continues at coordinate 6,950 of CADECY010000012.1, forward strand.
GAAATCTCCCGCCGCGGGCACGAAGTGGGCAACCACACCTACTCGCATCCAATGGCCCTGTTTCCGGGCATCGGAGCCGAGATCAGCCGCTGCCAATCCGTGCTCGCCGGGATCCATGGTCAGGTGCCCCGCCTTTTCCGGGCTCCATATGGGGTACGATGGTTCGGACTGCGGAAAGCGCAACGGCGGCATGGGCTGCTGGGCGTAATGTGGACTGCAATCGGCCTCGACTGGAAGCTTCCGCCGGATCGGGTGGTCAACCGCCTGATGTCTGGTGTCGCGCCGGGTTCGATCCTTTGCCTGCATGATGGCCGCGAACTCACTGTTCAACCCGGCGTGTCGGTCACGCTGCGGTCGGCTGAAGAGTTGCTCCGGCGCCTGCGCGATTCCGGGTATCATTTCGAAACGGTTAGTGAGATCCTATGTCCGATGAATTCGCGCGGCGCGTGATCGCCTGCATTGCCAAGACACAGCATATTCCAGTGGAAACGGTCACGCTCGACGCAACGTTCGAACAACTGAATATCGACTCGCTCGACGGCATCAACATCCTGTTCGCCCTCGAAAACGAGTTCAACGTCAGTATCCCCGACAACGCCGCCCAGGAAGTCAAGACGATCCGCGACATGGCTCTCGGTGTACACAAACTGGTGGAGGCCCTCTCGCGGCAATCCGCCGTGCCGGTGGAGCAGCCCCAGGCATGAGGCGTGTCGCCGTAACCGGCATCGGTGTCATCTCATCGGCGGGTAACACGCGGGAGGCGTTCTGGGAATCGCTCGTTGCGGGCCGCCCCGGAATCCGGCCGTTGTCGATCTCCGGTCCCACGCCGCTCCGCTTCCCGAACGCCGCCGAAGTTGCGGGCTACGACCCTCTCGCCCACTTCGACCCCAAACAGGCCGACCTGCTCGACCGATTCGCCCAATTCGCCGCCGTCTCGGCGCGCGAGGCCGTCGCCGACGCCGGAGTCAATTGGACTCCGGAGCTGAAGCGCCGCACCGCCATCGTCACCGGCTGTTGCGTTGGCGGCCAATCGACCGAGGACACCGGCTTCGTCGATCTCTACATCGACAAGAAGCCGCGCGTGAATCCCATGACAATTCCCCGCATCATGGCCAACGCGGGCGCGAGCTTCGTCTCCACCGAGATGGGGATCACGGGACCCGTCTATACGATATCGACGGCCTGCGCCTCCGCCAATCACGCGATTGGACAGGCGTTCTGGATGGTCCGCTCCGGTGCGATCGAAATGGCGCTTACGGGCGGATCGGAAGCGATCTTCAGCTACGGGTTTCTGAAGGCGTGGGAGGCGATGCGCGTCGTCTCGTCCGATACCTGCCGGCCGTTCTCCAAGGATCGCAAGGGACTCATTCTCGGCGAAGGCGGCGCCATGCTCGTGCTTGAACCGCTCGAGCGGGCGCTCGCGCGCGGAGCTCGGGTCTATGCCGAAATCGTAGGGTTCGGCATGTCGTCTGACGCTCATCATATTACCCAGCCCGCGGTGGATGGTCCGGCGAACGCCATGCGCTCGGCGTTGGAGGATGCCTCGCTCGATCCCGCCGAGATCGGCTACATCAACGCCCACGGCACTGGCACCGCCGCGAACGACGCCACCGAAACCAAGGCGATTCGCATGGTCTTCGGAAATCTCGCGGACAAGCTCCCGGTGTCATCGACCAAGTCGATGACCGGACACGCGCTCGGCGCGGCCGGCGCTCTCGAAGCCGCGGCCTCGTCGCTCGCGCTCCATCGCGGAATCCTCCCGCCCACCGCCAATTACACGATGCCCGATCCGGAGTGCTCGCTCGACGTCATTCCGAACGAGGCCCGAAAGCTCACGGTGGGCGCCGCGCTTTCGAACGCCTTCGCCTTCGGCGGGCTGAACGCCGTCGTCGCCTTCCGCGCCGCGCGGTAGCGTGATCCCGGCCGCCAAATCCTGAAAACTCTCCGCAACGCCTGGACGCGGTTCGGCGTCAGAAGTGGCATGAGAACCGCAACTCCCTGTCTGATGGCCCTCCTCTCGGCGGTCTCTGTCAACGCACAGGAAGGGCTCATTTCCTACCGGCTCCATTTCAGCATTAGCGAGACGGGTCAGGATGGCAAAACGGCCACGCGGCGCTACGGCGTTCTCGCCGGAAACAGATCCCGCGCCAAGATCAACGCCTCACGGCGCATCCCTTACTATTCAAGTCAGAGTGCGAGCACCAGGCGCGTTGCAAAAGAAGTGCATACCGCCGCGCTCGGCACGATCATCGAATGTACTCCGCGCGAAGACGGTTCAGGCGTGCAACTCGACTGCACGTTTGAAACCAGTTTCGCCGTCCCGAACCAGCCCGCTCATCCGGTGGGTTTTCTTCCGGTGGCGATCTCGCGTCAGGTGTCCACGAACGTACTGGTCGAACCCGGGCGGGAGCAACAGATCGCGCTCCTGGACGACCCGGCGAACAACACCCGGGTCGAGATCGCGGTCATGGTGGAACGGCTTCCGGGGCGACAATAACTCCTTCGTTATCCCGGGCGCCTCCCTTGCTGACTACAGGATTCAGGTCAGGGTTCAGCCGGGGCCATTTCGTGCTCGCGCGGGACTTGGCCTTCGACGAACAGGCCCTGAGCGATTCGCTTCTGTTGTCGAACGCGGTCCCTCGGGACAGTTCGATGACATGAACGGCTCGTCATGGCGCCGCCTCGAGAACCACGTCAGAAACTGGCCGAACAAGCGGACTCGGTGATCGTCGTTACAAGGGCGGTCTTCGCAGAAACGCGGAAAGGATCGCTAGAAAACGATCCGTCCGCGCAACATGATCTGCCGAGCCCCACCAATCGCCGAGAACATCCGCGTCCCGCTGATCACGCCCACATTCGAAGCATTGATATTCGAAGCCGGATTGTTGAAGTTCGCGTGATTGGCGATATTCTGCGCCGCCGCCATGAAGGTGAACTTCACGCGTTCGGTCAGCGGGAACGTCTTGCCGAGCGTCAGATTGTGCAGGTGCAACCCCGGACCTTCGAGCACGTTCGCCCCCGAATTCCCGAACCGGCCAGCCGTCGGCCGCGCAAAGGCGGCGATGTCGAACCAGCGGTTCAAGCGGCGGTCGCCCGGGGGAAGATTGCCGTTCGAGAGCCGGTCCGCGCGACCCGCGGTGGTGTTGGTGCCGGTCGGATCGGCACCCGAAAACGTAGGCGTGAAGAACTGGCCGGTTTCCATAAAAGCGATCCAGTAGATCTGCCATCCGCCCACCACGTGATCGAGCGCGGTGCTCGCGGTCGAAAGGAAGGTCTTGCCCTTGCCCACCGGCACCGAGAACATCACATTGTTCACCAGCCGCTGGCGCACCGTGTTCGGATCGCGCTCCCAGAACAGCGGTGCGTAGGGGTTCTCGAGATTCTGGTAGTTCCAATAGTTGGACCCGAGCGTCCAATGCACGTCGAACGTCACCATCCCGGTCTTGCGCTGGGCCTGCAGGGTGAACGCGTTGAACTTCTGTCCGCCGTCATTCCGCGCGAACGTAGCGCCCACGTACTGTGGCCACGGGCGCCGCGCCTGGGCGAACGCCTGCGTCGATGGCTGCGGCTTGTTGAGTTCGATACTGTAGTTGATCCCCGCGCTCCGCATGCCTTGATACGACGCGCGGAAACCAATGTCCTTCACCTGCCGTTCGACAGTCGCTGTGTACTGATGGATGCGGCCGTTCAGCGTATTCAACGGATAGCCGGAAACAGACTGCGACGGCGGCGCGCCCGCGCCTGTCGGAAACGGGTTTGGCCACGGTAGCAGCGCCGCCGTGTTATTGAAGAATGTCTCGGTCAACTGATATGGTCCGCCGCCGTTGGCTCGCGCGAAACGCCCCACCTGCTCGGTGAAGACCGAATAGCCGCCGCGCACCACCCATGATGGGCCCCACGGACGCCATGCGACTCCGAGCCGCGGCTGGAAGTTCTTCTCCGACGGATTGGTCCGGACATCGCCTGTCACCACGCGGATCGTGTTTACCGGGTACAGCGGACTGATCTCCGCTCCTTGCGGGGTCACGACGTTGCCGCTGTCCCGATCCCAGCGGAAGATTTTGCCGTCCTCGTAAGAGGGCGATCCGAACCGGTCCCATCGCAGGCCCCAGTCGAGAGTCAGACGCGAGTTCACCTTCCACGTGTCGTTGATGTACAGCCCGAGTTCGTTGTCGAGCTGCTTGCGGTTGGTGAGTGGATTCAGGCGGACCGACGAGAACGGCAGGCCGAGGTAGAAGTCGGCCGGCGCATACCCAGTCAATTGGCCCGTGAAGCTGAAGTTCCCGTACGTGTTTTCGGGAATGTTGTTGACCAGGTTGCTCGAGAGCCGCAACTCGCCGCCGAGCTTCAGCGTGTGCGAACCACGCGACCATGTCGCGGCGTCGGTGAAGGTCTGGAGGATGTCGTTCTGCAGTGGCGTGCCGGCCGGGTTGACCCGGATCGGCTGATAGCCCGTGATCGCCACCGTCGGAAAGCCCATGCCCGACAGCCCTTGCGGATTCACACCTTGAATTCCGAGTTCCTTCACGACGTCGTCGCCTTTGATCGGCGTGAAACCGTCCACCGTCCCACCATCGTTGACGATCGGTTGATACCAGCCGAAGCGGATCGAGTTCACGAACGCGGGGGAGAAAATGTGCGTGTCCTCGAACACGAAGTTGCGCGAGTCACGCACGCGCGTCCAGGCGAGCCCGGGGAAGTTGCCCGCGAGCACGTAGTTGGGTTTCGAGAGAATCGCGCGTCCGTAGAGCGTGTTGTTGGAATTGATCTTCCAATCGGCGCGGAACTCGTAGGCCTTGAACTCGTACAGATCGGTCGGGTAGGGGAACAGGAATCCGAAGTTGTTGTTGAGCTGGCCCGGGTTGCCGAGATTCGGCGCGGGCAGGTACTTGTCGAAGATGCGTCCCGCGACCGGATTCAGGCGTGACGCGGGAATGCGGTTGTCGGGGAACGGCGCGCGGTTGTTCTGGGGATCGACTATCGGTGTGCGCGGCAGCACCTCGGAGAAGTCGCCTTGCCGCATCCTGGCCGTCGGCACGTCGCGCAGGATGAAGTTCCCGCCTGGCCAGATCTGTCCGCTCTGCGAGACGAAGAAGAACACCTTGTCCTTGATCGCCGGTCCGGAGAGCTCGCCATGATAGGTGTGGAACAAAGCGGCGGGTTTGCGCGCGTCGAAGAAGTTGCGCGCTGAAAGGCCGTTGTTCTGGTGCCAGTAGGCGGCGGTTCCGTGCCACTGATTGGTGCCGCCCTTGGTGGTCATGTTGATGTAGCCGGGCCGTGAGAATTCGGCGGAGTTGGTGCCCACCACGATGTTGACGTCCTGCATGATGTGGACGTTCGCGGTTTGAAGCGCGGTGCCGTCGCCGCCCACGCCATCGATCGCCGTTTGTGTTTGGGAACCTTGCAATCCCGCCACCTGGATTCCATACACGCCGCTCGTTGTTTGCACCAGTGGCAGCGTCGCCATCAGGATTTGCGGATTGCGTCCGTCGCCGATCCAAGGTGCTTCCTCGAACTTCTGTTTGGTGAAGCTGCCCTGAATCTTGGCCGAGTCCGTCTCGATCACCGCGGCATTGGCTTGGACGGTGATCTCCGAGCCGACCGCGCCGATCTCGAGCGTCGCGTCAACGCGGCGGATCGTCGATGTCTCGAGCACGATGTTATCGGCGATGAAGTTCTTGAATCCCGTCTGGCTGACCGTCAAACGATAGGAGCCGCGCAACAGGTCGGGGATCTCGAAATCTCCGTCGCCATTGGTGGTGACGTTGCGCTCCACCGAGGTCTGGAGGCTCATCAGTTTCACGGTCGCGCCCGCCACGGCTGCACCAGTCGGGTCGGCTACGTGGCCTCGAATCGTGGATGTGGAAAGCTGGGCCGCGGCGGTGCCGGCGGCGAGCAGCAGGATCGAGGAGATTTGCAGAATTCGCATGACCTGCGGGCGATCATACTACAGCGGCGTGCCCGCCGTTCAATCGGCTCGCTCATGCCACATGTGTTGGAGCTTGTCGTCGAGCTTCACGCGCAACTTGTACTTGCAGGCGAGGAGAACTGTCCATTCCCTGGCGCCCCTCTCGAAACCGGCAATCGTAATCGGCGTTGAGGGACCCGCTTCGAGCGGTCCCAACCAGAAAGCCCGGTCGAGCCCCTGGAAGGGAGCTTGGGAGTAACGGCTCACGCCTGACGCGCTGCCCAGCGCCGCCGCGGCCTGCAAGGACCGGCTCTCCGCTTCAGCCGAATTCGCGGCCCGGTCCTGAGTTTGGCGCAACAGCAGCCAGTAGGGGCTTGGCGGGTAAAGCACCAGCATCCGGTCCCGCGCCTCCAACACCGTGAGTCCACGCACGAACTCGCCTGGCCGCGGCGCCCTCGGATTTCCGCCCTTGGCGAGAGTCTCGTGAGCCAGTTGCCCGCACTCCCAAGTGAACAATCCAGACGAAGGGATGTAGAGCACGGACAGGTAACCGCATGACGGCGACGTCTCGGTTGCGTCGAGATTCCAGGCGATACCGGTGCCCGGTCCTTGTTCCGTTCGAATGACGACGCGCCGTCCCGTGCGGCCGGGCGGCGCCTCGAGATCCTGTGCCGGGAGCACCAGCGCCATGGCCGTGATCCACGCCAACCGCATCGCCTGCATTCCGATTCCAATGATACAGTTCAATTCATGCGGATGCTGCGCGTTGCCACTCTCGCGGCCTGGTCCGCATTCGCGGAGGACACGCTGCTGTTCCACGCGCCTCTCGATACCTCGCTCGACGCCACGGCGGCTCGCGGGAACCCGAAGCCGATGACCCACCAAAACGTGGCGATCGAGAATGGCTCGGCGCGATTCCGGGCCGGCGGCGAACTTGCCTACGATGCCCGCGCCAACCTGCTCGCCGATCGCGGCGTGGTGAGCTTCCGCTTCCGCCCCGATCAACCGCTCGAAGCGGACGCCTTCTCGATCCTCCGCGTTACACTCGAGCAGCAGCCATCGTTCGGCAGCTTCCTCCACCTCGCCTGGGATGGCCGCGCCATCGCCGCCTCGATCCGTGACCGCGACTTCCGGCTCCATCGCCTGGTCTCCTCGCGGCCCGCCCCTCGGCCCGGTCAGTGGACCCAGTTCGAAATCCGCTGGTCGGAGTCAGACGGCCGCCGCCTCCTCGTTGACGGTGAGCTTGCCGGCTCGGCATCGGGACCACTCCAACTCGACACCCGCCTCGACCGCGTCGCCTGGGTTCCCCGGGCGGGCTCGATCGACATGATTCGACATTTCTCGACACATCCAGTTCATTCCGCCGGCCTCGCTGCGCGCTTCGGCTGGCAGCCCACCGCCGGGATCCCGCGCGTCTCGGTGCTCCACGTCCGCAAGCTCGCGATCGAGGACGCACGCGCCTCCCGCAAGTTCTGGTGGAAGGGTGTCGACGGAAAGCGCGAAACGGTGTGGCCCTCACCCGAAAACGAGAATGGATACCAGGACGAAGCGAAGAGCTACGAGATCTCGCCCGAACCGCTTCCGTTCGACCTGATTCGCATCACGGGCAACTTCAGCGGCCGCCTTCAACTCGATGATCGCCAGACGCTCCACTACACCCCGCACGGCGACACCGGCTACGTGACGATTACCTCTCCGAAGCCGGCCGAAACCATCGAGATCGAACGCGACTCGGGGCGGCTCGCCGAGATCTCGCTCTACCGGATTTTGCCGCGTCCATCCGCTCCAGGATCTTTCACCACTCGCCTCGCAACCACAGTGGAGCGATACGCGCGGTTCGCCCTTCCCACCTCGCCCGGAACCGCCACGGAGGGCCTCGTTGTTGCCTTCGAAGCCACGCCGGACACGCACTACCGCGTCCACGTGATCGATCCCGTGGACGAGTCCCGTCACATCGCCGGGTTCGATGTGATCGCCGCCGGCCCGCGAGTCGAACTCGGGCTCCACTTCCCGCCCCTCGCCGCCCAACCCGCGGGCCTTGCCGTCGAGATCGCGTCACTCGCCCCGCCGCGCACGATTCAGACCCGCCTCGTCGAGCGGCCGCGGGCGGAAGTTCGAGCGGCCTATGTTGCACGTCGTCTGCTCGAGGTCCGCGACCTGTTCCCGATCATCGGCACCAGCCCCAGCGCGCACGAATCGGTGCTGCGTCTGCTCGGCGAGGTTCGCCGCGAGGATCCTTCGAACGAGATGGCCAAGGCCTTCTGGAGCTGGGTACATCCCGAGGCGGCTGTCGCGCCGAGGCCTGGTCTTGAAGCGCCTTCGGAGCAGTTGGAGTTGCTCTCGCTTTTGCGGCAAGCCGCGCTGTGGTGGATCCAGAAGCGGCAGGCCCCGGCCGGCGAGTTCGGTGGTGGACTCGCCGCTGATACCGCGCTGATTCAGAACTGGCCTGCTATCGCGCTCATGGAAGATCGCAAGGCACACTGGCGCCAGTCGATTCGCGGAGTTCTCGATGCCCGGTACCGCGCGGACCTGCTCGACGGCGCCCCGGACACGATCGACGCGCTGGCTCCGGCCTTCCTGCTCGACTACGGGAATCCGGTGATCTTCGAAGCGATCCTCGAAGCCGCGCGCCGTTCGGGCAGTCCCGCGAGCCGCGCCTCGTCGTGGGTCGCTTGGTACCTCGGGAGTCCCGGATTGGCGGAAGCTCCCCGCGACTCTGTTCCCGATCCGCTCGCCCATATGAGGCGCTACCTGCCGCTCTACACTGAAGCCGAGCCCCTACCGGACCGAGTCATCCTTCCTACGCTCGCCCTCCAAAAGACACGGCTGGGCGGCATCGCGCCGCTGCACGCCGTGAGTTGGGAAGGGACGGGCGCGGCGATCGCCGCGACAGTCGATGAATCCTCGCGTTCCCACCTCGTGGCGCGGGTCTTCAACATATCCTCGGCGGGCAGGCGGGTGACGATGCGCGTCTGGAAGCTCGATCCCGGAAGGTACGAGATCAAGACGGGAGACGAGTCACGCATCGAGGTTCTGCGCCGTCACGACGCTGTTCTATTGGACCTGCATGGGAACCTCGAGGTCACGATTTCGATCCGCCTGATCGAACCGCTCGCGCCGCTCGCCAGCCTGCCCGATCTCGCGATCGCGGCCGAAGAGATTCGCGATCGCTTCGGACTCGAGGTTCCGGTGCACAACATCGGAGGCGTGGAGTCGGGCAGGTTCCGCGTGACGGTCCGGACCCCGGAGGGTTACCTTGCCGGTGAACAGACGCACGAGAGCCTCGCGGCGCCGCTCGACTTGCATCCGCGCGTGAAGCTGGTCCGCTTTCCCGGTTTGAAGCTTCGTCATGGATTCCGCGTTTCCGTCGAGCCCGTGGTGGCGGTACCCGAGATTTCGAAGGACAACAACGAGGCCCGGGTGTACAATCTAAAGTGAGAAGGACTGTGTCCACCGAGACTTGGCAATGCTTACCTGGATCGCGCCGTTCGCGGCACAACTGCCCAAGCTCACCATCTTTTCGGCCGTTGACATTCTCGTAACGGCTTTCCTGATTTACCAGTTCCTGACGATCCTGCGCGGGCGCCGCGCCGCGAACGTCCTGATCGGTCTAGGCGTGTTGGTGGCTCTCTACGTCACCTCGCTTGCCGCCAACCTCGAACTGTTGCGCACCGTGCTGCAAACGATCGCGCCGTACACGCCGCTCGGTCTGATCCTAATGTTTCAGCAGGAAATCCGCCGGATGCTCGCGCGGCTCGGGCGTCAGGGGTGGTTCGGATTCGGCACCCGGTTGAAGCGCCGCGAGTTCGTCGAGGAGATTCTGCTTGCGGCCGATCAGCTCTCTCGCACACGCACCGGTGCGTTGATCGTGCTCGAGCGCGACATCGGCCTGCGCACTTTCATCGAAAGCGGCGTGGCGCTCGACTCTCTCGTCTCGCGCGATTTGCTGCTCGCGATCTTCTACCCGAAAGCCGCGCTGCACGATGGCGCGGCGATCATCCAGAACGATCGCATCGCGGCGGCGGCTTGCTTTCTCCCGCTTAGCGGCAACACGGCGCTCGCGTCGACGATGGGGACTCGCCATCGCGCCGGAATCGGCGTGACGGAGGAGGCCGATTGCCTGGCGATCATCGTCTCGGAGGAGACTGGACAGATGTCGGTAGCCGAAGGTGGTGAGATCGCCCGGGACCTCACGTTGGCCGATGTCGAGGCCCGCATCGTCGCCCACCTCGGCGGCAAAGGCCGGCCGGCCGCGCACGCTGCCCCTGCGGCGGCCGAAACGGTGAGGGAATCTTGAGGGACTGGATTTCCCACAACTGGCCCGTGAAGGTCCTGTCGCTCGGGCTGTCGGTCCTGTTTTGGCTGCTACTGGTCGGCGAGCAGGAATTGGCTACGTCCATCACCGTACCCATCCAGTACAAGAACATACCTAAAGATTTGGAGACAATCTCCGATGTATCCGAGAAAGTGCATCTCGAGATTCGCGGACCATCGGGGAAGATCTCGCCGGCCAACCTTGCCGACACGGCGGTGATCCTCGACTTGTCGACGGTCGCCAAGCCCGGTGAGCGGACCTTTCCTGTCGGCCCGGGAGTGATCGCACTGCCCTCCGGAGTGACGCTCGAGCGGGCCGTCCCTTCGCAGGTCCGGTTGCATTTCGAACGGCGGGCTTCGAAAGAGGTTCCGGTGAAGGTCCGAATCGGTCGGAATCCTCCATCAGGCTTCCGGTTGGTCTCGATACAGGCGGAGCCTGCGAGCGTCCGCATTGTCGGACCCGAGAGCCGCGTTCAGGACGAGACTTCCGTCGAGACCGATCCAGTCGACCTGAGCGATGTGACCGGCTCCACGCGGATCTCCGTGCATGCATATGTCGGCGACGCGCAGGCGCGCATCGCGGGCGATGGCAAAGTGACGTTGAAAGTGGAGATCGAAAAAGAATAAATGGGACGTGAACTGTTCGGAACCGACGGGATCCGCGGTGTGGCGGGTGCTTACCCGCTGGACCCGCAAACCGTGCATGCGGTTGGATCGGCTCTCGGTGACTGGTGCCGTCATCACGCGGAGCATCCGTGCGTGCTAATTGGAATGGACACGCGCGAATCAGGCCCGTGGATCGCGGCCCAGGTGGCAGGTGGGCTCGCCCGTCATGGCGTCGCCGCCCGGTTGGCCGGAGTGATTTCGACGCCCGGCGTGGCGCATCTCACTCGTACCGGGGATTTCGTCGCGGGCGTGATGATTTCGGCTTCCCACAATCCTTTCCAGGACAACGGAATCAAAGTCTTCAGTCATTCCGGCTACAAGCTGCCGGACGCCGAGGAAGAAGAGATCGAGACGGTCATCTTCGCCGAAATCGCCAATCGAATCGAACCGAAGGAGGTTCGCAACCAAGTCGAGCCTAATCTCGATGAGGCCTATCTCGAACACTTGATCGCTCAGTTCCCTGGCTCGCTCGCGGGCAAAAAGATCGTGGCCGATTGCGGGAACGGCGCGGCTTGGCAACTGGCTCCCGCCGCGCTGGAGCGGCTGGGCGCCACTGTGATTCGGACCGGATGCGAACCCAACGGACGCAACATCAATCTCGATTGCGGAGCGTTGCACGTCGAGGCGTTGCGCCAGCGTGTGGTCGAACATGGCGCCGACTGCGGCTTTGCCTTCGATGGCGACGCCGACCGCTGCATCGCGGTCGCCGCCGATGGGCGGATCGTCGATGGCGACGCAACGCTCTTGCTCGTGGCCCGTTATTTGAAGGCCAGCGGACGGTTACCTGGTAATCTCGTGATCGCGACCGTGATGTCGAACCTCGGACTGCAACGCGCTTTGGAGGCCGAAGGCATCGGCTTGGTTCGAACCGCGGTGGGCGACAAGTATGTTCTCGAGGAGATGTTGCGGCGCGATGCCGCCGTGGGCGGCGAACAGTCCGGACATGTGATCTTCGCTGATCGCGCCACTACGGGAGATGGCCTGCTGACCGCGCTACGCGTGCTCGAGGTGATGACGGTCACGGGACAGTCCCTGAGCGGACTGCTAGCCGGCCTGGAAGTCTATCCGCAAAAGCTCGTCAATGTCCGGGTCAAGGAACGCCGGCCGATCGAGGACCTCCTCGCGGTGGGCCGGGCGATTCGGCAGGCCGAGGCGGAACTCGGTGACCACGGCCGGGTCCTGGTACGGTTCTCCGGCACGGAACCGCTAGCCCGCGTCATGGTGGAAGGGCCTACGGATGAGGTGGTCAGCACCCATGCCACGAGCATTGCGGCGGCGATTCGCTGCGAACTGGGTGGGTCCTAGGCTTTTCGTACTAACCCGTACAGGTAGTTGCTATTGACCCCAAAGGGGGTGTCGGCTATACTGGCTAGGCAGTCCATGGCCGAACAGGTGTTCAATTTCGACTACGTTCACAGGCTGCGCATCGGCGATCCGGTGGCGGAAGAGCACTTCGTGTGTCACTTCCAGCCAGTAGTCCGGGTGTGGCTGAACAGGCGCGTTCGCTCGCCGCAACTGCGCCAGGACGTCTCCCAGGATACCTTCGCGCGCATCTTCTCGTTTCTCCGTGGCGGGGGCGAGATCGAGCATCCGGAACGGCTGGCGTCATTCGTGACGGCGGTAGCCCGGAACACGCTGCGCGAAAAGTTCCGAGAGGATCAGCCGGCCGCCGGACTGCCCTTCGACGATCTGGCCCTTCGCGATGGGGCGCCCGGTGCCGACGACCTGCTCATCGACCGGGAGCGGCGCGAACGGGTTCGGGAGGTTCTATCCAGTTTGCCGAACCGGGAGGGGTTATTGTTGCGGAGGGTCTTTCTCGATGGGGCCGATCGCGCCGCGATCTGCCGCGAGATGGGAGTCGATCGGGACTATCTGCGTGTGTTGCTGCACCGGGCGGTAAATAATTGTCGAATTTCCATGAAACGGTTCGACCTCATACGTCACTAATATCCTGGACGGCTCGAAAGGGCCGTCCGCGACCACTATCAGTGTGACCCTTCAGGCGCGCTCTTCCAGCGCCGTCTGTTTTGGCGGGGGGCGACTCGTTGAGCGGAGAGCTTCCGTTCACCGGGTCTCCCCTCGCCGTATTATCATGGGCGTGAACATGTTGCGCCGAACGCTGATTCCCGTGCTGATCGCCACGGTGCTCGAAGCCGGACCGGCCGACCGCAAGGTTGCCGAGTGGACCCTGAACATGGGTGGACGTGTCACGCTCGTAGGCGAAACGCGGCGGATTTCCGGCATCGCCGCCCTTCCATCGGGCGACTTCGAGGTGAAGGTGCTCGACTGGGTTGGGCTCAACGCCGATCCACCCGACCTCGAACGGATCGGCGGTTTGCGGAGACTCGAGGAACTCCACCTCGCCGGTCCTTTCTGGAGCCGCAACGCCGACGGCGGCCGGGATGGCAGCCGTGACATGAAGTATCTGGCCGGAATCTCGACCCTCCACACGATCACCTTCAGTTACCACTTTCTCGATAGCCTGCGTTTCCGGGACGGTGGGCTCGAGGAGATCAAGGGTCTTACCGGTATGCGGGAACTGGTGCTGCGGCAATCGGCGGTTACCGGCAAAACCATCGCGCCGTTCGTGAACCTGGAGGCGCTCGACGTGACCCTTTGTCCGTTCAACGACGACGGCCTGCGCAATTTGGCGAACATGAAGCGGATGAAGCGGCTCTGGCTCGGCGACACCACGATCGCGGACGCAGCGATGGAGTCGCTCGCCGGAATGAAGGACCTCGAGGACCTCGACCTGCACGGGACCGGCGTCACCGATGCCGGTCTCGTCAACCTGAAAGGGCTGACCAAACTGCGGAAGCTGAACCTGATGGGCCTCAATATTACTGACGCGAGTCTGGGTCTGATCGCGTCGATGCCCGAACTCGAGGAACTCAACCTCTACCGGACCAAGGTGAGCAACGAAGGCTTGGCGAGCTTGAAGGGGTTGGGCAAGCTGGTCGAAGTGGATGTCCGCTACAGCCGCGTGACTCGCGGAGGGATCGATGCCATGCTGGCGTCGCTGCCTGGCACGGCGTTTCGCCATATCGAACTCTCCTCGCGTCCGAAAGCCGCTGCGTCCGCCGCCGCTCTCACCGGAGACGCCTGGTTGAAAGCGATGGGAGGAAAACGTACGGGCGACGCGATCGACCTCGGTGGATCGCCCGTCACTGATGCGCAAATTCCGAAGCTCGCCGCGTTCGCCGGAATCCGGAAGCTCAGCCTCGAGGGCACCGAGTGTGGTGATGCTGGGCTCCGCTCGCTGGCTCCTCTCGTCTCTCTCACCGGACTCAACCTGTCGGGTACCGGAGTGACCGACGCCGGGCTGGCGCCGCTCGCCAACCTGCCGTCGCTCAGCCGCGTCATCCTGCGTAACACCTACGTCGAAGGAGAAGGCCTCGCTCATCTGAAGGCGGTTGAGGATCTCGACCTGCTCGGGTCGCCCATCAATACCTTCGCGATTCCCGTCATTGCCGGGCTCCCGAAGCTGCGGAAGCTGTCGCTTGCCTCGACCGACATCTCCGATGCCGCCAAGCTCGACCTGCTGACCGGTGTCGAGGAACTGAACTTGGCCTCCACCGATCTCACCGACGCTGGCCTTGCTTCGATCAAAGGGCTGACCAATCTGCGGAGCCTCGTCCTGCGCGATGCGCGGCTCACCGACTACGGGCTCGCACATCTCGCGGGGCTCACCGGACTGCGCGAACTCGACTTGATTCGCACGCGCATCTCGGACAAGGGAATGGAGGCGATCGGTCTGCTCAGCGGGCTGAAGTCACTTTCGGTCGACTACGCCGAGTTGCACGACGCCGGATTGAAGCCGCTGCTCGCGATCGAGGGGCTCGAGCGTCTCAGTCTCGACAATACCCACGTCGGCGATGGCGCGCTCGAATACCTGAAGAGGTTCCAGAAGCTGAAGTACCTGAACCTCTATCACACGCTGGTTTCGAAAGACGGCTACGCGGCGCTGAAGGCGGCGCTGCCCGGCTGCAAGATCATTTGGGACGCTGGCTCGGCGAGGCCGAACCGGCGGCGGAGCTGAACATGCACTCTCTCGCCTCAGTCGTTCTCGCGTTCGCGATTCATGACGGAGCACTCGTCCGTGATCAGGCGGGCCCAATCGTGGAGGCCGATTTCACCGATACCTGGATCACCGACGCCGACCTCCGGCGCGTGGCGGGCTACAAGCGCCTGCGCAAGCTGACACTCGCGCACGCCAAGATCACCGATCTCGGGCTCGAGCATCTTCGCGGACTCGAAAACGTCCGTGAACTCGACTGCTACTACTGCGAGTACGTCAGCGAGGACGGCATCGCGCATCTGCGCGGCTGGAAGAACCTCGAGAAGCTCAACCTGCGCGGATCGCGCGTGACGAGCAAGGTCTTCGAACATCTGGCACAGTTGACGGCGTTGCGCGATCTCGATATCTCGAACACACAGGTCTACGACGAGGGCTTCGAGCATCTCGCCACGCTTCCCCATCTCGAACGGCTGGCGATCGGCGGCAATCTGCTCACTGGCGCGGCACTGTCGTTGCTGAAGCCTGCGCCCTCGCTGACTCACCTCGACGCGGGCGGCATCCAGCGCGTCGATAGCGGACTCTGGGGCCTCGCGCTCACTCCCGAAAACCTCGCGCGCCTCGGCCAGTTGACCAAGCTACGCTGGCTGAGTCTGGCGGGCGCGACGCTCGCCGATCGAGGTACGGACCGTCCCGGTCATCCCGACGCCGAGCGCTCCGAACTGCGCGATCTCTCGGCGCTCCGTTCGCTGAAGAATCTCGAGTTCCTCGATCTCAGCCGCCAGCCGGTGACCGATGAAGCGGTGAAGGCGCTTGCCTCGATGGCGAAGCTGAAGGAGATCCGGCTGAACATGACCAAGCTCGCGGCAAGCCGTTAGCGCCCGAGCGCTTCTTCCACTTCCCTCGCGATCGCGTTGAGCCGGGCGGGCTCGGCTCCCGCCGAGCGAATCACCACGAACAGAGGGCCTCGGTGGAAGTGTGTCGCGCCCGGCTCTGATCGCCACTTCTGCATCAACTCGAATGCCACGGTGTCCGACTTCATCCGGTTGTAGGTGACGGTAAGCGGGACGGTTCCGGAGTAGCTCGCCTCCCACACTCGGGCGGGCTCGTAGCTGCCCAAAAGCGGTGCCGGGGCCGGGTTCGAAACACCCGATAGCTTCCATCCGCCGCCGAGAACGGCGGGCATCGCGGGCGGCTTGTCCTCGCCGGAGCAAGCCATGAGCGCGGCCGCAAGGGCCGCGAGAATCGCGCGTCGGTCCATGAAGGATATGCTACAAATATTCAGTGGTCCTCACTCTGTACCGGGATCAGCCCTCCTCTACTTCCTTCTTCCAGCAATTCATCAAAGACGATGTTCTGGCGCGCTTGACCGCTCTCGACCGTCGTGCGCGCAAGAAGGGCTTGGAGTCGCTCGATCCTGCCCGTAGCCGCCTCGTTTCCATCGGAACCGAGGTGGATGCCGATGGCAAGGTCACAAAGAACGGATACGGCGGGTTGAGTTTGCCGTGGCGGGCGCGGGAAGACGGTGGCTGGGCGGCGCGCGTTGGGGCCGAACTCGACGAAATCAAGTCGCGGATCCGCGAGGCTCACGGTGCCCGGCTGCGCTTTCTGATTTGGGCTGGCATGGGCGGCTCCGCCGAGGACAAGGCTATGTACATCGCCTCGGGCCTTCTTGACAAGGGTCCGAAGGTCTACGTGCTCGATTCCACCGATCCGGCCAAGCTCGAGTCCATTCTCGAGGACATGGTGAAAAGGTCCAAGACCTCGCTTCCCGAGGCCTTGAAGGGCACGCTCGTGGCCGGCATGGCCATGGGCATGACCTCGTATGAGCCTGTGGTCAACCTCGAAAAGATCGCGGCACTCTATGAAAAGCACGGCATCGACGGCCGGCCGAACATCATCTACATGACGCTGCCCGGATCGTTGCTCGACCAGTTCGCGGGCGGGCGCGGATTCAGGCGCGTGGAACTCCAACTCGACGGTGGCAACACCACCGCCGGCAGGCACAGCGCTCCATTGACGCGCGGCAGTCTCTATCCGCTCGGGCTGGCGGGCGTGGATCTCGAGCGGTGGATCGAGGGAACGTTCCTCGACGACGATGCGATGTACCATGCCTGGCAGTTGGCCTCATACCTGCAGGCGCAGTCCTCGCTCGGCCGCGACAAGGTGACGCTGCTGTTACCGAAGGGGCTAGCGGGAGCGGGCGTCTGGACCAAGCAGGATTTCGAGGAGTCGCTCGGCAAGAGCGAGGAGCAAGGGATCAAGATCGTGGTGGGTGAGAAGATCAAGCTCGCCAACTATTGGCCGCCCCGGGATTCCCGCCAGGACCGTGTCTTCCTCGCGCTTTTGCAGCGCGGCGGCGACGGTGAGAACAAGCAGAAGGTCGCGGCTCTCAAACGCGCGGGCTATCCGGTTGCATGTGTCAATGTTCCGGCGGGCGCGCAGTTGTCGGAGTACATGCAATTCATCCACCACGTGGTCTTCGGTCTCGGCTACCTGCGTGAGATGAATTTCGTCACGCAGCCGGGCGTCGAGCTTTACAAGTCCATCACGAACCGCATCCACGGCGAGGCGAGCAAGGCGGGAGGTATCCGCGCGAGCAAAGACTGGATGAAGATGACGCAGGCAGCCGCGACTCTGAAGTATCGCGGTGGAATCACGCTGCATTTTCCCTGGACGGGTCCGGGATTGGTGAAGACGAAGAACGCGGCTGAGGCCTACGCGCAACTGCTGCGGCACTTCGCGGCGAACTCGTCGATCGGATCGGGAGAACTCACGTTTTTCGGCGACACCCGATACTCCCCACGCGGACGCGCCGTACGGAAGGTGCTCGATCGTGCCGCGGAGTCGGTGTTTCGGGCTGGCTTGAAGATGCCGGCCGATGTCTACGAAGGGCCCGCGGTGAACCACTCCTATCATGAAATGATCATCGGACACGGGCGTTGCTTTTCCACGGTCCTCGCCTCGCTGGACACCGCATCCATCCCCTCGATCGGATACGATGCTGAATACCACTTGGCGCAGTATCTCGCCACGCAAATGGCGCTCGCCGGGCGGGGCCGTCCCGTAGTGGCGATCCTGCTCGACAATCTCGGCGAGTCCACGCTGCGCGCGCTCGGCGAGTTCTTCCAAAGCGCGACCCGGTATCTGAAGTAGCGAATGGCAAAGTTCAAACCCGCCGGCAAGGCGAAAGAAAAAGAGGCGCCGAAATCGATTCAGGCGCAAAAGGCGATTCCGTGTCTGATCCTGGTGATTGGCGCCATCGTCCTGTTTAGCATGTTCTTTTACGCGTTCCTGAAGAACGCCCAATGAGGCAAATGAGAAGAGATCAAAGAACCGCCGGTCAAATGCGGCCAGTCCGGATCGAGCCGGGATATCTCGTGACCGCCGAGGGCTCGGCCATGATCGAATTCGGCAACACGCACGTGCTGTGCGCGGCGACGGTGGAAGATGCCGTGCCTTCGTGGATGCGAGGATCCGGCCGCGGCTGGATCACCGCCGAGTACGCGATGCTGCCGCGTTCGACCACCACGCGTACACAACGCGAGGTGAACAAGGGCCGGCAGACCGGACGCACGATGGAGATCCAGCGCCTCATCGGCCGCGCCTTGCGCGCGGTAGTGGACCTCGATGCTCTCGGCGAGCGCAGTATCATCGTCGACTGCGACGTCATTCAGGCCGACGGCGGCACGCGGACCGCGTCAATCACCGGCGGCTACGTGGCGCTCGCGCTCGCCATCAAGCAACTGATGCGATACAAGCAGGTGATCAAAGATCCGTTGCGCGATCACGTCGCGGCGGTAAGCGTCGGCGTTGTCGAAGGCGCGGCCGCGCTCGACCTCAACTACGACGAAGACTCTTCGGCTCATGTCGACATGAATGTCGTCATGACCGGCGCGGGCAGATTCGTGGAGGTACAGGCCACCGGAGAGAAGTCGTGTTTCGACGACGCGCAACTGATCGACATGTTGGGGTTGGCGCGCCGGGGGATCACGGAACTGGTGAAGCTGCAGAAGGAGATCATCGCTTCGGCATGATCCTCCATTGCGCCACTTCGAATCCGGGCAAGCTGCGCGAGTTCCAGATGGCGGCATCGCATTTCGGCGCCGCGTTTCGCGTGGAAGTGCTGCCCGGCCTGAAGTCGATCGCGCCACCCGATGAAACCGGCGCGACGTTTCGCGAGAACGCGATTCTGAAGGCGCTCGGGTATTCGAAACACACGGGCGAGTATTTGTTTTGCGATGACTCCGGCCTGGTGATCGATGCGCTGGGTGGAGAGCCCGGCGTCCATTCGGCGCGCTACGCGGGGCCAAGCGCCACCGATCGTGACAACAACGAACTGGTCAAGAAGCGCATGCTCGGACAGGCGAATCGTGCGGCCCGCTTCGTGTGCGTGGTGGCACTCGCGCGGCGTGGCGAAGTGATCGAGACTTTCGAGGGCACCGTCGAGGGATTGATGCTCGACCAGGAGCGCGGCTCGGGCGGATTCGGCTACGATCCGCTTTTCTACTGTCCGTCGTTCGGCTGCACGCTTGCCGAGGCGGAGGCCAGTCACAAGATGGACGTCAGCCATCGCGGACAGGCGATCGAGAAGATGTTCGCGTTTCTCGCCCCGCGGTTGCAATAAACTCTTATTGCAGCCCTCATGCGCCATCGCCTTCTCGTCTTGCTTTCCTGCGCCGTCTCCGCATGGCCCCAGCCGGAAGCCGCGTCACGCGAGTTCTTCGAGAACCGCATCCGGCCGGTTCTCGCGCGAAGCTGTCTCGGATGCCACGCGGGCGAACGCCCACAGGGAGGTCTGCGGCTCGACTTTCGCGTCGGATGGGAAGCGGGCGGCAAGTCAGGCGCGGCGATCGTAAAGGGAGATCCTGGACGCAGCCTCCTCCTGCGCGTTTTGCGCCATGAGACCGGAGTCTCCGCGATGCCGCTCGGGGTCAAGCGTTTGGACGATGCCGCGATCGCGGCGTTCGAGCAGTGGATTCGTGCCGGTGCCTTCGACCCTCGCGACAAGCCGGCTGCCTCGGCGATTTCGAAATCGTGGGAAGAGACCTTCCGCGAGCGAAGCCAATGGTGGAGTCTGCGGCCGGTAGTGAAGTCACCCATACCGCCAGGAGCGAGCGCCAACCCGATCGACCGGTTCCTGGCCGCCAAGATTCGCGAGAAGCGGCTGACACCCGCGCCGCCCGCCGATCGCGCCATGCTGTTACGGCGCCTTTCCTTCGTGCTCAGCGGACTTCCACCTACCCCCGCCGAACTCGATGCCTTCGTCTCCGATCCGGGCCGCGATGCCTACTCGAAACGAGTGGACCGGCTGCTCGGCTCGGTCCACTTCGGTGAACACTGGGCCCGGCATTGGATGGATGCGGTCCGCTACAGCGACACGTACGGTTATGAATGGGACATCCCGGCGAAGGGAGCGTGGCGGTATCGCGACTATCTGATCCGCGCCCTCAACGGCGACGTTCCCTACGATCAACTGGTGCGCGAACAGATCGCGGGTGACTTGCTCGACAAGCCGCGCGTGAACGCGCAAGAGCGGATCAACGAATCGGCGATCGGGCCGATGTTTTTCCAAATGGGCGAGAAGCGCCACGGTGACAGCCTCCAGTTCAACGGAATCCACCAGGAGATGTTGAACAACAAGATTGACGCGTTCTCGAAGTCGCTCTTCGCGATGACGGTGGCTTGCGCGCGCTGCCACGATCACCGGCTCGACGCGATTTCGCAGCGCGACTACTATGCGCTCGGCGGCGTCTTCATGAGTTCGCGCTGGGTGACGAATACGGTGGACCTGCCCGATCGCAATCAGGCGGCGATCGCGGAGTTACGGGCGATGAAGCCGCGGATTCGCGAATCGGTGGGCGGCGTGTGGCGCGGTGCCGTCGCCGAGATCCCGCGCTACATGCTCGCCGCGCAGGCTTGTTTGCGCGGAGATCCCGGGGCGGACAAGCTCTCCGAAGGGCTCGACGCGGCGCGGCTCGAAGCGTGGAAGAAGGCGTTGACGGTGGAGCACGGAACGACGCCGCCGTTCGAGAGTCCGGTGCGGCCGTGGTTCGATGCGGCGCGCTCGCGGGCGTCGTGGCGCGAGACCGCGGGGCGATACGCGGTCGAAAGTGCGCAACGCCGGAAGGCGAACGCCGAGGGCTTCACCACGATCGCCGATTTCCGTTCTGGCGCCGCGCCCGCCGATTGGCATCGCGACGGAGCGGGTCTGCGCGAGGGGTTCACACGGAGTGGCGATTTCGCGGTCTCGACTTCCGGCAATCGCGCCATCGCCATGGTGTTTCCCTCCGGCCTGTTTACCAACACCGTCTCGCCCCGGCTCAACGGCGCGATTCGATCGCCGTTCACGAATCTGCTCGACAAGGCGAACGTGAGCCTCGAACTGGCGGGAGGAGACTTCGCCGCGCATCGCCTGGTGGTCGACAATGCCTTCCTGACCGAACGGCAGAAGTACCTCGACACGCTTTCCCCAGCGTGGACGCAAGTTGCCGCACGGGCTCGCGAAAAGGGTGACCGCGCGCAAACGCCGCTCGAAGCGGAGGAGACACGCGTGTATGTCGAGGTGGCTACCAAGGCGTCGAATCCGAACTTCCCGCCGCGCGTTGGACTGGGCGGTAAGTGTACCGAGGAGCAGACACGCGAGCCGCAAAGCTGGTTCGGCATTACGCGCGTGGTGGCGCATGACGGGTCGAAGCCACCGCGGGATGAGCTGGCTCGATTCGAATCGTTGCTGAGCGGCGATCCCGCGACTCTCGATGCCGTTGCCCGTGAGTATGCCCGCTGGTTCGGCCATGCGGTGGATGCGTTCGCGCGCGATGCCGCGAACGACGATCATGCGCGCCTGCTCAACTGGATGATCGAGCGTGGGCTGCTTCCGAATGAACCGGATTCGCTCATCGGCCGTTATCGCGAATTGGAGAAGCGTATCGGCGAACCGTGGACGGTGAACGGCTTGGCCGATATCGATCCGGGCCGCGACTATCGTCTGAATCAGCGCGGTGTCTACGAGGACCTCGGCGGAGCGGTTCCGCGCGGATTCGTCGAGGTGTTGTCGACGTCTGATCGGGGCGTCACGCCGGAGCAGGGCAGTGGGCGATCGCGCCTCGCCAAGCTCGCCGCGAGCCCGGACAATCCGCTCACCGCGCGCGTGTGGGTGAATCGCGTGTGGCATTGGATCTTCGGAACCGGCATCGTCGCGACCACTGACGATTTCGGGCACCTCGGCGAGCTACCGGCGCACCCGGAACTTCTCGACTATCTCGCGGCCGAGTTCGTGGCGAACGGCTGGTCAACCAAGTGGCTGATCCATGAGTTGGTGACGAGCGAGGCTTTCCAGCGGTCGAGTGTGGCGAGCGCGGCGGAGCGCGACGCGGATCCGCTCGGCCGGCTGCTGAGCCATTATCCCGTGCGGCGGCTCGAAGCCGAGTCGATTCGCGATTCGATGCTCGCGGTTTCCGGACGCCTCGATCGAACTCCCTACGGCGAGCCTGTGAATCCGCCTCGCTCGAACGAAGATCCCGAGAAGCGCCTGTTTTCGGGTCCGCTCGATGGCAACGGGCGCCGCTCGATCTACACGAAGATGACGATCATGGAACCGCCCAAGCTCTTGGCGGCGTTCAATCAGCCGGCGCCTAAGATTCCAGCCGGGCGCCGCGACGAGACCAACGTTCCGGCGCAGGCGCTGGCCTTGCTCAACGATCCCTTCGCCGTTTCCCAGGCCGAATTTTGGGCAGCCCAACTCATCGCGGCGCCTCACGCGACACCGGAACAGAGAATCGCGGAAATGTTCCAGCGTGCTTTCGGCAGAAAGCCAACCGGCGCCGATCTCGAGCGATGGACGAAGGCCGCGCGCGATTTTGCCGGGCTCTACCAGGACCTGCCCGGAGCGCCGCGAACGGATATGATGAAGTCGCTGGCGGTCTGGAAAGAGATGGCGCACACGATCTTCAATTCGAAGGAGTTTCTCTATGTCCGGTAGGCTGTCGCGGCGGGAATGGCTCCGCTCGGCCTCGAACGGATTCGGCATGCTCTCGCTTGCCGCCCTCCTCCAGCGCGACGCCCACGGAGCCCGCCTGCATCACGCCGCGAAGGCGAAGAGCGTGATCCTCTGCTTCATGGATGGCGGACCGAGCCACGTGGATACCTTCGATCCCAAGCCGATGCTCGCCAAACATCAGGGCAAGGCGATCGGTGCGGCGGCGGTTTCGACGAAGTCGCAATCGACGGCCGATCGCGTTTGGTTTGGCAGTCCATGGGAGTTCAGGCCACGCGGACAGAGCGGCCTTCCCGTGAGCAACCTGCTGCCGGAAATCGCGAAGGTGGCGGACGAGGCATGCGTCGTCCGGTCGATAATCGGACAGCAACCGTTGCATGGCCAGCAGGCGCTGTTGATGCACACGGGCCGCATCACCGGTGCGGCGCCGAGCATGGGGTCTTGGGTTTCCTACGGACTAGGATCGGAGCGGGACAATCTTCCGAATTACGTGCTGCTCAACAACGACTGGATTCCGAACGGCGGTTACGAGAATTTCTCCGCGGCCTTCCTTCCGGCCTCGCATGCCGCGGCGATGCTCCGCGCCAAAGGCGCGGTGATGGACAATATCACACCGTCGGACAGCGCGGCGATCCAGAAGCGCAAGCTCGCGCTTCTGCGCGAGCACGATGCCGGGTTCGCCGCGGCCGCGAGTGACGCCGCGATCGAGGGCGCGATTCGCAACTACGAAACGGCGTTCCATCTCCAGTCGGCGATTCCGGAACTGGCCGATGTGAGCAAGGAGAGCGAGTCCACGCGCCGGATGTACGGACGGGAATCGGCGAACGCTCTCAAGAAGTTCTACAGCCTT
>CADECY010000012.1:30708-114096 GCA_902825945.1 uncultured Acidobacteriota bacterium
GCGAGGAGGCTCGTCGAAGCAGGCGTGCGATTCGTCGAGATCACCTGTCCGCTCACGCATCGCAATAACTCGCCGTGGGATCAGCACGGGAGTCTGAAGAAGTACCACGAAGAGAACGCGATGATCACCGATCAGGCGGTGGCCGCGCTGATTATCGACTTGAAGCAACGCGGGCTGCTCGAGTCGACGATCGTGATCTGGGCGGGTGAGATGGGCCGCACTCCGCACACTCCGAAGATCACCGAGAACGCGGGACGAGATCATCACGTGAACGGCTATTCGATCTTTCTCGCGGGCGGCGGCTTCCGTGGCGGATTTGCATACGGCGGGACGGACGAATTCGGCAACTCAGTCGCGGAGAATCCGGTGACGATTCACGACATCCACGCGACGGTGTTCCATCAGTTGGGCCTCGACCACCGACGGCTCACGTACCGCTTCGGCGGCCGGGACATGAGCCTGACCGATGTCCACGGACAAGTGGTACACGACTTGGTTCGGGTGTAGCCAGACTCAATACCAGTACCCTGTAAAACCTGCTATATAATATAAATATAAGGAAATAGATGAAGCTACGCGTCCGGGTCCCGGGCCATTGGGTCCAGGGACAAGGAGGAAAGCTGCTGACATCCAGCTCCCCTCAGTTGCTTCTTCCGGCCTCCCCACCCGCCCTCGACGCGCGGGAAGTGGTTCGTGTTCCCGCTCGAACTGAACCCCGGAAGACGGCGAAGGCTTGGTGGATCGCCGCATTCATCGGGGTGGCGCTCGCCGGGTTCGAGATGAAGACGGCGTGGACTCAGTCGCGGATTCTCGCCTACGCGGCGAGGTCGCTGCATTTCGACATGCGCGCGGGTCCGAACCCCGACATTCAGTATCCCCAGGCCGGCCCCTACGACGCGCGGCTCGGCCACAACAAGCTTCCCGAATTCCAGGCCCATCTCCGGAGCGCGGGGTTCCAACTCGAAGCCCAGGCGCGGCCATCGAAGCTTTATCGCTATCTCGCCAATCTGACGCGGGTTCCGATCTATCGTGAGAAGAACCAGGCGGGCTTGCGGATTCTCGATCATACCCGCAAGCCGCTCTACGAGACACGATTCCCGCAGCGCATCTATCGCGACTATGACGGGATTCCGCCGATCGTGGTCAACAGCCTTCTCTACATCGAGAACCGTGAGATTCTCGATCCCGACACACCGTATCGCAATCCGGCCGTGGAGTGGGACCGGCTTGCGAAAGCGATGATCGACCTCGGGATTCGCCAGGTGCGCTCCGGGCACGCCGTGTCGGGTGGCAGTACGCTCGCGACGCAACTCGAGAAAGTACGGCATTCTCCCAAGGGCCGCACCGAGGGCGTGAGCGAGAAGTTCCGCCAGATGCTGTCAGCGTCGATCCGCGCGTATCAGGATGGCGAAGAGACTCTCGGCGCGCGCAAGCAGATCATCTGCGATTACATCAACTCGGTGCCGCTCGCCGCGCTTCCCGGCTACGGTGAAATCCATGGTGTCGGCGACGCGCTCTATGCGTGGTATGGCGCGGACTTCGAACGCTTCAATCAGGTCTTGCTGCAGCCGGGTGACGCCAACCTGAGTGAGAAAGCACTTGCCTACCGCCAGGCTTTGAGCCTTCTGTTGGCGATCCGCAAGCCTAGCGGCTATCTCCAGCAGGATCCGAACAGCCTCGACGAGCGGTTGAACGCCTATCTCCCGCTGCTCGTGGAGGCGGGTATCATCTCGTCCCAGATGCGCGACGCGGTGGCCTCGATCCGGCCAGGCCTCGCGACCGCCTATTCCGGAACCGCTCCGGCCGCGTTCGTCGAGCGCAAGACCGCGGATTCCCTTCGGGGATCGCTTCTGCATCTATTGGGCATCACGAGCACGTACGATCTCGACCGGCTCGACCTCACCGTTTCGACCCATCTCGACGGAGCCGCGTCACTCGCCGCTTCGCAGAAGCTCGCCGAACTGGCGACTCCCGAGGGTGCGGCGCAAGGTGGACTGCTCGGCGAGAAGATGCTCGACATGGAGCGAGCGGGCGAAGTGATCTACAGCTTCACGATGTATGAGCGCCGCGGCGACGCCAATCTGCTGCGCATCCAGGTGGACAACTACAAGCAGGCGCTCAACCTCAACGAAGGATCGCGGCTCGAACTCGGCTCGACGGCCAAGTTGCGGACGCTCGTGTCGTATCTGGAAGCGGTCGCGATGCTGCACGAGCGGTTCCGCGCGCTCGCTCCCTCGGAGCTGGAAAAGATCCCGGTCAGCCCGGCCGATTCGTTGACGCAATGGGCGATCGATCATCTGTCGAAGTCCGAGGATTCGAGTCTCACGGTAATGCTCGAGGCTTCGATGAACCGTCTATTTTCCGGTTCGCCCGAGTTGTTCTACACCGGTGGCGGCGAACAGGTGTTCGGCAACTTCGATCCATCCGACAACGGACGGCGCCTGACCGTTCGCGACGGATTCTTCCGCTCGGTGAATCTCGTGTTCGTGCGCCTCATGCGCGAGGTCGTCAACTATCACCTCTACAAGAATCCGAACGCGAACGCGATCCTCCAGGATCCGGATCATCCGAAGCGGGCCGAGTTTCTCGCGCAATTCGCCGACACCGAAGGGCGGTACTTCCTCGGCAAGTACCACCGCAAGTATCGTGGAATGAACACCCGGCAGATGCTGAAGATGCTCAGCGAGGATACGCGCATGACGCCGAAGCGATTCACGGTGGTGTTCCGCACGATCCGGCCCCGGGCGAGCATGGAGGAGTTGTCGGAGTACTTGAAGAACGTGCCATCGTCGGGTGATCTCGATGAGGACGATGTCGAATCGATGTTCACCAAGTACGCGCCGAACAAGTTCGACCTCAACGATCTCGCTTTCCTTTCGCGCATCCATCCGCTCGAACTGTGGCTGATGGAGTATCTGCGCGATCATCCCGAGGCCACCCTCGAGGAAGTGACGAAGGAGAGCACCGAGATCCGGCAGTTCGTCTATCGTTGGCTCACCAAGAGCGGCAAGACGCAGGCGCAGAACATGCGTATCAAGACGCTGATGGAACGTGAGGCGTTCGGCGAGATTCACAAGACCTGGAAGCGGCTGGGATATCCGTTTGCCGCCCTGGTCCCCTCACTCGGAACCGCGCTCGGCAGCTCCGGCGATACGCCCGCCGCGCTTTCGGAACTGGCCGGAATCATTCTGAACGATGGTGTGCGGTTGCCGACGACGCGCATCGAACGGCTGCACTTCGCGCAGCGAACGCCAGTGGAAACCGTGATGGCCCGCAGGCTTCGCAAGGGAGAACGCGTGCTGCATCCGGAGGTGGCGGCCGTGGTGCGCGACGCGATGCAAGGCGTCGTCGAGCGCGGTACGGCGGCCGGAGCGTTTCGCGCCATCACACTTCCGAATGGAACCGCGTTGACGATCGGTGGCAAGACGGGCACCGGCGACAACCGGCGCGACATGCATGACGGGCGCGGTTACACGATCGGTTCAAAGGTGATGAACCGTACCGCGGCGTTCGTCTTCTTTATCGGCGACCGGTTCTACGGGACGATCGTGGCATACGTTCCGGGCGAGCAGGCGGGCGGACAGCACTTCACGAGCGCGCTTCCGGTGACGGTGTTCCGCGATCTCGTGCCGTCGTTCCGGAATCTGGTGATCAACTCGGCCCCGGCGACGAGTCCGAACCTCGCTTGGAATCAGTAGGCTGACGTGCGTTACTTCTTGCGGCGGCGCATTCCGCCATTCGATCGCGTGCTATTCGTCGAGAGCGGGAGCCGGCATCTTGCCGAGGATCTGCTCCCGGGGCTCTACGCACTCTATCCGCGGATGGAGCTCGATCTGGTGACCTGCTACGCGGGACTGCCGAAGGGGTTTCGCGAGGACCGCGGGAGAGTCTATCGCGTGAGCGGCTACGCGGGCGGCGCTGGGCGAGCCCGGTTGTACGGCGAGATAGCCGCGCGCCGCTACACGGTGGGCGGCATCATCTGCGCGGGCGAGCCGATCATGACGAAGTGGAAGTGGATGCTCGCCGCGCGCGTGCCGGCGAAGTTCTTCATCCTCAATGAAAACGGCGACTACTTCTGGTTCGACTGGTCGCAGTGGCCGACGATCAAGCACTTCATTCTGTTCCGCGCGGGCCTGGCAGGCGCGGGTGCGGTGCGTGTGCTGGCGACGCTCGCGGCGTTTCCGCTGACACTCGTTTATTTGCTCGGATTCGCGGCGTGGGTCCACGGGCGGCGGCGCCTCAGGCATTCCGCTTAGCACGCTCCGGCGAAGACCTGCCGATGGATCGGGAGGTGAAACGCGAGAACACTTGGTTTTGGGCAGCCTGCGCGATTCTGCTAGGCATCAACTTCTGGTTGATCGCCACCAGCCGGATTCTGCCGTTCATTGACCTGCCGAACCATCTCGCCAACGCAACTATCTATCGCCACATCGGTGAGCCCGGCAACGAGTTCGCGCGCTACTACTCGGTGCATTCGCTGTTTCCGAACGCGAACGTGGTGCATCTGGCCTTCGCGGGATCGAAGCTGTTTCCCACGGTCGAGTTCGCCAATCGCGCGTTCTACGTGGTCTACCTGACGCTGGTGCCGCTCGGGGTGTTCCTGCTGATACGGGAGGCGGGAGGCAATCGATGGTACACGCTGCTGTCGTTCCTGGTGCTCTTCAATCTGAACGTGGTGTTCGGATTCACGGGGTTCACGGCCGCGATCCCAATCGTGTTGTTCGTGGTGTGGACGGCGGTCCGGTCGTTTCGTGGCGGAATCGCGTGGTCAGTGGCGGTGGCTCCCTTGCTGGTGCTGCTGTTCTGCGCGCACGCGCTCACCTTCATCTTCGGGTTCTCGCTCTACTGCCTGCTTTGCGTGCTCGACCGGCGGCGCTGGCCACGTTTGGCGGCCGCGATTCCGGCTGCGTGCGTGTTCGCGATGTGGTGGTCGCGCCGGCCCGCCGAGGAGAGCACCTTCGGCTACATGCGCGACTACTACTGGAACCACTACTTCTGGAACCTGCCCCGGCGCGCGATGTTCCCGCTGATGGACTTCTACCAGATTCTGCCGGGTGCCGCGGGCCCGATTCTCGCGATCGTTATCAGTCTCGCGCTGCTGGTTCCGCTCATCAAGTACAGAAGGATGCTGTTTACGGGGCTGGCGAATCGCCCCGCCGCCATTCTGGCGCTCTATGGAGCCTTCTGCTGCATGACGTTGCCGCCGGAGATCCCGCGCGAACCGGTGCTCTACCAACGCTTTTCGATCTTCCTGTTTCTCGGCGCGATCGTGCTGCTGAGCCTGCTTCCAGCGAGCCGGCGCCGCATCGGCGTGATGTTCGCGGCCGCGCTCGTGTTCACCGGGCTGCGGGTCCACTACTTCCGGGAGTTCAACCGCGAGAACGCGAACTTCAACGCGCGTTTCCTGCCACCGGCGAATGAACGGATGGCGGGCGTGATGTACGAACACGGCTTTCGCAACTGGCCGCTCTACATCCACTTCCCGAACTACCAGATCATCTGGAACAAGGGGATCGCGAGCACGGCGGCGATCGACTATCGCTTCGGTGTGGTCCGGCGCAGCGCTTCGACCGAAGAGCTGCCATTTTATCGGGAGTGGATCAGCCAGGAGCCGGACTACCAGGGCGACTACGACGCCATGGAGTACGTGCTGGTGCGCGGCAATCCGCCAGCGCATTGGCTCGACGGATCGAAGCGCGAGCCGGGGTTCGACGAGGTCCGGCGGGCTGGAAATTGGCGGCTTTTGAAGAGCCGGAAAGCGGCTGTCCGTGGTACACTCAAAGGAGCCGTCACCGAAGGCGGGCGCGTAGCTCAATTGGCAGAGCAACTGACTCTTAATCAGTAGGTTGAAGGTTCGATTCCTTCCGCGCTCACCACTCAAAAAAGGACTGAGCCGTCCTCCCGGAAACAGAGTCCATCAACCCACCAGCGGTTTGATCAACTCCCCATGGACATCCGTGATCCGATAGTCCCGGCCCTGGAAGCGATATGTCAGCCGCGTGTGATCCATGCCCAGGCAATGCAGCACCGTCGCCTGCAGGTCATGAGCCGTCGCAGGATTTGCAGCGACCTTGTAACCGAGTTCATCGGTCGCGCCATAGTGGACCCCGGGTTTGATGCCACCGCCCGCCAGCCACAGCGTGTAGCTGCGATGATGATCGCGCCCGAGCAGGGGCTCGTTCACCGAACCTTGCAGCATCGGCGTGCGGCCGAATTCGCCGCCCCAGATGACGAGCGTCGAATCGAGGAGTCCGCGCTGTTTCAGGTCGGCGATCAACGCGGCGGAGCCCTGGTCCACTTCGCGGCAGATTTGGGGAAAGTGCTGCACCAGATTGATGCGCGGCCCCCCGTGATGATCCCACTCGCCGTGCGTGAGCATCACGAAGCGCACGCCGCGCTCCACCAGCCGCCGCGCGAGCAGGGCGTTGTTCGAGAAGCTCTTCTTGCCGGGCTCCGTCCCGTAGAGTTTGTGGACCGAAGCTGGTTCCTTCGAGATGTCCATCAACTCCGGAACCGACGCCTGCATCTTGTACGCCATCTCGAACGACGCGATGCGCGTGGCGATTTCGGGGTCGCCGCACGATTCGAGCTTGCTCTGGTTCAACTCGCGCAGCGTGTCGAGCGAGGCGCGCCGCACATCGCTCGACATGCCATCGGGGTTCGAGAGCGACAGCACCGGATCGCCTCCCGAGCGAAACGTCACGCCTTGATAGTGCGTCGGCAGGAAACCTGATCCGATACAGCCCGTCTGGCAGCGTCCCGGCCGGCCCGATTGCAGCACAACGAAGCCCGGCAGGTCGGCCGACTCCGATCCGAGTCCATAGGTCACCCACGCGCCCATCGACGGACGGCCCGGGCGGAAGTGTCCGGTGAACAGCATCAACTCGGCGGGTACGTGATTGAACTGCTCGGTGCGCATTGAGTAGATGAAGCTCAGATCATCGGCGACGTTCGCCGTGTGTGGAAGTAGTTCGCTGATCCAGGCTCCGCTTTGTCCGCGGCGTTTGAATTCGAATGGCGTACCCAGGAGCGATGGCTGGCCCGAGAGGAACGCGAAGCGCTCGCCTTCGATCAGGCTTTGCGGCACTTTCTGGCCCGACATCTCCTTGAGTTTCGGCTTGTAGTCGAACAGATCGAGTTGCGACGGTGCGCCGTTCATGTTGAGGAAGATCACCGATTTCGCCTTGGCATCGAAATGCGGCTTGCGCCCGGCGGCCCGGGCGGACCCGCTTCCGAACAAGGAAGCGAGCGCCATCGCGCCGATTCCGGTGGTGGAGCTCTCGAGGAACGATCTGCGAGTCATAGCGATTACTCCTTGGTCACCGTTTCATCGAGATTGAGCAGCACATTCGCGACCACGATCCAGGGCGCGAGTTCCGGCGCGCGCGGTGAGAATTTCGCGGCGGCAGCCGTGTCTTTCGCGTAGTGTGCCGCCGAACGTTCATAGAGCGCGAGCAGCGATTGCGCGTCGCGATCTTTCGCCCGGCGCGACGTGGCGAGACGGAACCCGTATTCGATCTTCTCGCGCGGGCTCGCTCCTTGCAGCCGCGCAGCCAAAGCCCGCGCGGCTTCGACGAAGGCTTCGTCGTTCAGTGTCGTGAGCGCTTGCAGCGGTGTGTTCGATCGCGGACGTTCCACTGTGCAGACGGCCCGCTCCGGCGCATCGAACGTCATGAACGTTGGATAGGGCGCGGCGCGCTTGTAGAACGTGTACAGGCCGCGCCGATAGCGGTCCTCACCCGTCGAGGCAGGCCAAGTCTGAATGCCCGATTCGATGAACAGATTCTCGAACACCGATGCGGGCAACGGCGGGAACACGCTCGGCCCGCCGATCTTGGGCGACAGCAAGCCCGCGGTCGCTAGCGTCACGTCGCGAATCGACTCGGCGCCGAGCCGGAAGCGCGGTCCGCGCGAGAGCAGCTTGTTGTCCGGGTCTTTCGCGAGTCTCCCTGCGTCCACCGTCGAAGCCTGGCGGTAGGTTTCCGACATCACGATGCGTTTCAGCAGCGCCTTCATGTCCCAGCGGTTTTCCATGAAATCGACCGCCAGCCAGTCGAGCACTTCCGGATGCACGGGACGTTCGCCCTGAGCGCCGAAATCTTCGCCTGTCTTCACGATGCCCATGCCGAAGATCGCGCGCCAGAAGTGATTCACGATCACGCGTGCGGTGAGCGGATTGTCGCGCGAGACGAGCCACCGCGCTAGATCCAGCCGGTTGGCTCCAGCGCCCGTCAATTGCGGCAACATCGCGGGCACGCCCGGAGTCACCCGTTCCAACTTGGTGAGGAAGTTGCCGCGCGACTGCATCCACGTCTCGCGCGGCTCGGCGAGTTCGCGCATCACCAGCGTTGCGGCGCTGTTCTTCTCGAAGAAGGCGTCGAAGTCCGCTTTGGCCGAGTCGTATTCGCGGCGGGTCTTCTCGAGCAGCGGCGAGTTCCAGCGATAGTACGAAGCCAGTTCCGCGGCCGGCGTGTCGAGGCCCTTCGACAGCCGCAGATAGTCCGCGATCTCGGCGGGCTCGAGGGAAGTGATCGAAATCGCGACGGGCTGTTTCGGTTTCTGCTTGAATCGAACCCGCAGGCGAGCGGCGTCTTCCACGCGTGCGAACAACAGCGCGCCTTGGGCAAGCTTCTCCGACGGCGCGATCACACGGCTCGCCGGCGCGAACGTCTTGAAGTAGTAGCGATAGTATCCCGGCCCGTTGGTGTACTTGAGCAAGATTCGATTCTCGCCCGGCTGCAGGTCGAGCTCGATGCGGCCCTTCTCCGGATCGACAGCCTCGAGAGCGCCGGTCGTCAAGACCTGCTTGCCGTTGAGGACGACCTTCACTCCTTGTCCCGAACCCACGGCCACCGGGAGCTTCTGCGCGACAGGAGAGTTCACCGTGCGTGTCAGGTAGACCGAGCAGTTGTATCCGTCGAGCTGATAGAACGCGCCATCCGGCAGATCCTTGCGGACACGCCAGTTCGCGGCGAGCGCTGGCAGTTTTTCGAACGCCTCGGGCGGCCACGCCGTTGCATGGGCCTGTTCCGGCGAATCGGCTTCGAACACGTCCGACTGACGCCACTCGCTCCAGGCGGGCTTCATCACATCGAAGCGCTGTTCGGCGGCGAGATCCGCATCGCGCCACACCTCGATCTCGGCGTCGGCTGCCTCGCTGAAACGAATCGCGCTGAATCGCGTGGGCGCCGCAACTTCGAACGTCTGTTCGGACGCCTTGCCGATCTCCTTCCACGCCGCGGCGAGCCGTGGCCACTTGGCGCGGAGTCCGGCTTCCCATGCCGCTTGCGCGCGCTGCAGTTCGGGAGTAGGTGTATCGAGAATCTTCTTCAGCGGATCCATGCTGGCGCGGCGCCGGTCGAGTTCGCCGCGATCTCCCTGGAACACGCGATGCTCTTCGGTGATCTGGATCGAGCTTTCGGCGGTGCTGTTGAAGAAAGCGTAGAGGCGATAGTAGTCCTTCAACGTGAAGGGATCGTACTTGTGGTTGTGGCACTGCGCGCAGCCGACGGTGGAGCCGAGCCAGACGGTGGCCGTGGTCTCGAGGCGGTCTTTCACCGCTGCATCGCGGAACTCGTCATCCTTCGATCCAGCTTCGGAATTGATCAGCGTGTTGCGATGGAATCCGGTGGCCACCAGTTGATCTTCGGTGCGGTTCGGCAGCAGGTCGCCCGCGATCTGTTCGATGGTGAACTGATCGAACGGGAGATTGCGATTGAATGCGCCGATCACCCAGTCGCGCCACGGCCAATGTGAGCGGGGCTCATCGGACTCGTAGCCGTTGGTGTCGGCGTATCGCGCGAGGTCGAGCCACCAGTGCGCCCAGCGTTCGCCGAAGTGCGGCGAGTCGAGCAGGCGGCTCACCTGCTTTTCGTAGGCGTCGGCGTCGGCGGAAGGATCGGAGAGGAACGAGTCGAGATCGGCCAGCTTGGGCGGAAGTCCGGTGAGATCGAGCGAAAGCCTCCGCAGCAATGCCTCGCGCCCAGCTGCCGGATTCGGCGTCAGGCCCTCTTTCGCCAGCCGCGCATG
The DNA here is from genome assembly GCA_902825945.1 of uncultured Acidobacteriota bacterium. Classification (GTDB taxonomy): domain Bacteria; phylum Acidobacteriota; class Terriglobia; order Bryobacterales; family Bryobacteraceae; genus SYLY01. The sequence continues at coordinate 40,738 of CADECY010000012.1, forward strand.
AACGAAGCGATCGATCGCGTGCCGGTTCCATCGCGCATCGGAGATCGTGGGCGGCTGCGTCCTCACCGGAGCCGCATAGGACCAGTGCTTCTGCGTCGATCCATCGCGCGCGCCCACGTTCGCCGGCCAGTCGGCCCCTTGCGTGACCCAGTCCTTGATCAGCGCCACTTCGGCCGCGCTCAGCTTTTCACGAGTGGGCGGCATTTGTCCGGACTCGATCTTTTGCACCATCGGCGAATTTGCCGGGTCGCCCGGTTTGATGACGCGCTGGGAGGCTGCGCGCGTGTCGAGCCGCAGATTGCCGAGTTGCGCCTTGGGTCCATGACAGGAATGGCAGCGCTTTTCGAGGACCGGGAAGACGTCGCGAGCGAAGTCGACCGGGGCGGAAATCAACGGGGCAGCCGCGAGGGCCGTGAGCAACCAGCGCATCGTTTTGATTTGATTATAGGCCTTCGCCGCGGCTGCGCCGATGCTGCTACGCCTCGAACGATCTCGGGGGCTTTGACGAAAAAGCGCCGGACCCGTGAGGATCCGGCGCCTTCGAGGGAACTGCAACCCGTTCTAGTTCGGCGAAATGTACAGCGTCGATCCGGCGGGCGACAAGATGTCGGTACCGATGCGCACGCGGACTTCGTTGTGGGCGTTCGGCCGGAGGTTCGCGTTCGGGATGCGGATGGTGATGCGGTTGAGGCCGCTGACCCAGTTCTCCGCCAAGCCCGCGAACAGGACGTCGGATGCGGGAATCGCCGTGCCGTTCAGTTCAACGGTGATGGCGCCCGTGGCCCGCACCGCATCGGCCGGAGCAATTTCACCCGCTTGGTAGATCGGAGTGGTCTCGCCGAGGCCGGTCAGGTAAAGGTGCAGTGTGTCGCCGGCCTTGGCGCCCTTGACGTAGGAGAACAGCGAAGGATCGCCGCTGATCGAGCCATCGGGGAAGACCGCCAGGATGCAAGGCGTGGGCAACAGCCGGATGAAGCCAGGTGCGGCTGCCGCCAGCCGAATCGTCGCGGGACGGCTGCGGATCTCGTTGGACTGTCCGGGATTGGCGATCACCACCGCCTGCACGTCGCCGGTCTTGCCGGTGGTCGGGATCTGGATGTTGATCTGGTTGAACTGGGAGTAGTAGATTGGCGCGCGCTGTCCATCGACCTCGACCGCGACGCAGCCGAGCTTGGACGGCAGCTTGTTGCCATTGATGTTATCGGTTCCGTTATTGACCGCACCGGTGGCGGTGAGGCCCGTGCCTTCGATCGAGGCGAGCGTATTGAAAGCGAGCGCGCCTTCGAGTAACGTTCCGGCGTGTTTGATCGAGGTGATGGTGGGCGTGGCGGTGAGGCGGCAGGCCCCGTCCTCGTTGACTCTCGAGGATGTCGTGTAGATCAAGTCGCCCGCGTTCGTGTTGCTGTTGTTCGCGGCGTTGCCGGCGACATAGAAGATCACTTCACCACCGCCCACCGCCGGAGGCGTCCACTCGAACTCCCACTCTTGCCCGCCGCGCTGGCCGGGAGCGGTCCACGTCGAGTTGTGTTCCACGAACTCGGTTTGAGCGCCACAGTTGTTTTCGGTGCCGTCGGCGCAGCGAACACGGATCGCGTCGTTTGGGGCAAACGTCCCGGCTTTTCGGGTTGGGTCGGACGCGAAACGTGCGGTGAGTTGGAAGCCCCATCGCATCGCGTCGGGGTGGGTGAGAGTGACCTTGATGGTCTGCCTGACGCCCGGTTTGTAATCCGCAATCGTCTGAATGAAGAGCCGCCCGCGCGGATCGGAGTTGAGGTCCGCTCCCCGGTGGCACGCGTTGCAGGCAAGCCCCCCGTCGGCGGGCGCACCCGTGCGCAGAGGGGGCGGTCCCGCCGAAAACGCGAAAAGACTGGCTGGCGCGAACGCGAGCGCAGTCATCAAATACTTCTTCAGATGCATTGCGGAGTCTCCTTGGATCATCTCTGAATTGTGGTTACGAGGGTTTGCCCGGTCGTGACGCCGTCCACGGAGATGTCGATCGGGACATCACCGTCGGAGACGTTCGGTACGGTAACTTGAAACTGGCAAAGGCCGATGTAGGGCGCGGCCATGAAAGCGGTCGCCTGCGCCTCGGTCTGACCGAACGTTACGCGGATCGGCGAGGCGAGCGGCATGTGCGCGCTCGGAATGGTCCCCGCCGCCAGCGCGGGATTCGTGGGTCCGCAGCCAACGGCGTAGAGGTTGATTGTATCGCCGGGTTTCGCCGGGCGGAAGTTGATTCCCGCGATCAGGTTCGCTCGGCCCACGTAGGTTCCGTCGTTGAACAGGCTGATGACGTATTGCTGGCCGCCGATGCGGAATGGCTCGGCGGTCAGCAGCGCGGGCGAGACCTTGGTCTTGTTCATCGTCGCTTTGGCCGATCCGCCGCGCGTGATCACTTCCACTTCAACCGGTCCCGTCGCATCGTCATCCGGCGGCTGCGCGTTGACCTGCGTGGGGCTGATGTACCAGATGAAGGCGTTCTTGCCGTTCACCTTGACCTCGGTGCCATCGAGCGCTGTCGGAGCGCGGGCGCCTTGGAAGTCCGAACCGGCCCATTCCCGTGTGGTCGAAGCAAGATTTTCGCCCTTGATGTAGATCCAAGTACCGGAACTGAGTTTCGGTTGATCGCTCCAGACTTGCAGAATCGGGTTCGAGGTCAGCATCCGCGGCGCGGGCTGCGCGGGCGGACCACCCGCCGTCAGCGTGAAGTTGTTCAGGAAAATCTGATCCCCCGTGTTTTGCCCGTTTCCGTTCGCCGCGTTCCCGGCCACGTAGACCTTGATCGCGCCCACCGCCGTCGCGGGCGGTGTCCAGTCGAGATCGAAAGAGTTGGTGGCCTTCATCCGCGAGTGCATGGCAAACTCGACCGGCGTGTTGGCGTTGCACGGCTGTGCGGTGCGCGGAGCGCCGTCCTGGCAGACGATCTGAACATCGGTGCCCACCCGGTCCAACTGCCCGGCCTGTTGTTGGGGATTGCTATCGAGCCGCACCGACAATTGGAAGCCGAAGCCCCGGGTGTTGGTGCCGCCGGTTACACGCACGGTCCAGCGCTGCTTGACGCCCGGTGCGTACGTGGTGCCATTCGGAAGAACGACCTCCACGCCCGAACCTCGCGTCGGGTTGCCGGTGCCCACGTGACAATTCGCCTGCGCGCAACCATTCTGATTCTCACCGGGCGCGGCGGTTGCGCCCGGATCGGGGCCGGATGAATTGGCGAGCAAACACACTGGCACGGCGGCAAGCAGGAGTGCGGGTAAAGTTGTAGAGATGTGTCTCATGACCCCTTGAACCCCTGTTCCAATCAGTCTACTCAAAAAAGCGCGATTCAATTGTTAAATCCCCTTTCTTTTCAGTAGCAACGCCTTGCGGGCCACCGTGCTGAGGGGGACATCCTTTAGCCGCTCGATGGTAATCCATACGAATCCGTCAGGTACCGTTTCCAGCGACGCTTCGAACACGTTGATTTCAAAGCGATAAACGGTTATCGAATGCCGGAATCGCCCCAGCGGGCGTAGCGTCCGAGCTTCGGGAAGCTGATTGGCCTCTGGCACTTCCCAGAAGCCGGCCATCCGTTGCGATTCCGCTGGACGTTGCCACATCAGCACCTTGCCGTCAGTTTCGATCACCAGCAGTGTCTCGCTGACCTCGACCACCCGTTGATCACGCAACTTCACCGGGAATTGGCGTTGCCGGCCGTCGCGAAATGAAACGCAATTGTCATGAATGGGGCAAACCAGGCAACGCGGATCTGCGGGTACGCAGACGGTGGCACCGAGTTCCATGATGGCCTGATTGAATTCACCGGGCCGGGCCGGGTCGAGCAGTGATTGGGCACGGGCCTGCATTCGCTTCCTCGTCGCCGGAGACCTGATGTCGCCGGGGTCGGCATCCAGTCGCGCGATCACCCGCATCACGTTTCCGTCCAGCACCGCCTCGGGGAGCCCGAAGCAGAGACTCGCGATCGCGGCGGCCGTGTAGCCGCCCACGCCATTCAAGGCCCGGATTTCGTCATACGTCTTGGGAAAGCCGCCAGCCGCCGCCACCTGCTTCGCCGCCGCGTGCATGTTGCGCACCCGAGAGTAGTAGCCGAGCCCCGCCCACAGCACGAGAACGTCCGCCTCGGGCGCCCCGGCCAAGTCTTCGACGCGCGGATAGCGCGCGAGGAATTTGTCGTAATAAGGGATGACAGTGGCGACGCGGGTCTGCTGCAGCATCACTTCGGAGAGCCAGATCCGGTAAGGGTCAGAGGTGCGCCGCCACGGGAGGTCGCGCTTGTTCGCCTCGTACCAACGGATGAGCTTCACGGAAATCGAAGATTCCGCCTCGCGTTTTCGCGTTTTCTTCGCGCCGGCCTGCCCGCTCACGCTAAACTGAGAATTCCTCTGTGCAAGATTCCATTGTCATCCGGGGAGCGCGCGTTCACAACCTCAAGAACCTGTCGCTCTCCATTCCGCACAACAAACTCACGGTGGTAACCGGAGTCTCGGGCTCCGGAAAGTCGTCGCTCGTTTTCGACACCGTCTACGCGGAGGGCCAACGCCGGTACGTGGAATCGCTGTCAGCCTATGCCCGCCAGTTCCTCGACCGGATGGAGAAGCCGGCCGTCGACGAGATCGAGGGGATCGCGCCGCCGATCGCGATCCGGCAGAAGAACACGACCCGGAATCCGCGCTCGACCGTCGCCACGTCGACCGAACTCTATGACTACATGCGGGTGCTCTGGGCGAGGGCGGGCGTGACATGGTGTCCGAACTGCGACAAGGAAGTGTTGCGCGATACGGTGGACCGCGTTGCCGCGCGGATGCAAACCGAGCCTGAGGGCTCGCGCTGGTACGTCTTGTTCCCGCTGAAGACCGGTTCGGACGCGAGCGTGCTCCGCGACCAGCTTTTCGAACTTCGCAAGCGCGGCTTCAACCGGCTCTATCAGGGAAACCGCGTCTTCGAATTCTCGACGCCCGAGTCATTGCTCGAAATCGACTTCTCCAAGCCCGTGTTCACCCTCGTCGACCGCTTGTCGCTCAATACATCGGCCGAAACACGGCAGCGCCTCGTCGATAGCGCCGAGATCGCCTATCGCGAATCGGGTGAAGCGCTCTTCGAGGCTCCGGACGGATCGCGCTCGCTGCGATTCTCCGAGGAGTTCTCCTGCAAGACGTGCGGCACGAAATTCGCCGAGCCCGAGCCGAATCTGTTCTCGTTCAACTCGCCCGCGGGAGCGTGCGCGCGATGCCAGGGCTTCGGCCGCACCATCGACTTCGACCCGCAGCGCGTGATTCCCGATCCATTCCTGCCGATCGAGGATGGCGCGATCCATCCGTGGACGCGGCCCATGTACCGCTGGGGATTGGCGGATGCGAAGAAGCTCTGGAAGAATCGCGTGCGGGTGGGTGGTCCCTACACGGAACTGAACTCCGGCGAGAAGGAACTCGTGTGGAAGGCGGTCCGCGAGTTCTTCGACGAGGTGGAGAAGAAGAAGTACAAAGTCCACGTGCGCGTCTTTCTGGCGCGATATCGCGGTTACGCCGAGTGTCCTGATTGCCGGGGCGCGCGGGTGCGCAAGGAAGCGGTCAACATCCGCGTAGGCGGCCGCACGATCGCCGAGGTGACGCGCCTGAACATCGCGGACGCCTTCGCCTTCTTCGGCGGGTTGAAACTGGCGAAGGAGCAGCAGGCGATCGCCGATACGGTGTTGGTCGAGATCCAGCAGCGGCTGCGTTTTCTGAACGATGTCGGGCTCGACTACTTGACGCTCGACCGCCTTTCGGCGACGCTCTCGGGCGGCGAGGCGCAGCGCATTCAACTGGCAACGTGCCTCGGGTCGCGACTGGTTGGAGCCTGCTACGTGCTCGACGAGCCGTCGATCGGACTTCACTCGCGCGACACCAACCGGCTCATCCGGATCCTGCACGAGCTGCGGGATCTCGGTAACACGATCCTGGTGGTCGAGCACGATCCGGACGTGATGCGTTCCGCCGATCATATTCTCGATCTCGGTCCGGGAGCGGGAGAGAACGGCGGCAACGTCGTCTTCCACGGAACGCGCGCCGAACTGTTCGAAGGCAACGCCCACACGCTCACGGGCCGCTATCTGCGCGGCGAGTTGAAGACGGCGGCTCCGCGGAAACCGCGCCCGGTCAAGCAGAAGCGCACGATCCGCATCGAGGGCTGCCGCGCGAACAATCTCAAGAACATCGATATCGAGATTCCGCTCGACATGATGGTCGCCGTGACCGGTGTTTCCGGTTCCGGCAAGTCGTCTCTCGTTCACGAGGTGATCTTCAAGGCTGTCGGCGGACCGGCGCCTGCTCCCTTCACTGGCCAGGGCGAGGGAGGTGAATCAGGCGAAGCAGACTCGCCGAAGCTGCAAGCGTGGCGAAAAGTGACCGGCAATCACCTGATCACGCAGACGGTGCTGGTCGACCAGTCGCCGATCGGCCGGACGCCACGCTCGAATCCGGTCACCTACATCAAGGCGTTCGACGTGATCCGTGAGTTGTTCGCCGCCAATCGCGAGTCCGAACGGCGCGGATATTCGGCTGGTCACTTCTCGTTCAACATTCCGGGAGGACGCTGCGAAACGTGTCAGGGCGACGGCACGGTGACGGTAGAGATGCAGTTTCTCGCCGACGTGGAACTGGTCTGCGAAGAGTGCCACGGCACGCGATACAAGCAGAGCGTGCTCGAGATTCGTCATCGCGGATTGAACATTCACGAAGTGCTGCAACTGACCGTGACCGAAGCGCTCTCGTTCTTCGCCGACGTTCCGAAGCTCGTGTCGCGTTTGCAGGTGCTCACCGATGTCGGCCTCGGATACTTACGGCTGGGACAATCGGCGACGACGCTTTCCGGCGGCGAAGCCCAGCGCGTCAAGCTCGCGGCGCACTTGGCCCAGGCGACGAGCAAGGGAACGCTCTACATCTTCGATGAGCCGACCACCGGACTGCACTTCGACGACATCGCCAAGCTTCTCGACGCGTTCCAGCGTTTGATCGCGAGCGGCGGCAGTATCCTGATCATCGAGCACAATCTCGAGGTGATTCAGAATGCCGACTGGCTGATCGATCTCGGGCCCGAAGGCGGTGACGCAGGCGGCCGCCTCGTGGCCACGGGTACGCCCGCGGCCGTGGCACAGTGTGCCGAGTCACACACCGCGAAGTTCCTCCGATAGCCCCGCGAGCACCGCGCGCGTGTGAGGCGGCGGATCGAGAGCGAGCCGCTCGAGCGAGGCGCGATCGTCGATATCGAACCAACGAAGTCCGAGTGCCGTGGTGAGTCCCGCGCGCTGGCACGCAGTGATCGTTTGGTCGAGCGTCGCGGCTGTGGACCATTGGACGCCATCGAACATCCTCGGATCGGTGCGCCGGCAACGGATGCCCCAGAAGCCGCCGTCTTCAGCGGGTCCGAGCGCGACATCGGCGTCGAGTGCACTGAGGGCTTCGATGTGGCTCAGCGGCAGGGACGGTGAATCCGATCCGATGAGTGTCGCGGGAACCGGCGCGTGTTCGAGCGCGTGAAGCATGCGCGCCCCGAGATCGCCGGGCGCTTGCACGTGACCGCTCTCCGGGAACACCGGGTGCGGTTCGGTGAGGTGCAATTGCACGCGGCCGCCGAACGGCGCGAGTGTCGCCAGCACGTCGCGGACGAAGGCTTCGTGGAGCGCGGCGGCGAGAAGCGGGTCGAGCCCGAGTCGGGTCTTGACTTTGCCGGGGATCGGAGCTTTGGCGAATACGATGATCACCTGCTGCTCCTCTCTGGTCATACGTTCCACACATTTCTCATTGTGACGAAACCCGGCGCGTCAATGTTTCGATCGATCACGGATGTGGGACTTCGCCGCTGCCACCGTTCACCGGGCTAAAATCGTACCTCACGATGTTCCGCAAGGTTCTGGTAGCCAATCGAGGCGAAATCGCGGTGCGCGTCATTCGCGCGCTCCGCGAACTCGGCATTCCGAGCGTCGCCGTTTTCTCCGATCCCGACCGCCTCTCGCTCCACGTCCGGCTGGCCGATGAGGCCGTGCGGCTCGGGCCCGCGGCGGCTTCGGAAAGCTACTTGAACATCGAGCGAATTCTCGAGGCCGCGGCCCGGACGGGCGCGGATGCGATTCATCCGGGTTATGGATTCCTGAGCGAGAACGCCGAGTTTGCCGTGGCGTGCGATGCGGCCGGGGTCGTGTTCGTGGGTCCACCGGCGAGCGCGATTCAGGGCATGGGGCTGAAGACCGAGGCGCGGCGGCTGGCGAAGTCGGCTGGAGCGCCGGTGGTGCCGGGAACCGAGGATCCGGTCGAGACGGTGGAAGAGGCACGCCGGGTCGCGCGGGAGATCGGATATCCGGTGATGCTCAAGGCGGCCGCGGGTGGTGGCGGCAAGGGCATGCGGCGGATTCGGGCGGAGGAAGAACTCGAGTCCGCGTTTCGGGATGCATCGAGCGAAGCCGAACGTGCGTTTCGCAGCGGCGCGGTTTATCTCGAAAAGCTCGTCGAGCGGCCGCGGCACATCGAGATTCAACTGCTCGGCGACAAGCACGGCCAGATGATTCATCTCGGCGAACGCGAGTGCTCGATCCAGCGGCGCCATCAGAAGGTGATCGAGGAGTGTCCGTCGCCGTTCGTTGTGCGGCATCCGGAATTGCGCGCGAAGATGGGAGCGGCGGCGATCCGAGCCGCGCGTGCGGCCGGTTACTACAACGCGGGCACGGTTGAGTTTCTCGTGGACGAAAGCGGAGCCTTCTACTTCCTGGAGATGAACACGCGATTGCAAGTGGAGCATCCGGTGACCGAACTCGTGACCGGTGTCGACCTTGTGGCGTGGCAGCTTCGCATCGCGGCGGGCGAGCACCTCACACTCCGGCAGAGTGACATCTCCTGGCGGGGCGCGGCTATCGAATGCCGGGTTTGTGCCGAAGACGCGGACGCGAACTTCATGCCGTGTCCGGGCCGCATCGATCGCGTAGAGTCACCGCTGGGTCCGGGCATCCGGGTCGATTCGGGCATCTATTCGGGATGGAACGTTCCCGTGGAGTACGATCCGCTGTTGGCGAAGCTGGTCGCATGGGCCCCCACGCGCGAACACGCCACAGGCCGATTGTTGCGCGCGCTTGGCGAATTCGCGATCGATGGGATCAAGACGAATTTGGGATTCTTTGCCGGAGTGCTCGGCGATGAGGCGTTCCGGAATGGCGAATTGCACACGGGCTTCATCGAAGAGTACTTCCGCCGCGCCACCAAACCGGCCGCCGATCCCGCGGCAGCCGCAGTCGCCGCGCTCGTCGCACTTCGTCATCGATCGAAGTCCAATGGCGGGTCGCCGCCGGTGGCCGCCGCGTCCAGCCGGTGGCGCGCGGAAGGCCGCGCTTCGGAGATGCGATGAGACACAAGGTGCTGATCGATGGCGATGAGATCCAGCTTGGGGATGTCTTCCAGGAGGCGGAGATCGGCGAAGTGGCAGCTGGTATTTATTCGGTGCTCTGGCGCGGACGCAGCTTCGACGCGCGGATTGCTGGCTCGCGGGTAGTAGTCGACGGTTGCGCGTTCGAAGCCGATGTCGTCGATCCGCGCGAACTGCGTGACTCCGCCTCGAACTCCGCGGCTCACGGGCGCGCCGAGATCGTTTCACCCATGCCGGGCAAGGTGATCCGGGTGCTGGTGGAGGAAGGCCAAGAAGTGGAGGCGGGGCAGGGCATTCTCGTTGTCGAAGCGATGAAGATGCAGAACGAAATGGCTTCGCCGCGAAAAGGGACCGTCGCTTCCATACGCGTGGCCGCCGGCGCCGCGGTGATCGCGGGAGAAGTTCTCGCAGCGGTCGAGTAACCTGGAAGGAGACGTGTCACCAAAGATGGCCGAACAGGAAACGTGCGCCGTGTGCGGTGGAACGGGTTGGCGTTCCGTTAACAAGGATGGAGTCGCGGCCGTGGAACGGTGCGACTGCGTGCTGAACGAGCGCGTGGGCAACATGCTCATCAACGCGAACATCCCTCCGCTGTACCGCAACGCTTCCTTTGAAAACTTCAATACGCAACCCGAGAATCCGATCGCGCACCGGCAGCTACAAACGGCGGCGACGATCGCCGCTTCGTTCGCGCGCGAGTATCCGTACGGCACCAAACGCCAAGGACTGTTGTTCATCGGTGATCCGGGAACAGGCAAAACCCATCTCGCGGTGTCGGTGATCAAGCGGCTGATCTCGCGCGGATTCGGCGCGGTCTTCTTCGACTACCAGAATCTGCTCGAGCGGATGCGGGCCAGCTACGATCCTGCGGCCGGATCGGCGAGCCGCGACACCTACCGGACCGCGCTCGAGTGCGAAGTGCTGCTACTCGACGATCTCGGCGCGCACCGCGTGAGCGATTGGGTGGAGGATACGGTGACGTCGCTGATCACCTATCGCTACAACAACAACAAACCGATCATCGCCACTACGAATCTGCGCGATCCGGAAGCAGGCGATGCGCCGCTTTCGAGCGCGGGCATCGGCGGAGACTCGTCGGCGCGCTACTATCTGACCGAGCGGATCGGCCAGCGCGCGCGTTCGCGGCTGTTCGAGATGTGCCGTGCGATTTCCACACGAGGCGTGGAAGACTACCGGATCCGTAAGGGAAAGATGCTGCAATAGCGCCGCCACGATGATCTGGCGCGAATATCACGAACAGACGAAGCACTCGCGAGAGTCCCTTCGGCGCAACCGGCACTTTCTCGATTGGGCGAACATGCCCGATCCGTTCCGGCACTACGACGGAGCGCCGGTGATCGACCTGCCCGCGAGTCCGGCCGTGCCCGAGACACTGCGAGCGGCCCGGGACGGCGCTGAGTTCTTTTCGAGCCTGCTGTTCCACAGCGCCGCGATCAGCGCGGCGAAGCTCGTGCCTTCGACCGGCTATCGATACGCGCTGCGCGTGAATCCGTCGTCGGGGAACTTGCACCCAACCGAATTCCACTTCAGCGCACGCGGAGTGGCTGGGTGGCCGGATGGACACTATCACTACCGGCCTTCGTCGCACATGGCCGAGCATCGCGCCACGGGCCCGTTCCCTCTCGAGGGCATCGAAGCGCCGGTGGTATTCGTATTGACGAGCATCGCGTGGCGGGAAGCCTGGAAGTACCAGTCGCGCGCGTATCGATACTGCTGCCACGACATCGGGCACGCGCGAGAGTCGCTCGCGATGGCGGCGCGCGAGATGGGGTGCAGCGTGCGTGTGGAAGATTCGTTCGACGATGACGCGATCGCCGCCGGGTTGCGGCTCCATTCGGATGAATGGCCGATGCTGCTGGTAGCGCTCTCGGGTGGAGCGATTCCGTTAGAGCCGCGTGAACATTCGGGTCCAGCCGCTTGGACACCCGGCGAGGCGAACGAGTTGTCGCCGATTCGTGTTCCGTATCCGTGGATCGATCGCGTGCACGAGGCGGCAAAAGCCCCGCGCACGCAGTTCTCGGCTGCGCCGGTGAAAGCCTCCGAAGGAATTGCGCTGCCGGAGCCCGCACGATGCGAGCGCCCCTTCGCCGAATCCGTTCGCGGGCGACGCTCTGCGCTCGACTTCATGGGCGGCGCGCGCCCGATCTCTCTCGCGCAACTCTCCGCGCTTCTCGCTTCCACCGCTCTGGGCGCACAGGGCCGCCTCGAACTCTACCTCTACGCACATCGCGTCACCGGACTCGAGCCGGGCGTCTATCGCTTCACGCCCGGCTCGCGTCGACTCGATCTCGTGAAGACAGGCGACCAGCAGGTGATGGCCGCTGCGCTCAGTCTCGGGCAACAACTGGCGGGCAACTGCTGCGTTGCGTTTTCGATGATCGCGCGATTGGGTCCGTCAGATCGTGACTATCGAATTGCGCACTTCGAGGCCGGCGCCACCGGGCAACGTCTCTACGTGACGGCTGAAAGGCTCGGACTGCGCGCGACAGGAATCGGCGCGTTTTTCGATGATGAAGTGCATCGCTATCTCGGCATCGATCCCGACGCTGGCCGGCAAGTGATCTACCACTTCGCGATCGGCTACCCGGTGCACGATCCCCGGCTCGAGGCATGAAGCTCGGCATTCTCGTGGTGGGCGACAACCACTTCATCGTTCGCGGTCCGAAGCCCGATCGCGCGACCGCGCTCGAGCTGGCGCGGCACTGGTCGATCATCACGATCGGTTCCACGACGCCCGCGCACCTTGCCGCTTGGCGCATCAGCACGAAGGAGTTCCGCGAGAATCTCGAGTGGGCGATCCGCGTGCCGGGAGACGGCGAGACGACGGCCGCGGTGGCCACGCTACTCTCGGAATTGGAGGCACGCGGAATCCAGGTAGAGTAGAAGGTTATGCGTGTACTCGTCACCGGCTCTTCTGGGTGCATCGGCGCCTGGACCGTCAAGAATCTCCTCGACCGCGGAATCGATGTCGTCTGCTTCGACACTGTCGAGGATTTCTCCCGCCTGGGCTTGATCTCTTCGCAGGCGGGATCGCCGAAGCTGAGCTTTCACGGCGGCCGGATCGAAGAAACCGAAAAGATCAAGCACATCGTCAGGCAGGAGGAGATCACACACATCGTGCATCTCGCCGCGGTGCTGATGCCGTTCTGCGCTGCGAATCCGGTGGCGGGTGGCATGATCAACGTGATCGGCACGCTGAACGTCTTCGAAGCGGCGCGCGACGCGGGCCGGCCGGTCCGCGTGGTGTACGCGAGTTCATCGGCTGTTTGGGGACCCGAAGACGCGTACGGTGAACGCAGCCTGTCGGAAGCCGATCCATTGCTGCCCGGCACGCACTACGGCGTGTTCAAACAGGCGAACGAGGGCAACGCGCGGATCTTCTATTCCGCGAACGGAATCTCGAGCATCGGATTGCGCCCGTGGACCGTTTACGGCGTGGGCCGCGACCACGGATTGACGGCCGATCCGACGCTTGCGATGAAGTCGGTTACACTCGGCAACCCGTTTCAGATTCGCGTCTCCGGGCACATGGATCTCCAGTACGTCGAGGATGTCGCGGAGACGTTCATCCATTGCGCGCTCTCCGATCTCGCCGGCGCGCACGTCTTCAACCTCGCTGGCACGATCGTCGAGATGAACGATCTCATCGCGATGATCGACCGCGCCAAACCCGGCGCGAAATCGCTACTGAGCGTGACCGGACCGCAGGTCCCGGTGTCGTTCCGCATGGACGCTTCACAGCTCCACGCGAACGTGCCCGGGATCCCGCGCACCAGCCTCGAGGACGGAATCGGCAAGACTCTCGCGATGTTCGAGTCACTGCGCGTCCGCGGTGTGTTGAGCGCCTAGACCTCGACGCCGAGTTCCTTCCAGGTCACCATCCGCTTCCTGTAGATCGCTTCGCGGCCCATGATTGCCGACAGAGCGGCGACGGCGCCCACTTCGATGCTCGCGAACGGCTTCTGGTTCTCGCGAATGCAGCGCATGAACTCGGCCATCGCGTTCTCTTTGCCGTTCTCGATCTCGGGTGTGAGGTACTTCTTGGCCTCGCCCCACATCGGATAGATCATGCCGCCATTGATCTCGAGCGATCCCTCCGATCCGAACACGATGTACCACTGGCCGTTGCGCAGTTCCTTCATCTGACGCGGATGCAGGTAGAGTTGCGTGTACTCGAGGTGCATGTCGTTTTCGTAGTGGTAGGAGACGCAGAAGCCGTCCATCATTACCGAGCCAGCGGGAATCGTCTTCGGCAGATACTTCTTGCCATGCCCATAGGCGCTTACCGGACGCGACTGCGCGGCCCAGTTGCAGGCATCGATATTGTGGACCGCATTTTCGACAATGAGATCGCCCGAGCGCTTCACATCGTCATACCAGGCTGGCCGCGGACGTCCGGCGCCCGGCTGCGTCGCGGTCGAGTTGCGCTGCGCCTTGATCACGAACGGCGTTCCGACGGCCTTGTTCTGGTGCAACTGCTTCATCGCCTCTACCATGTGCGGATAGTAGCGGAGTTGCTGGCCGATCTGGAGGAACGCCTTCGACTTCCGCGCCACCTTCAACACATCGGCCACCTGTTCGGGCGTGATGCCGAGAGGCTTTTCGCAATAGACGTATTTGCCCGCCTCTAGGGCGGCTGCCGCCATCGGTGCGTGGAGATCGCACGGAGTGGCGATTGCGATCGCGTCGACATCCTTCAGGTCGATCACCTGCTTGTATTCCGAATACGACTTCGGATTGTCGCGTTTGGCGAGACTCTGCGCCGCGTCGCGCTTGTCGGGATCGGTATCGCACACCGCGACCACCTTGGCGCCGGGCTGCTCGAGCACCTGCTTCAGCAGCGACGTGCCGCGATTCCCGATTCCGATATGAGCCACCTTGATCTCGCGCTGTTGTTGCGCCTGGGCCAGGAGGGCGGCGGAGGTTCCCGCGATGAATGCTCTGCGTCCGGTTTTCGAATCCATTGCCGTATTCTGTCAGAAACTGGTGCTCGATTTCAGCGGGCCGGATGCGGGGCGGCCTGGACCTCGTGGTTCGGAATGATCTTTTCGTGGAGGATGCGGCGCAGCTCGGGCGCCTTGATGAAGGTGTCGCGCACCAGTGCCCGCACTGTACGATCACCGCGCGTCATCGACACCCAAACCACGGCGATCACGTGCGTGCCGGTTTCTCCTGTCCAAACGATCTCCATGGCGGGCGCGGCGGGGCGCTCCTTCGGGTCGATGCGCAGCAGTCCTTCGAGTTCGCGAATCGCGCCATCGCGATTCAGGAGGCGGGATCCATCGGGCGCGATACTCGTCCACCCGGGCGCGTCCAGGCGCGCCACGGCGGCGGCAATCTCCTCTTTCGACACGGCCTCTCGAATCCCGCTCCAGGCGCTTTGGTAGGCGCCCTGAATGACGGCGATCCGCTCGGCTTCCGTCGCGGCGCCGAGGTGCATCGCGACCACCATGCCCGTGATCAGGAAGCGATACAGCAGCACGTGAACCGGCAGCGCGAACAGGGGCGCGAGAGCAAAGGCTCCGATGTTGGCCGTGCGAAGCCTCTCCGTTGCGCCCGCCCGCAGGATGTCGAAGACGATCACCAGGCGCGCGCCGGTGTTGGCTTCCCGCCAGCACTGCTCGACAACCGCGGCCATCTCGTCTCCGAACTCCCGGCGATGGCCGGGCGGGAACGCGTGGATCAACAGACGCGGCATGTAGTTTACTCCTTCAGTGCGACGTTCTGATCTTCTGTCTCGCCAGCCGGACCAACTGTCCCATCCGCTCCACCTCGGCCTCGAGCGCCGTCAATCCGTCGCGAGTGAGTTCGTAGTAGCGGCGGCGCGGGTCATCGTCTTCGGGAGGACGCTTGCGCGACTCTCGAATCCATCCGGTTTCGATCAGCTTCGGAATGGCCGCATAGAGCGTGCCCGGTCCCAGGTGGAATTCCCCGGCGGATTGTTCCCCTGCTGCCTGCATGATCGCGTAGCCATGCAGAGGCTCGTCCGTCAGCGCGAGCAGAATGTTGAAGACAGCGGGAGTGAGCGGATCCGGCATCGGTCGATACCAGATATATCGAACGTCGATAGAGTTGTCAAGCCCGGCCGCGGGAGCCGCGGGGAGCCAAGCCCCAGCCGGAGAGGAGAAGTACCGCGGGAACGAGTCCGTTGTGATAGCGTGCCTGCATCAGGAACGGCATGGCGGTTACGGTGAACAGCACCACCAGCCACAGCAGGAACTGAATGTCGCCAGAGGCGCGGATCTGGTCGCGGCGGGCGATTGCCCCGGTCATCGCGAGGATCCACACGAGCAGCCACCAACCTTGCGCGATCATTTGAGGAACGGAGTAGGAGAGGCCGTCGTAGGAGCGCGCCACGCGCATCGCGAAGTAGAGACCGCTGGTGTCTTCTCCGAGGAAAGCCGGCATCCGGCGAAGCGTCAGATGAGCCCACCGGCCTGGATTCGCGATGATCCACTGCTTCGCCATGTTTCCCATTTCGACGTGTTGGCGGTACTCGTCGTAGCCGAGTTTGGCGAACATCTCGATGACCTCCGACTCGTCGTAACCGGTATCGGCCTGGTCATTGGAGACCATGTAGAGCAGGGAACCCGCGTTCGAGGATACGGTAACGGGAACTCCCTTGGCGTGGTTCCGCACGGCCCAGGCACCCACGACCAGCGTCATACCCGCTACCGCCGCCGCGATCACAGGAGACGGACGCCGCAACAACCACAGCGCGGGTACCGGCAGCAGGGCCTGGCGCACCAACACCGACAATCCGGCCGCCAGCCCCGCAACGAAATGGGAAGTGGCGTTCGACGCGTTGAGGAACAGCCAGACTGACCAGTACACCGTGAGGACGAAGAGTGGCTCGTAGTGAACCAGGCCGGTGGAAGCGATGTTGCTCGGCCACGCCGCGAACAGTAGTTGCGCCGCCGCTCCGGCCGTTGGATTCGTCCACCGATCGGTCATTCGCCGCAGGATCACGCAGGTTCCCACGTACATGATGATGTTGACGAGGGCGGGAAGCCAAGCCCAATCGCCCAGGATCTTGATGAACACCGCCATCACGAAGCTGATTCCGGGAGGCCTATAGGCGTACCAGTGGTTGCCGTTCGGCATGGTCCATTCGTAGGAGCCCTTCTCGAGCAGGACCCGGGAGAGGCTGAGGTACTCGCTCGAGTCGGAGACTTGGGCTGGCGGCACGATCAGTGGAAACAGAATGCGCAGGCTGACGCCTAGCACCGGTGCCCATGTGATAATCCGTCCGGCGTTGGCGGTGAGCCAGGATGGAGCCGTCAGTCCGCCGCGTCTGCCGGCAATGGCGCAGAGCGTGAGCAGAACGGCGGCGGAAAGGACCCAAACTAACGGATGATAGCCAACAGCGCGATTCGGAATAGTCGCGAAAACGCCAGCTCCCACGAGGAGAAAACCGGCCCAGCTCCCGCGGAATCGCCAAGTTTCAAACACATTCGTGAGTTTATCATCGAGCGCCGGGCCTCACCTCATGAAGGTGTTCGCGCGCCTGGGTGAAGTCCGGCCGCAGTTGGAGCGCTCGCTGGAAGTCCCTTGCCGCGCCGTCGCGGTCGCCTTTGGCGAGTTTGGCCACGCCGAGGTTGTAGTGGGTGAGCGGATCCCAGGTGTCCGCAAGTACGGCCCGATTCAGAATCAGGACCGCTTCGTCCACTCGCCCCTCCGAAACGAGAGCGACCGCGTGCGCATTCATGAGCGCCACATCTTGCGCGGGTGCGGCCTCGATCAGTGCCGAGGCCTCCGTCGGCCGTTTGCGCGCGATCAGCCACTCGGCAAGCGCCAAGCGCGCGCCGCCGTGATGGGGATCAGCCGCCAGGGCCCGGCGGAAGCTGCGTTCCGCGCGCGACGATTCGAGCCTTCCCAGTTCGAACAGAAAGGCGGCCGGCGGCTGCGGCATGGCAGCGAGCCCATTCGCGAGAAGTGGGGCGCTACCCGCCGCGATTCCGAGATAGGCGCGGATCTCCGGAACGGGATCGAATACCGGCGGATATGACAGCAGCACGGGACCCGAGAAGACGCCATGCTTCTCGCGCGCGGGCGCCGTGGGATCGCCTGAGGGCCGTTGACGGCGGATGCGATGGTCCGTCATCACAACGTGCACGGCATCGTGAGTTCGGCGTTTCGGCATGTGGCAAGTCACGCACGATCCGCGATTTTCCGGGTGCGGCCGCGCGTGACAATTGGCGCAGGCCGCATCCGGAGCGGCGATACGAACGCCGTGAGGATCATGGCAAGTGGTGCAGCCGAGCTTTCCCCCGCTCCGCTGGTAACAGACCGAGGCTAGGAGTCCCGATCCCGCTCCGTTCACCGGGATCCCGCCGGCGTCCATCGGATTCTCCGCCGCGAAGTAGAGCTGAAAATCGCCAAGAGGTTCGCCCGGCCGGTAGGAGAAGGGCTTGCGTCCAACGCGGCGAATCGCGGCGGGTGAGTCGCGCCCGCCGGTTTCGAGATGGCATTGCAGGCAGACTTCGAGCTTGCGTGCTGGCGCGAGTTTCGCCGGATTCACGATTGCGCCGCGCGATTGCGCGTGCTCCTCGCCAGGGCCGTGGCAGCGCTGGCAGTCGATCGCCGCCAGCGGCCGTTCGCTCGAAGGGTACGCGGCATGGCAGAAGATGCAGCCATCGCTCAACTCGCGCCGCATTCCCGAATGATCAGCGCGATCGAAGCCCGGACTCATCGCCCAATATCCACCGCGCTCGGCATACTGGCTCAGCGGCAGCTCGGCGAACTTGCCATTTGGCTTTCGATGCACGGGCGTGCGCGAGTGAAGGCCAGAGCCAACGAAAGCGGCGATGTTCGCCGAGAGTCCGGTTTCTTCGTGGCGGAATTCGATATTCGCGCCTTGGCGGCGGATCGTGAAGCGGCTAGACGAAGCAGCGTGGCGGAAACTGACAGGCCGCGGCACCACTTCGGGGCGTTCCGCGGGAGTCTCGATCGACCGGCCCATTCCAGTCCTTCGAAACGCGTCGAAGATGTCGCGATGGCACGTCCGGCAGGCAGCAGGATCGATATAGCCGGGCTGCGCGGCGGCGGCCCAGGCAACAGCCGCGAAAGCCACCCATCTCCCGTTCAACGAATCAATCCTTTGCGAACGGCGTAGAGCACGAGATCGGCCGCGCCGTGTAGCCCGAGCTTCTCGAGAATGTTCTTGCGATGCGTCTCGACCGTGAGGGGGCTCAGGTGCAGCGCGGCAGCGATCTCCTTGTTCGTGCGCCCCTCGGCCACCAGTTGCAGGATTTCGCGTTCCCGCGCGGTCAACAGATCGAACGTATCTTCGCCGCCGCGCAGCCGCAGTTCGCGCACATGATCTTCCTCGAGCAGCGAGGCGATGCGCGGACTGAAGAAATGGCGGCCAGCCGCCACAGCCCGCACGCACGTGATCAGGTCTTCCTCCGCGGCGTCCTTCAATACGTATCCGCGAGCACCGGAGCGCAGACTCCGTAACACGTACGACTCGTCGGAGTGCATGCTCAGAATCGCGATCGCCGTGCGCGGAGACTCGCGCGAGATCCGAGCCGCGGCGTCAATCCCGTTCAGTTGCGGCATTGCGATATCGAGCACCGCCACATCGGGCTTCGAGGCAGCCGCACGATCGGCGGCATCGCGCCCGTTGGCGGCTTCGTCCGTCACCTCGATTTCGCGGTCGCGTTCGAGCAGCAGGCGCAGGCCGCTCCGCACGATCGTGTGGTCGTCGGCGAGCAACAGCCGGATCACAGCGGCACCCTCGCCGACACGCGCGTGCCCTCGCCGGGCGCCGATTCGATCTCGAAGGTGCCGCCCAGCCGGTGCGCGCGTTCGCGCATGCCGAGCAATCCGAGGCCGCGCGCGGACGCCGCGTCGAAGCCTGCGCCATCGTCGGTCACCGCGACGCCGAGTTGGCCCGAACCATTGCGGATCGCGATTTCGACTCGGCGCGCGCCGGAGTGCCGCACGCAGTTGCCGAGAGCTTCGCGCGCGATCCGGTAGATCGCGGTCCGGCGCGGGTCATCGAGTTCGGGCATTTGCTCCGGCGCAGTGACACGCACGTCGATTCCTGTTTGCCGGGCCACTTCTCGCGCGTGCCATTCGATCGCCGGAATCAGGCCGAAGTCGTCGAGCATCGACGGCCGCAATGTCAGCGCGAGCCTGCGCACATCGGCAAGCACTTGGCGCGCCCGGCATCGAACCGCGTTCGGTTCGTCCGCCTCAATCAGCAAAGCTGAGAGCGCCTGGCCCACCTGATCGTGGAGTTCGCGCGCCACGGCCTTTCGCTCCTCTTCTTGCGCCTGTTCGATTTGCGAGGCGAGTTCGGCGTCGCGGTGTTCGAGCGCGGAGATCCGGCGCACGGTGTACCAGGCGAGAATCGCACCGAGAACGAGAGCGGCCGAAGCGGTGATGGTCATGCGGCTGCGGAATTGCGTGTTCGCGGCGGCAAGACGCGACTCGCCTTCCAGGAGGTCCGCCTTCGAGGCCTCTGTGAGATCGGCGGAGATGCGCACCATACGGTCGCGGCGTTGGCGGATCTGCGCGTCGAAGAAGGCGTCCACTCCAGCGTTGCGGCGGTTCGACATCTCCTCCATGAGGTCGAGCACTTGCCAGTAAGCTTGGATCTCGCCGCGCAGGTTCGGCAGCGGGCGCGACTTCTCGTACTCGGCGAGCGCGTTGCGCGCCAGTTCGCGATCGGGGAGCAGTGTGCCGGTGCGAATGCGGTCGATCAGTTCGCCGCGCCGCATGAATTCGGCCCGAAGGGAGGCCTCGGTCGAGCGAGTGTGGGAGAGCGTGCGGATCGCATCGAAACCGGCGAGGAGCCCCAGACCCGCGAGTCCGCTGAAAGCCGCGAGCAGGAGGGGCCGTGTGCGCGATGCCGCCATGAACACAGCATAGCGGCGTGCGGCGCCTTGTGAAATACCGGCCGCAGGGTATGGGAGAGCGGCCCGGTTTCTGGCTCAATCGAGAATCATGAGACTGCTTCTCGTCATTTCGATCGTGGCACTCGCCGGTTGTGTCCGCGACAAGCCCCGGTACGCCCTCCCGGTGCCACCTACGGTCGGCACGCGTCAGCCGGATCGCGCTGCGCTCGTCCCCGTCTCCATCGCGCAACAGCCGCCTGTCATCCAAGCCGAACCCGCACCCGTACCTGCCGTGGACCCCTCTCCACCTCCACCCAGGATCTCGCTCTCCGAACTCGTGACCGAAGCCAATGCCAAGCTTCGCGACGTGCTCTTCGCCTACGATTCCTTCACGCTCGATACCAAGGCCACGCGCGATCTCGAGTTCAATCACTCGGTGCTGCGGCCGCTGCTCTCCGATTTCCCCAAGCTCGAAGTGGTGATCGAAGGACACTGCGACGAGCGCGGATCGGCCGAATACAACCTTGGGCTCGGCGACTTCCGAGCCCAACGCGCACTCGGCTTCCTGCATCAGCTCGGACTCGCCAACGCGAATCTGCGCGCCGTCAGCTACGGCCGGGAGAAGCCACAGGGCTCCGACCCATCGGAGGCGTGCTGGAGCCGGAACCGGAGGGCTCACCTGTTTGTGGAAGCGCCGCGTCAGTAGCCCGCTCGAGCAACTCCCGGACCTCGGCGCCCGGCACCTGCCGGAAGTCCTCGTACCATTCGCCCACCGAAGAAAGCACACGTGGGCTGATCGCGGTGACGGTCTCCACCCTCCTCGAAAGCATCGCGGCCGTGGTCTGCGGGATCACGCCGGCGGCTACGATGATGCGCCGCGCGTTACGGAGCCGCAGCGCGCGGATCGCGGCGTCCATCGTCGATCCTGTGGCGATTCCATCGTCCACCACGATCACCGTCTTGCCCGTCAGATCGAGTTGGGGCCGATCGCCCCGGTAGTCCCGTTCCCGAATCTCGACTTCCTCGCGTTCGAGCGCGATCTCGCGATCGATGGCGCTTTGCGGGATGCCGTAGTCATCGGTGATGTCGCGGTTGACGGCAAGAACTCCGCCCGAAGCTACAGCGCCCATCGCCAGTTCTGGGTTCGAAGGCACCCCCAGCTTGCGGACCACGCAGACATCCAGCGGCAGGCGCAAGACATGGGCGATCTCGAACGCCACCGGTACTCCCCCTCGGGGCAGTGCCATGACGATCGTATCCCGGTCGCGATCGAATTCCCTGAGCCTTGCGGCCAAGATTTGGCCGGCGTGACGGCGGTCCCGGAGCGGTTTCATGCGAAAGCCTCCGGCCATTCAGGAGCAATCCGGCTGCCGAAGCGTTGGAAGCGGACGTGCACTCTAATAGCCCGGGACTCGGATTCCGCCGAGAACTCTGGGGCATATGACACACCAACTGGGTGACTTGATCCGCGTTTCGTTCAACGGCCAGACCGTGGACGCCCGGGCCGGCGATTCGCTGCTCGAAGCCGCGCGAGCCAATGGCGTGGCGATTCCGTCGCTTTGTTGGGATCCGCGGCTGGCCCCATGTGGTGCCTGCAGGCTTTGCATGGTGGAGATTAACGGAAACCCGCGCGCGGTGGCGGCTTGCACGACCCCCGCAAGAGATGGCCTGCGAGTGGAGACGCACACGCCCGCGCTCGAGAGCTACCGCCGCGGCATCCTCGAACTGTTGGCACGGACGTACCCGGCGGCCGGCTCCGATCGTTTGGAGTCCACTCCGTTTCTGAAGCTGCTTCGCGCCTACGGGCTCAAACCCGCCGGGTTCGAGACGCCTGAGCCCGACCTCCGGCATCCGTACATCGCCGTGGACCTGTCGCGGTGCGTCCTCTGTTTCCGCTGCGTTCGGATCTGCGATGAGTTGCAGGGCCAGCGCGTGTGGCATGTTCACAATCGAGCCGACCAGACGAGCGTGTGTGTCGATGGTCCCTCGATTTCCGAGAGTACTTGTGTCTCTTGCGGCGCCTGTGTCGATACGTGTCCGTCGGGCGCGCTCCTGGACCGATCGCGATTCGAACAGCCGGAACCCGAACGTTGGACTCGCACCACGTGTCCCTACTGCGGCACCGGTTGCGAACTCGAAGCGGGCACGGCGGGCGGACGCATGGTCGCGTCACGACCGGTGCTCGACGCGCCGGTGAGCAAGGGCCACCTCTGCGTCAAGGGGCGCTTCGCGTTCGGCTTCGTTCACTCCGCCGATCGCGTCACCGAACCGATGATCCGCGAAGGGGAGACCTGGCGCGAGATCTCGTGGAACGAGGCGATCGAAACCACCGCGCGGGAGCTGTTGCGTGCGCGCGATCGATACGGCCCGAAGTCAGTGGCGGTGATCGGATCGGCGCGGGCCACGAACGAAGACAACTACCTCGCGCAAAAGTTCGCGCGCGTGGTGCTCGGCACCAACAACGTGGATTGCTGCGCGCGGGTATGTCATGCGCCAAGCGCGGTGGCGATGAAGTCGATTCTCGGAACTGGCGCGGCCACCAATTCGTTCGACGACATCGAAGGCGCCGCGTTGATTCTGATCTCGGGCTGCAACCCCACCGAGAATCATCCGATCGTGGGTAATCGCATTCGCCAGGCCGCGAGACGTGGCACCAAGCTGATCGTGATCGATCCGCGCGAGATCGAACTGGCGCGCGAAGCCACGATCCACCTCCGTCCGCGGCCGGGAACCAATGTCGCGCTATTGAACGCGATGGCAGCGGTGATCGTCGGCGAGAATCTGCACCACCCGGATCGCGCATCGAATCTCGAGGAGTACATGGAGTTCCTGGGAGACTGGTCCGCCGGCCGCGGCGCCCGGATCACCGGAGTTCCGGAGGAGGCGATCCGCGCCGCCGCGCGCCTGTACGCAACCACGGTGCCCGCGATGATGTTCCACGGGCTTGGCATGACTGAGCATTCGCACGGAACCGAAGGCGTGATGTGCTTGGTGAATCTCGCCGTCCTGACCGGCAACTTCGGTGGACCGGGTACCGGCGTCAATCCGCTACGCGGGCAGAACAACGTCCAGGGCTCGGCCCACATGGGTTGCGAGCCGGCGTCGCTCACGGGTGGTGTCGCGATCGATACCGCGCGGGACGCGTTCGCGCGGGAGTGGCAGACGCCCCTTCCCGTCGAGCGCGGTCTGAACCTGATGGATCAACTCGACGCCGCCGAAGCCGGATCGCTGAAGGCGATGTGGGTCACGGGCTACGACATCCTGATGACGAATCCGAACGTCGCAGCCACGCGTCGCGCACTCGGCAAGCTCGAGTTTCTCGTGGTGCAGGATCTCTTCCTCAACGAGACCGCCCGCGAGTTCGGGCATCTGTTTCTGCCCGCCTGTTCGCCGTTTGAAAAGGACGGCACGTTCATGAATTCCGAACGGCGGATTCAGCGTGTGCGCAAGGTGATCGAACCGATTGGCCACTCGCGAGCCGATTGGGAGATCGTGCGGGATGTAGCCCGGGCGGCGGGCCACGCGCCGCAATTCGACTACGCTTCGCCCGAAGAGATCTGGAACGAGACCCGGCGCGTGTGGCCCGCTGGCGCGGGCATCAGCTATGCGAGACTCGAGTCCGGTGGCTTGCAGTGGCCTTGCCTGGACGAAAACGATGCGGGTCAACCGATTCTGCATCGCCAACTGAAACAAGCCGCGTTGCGGCCGATTCCTTATGTCCCCACGCTCGAAGAGCCGGACTCGCGCTATCCGTTCACGCTAATTACCGGGCGCACTCTCTACGCCTTCAACGCGGGTACGATGACCATGCGAACGGGCAATCTCGAACTGCACCCGGAAGACCGGCTGGACGTCTCGGCTCATGACGCGGCCTCGTTGGGAATCGCTGAGGGTTCTCCGGTGAGAATGCGGAGCCGGTCGGGTGAGGTGACCCTCTCGGCCCACATCTCGGACTCGGTGGATCACGGATACGTGTTCACGACGTTTCACGACACCCGGCGGCTCGTGAATCATGTGACGGCCGATCATCGGGACACGATCACCTCGACACCCGAGTACAAGGTGACGGCGGTCGCGCTCGAAGCTATTGCCCCCCGACCTGCACCGTCCGGCTGAGGTCTCCGGCGGCCACGCGGAAGGCGTTCAACACGGGAAGGCTGTCGAGCCGTACGTCCACTCGCCACATTCCCGGATAGGCGGAATCGGATGAAGCGACGCCCTGCACGGATCCGGTTCCACCGGCCACGGTCACGACGGGGGGAGTGTCCATCATGGCGAGCCCGCTTGCATCGCCGATCCGCACGTAGAAGCGGAAGGTTAGGCCGGCGCGGGGAGTGCTGCCGGTGTCCTCGACGATCGAAATGTAGCGAGGTGTCTGATCGCGTACGCCGTACCAGTAGGGGACACGCAGCGGAACTGGACTCGACGCGCCGCGGACGATCAGGAATCCCCAGTGCTCACCGGCACCGAGTCCGGCGGCGAACCAGCGGATGTTGACCTGCCGCGATTCGCCTGCCTGGAGACGCAGCGTGGCGGGCGGGGCGTCGGGCGCGCCGAAGGGCGTCGACGGCTCCACCTGGAACGTGAACGTCTCGGGTTCGTTTCCGACGTTGGTCACCGTGAGCTCGCGAGCGGCATTGAAGGAACCGCTGCCCGATCCGTAATGCAGCGCGGTGGGAGATACGGCGCCTCTGGCCTGCACCGCGGACTCGAGATCCAGTTGGCCGGTCCCGGTGTCGCGCAGGCCGGCCTCGAGCGGCGCGGCTGTATTGATGAGAAGCGAGCGGATCTCCGACATTCCGAGCGAGGGCCGCAGGCCTTTGATCACCGCCGCTGCTCCCGCGACGAGAGGTGACGAGAAACTAGTGCCGCCCGTCGATGTGTAGCCGGTGGCGTTGTAGAGTTCGCCGCGTGAGTCGAGGCTTTGCGCTGCCGTATAGAAGTTGTCGCCGGGCGCCGCAAGATCCGGCTTGAGAACTTCGAAAACCGCGGGACCGCGTGAAGAGAATCCGGTGAGGCGGCCGGGCGTCGCAGGGGTCGCGATACCCGCGAAACGGATCTCGGCGACCGCGTCCGGTTCGGCGGGGATCTTCGCCTTGAGCGCCAGTCCTTCCTCGTTCGAGATCATGACCGCGGGCAAGCGGGCGGTGCCACCCGTCCAGTTGCTTGCGGGACGATCGTCCGTGTAGAGCACCGCCGCGACAGCGCCGGCCTTTTGCGCGTTGTTGAGCTTGTTTTCAAAGAAACAGATACCTCGCGCGATGAGCGCGATCTTACCCGTGAGAGAACCCGCCGGAAGCGGGTCGCAGCCGAGCCCATCGTTGCCGAGCGCGGCGATATCGGCCATCGGAGCGGTGATCGGCGTGCCGGGCGAAGTGTCGCCGGGAATACCGCGGTAGGATTCACCGAACGCGAGCAGGCCGCCACCGAGCCCGCGCGAGTTGGTGGTGGCACCCACCACGATTGCCCAGGGTGATCCACCGGCGAGAGTGGAGAGCGTTCCGATGTCCGATCCCGCATTGCCGGCGGCGGTGACTACTACCACTCCGCGCGCCGCGACACGTTCCACCGCGCGCGTGACCACGTCGAACGCGGGGTTCGCGGCCGGCGTCGAGCCGAGGCTGAGGTTGATCACGTCCATGCCGTCGTTCGCCGCGTCTTCGATTGCCCGCACGATCATGCTGGCGCTGGCCCCGGCATTCGGATTATCGGGAAAGACTTTGTAGTTGCCGAGATGGGCGCGCGGCGCGATCCCGGACAGTTCGCCGATCGGCGATTGATGCAGGCGGCCGGCAGCCGCCATGGCCACACCGGTGCCGTGCCCCGAGTAGTCCGCCGGAGTCTGCGCGGCGTAGGCCCGCGCTACGATTACCTTGCTGTTTACGCCCGCGAAATCGGAGTCACGCGTTCCCTTCGGATACCCGGCCGGAACCGAGAGTGACGCGTCCGAGAGCCCGGGATGATCGTGATCGATTCCGCTATCGACGATCGCGATCTTCATCCCGGCGCCTGCCTTCTCGATTCCACCGATCCTGGCGAAGGCCTCTTTCGCTTTGACGAGATTCGACGCCGCGTCGAGGAGCGGGTAAACCATATAGTCCGGATATACCCTCTTGACGCCGGGCATCCCTTCGAGCGCGGCGCGGCTCTGCGTGGTTTGCACGGCGTAGCCGTCGAACAGAGTGAAGGTGTCGAGCACCGTTCCGCCTCGATCCTCGAGAGCTTTCCGGAATGGCTCCGCCGAGGGTGCCGGGCGCCGGTTGGCAGCTCCCGCTTGTGCCGCCGGGACGGCCCCGTCGAGTTCGACGATGAAACGGTCCGGCAGAATCTGCGCGCTTGCGGCGATTGCCGCGAAAAGGATCGGAATCAGCCTATTGAATCGGTACATTCACAGCCTTCGACACCACGCCATTCGACGTGACGACCAACGACTGAACTCCGCTGGGAGCGTCATCCGGAACGCGCGCCCGAATCAGATACCTTCCGGCCGTTCCCGGAGCCAGTCCACTGAATAGTATTTCAGCAGGTCGTCCGCCGATACTCAACTCTGGTAACACACGTACTAGGTTCGAAGTGTCGGCCGGAATGGGCTCTCCGGTGATGGGAAGACTCTCGACGGGTCCTAACCCGTTTGCTTCCAATTGGATCGCTTTTCCTCGTTGCGCGGGATTTGCACTTGTAACGGCGGCGCCGTTCTCGTCGACAGCCTTGGCGAGGGAGCGCCCCGTCTCCGGGTCGCCCGTCTCGAACACCGCGGGTGCGAAATCATTGAGCGGAACCGTGTAGAGTTCCGTCTGCGAATCTCCAATGCTCACCTTCATCTGGGCCGAGTTCAACCCCTGCAGTTCCCACGGAACCTGGACGTCCACGCGGCCATCACTGACGTATTGAATCTTGCCCGGAGCGGTGATGTGGCGCTCGGTGACATCGAAGCTCACGCTCACCCCCGCCAGGCCCGGAGGAAGCCACGGTGTCGAGGCCGATCTCTCGGAATCGCTGAGGTTGCGGCCGAGGATCGAAATCAACGATCCCGGAGCGACGCCCCGGCCCACCTCTCCGCTTGCCATGTTGACCACGCCGTTCGTTTGAATGGCTGGAGCCAGGCGGGCGCGGCCTTGGAAATAGGCGGTGAGATTGCCCGTGTTGGCCGAGAACTCCTGTTCTCCGAAGGTCGAGCCGAGGGTCACGTTTGCTTCGGCGATGCCGAGATTGTCGGTGCGGAAGATGTCGCCGAGCTGGCCCCCGCCGAGGGTCGCGCTCCAATTGATGCGCATGTTTTCGACCGGTGCGCCGTAGCGGTCCACCGCCTTCAGCAATAGCCTCAGGCGGCTGCCGGCCGGGCGCACGAAATCGTGACCACGGAGTGGGATCAGGTTGTCCACGGCATTGTCGCCGTTCAGGAACAGGTACGGCAGCCGGATCGGAATCGCGCCGCCGCTGATCAAGACGTCGCCTTCGTAGACGCCCGGAACCGGCCGCGACCCGGCTAGGGTGAACACGACCGCACGTGAGGACCGGGCAGGCACGCTGAAAGCCGTCTGATCCACCGTCACGCGAGCCGAGCCCTCGACGCGCGGGCGGATCTCGACGCGCAGGTTCATCGCGCTCTGGCTGTGGTTGTTGATGTTGACGCGAATCGGGGAAGGCGAGATCGCCGGCGTGTAGTAGCCGAACGATAGAGCGCCGGGTTCAGCGGTGACATTGGTCCGGGTGACCGCTTCCGCGTCGATCTTGCCCGCGCCCACCGCGCGGACGCTGGCTTGCACCAGCCGGTCACTGTTGTCGAAGTCGTCGACCGTCGTGGTGGCCGTGTTCATCACCGCGGATTTCATTTGGTTCGGTGTGGCCTCGGGGAATCGCTGTTTGAACAGAGCCGCCGCGCCCGCCGCCATCGGTGCGGCGAAGCTCGTGCCCTGCGCCGCGATGTAGCCGCCCTCGGAGTACATGTCGCCGTAGGGATCGAAACGTTGGGTGGCCATGTAGATCGTCTGGCCGGGGGCGACAACCTCTGGCTTGATCGCTCCACCGGCAATCGAGGGCCCGTAGGAGCTGAAGAACGAGACGATATCCTCGTCGAACGGCACCGGTGCCAGTGTCACGTCGAGGTTCACCGGGCTGTCCGGGTTCGTTTTCCCGAACTCCTGGAGGGCTTTGCCGGCCTCGGATCCGATAATGGCCGCGGGAACCGAAGTCTCGCGCAGACCCTGCATCGGGAAAAGGCCGTTCGATCCATCGGTCCTCTGCACCAGCACCGCGAGGGCTCCGGCTCGCTGCGCGTTGTTCACCTTCGTCGCGAACGTACACTGGCCCTGCTGCACGATCGCGATCGATCCCACGAGAGACCCGTTGGAGATGCGCTGGCAGGCGTGCTGGTCTTCCCCCATCGCCGCGAGATCTTTGACGGGTGCCGTGAGCGTTGGGCGTGGTCTGGGACCATCGCCGAATAGGACATAGGCGGGCCGCAGGCCGCCCGGGCCGCCTTCCGCCCGCAGGGTGGAGAAATAGCGTTGCAGGTTGGTGCTCGAACCTACCGTGAGCGCCGCCGGAACTGTTCCCGGTGTGTTGATCGTGTTGTAAGCGGGCCCATAGACCCCGATGTCGCCGTCGTTGCCCGCCGACACGACTACGGTCATGCCTGCCCGGGTCGCCGCGTCCACCGCATCTGCCCACGGATCGCACGGACGGCTGGCCGAATTGCCGCACGTGCTTCCGCGATCATTCGGTTGCCAGATCGCTGGACGGCCGAGCGAGAGTACCGCGATGTCCATCCGGTCGCGGACCGCGTCATCGAGTGCCTGAATCACCACGTCGTCGAACGTGACGTCGTTGACGCCGGGCGAGCCGAAAATCTTGTAGCTGCCGAGGAATGCCTTGGGTGCGACACCCGACAGTGGCCCCAACGGACTTTCGTGACGCGTTCCCGCGGCCATCATCGCGACCGCGGTTCCGTGGCCGACGCGGTCGCGGGCGGAAAGATCGTCGGGCCGCGAATCCACCGGATTGTCGCCGAGCACCAGCATCTGGACGTAGCTCCGCGCGGCGATCACCTTGTTCGAGGTGAACGGACAATCCACCGGTGCGCAACGCGGATATCCGGCCGGGATGCTGAGGGAAGCATCCTGAAACGCAGGATGTTGGTGGTCAATGCCCGAGTCGAGCACCGCGATGCGCACGCCCGCTCCGGCGTTGGCCTCGCCCACGTTCCGCCATGCTTGCGGGGCTTTCACGAGGTCGAGCGCCTTGATCGCATGGCGCCGGATGGGCTGCATCTCGACGACGCGCGCGACTCCCGGGAGCGCGGCGAGGGCATCCAGTTCCGAGGCATCCGCCAACACGTAGACGGCGTTCAGTACGGTTTGGGTGGCGCCGGTAATTCGGACGCCGCGATCCGCCAGAGCCGCCCGGAGCGTCCGGTGCGATGCCGCGATCCTGGATACCTTGTGCGAGATCCCGGCGGGATCTCCGGCCGGTTCGAGCGCGGCCACCGGGGATTCCGTCAGAATTATAGCGTATCGCGACCGCCGCCCTTCGCCCGAGGCAGTCCACGGAACTGCAGCCGCCAAAATCCACAACCCGAGAGTGCGCTTCACGCCCCACTGGACGCTTTCGCTGGACGGAAAGTTTCGCCGATCGGACCCCTCCGGACGCAAATCGCTGCAATCGTCGCATTTTCAGCGATTTTCGATTTGCCACGCTAGCACCTGTGTGGTACCATTGATACGCTTCCCATGGACCGCTCTCCGTGCATCTCCCGCCACGCCCGGACCGGACCGAAGTCACACCTCGAGGCACGGAGTTAGACACCGCACGAATGAGTTTTACCGTTTTTCTCGGAAACCTTCCAGTTTGGGTCACGGCCGATGACATCAAGTCCTGGCTGACCGCCGAAAACCTGGTGGCAGACCAGATCAAAGTCATCCGGAACCCGGAGACCCAAGAGTCCAAAGGTTTCGCTTTCATCGAAGCGCCCAACAACGACGAGATGCAGGCGATTATCCGCCGGTTCGACCGCGCGCCCCTGGAGGACCGCCTGTTGAGGGCGAATCCGGCCCAGCCGCCGAAGTCGAAGCGCGGACCTGGCGTTGGCCCGGGCGGTCCGATGGATCAGCCTCGGGAGGCGCGCGGTCCCATGCACGGCGGCGCTCCCATGCAAGCTGGCGCTGCGATGCAGGGGCAAGGGCCAGTTCAGGGCATGGGCCCCGCCGGTCAGCGTCCTCCTCGCCGCCGTGAACGCGGTGGCAAGAAGGGTGGCCGTGGAGGCGGTCCGCAGAGCGCCTTCGCCGAGGAACTCGCGAAAGCGCTGTAGCCGGACCACGGCTACCGGCGCGTTCTCCATCTCGCCCATTCCGCTCCGGGAATTTCCACGCGGAATCGGACGAGGCGCTGTTTTTCCATTTCCGTGACATAAACCGTGCGGCCATCCGGTCCGCCGAAGCAGAGATTGCTCGGCTTGGATCCGAGCACCGGAATCTCGCGCCGGATGTTGCCGTTCGGCGTCACCACGACGACCGTGCCTTTGCCGTGGCGGGTGATGTAGAGGTTGCCGTCCATGTCGGCGCGCATGCCATCGAAGCCGTGATCGGGGAAATCGATCAGCAGCCGCTTGTTGGTCAGTGTGTGGTCCGGCTGGATGTCGAACACCCAGATGTTGCGCTGCACTGTCTCGTTGACGTACAGATACCTGCCGTCCGGGCTGACTTCGATTCCGTTGGTGGTTCCCAAGCCGCTCACGACCTGCCGGACCTGTCCCTTGCGATCGATGTGCCAGATGCGGCCGGTGCCTGCCTTCCAGTCCGGATCGCTCGCGTAGATGGTGTCGTCTGGCGCCATCGCGATGTCGTTCGGTTGGCTCATCGATGGCTCGTGGGCGAAGACCTTGAATTTGCGAGTCTTGGTGTCAACGATGAGGATGTTGTGGTTGGCGTAGTCGGCGGCGTACATGTTGCCTTTTCGATCGAAGCGAATTCCGTTCGCGAGCGACCCTTGGGTGAACTCGAGAAAGACCTCGCCCTTGCCATCGGGTGTCACGCGGCCGATCGTGGGCTTGCGCGCGAAGCTCACCGCAAAGATGTTTCCCTTCTGGTCCACCGCGGGACCTTCGATTTCGGCCGTAAAGCTTCCCTCAGCGGTGAACGGCTTCGGCACGAACAACTCTTCATCCTGGGCGCCGAGGGCGGCAGCCATGCATAGAACGAACGTGATCTTCATTGGTGATGTTATACTCCGGCTCTGGCATGAAGCTCAAACGTCTCCTTTTCGCCGAACTGAACCGGACCGACCTGCGCGCGGCCTCCGAGAGCGCTCTTGTGGTGTTTCCTCTGGGCGCGGTGGAACAACATGGACCCCATCTGCCGGTGGGCACCGACTACTTCACGGTCGAACGGATCGCGCGTGGCGCCGGACGGATCGCGGCCAACGACGTACCCTTGCTGGTGGCGCCGGCGATGCCGTTCGGATGCTCGCAGCATCACATTCCGTTCGGCGGCACGTTCTCAATGACATCGGAAACCTACTATCGGGCGGTGTTCGAAATGGTGCTCGCGGTGGTGCAGTCGGGCTTCCGCCGTCTCTTTTTACTGAACGGCCACGGCGGCAATCACGAACTGCTGCAACTGGTGGCGCGCGATATCGCCTTGCAGCATCCAGCGCACGTCGCTTCGGCGTCCTACTGGACGATCGCCTGGGACGCGCTGGTCGACGCTGGAGCGGCGAAGAACAAGCGCTTGCCTGGGCACGCTGGAATCTTCGAAACGTCGCTGATGCTCGCCCAGCATCCGGAGATCGTGCCACCCGAGGCGGAGCGTCCGCACCGCGACAATGTGGGCGACAGCGACCCGCGCAATTTCCACAAGCCCTACCGGCCCGAGCATCCCGGTTCGTGGCAGGCGATCGACGGGTACACGGACAGTCCCGATCAGGCGACGGCGGAGATGGGCGAGTCATATCTGGGCGTGATCGAGCGGGAGGTTGCCAAGACGTTCGTCGAGTTTTCGCGGGCTTGTGAGGGGTGATCGATTGCCGGTCGCGTGGAGCCCTGGCGCCTGAAATCCGGTGCCCCTGAGCGGCCGTGATCGAGTTTGCCGATCAGGGATCGGCTCAGTTACGAAGGCTCTGGCGCGACATCGCCAGCCCTCCGGCCCTACAGCGTGCGCGGATCTACATCATGCGCGACACATGCGACGCAATCGCCTTGCCCCACCATGGACGGCCCGCGATTGGCGACCAGGATGCCATCGGCATGCGCCCAGACCTTCGCCGGTTCGCGATCCGGATTCTCGATCGAGAAAACCTGGCCGAGCAGATCGCCTTTCTTCACCGCCTCGCCCAGTTCGACACAATTCTCGTACAAACCTGATTCCGGCGCGAAGCGGTAGTCTTCGCGGTCGAGCGATTGCACCCAGCGGGCGGGGCCGAGTCCGGCTTCGGCGCGCGACTTCTCCTTGCCGCGGAGAACTCCACAGTGGATCAGCACGTTGCGGAGGCCCGCCTGGCACTGGCGGTGGATCGACGCGGGGACCAGTTCCGCGCCGCCCATCTCGGTGGTGATCACGATCTTGCCCTGGCGTTCGGCCTCGGTGGGAAGCAGGCCGGTGCCAGCGACATCGGCATAGAGAAACGTGACCTCGGTGAGGAACGCTTCGGCCGCCCGGAGCATTCGGTTGCGTTGTGCGAGATCGGGCACCAGGTGCATGTGCGCGCATGGCAGGAATCCCATGCTGCGGCCGCCGGTGTGCAGGTCGATCACGTACTCCGACATCGGGAACAGCACCGTCGTCAGGTAGTGCGCGAGGATCTCGCTGACGGTACCGTTCGGATTGCCGGGAAAGCAGCGGTTGAAGTTGCGGCCGTCGAGCGGCGACAACCGCGTCGATGCCTTCGATGCCGGCGGATTCAGGCACGGAATCAGTATCAGAGTTCCCGTGACATCTTCGGGCGCTAGTTCGCGCCACAGCCGCAGAATCGCGACTTGGCCGGGGTATTCGTCGCCGTGATTGCCCGCCATGAGCAGGACCACCGGACCCTCGCCGTTGCGGATCACGCTCACGGGAACCCGCAGGTTGGCCCAGCCGCCGAGATTGTGCGAATAAGGAATCGCGAGGTGGCCGCTTTGTTTTCCTGGCCGGGAGTAGTCGAGGTCTGTGTGAATTGGATTGGTGCTCATCGAACTTGCCATTCTATGCCAGAATCTCGCGCACCACTTTGCCGTGCACGTCAGTGAGGCGGAAATCGCGCCCGCTGTAGGAGTAGGTGAGGCGCGTGTGATCGATCCCCATCAGATGCAGGATCGTCGCATGCAGGTCGTGGACATGGACGCGGTTTTGCTCGGCCTTGAATCCGAACTCGTCGGTCGCGCCGTATGTCGTGCCGCCCTTCACTCCTCCGCCCGCCATCCAGAGCGAGAATCCGAACGGGTTGTGATCGCGCCCGTTTTGAACCTTCACGCGTGAGCTGGTTTCGACTGAAGGTGTACGCCCGAACTCGCCGGTGAAGACGATCAGTGTCTCTTCGAACAACCCGCGCGATTTCAAGTCATCGATCAACGCCGCCACCGGACCGTCGACGTTTGCCGCGAGCTTCTTGTGGATCATGATGTCGTCGTGGTTGTCCCATGGCTGCATGTTGCCGTAGTAGAGTTGCACCATTCGAACACCGCGCTCCACCAGCCGTAGCGTGTGCAGGCAGCCGCGTCCGAAATCGGTATCGCCATAGCGCGCCCGCACCTTCTCCGGTTCGCTCGCGATGTCGAACGCCTCGGGCGCTTCCGTCTGCATCCGGAAAGCGACCTCCATCGATTGCACCGCCGCTTCGAGTTGCGAATCTTCCGCGCGCTTCTCGGCGTGCCAGCGGTTGAGATCCCGGAGCAGGTCCAACTGGCTGCGTTTCGATTCAGGCGGACGGTCGCCGTCGCGCAAGTATTGGATCATCTCGCGCGGATCCTTGACGTTGTTCGGGATGTAGACGCCCTGGAAGATCGCGGGCAGGAAACTCGAGTTCCACAGCGGAGACCCCACCACGGGCATGCCCGGACACATCACCACGTAACCCGGCAGGTTCTGATTCTCGGTTCCGAGCCCATAGATCAGCCACGAGCCCATCGACGGGCGGCTCTGCAAATTCTCACCGCAGTTCATCATCTGGAGCGACGGCTCGTGATTCGGAATATCGGTGTACATCGACCGGATGACGCAAAGATCATCGGCGCGATCGCCGATTTGCGGAAAGATCTCGCTGACTTCGATTCCGCTCTTGCCGCAACGGCGGAACTGGAATGGCGACTTCATCAGGCTGCCGGTTTTGCGCTCGGTCTTCGGAGTCCCTCCAGGCATCGGCTGGCCGTGATAGCGAGCGAGCATCGGCTTCGGGTCGAACGTGTCCACCTGCGACATTCCGCCGTTCATGAGCAGAAAGATCACGCGCTTGGCCTTGGGTGCAAAGTGCGGCTGTTTCGGAGCGAAGGGATTCTCCGCGGCCGAGCACACCGAGCGAAGTGCGGCGATACCGAAGCCGGTACCGGCGGTCCGGAGCATTTCACGGCGAGTTGGGAAGGGCATTGTCATCAATCCACGAAACTGAATTCGCTGGAACTCAAGAGCACTTGCGCGTACGCCGCCAGGGCGGCACCGTCGGCGGAACCCGTCAGGAAGCGCTTCCCGGCATCGGTCTCGCGCTGCTCGGGCTCGCGGCCGAACAGCAGCGCATACGCGAACCGCACCCGGCCCTCCACTCCCCCGGAAGCACCTGCCCGGACGCGTTCCGCCAGCGCCTCCGATTGTTCCTTGATGAAGGCGCTGTTCAGGAAGAAGAGCCGTTGCACGGAGGTGTTGGTGGCCACGCGCTTTTCGGCGTGGATCGACGGGTCCGGGAAATCGAACAACGTCAGTGTACGTTCGGTGCGGAAGCGGCTCACTTCGCCGTAGAGCGTACGGCGGCGGAAGTCCTTGTCCCACTTGATCGCGGGGCCGCCTGTTTTCAGGTCGAGTTTGCCTGACACCGCGAGCATCGAGTCGCGCAAGGCTTCGACGTCCATCCGGCGCCGCGGGAAACGTGACAAGAGCCGGTTGTCGGCGTCTTTCGCAAGCGCGTCCCTGGAGGGCTGACTGCTCATCGCGTAGCTGGACGACAACACAATGCGGCGATGAAGTTTCTTGATTGACCAGCCGGATTCCATGAACTCCACTGCGAGGTAGTCGAGCAGTTCCGGATGGCTCGGACGCTCACCGGCGGTTCCGAAATTGCTCAGCGTCCGAACCAATCCGGTGCCGAAATGATGGTGCCACACACGGTTCACGAGCACGCGCGCGCTCAAGGGATTCGCCTCGCTCGCGATCAGCTCGGCCAAGTCGAGCCGGCCGCTTCCGTTGCGCAACGGCGCCGGTTCCGGCTTGCCGAGCACCGACAGGAAATGGCGTGGAACGATCTCACCCATGTTGTACGGGTCGCCGCGGCGATGGAGTGGCATGTCGCTCGGTGTCTTGGCGTCGGCGAGGATGTGCAGAAACGGATACCGCTCGGGCAGCGCCTTCTTGGCGTCCGCGAGTTCGTGGCGCATTTCACCCAGCTTCGTCTTGGCTTCCGTATCCAGGTACGGCTCGACCTCCTTGTCCTCGAGATACAACACACCCGCCCCGCGCTCTTCGCCATCGGTCTTGCGCTTGGCATCGAACAGGTCGCCGAGGAAGACGTACTTGTCGCGCGGCAGCGCCTTCGTTTCCGCGCGGCAACCCTTGCAGTAGATGTCGTACGGATCGGTGGACTTCTTCGATTCTTCGATCACCTTCTCGTTGTAGGCGGTCAGCGCCTGCTGTTCGGCGATCAGCGTGTCCACCATGGTCTGAAACTCGCGCGCCGCCCTCTCGGCGCCCGCTCGATTCGCGTTGCTCCTCAGGCCGTCCCAGAAGCCGAGAAGCGAGTGGTCGTGCTGCTTGGCCAGGTAGCCCGCCCATCGATCGAGGATCTTCGGGTCGAGTCCGGCGGGCGAAACCTCCGCGTTGTGTATCCTCGCCCACGCGGCGAGGAGATAACGTCCGGCGGACTTGGCCTCACGCTCCCGAAACTGCTTCCGCTGGGAGTCGAAAAACTCCTTGATTCGTTGTCCGGCGTTCTTCACCCGTTTGTCCGCTGCGTCGTAGGCGGCCACGGTCTCGGGTGGCGCGAGCGGTTCTTCGCGCGATTCGGTTGAGGCGAGCACACCGCCGATGGCGTAGTAGTCGGAGTTGGGAATCGGATCGTACTTGTGATCGTGACAGCGCGCGCAAGCGACCGTGAGTCCGAGCATTCCGCGCGAGACCACATCGATGCGATCCTGCAACTCGTCGGCGCGCGCCTTCACCGGTTCGACCACGGTATGGAACCAGGGGCCAAGCGCGAGATAACCAACACCCGGCGTCAACTCCCGCTCGCCCGGCTTTTCCATCAAGTCTCCCGCGATCTGCGCCTTGACGAAAGCGTCGTACGGCATGTCGCGATTGAATGCATTCACCACCCAGTCGCGATAGCGCCAAGCGTTGGGGAAGGGAATCGGTGCGACGCTGATTCCGTCGGCGTCCGCGTAGCGAGCAACGTCCAGCCAGTGGCGGCCCCAGCGCTCGCCGTATCGCTCCGACGCCAACAAGCGATCGACCATGGCGGCGCGCGCCTCGGGCGAATGATCCTCGGCGAAGGCGCGATACTCATCTGGCGAGGGCGGAAGGCCCGTGAGATCGATGGCGACGCGGCGCAACCAAACGGCGGCGCTGGCCGGGGCCGCGGGCTCGAGACCTTTGGCCTCGAGCGCCGCGAGCAGGAAACGGTCGATCGGAGTCCCGGCCCAGGCCGCATTCTTCACGCTCGGAAGTGCGGCCTTTACCGGTGACTGGAACGACCAGAATTTGCGGCGGCCTCCGAGGCCCGCCGCTGGTACAGGGGGCTCCGCCCGGGTACCGAAATGAACTCCCGAATTCACCCAGCTTTCGAGCACGGCAATTTCCGCACCGCTCAACTTGCCGCCGGGCGGCATCTTGATTCGCTCGTGCGTGTGGTTTAATACGCGCAACAACAGGCTCTCCGCCGGACTGCCCGGAATCACCGCCGGACCCGACACGCCGCCCTTCAGCACCGCCCCGCGCGAATCGAGCCGCAATCCGCCTTGCGCGGCTGGACCGTGACAGGCGAGGCACTTCGCGGCGACCAGCGGCTCGACGCGCGAGCGATAGAACTCCACCGGGTCACCGGGCTGTTGCGCCGCGGCGGCAACGCAACACAGCGCTGCTATCCAACGGCGAGACATTCGCGCTCCTTGCGCGTGGCGGGATACTCGCGGACGTGGGTCGTCCAGCCGAAGACTCCTTTTTCGAACGCCACCACCGCTGCCTCCGGGTCGCCCTTCGCGATCGCCTTCAAAATCGGTTCGTGCGAGCGCGCGTCCTCGGCAAGGTCGAAACTCGGTTCGGAGACGATCTGAATGATGCTGAACCCGAACAGAGGGAGAACCAGGCGTCGAAGCGTGTTCTCGAGTACCTCATTTCCCGACGCGTGCCATACGGCCTCATGCCAGGCGTAGTCCCGCTGAACGTAAAGGCGAGGATTCTTGTCGCGGGCGGCTTCGCGCGCCAGCTCATGCAGTTCCTTCAGCCGGCGGACGTCCGCTTTGGGTGCCCGTCGGGCCGATTCGGCGACGGCCATTCGCTCGAGCGGGGCCCGCACCGAGAAGGTCTGTGTAATCTCATCATGCGTCAGCGCGGTGATGTTGGTCGCCGTGTTGGAGCGCTTGCTGATCAGCCCCTCCGTCTCCAACTGGATGACCGCCTCGCGAACCGCGGTCACGCTGGTGCCGAGCTGAGACGCCAACGTTCTTTCCACCACGCGCTCGCCGGGTTGCAGCGACCCGTCGAGGATCGCCCGCCGGATCTCGGCGGCGATCTGATGACGTAGCGTGATGGATTGGACTTTTCCCTTTGCAATCGGCATCACTTTTATGATATATCATCGTTCACGATCTCAGCTCGAGATCAGGAGGTGTTCTTGCTTTTTCGATCTCTGTCAGCGCTCGCCGTTCCCGTGCTCCTGTGGTGCCAGGGGGGCACCGTCGGCAACATCACTGGCCTCGTCAGTGATCCGAGCGGGTCGGCGATCCCGCTGGCTTCGCTTGCGATTCGCAACACGGCCACCAATCAGACGCGCCAGACGAGCACCAACTCTTCCGGCATCTATTCCGCGAACGGCCTCCCGATCGGCAGCTACGAGATCAAGGTGACGGCGCCTGGATTCCAAACCGCGGAGGTCAAGGACATCAAACTCGATGTCGGCGCCACGTTGCGCCAGGACGTCACGATGCGCGTTGGCCAGGTGTCGGAAACGGTCGAGGTGGCGGCGCAGGCTCCACTACTCAACACCGAGAACGCGAGCACGGGCCAGATCATCGAAGCCAAGCGCGTGACCGAGTTGCCTCTCAATGGCCGTGACTTCCAGCAGCTCCAACTCCTTTCGCCCGGAACCGTGTCGGGGACGAACTTCCAGACCGGCCAAGGTTTGAGCGGCGGCGCGAGTTCGCTCACCACGACCGGCACGATGAACGTTTCAAACGGCGGCCGGCCCGGTCAGGTGTTGTTCACGATCGATGGCTCGAACGCGTCGAACCAGAACGGCCGTGGCATCGTGCTCACGCCCTCGATCGACGAAATCCAGGAGTTCAAGACGGAGACGTCGAACATGTCCGCCGAGTTCGGCTATGGCAGCATGACCGTGAACGTCTCCGTGAAATCAGGCACGAACAAATTGCACGGCGCCGCGTGGGAGTTCCTGCGCAACGACAAGATGGACGCGCGGCCGTTCTTCGCCGCGCGGAAGCCGCCGCTGCGCCGGAATCAGTTCGGTGCCAACGCCGGCGGTCCGGTGTTCATTCCGAAGCTCTACGATGGCCGCGACAAGACGTTCTGGTTCTTCAACTACGAAGGGCTGCGCCTGCGCCAAGGACAGAGTTTCGCGCCTTCGGTGCCCACGGCGCGGATGCGCACGGGCGACTTGGGCGAGTTGACGAACACGATGTGGGACCCGGCCACCACGGTGCCAAATCCGAATCAGGCAAACGCATTCATTCGTCAGCCCTTCCCGAACAATACCATTCCGGGCAGCCGCATCGATCCGATCGCGCGATTCTTTCTCGCCCCCGAATGGATTCCGCTGCCGATTCAGCCGGGCATCGCCGCGAACCTGCGGCGCGAGTTCAGCGTGCCGAGCCACTACAATCAGCAAACCATCAAGATCGATCACCGCATCTCCGATAGCGACAACATCAGTGGGCGGTTTTCCGGCAAACGTTCGGTGGAGGGCAGCTATGGCAACTACCACGGATTGAATCCCTACGATCCGGGCGCCAATCCGAAACGGCCGAATGGCTACAACGCCGTCCTGAACTGGACGCACCTGTTCAGCCCTACCAAGATGCTCGACGCACGCGCGTCGTTCAGCCGCGCGAAGGTACTGTTCGACACGCCGAACTTCGGCACCACCGACTTCACGACGCAACTCGGGATTCAAGGCTTCGGCCCCGGCGTGTCGGATGTCTATCCCAGCTATCCCGTGATGAACATCACCGGCTTCACGGGACTTCCGCAAGGCTTCCTGCTCAACTACACGTCGAACAATTTCGAGTACACGGCGAACTACACGATGGTCCGGGGAAAGCACACGTTCAAGATGGGCGAGACCTATCGATCGTGGCAGCAGAACCTGACGACGAGCGGGCAGGGAAGCGGCACGTTCGGCTACACCGGATCCTACACCAATAACCCCGCCAGCTTGGCCAACACCGGGGCGGGACTGGGAGACTTCCTTCTCGGCATTCCGTTCACGGCGAGCCGCTACGTTCCGCCCGGCTGGTACTATCAGCGGCTGCGCAACAACTGGGCCTATTTCACCGACGACTGGAAGGTTTCGCCGAAGCTGACAGTGAATCTCGGACTGCGCTGGGAGTTGAACCTGCCGACCACTGAGAAGCGGCAACAGTTTGCGAGCTTCCTTCCGAGCGCACGCGGCGGGCGAGGCGCGATTCTGGTGCCGAATGAGAAGGCGGTATCGGCCCCGTACCTGCAGAGTTCGGTACAGCGGTCGTGGCCCTTCTACAGCCAGTTTTCTGTCTACGCCAAGGACGTTGGCATTAGTGAAAAGTACCTGCGCGCGACTGGATACCACAGTTGGGCTCCCCGTCTCGGCATAGCCTACAAGCTCGACAACAAAACGGTCATCCGCACCGGATACGGAATCTTTTGGGTACAACTCGATGGTAATCGCGAGAGCGAGTTCGAGTCCGTGCCGTTTCTGATTCGCGAATCGGGAATCTTGAACGATCCGTTCATTCCCACGCGCAACACACGCAATTTCCTTCCGGCGGGGTCGTCATTCAGTCAGTTCGCCACGCTGCTCGCGCACGATCCGGAAGCGCGCGACTTCGGTTACTCGCAGCAGTGGAACTTCGCGATTCAGCGCCAACTGCCGGGCCAGTTCTCAGTCGACCTGGCTTATGTGGGTACGAAGGGGACGCGGTTGCAGAGCAGTCGCGGAATCAACGTTCCGCGGGAGGGGCCGGGAGTCGTGCAGAATCGGCGGCCGTATCCTGACTTCGGTGTGATCACCTGGAACGATCAGTCGGCATCGTCGACGTATCACTCCTTCCAGTTCAAGCTCGAGCGCCGGTTCTACAAGGGGCTTTCGCTGCTCACATCGTTCACCAAGTCGAAGAGCATCGATCAGGATTCCACCAACGGCGAGGGGCTCTACGATCCATACAACGCGAGGCTCATGCGAGGCCCGTCGTTGTTCGACTCGCCCCGTGTGTTCACCACCGGACTCGTGTGGGAAATGCCGTGGTTGCGCTCGAGCACAGGGAGCGCGCAACGGCTGCTGCTCGGTGGCTGGACGTTCGGAGCGCTGATCACCGCGCAAGACGGATTCCCGTTCACGCCGGGATTCGCGGGTGATCCTTCGAATACTGGAACAGGTAGCCGCGCCGATGTCGTCGCCGGGTGCGACTACAAGCAGGGCGGCGGAACGCCGGCTCGCTGGTTCAACACGGCGTGCTTCACGGCTCCGCCGGGCGCGCCAATCTACCGCCGTGGAAACGCGGGCCGCAATATTCTGCGCGGCGATGGATTCCAGAACGCGGACCTTTCGCTCTACAAGGAGTTCCTCTTCAGTGAGCAGCGCAAGTTCCAGCTCCGGTTCGAGGGTTTCAACGCTTTCAATCTTCACTCGTTCACGATCCCGAACGCGACGGTCAACGATCCGAACTTCGGACGGATTTTCGGATCATCGCCCGCGCGCGTGATGCAGATTGCTGGTAAGTTCGTGTTTTGATCTTCCTCTTCCTCGCGTTATCGGTGGCGGTGGCCCAGGATCCGGCCGGGCTCGCCGCATTTCACAAACTCGATCAGGCGCAGCGTGCCAATCCGCGCGACGGCGCGGCTACCAAGGCTTGGCTCGACGAGGCCGCGCGGCTGGCGACGCTCGCCGCCGAGCGGATCGAACAGAAGCGATACGCGGAAGCCGTGACGCTGCTGCGGACCACCGAGCGCGCGCTGAGCGGCGCGCCTTCGTGGAACAATCTGCGCGGGTACGCCGAGTTCAAGACGAACAATCCGAAGTCCGCTCTCCTCTATCTGCAGCGCGCGGTGCAACTCGATCCCGGCAACGAAGACTACGTGCTCGACATTGGCGAATTCCTCGGAAGCCACGGCGCTCACACGGAGGCCGTGAAGTTCTTCGAGGTAGCGGCCAGGCGCATGCCTCGATCGCCGCGGGTGACGTTCGGACTCGCGGTGGCCTACATCCTTCAGAACCGGCGCGACGAGGCGCAACATCTGCTCGAGACGTTGGTTTCCGCCCATCCGCGATTCGAGCCGGCGTACAAGGCACTGGGCGAATGCTATGAGGACGCGGGCAACGTGGATCGCATGGTGGAATTGGGCAAGTCGCTGCAAGCGGTGAATCCGCGCAATCCGCAGGGTTGGTATCTCCAAGGCGCGGGGCTGTTGCGAGAAGGCCGCACCGGAGCCGATTCGCTGGATGCCGCGATCCGGGTGCTTCGCGCCGCGATCGAGCTTCAGCCGGCCGATGCGAGAGCGCGATTCGTATTGGCTCGCGCCCTCCAGGAGAGCGGCGGTGACGCGGAAGCGGTCGCGGAACTCGAACGGGTTCTACGGCTCGATCCGGATCACGAACGGGCGCACTACGTGCTGGCGCGGCTCTATCAGAAGGCGGGGAAGTCCGATGCGGCGAAGGCGGAGTTCGCCAAGCACGCACAGATCAAGAAGGGCGAGGCGAATTCCCAATACAAACGGCTGCTCATCTCGATTCGCGAGTAGCGTGCGAGCTCACTGGCCAAGCGGCGGCAATGGCAGGCCCGCCGGGTAGATGATGAAGTCCGTGCGACGATCGACCCGCGGCTGGGTGCCGATCGCTTGCAGCGCCGCGTTCCATTCGGTGAGGTGCGCCTGGGTCAACTCCAGCCGATGCTCGCCGGGCTGGAACAGTGTTCCCAGGCCGAACCAAAGCCCCGCCCGGGTGGTCATTTCGATGTGGGCGCCCAAGACGTGCGAGATCGGATTTGTCGCGGCGAACGCTGCGAGGCGCGCGGCGGTGCGCCGGTAGGCGCGCCAGTCATTCACCACGAGCAGTCCCGGGTAGAGTGTGTCGCCGGAGAGCAACAACCGCTCGCGCCGGTCGTAGATCGCGATATGCGATGGTTCGTGGCCAGGGGCAGGGATCACGTCGAGCATCCGGCCGCCGAGATCGATGGTTCCCGTGCCGTTCGGCCACTGGGGAAGCTGGAAGAACTGCTTCACTCCGGCGAGACCAAGCGGCACGATCGAGACTCCTGGCTGTCCCTGGAACTGCGCGTCTCCGGCGGCGTGATCGCCATGACTGTGTGAGTGCGCGATCAGTAACGGAACCACGGGCCGGCCGAGACGGGCCGCTCGATCGTTCCGGATCTTGTTCACCGCCGCCGCGACGGGAAACCGCGCTGCGGAGGCGGTCGCGCCGGTGTCGAGCAGCAGCGCTTTCGATATTCCGAACAACAGGTACAGGAACGGCGCCTCGAATGACGAGCCGGGTTGCGCAGCCGTGCCTGGGTCCGAGCATTTGCTTTGCCGCAGGATGAACGTGTCGGGGTCGAACTGGTGAACCTGAATCGGCGGATC
Organism: uncultured Acidobacteriota bacterium; assembly: GCA_902825945.1. GTDB lineage: Bacteria > Acidobacteriota > Terriglobia > Bryobacterales > Bryobacteraceae > SYLY01. Next base: position 84,164 of record CADECY010000012.1, read on the forward strand.
GGCGTTGCCCGCGCAGTTCATCGAGCCGTGGATCCAGGTGACGTTCAGGTTGCCGGCCATTTCACGAGCGCCTCTTCCGTGGTGGAGCCGGTGCGGGTTTCACTCCGGCGAGAACGTGTTTGATGGCACTGATCGATGGCGCGAAGAAGTAGCCGCCGCCGGTGGGCGTGACCCATTGCGTGGGCGTAGTGATGTTGCCCGGTTGTTGTCCGGCGTGGATCGCGGGGAGTTCCATCGTGCGCTTCTGGTCCCCGGTTTGTCCGATGATCACGTCGTGTCCCCCGGCGAGCGGACCGCCCTTGGAATTCGCCCAGTTTTGCTGGAGAAACTCGAACTGCTCTTCGATCGAGGCCTGATAGCAGAGGAAGTGCAACCCACGTTCTTTGCCGTCGTCTCCGCTCATCGGATTGTCCAACCTCGGGCCGAAGGGCGTGCCTCGCCTGAGGATGCGGCGCGTCAGCGTGTCGAAATCCGGGCCCACGTTCGAAGCCAACTCGCGTGGATTCACCTTCACGATGTGTGCCGCGCGCGGACAGACCGGACCGTTGGTTCCTTCGAGCGCGGGCGGGAACGGGCGCCCCTTCACGCCGGCGGCGAAGCTGGGTGGCGGCGTATCTTGTCCCAGCAGGAAATCGTTGTTGGCGAGATTGTCCGCGGCGAGCGCCGGGTCGTCCCCGCGCGGCGAGCGTGAAACAGGCGCGCCGCTGGGCCAGCGCCCCACCACGAGTGCGCCGAGATGTTCGGGCGTGATTCCCCGGAAGCTATCGGTCTTGGCGAGATCAGCCGCTTGCGCCGTCAGGAAGGCGGAGAAGCCAGCTACATTCTGATTCAGCCGCCGGAAGACGAGGAACGACCCGTTGCGGAGCCATGGCTGCGGCAGCGGTGCTGGCGGGACCGGTGTCCCGTCGTTCCGGTTCGTACTCGGATAGCCGAGCACGAAGTTTCCAGGCCACACCAGCGGCTGGCCCGGTTTGGCGAACTCCACCTCGTCTTGCGGTCCCGGCTTCAGCAACCGGGGCGTCAGAAAGGTTTTCGGACGCTTCGACACCAAGCCACGCACACCGGGTTGCGAGATGCCGTCCTTGAAGCCGAAGTGCTCGTGTCCCGGCATGCTCTCGATCGTGTCGCCACGCTCGCTCCAGACCGGCTCGGGTGCGCGTGGCCCATCTTCGGCGCGGGGGAGAATCGCCTTCGAGAGTTGCTCGAGCTGCGCCGGGTCGTCGCTGGCGAGGATGACGAAAACGTCCGGCGCGCGGCCGGTTCCGCCCACGACCCAGTTGGATGTCGGGTCCGATCCCGGTGGCGCGGGGTCACCGAGGAACACGGCCCGGTCCTTCTCCAAGCCAGCCACGAACGAGGGGTCCGGAAATCCGCTGGCCACTTCGTCCGAGATGAGCTTGGCGATTCCGCCGCGCGAGAACGCGATGTTCATCCATGACGCAACGAGGCCTGTTGGATCGTGTCCGAGCCGCTTTTTTTGCATCCGGAACAGTGCGTTGAACTGCGCCACTTCCGCCATGGTGCTGACATGAGGCGCGATGCGCGCCAGCCACCGGCGCGCATCTTCGACGTCGCGGATGTTCAGCGCCACCAGGAGCTGATGATCCTTGTTGAATCCCGCCAGGATGTTGCCCTGGATGTCGCCTGCGTCGAGTAGGGGCTCTTCCGCGGCGGCCATCTCAGTTGCCTCCACGGCGCGGCGGACGAGCCGGACCAGCCTCAGGCGCCGCGGCAAGTGCCGCCACCGGGCTTACACCCGCGCACGGTACTGGCGCGTTCTGCACGGTCTGAGACACGCTGGCCACCCCCACCAGCTTCATCGTAATGTGTTGGGCGATGTGTCCGCCGAAGGTCACCGGGACTCCGCCGATCTTGACGTCGGAGACTTTGAACGGCGATCCGGGCGGGGGTGCGAAAACCGCGCGCAGGGTGAGTCCGGCCGAGCCGCGCACAATCTGGAACCAGCCGGTGGTGGGTGAGCCATCGGGGAGGCGGAATGCCGAGTCATCCAGGCTGTCGATGTACAGCCCAACCGGATTGGCAAGTGTGATCATACGGCCTTGGCGAGCCAGCGCGTTGACCGCCACGCCGATCGCGGGGTCGCTGTTGCGAGTGGCATCGCCGAATCCCGCGCAACGGGTCAGCGGAATCGCCGAGACTACTTCCTGTCCGTTCGGCCGCTTGCGGCGAACCGTTGCCTCGGCACCCAGAATCACCTCGGCGAACAGGTTGTTCGCCGTCTCGGTCAGGTGCATCGCACCGCTTTTGGTGTTCCACTTGTTGAGCCGGTTGTAGCGCCCGCCCGCACGCTGAAGATCCGTCAGCTTGACCGCCGGACTGATGAATTGCTGGTACAGGCCAAGCAGGACGTTGGGGGCGTTGTCATTCAGGAACTCGTAGTAGTCCCAGCCCTCGCACGTGAATTGAATCGATGTGATCTTGCCCGCGGCCTTCTTGACGAACCACTCGAGGTACTCGTCCTGCGGGCGCGCGCTGCCGGCGGTGGGGGCCGGTTCCGCCCCGGCGAAGTCCGTTGGCACGCCCGGGCCCGTGCTGAGGAACTTGCGGGGAAATCCGTTCCACGTGATCACGCCCGCGGATCCGGCCACGTCCGGGGCCGCGGAACCGCTCGTTACGGGATTGTAGAACTGCGGCGTGCCACCGGCCGCGAGCTTCTGGCGAACGCTCTGCACTCCCTGGTCGAAGTAGCCCGACATGTGGCTGCTCCACTTCTTGGCCAGCGCCGCGGTCCCGGCGAAGTCCGTGTTGTTTCCGGGCGGATCGAATCGCGTAATCTTCATGCAAGTTGCCTCCTGTGAGAATATGCGGAATTCCCGTCCACATAGTGACAGCAGTCAGCGAGAAACTTGCGCTCCAATTTCCGCCAGTGCCTCCCGCGCGGGCGTGAATCCCGGGTTCAGCCGGATCACCTCCTGAAACTGCGTGCGCGCCATCGCCGTCTGGCCGAGCACCGCCAGCACGATTCCGAGGTTGAAGCGCGCCTCGACATTCGCGGGCTCGAGTTCCACGGTCTTTTCGAACGCTGAACGTGCATCCACGGGCCGGTTCGACTGGGCCATCGCGACGCCCCTGCCCATGTGCGCGGCCGCGAGCGAAGGCTCGATCTCGATCGCCGCGTCGAACTCACGTAGCGCCTCGGCGACTTGCTGCTTGGCTGAGAGGATGCGCCCGACGTGTACGCGCGCGAGCGCGTGGCGCGGAAGGTAGCGCAGACCTTCCCTGATTACATCCAGAGCCTCTTCCTGTTTCCCGGCGGCGATGAGACGCTCGCCTTTGGCGAAGCTGGCGAGTGCGAAGTTGGACTCGCCGTTCCGATCACCCGGCTTGATCCGCAGGGTTTCGCGATAGTGATGGAGCGCTTCCTCGAATTGCCCGCGCTGGTCGAGTTCGACGCCGATGTTGTCGTGCGCGACGAAGTTTTCGGGGTCGGCCCGCAGCGCTTGGGTGAACAGCGCGACGCCGTCTTTCCAGACAGGGATCTGGCGAATCGTGACCACACTCCAGGCGGCCAGGACGAGCACGCCCGGGACCGCCGCCACGCGCGGCCAGGCGCAAGCCTCCCACCCGCTCGCGATCAGCAATCCGATCATCGGAACGTAGGTGTACCGGTCAGCCATCGACTGCATGCCCACTTGCACGATCCCGATCACGGGTAACAGTGTGAGCAGGTACCAGATCCAACCGGCGGCGAGCCACGGACGCTTTTCGCGCTGTTGGAACGCGATCGCCGAAATCGCGATGAGCGCGGCCGCCGCGCCCGCCACTTTCCATGCTGGAAGGCCACCGGGCGGGAACGGATAGAACACCGACAAGTCCACTGGCCAGGCGATCTTCCCGAGGTATCGAACCAAGGAGACCACCGTGTTTTCGAGCCGTGGTCCGAGTGGCAGCCGGTCGAGCGAGGAAGCCGCGCCGGTTGCGCTCTGAACGGCGATCGCCACCGCGCTGAAGATCGCCGAAAGCGCGAACAGCGGGAGCTTTTCGAGCACGAGCCGCTTCACCGGATCTTCGCGCCGCAAGGGCCACCAGTCGAGGATCAACAACACGGCTGGCAAGGTGACGAGCATCTGTTTCGCGAGCAGCCCGGCGGCAAGGCACCCTGCGGTCAATACGTAGAGAGTTGTTCCGCGTCTCCGCACCCACTGCGTGTGGGCGATCAGCGTGAGCATCCAGAAGAGTGTGCTCAACACGTCTTTCCGCTCGGCGATCCATGCCACCGATTCGACGCGCAGCGGATGCAGCCCGAATGCGAGGGCCACGAATGCGCTCACCATCAGCCGGCCCGTGACCGAGTTCAGCCACCAGAAGAGCAGCGCCGCGTTGGCCGCATGCAACACGACACTCGTCAGGTGATGGCCGCGCGGCTCGAGACCGAAAAGACTCGAGTCGGCCTGATGGGAAATCCAGGTGAGCGGATGCCAATTGTTCGCATGGCTCGCCGTGAACGCCCAGGCCAGATTTTCGCGCGAGAGTCCGGTCCCCACGTGGGGGTTGCCCGTCACGTAATCGGCGTCGTCATAGCCCACGAATCCATTGCCGAGCGCGGGCGCGAACACTCCCAGCACGATCACCGCGATCAGGGCGGACACGAACAGGGTCTTGGCCAACGCTCATCGTAACAAGTCCTCGTGAGACCCGGTTGATATAATTGAGCTATTCATTACGAAGGTCCCCCTGGAGGGACCCGAGAGGTGGTCTACCATGTCGAGAATCATCGGGCTGCTCTTGCTCGCAGCCGCGTCCCCCGTACTTGCCCAGACCGGGCTCGGATCCATCACCGGTGTCGTGACCGATCCCACCGGCAGCATCATCGCGAACGCGAAGGTGCGGCTCACGCAAAGCAGCACGCAGGTGGCGCGGACGACCGCTGCCAACGAAGCCGGACTCTTCACGTTCCCGGCCGTCGTGCCGGGAGCCTACACGATCACGATCACGCAACCCGGATTCAAGGAAAAGAAGATCGAGCGGATCTCGATCAACGGCTTCCAACAGTTGGCGCTCGGCGAGATCAAACTCGACGTCGGCGGCGCGAGTGAATCGGTCACGGTTACAGCATCAGGCGAAGTCGCGCTGGTGAAGGACTCGGCCGTGCGGTCGGGAATCGTACAAGCCAAGCAAGTGACGGAGATGCCACTCGCGGGGCGCAACTGGATCAATCTGCTCAAGGTGATTCCGGGCGCGGTGCCCACCAATACGAACGCGCTCAACGGACGCGAATACACCTCGACCGGTTACTCCGATTTCAAGATCAACGGCAAGTCCGGCAACCAGACGCAAGTGAACCTCGATGGCGGCAGCATTGTCGATCAAGGCAGCGACGCGAAGACTTCGGTCGCGCCGAGCCTCGAGTCGATCCAGGAGGTAGCGGTACTGACCAACAACTTCCAGGCCGAATATGGGACGCGTGGCGGCACCGTGATCAACGTCGTGACCAAGTCCGGCGGCAATCAGTTCCACTCGACCGTCTTCGACTATATGCGCAACGAAGCGCTCAACGCGAACTCGTGGGCCAATAACTATCTCGGCGTGAAGCGGCCGCGCTACCGCTTCAACTACTTCGGTGCCAACCTCGGTGGACCGATCAAGAAGAACAAGCTCTTCTTCTTTTACAACTACGAGAAGTTCATGCAAAATATTCCGGCGACGATCGCGCTCAGCCGCACGCCTACCGAACTCGAACGGCGTGGCGATTTCTCGCAGACCGTCATCAACGCGGCCGGCCAGCGCCCGCTCATCTTCGAGCCGGGCACGAATCTTTCGGGCAATCCGGTTCCGGTTCCGGGCAACGTGATTCCGCAGTCGCGCATCAATCCGCTGGGACGTGCGATCCTCGCGATGTTCCCCAATCAGAACATCGACAACAATCCACTGCAGAACTACCAGCTTCAGGTGAACAACAAGCAGCCGCGCTCGGCGAACGTCGTGAAGAGCGACTGGAATGTCAGCGACAACACGCGAGCCTATGTCCGTTACACCTTCGACAACGGCACGCAGGAAGATCGCACGACGGGCGCCAACTGGGGCAACCTCGAAGGATTCACCAAACGCCCGCGGCCGGACCGCGCGCTCACGGGTAACATCACTCGCGTCTTTTCGCCCACCACGGTGCTCGAGACCCTCTACAACTGGAACTACGACAAGGTGGAGTGGCTGCCTTCCGATCCGACAGGCAATACGAAGACACGCTACGGACTGAGCGCGCTGCCCACCGTGTTCAAGCCCCAGAACGACATTCTGCCGTCCGTCGCCAACACCGGGTTCGCGGACTTCAACTTCAACCGCATGCCCGCCTACGCGATCAACAACGAGCATCAGATCTCCTCGAGTCTCACCTGGACGCGCGGGTCGCACATCATGAAGCTCGGCGGACAGCACATCCGCAACTACAAGGACGAGATCGATGCGACGGTTGACGGCGGCGATCGCGGAACCTACGACTTCGGCATTAGCGCGAGTCAATTCGATACCAACTACGGGCCTTCGAATGTCCTCACCGGCGCGCTGGCGCGATTCCAACAGGTGCAGAATATCCGCCGTAAGGACGCTGTCTACGTGGACACGCACTTCTTCATTCAGGACACATGGAAGGTCCGGAGCAATTTCACCCTCGACTACGGTGTCCGCTTCTATCACATTCCAACGCAACACCAGCGCAATCCGGAACAGACGCTCGATGCCGTATTCATCCCGAGCCGCTGGGATCCGGCCAAGGCTCCTCGCTTCTACACGTACGATCCCACGGCGCCGAACGCGGTGATCGACCCGGCGAATCCTTCGGTCCGCTACACGGGCCAGGCCGCGACGATTCTGCAGTGGACGATGGTACCCGGTTCTGGCGATCCGCTGAACGGAGTGGTGCCGATTCGAAAGGGCGAACCCGGGGTGAACAATCCGAAGTGGCTGCTGTTTGCTCCACGCGGCGGATTCGCCTGGTCGCCGAATCAGAAGACCGTGGTGCGCGGCGGCTTCGGCTGGTCCTACAATCGCATCGGCATCACGCCGGCGGTCAATGACTTCGAGAACAACCTGACGCCGAGTGTCGACTATCGCCAGACGAGCCTCGCGACGCTCCAGTCTTTCACGGGACTGGCGCCGATCACCGCTCGCAGCTTCGGCGCGCGAGACGAATCGAGCCGGCACGTGCCCACTGTCTACGACTACAGCCTTTCGGTGCAGCGCGAAGTTCCATGGGGGATGCTCCTCGACTTGGGCTACGTCGGCAATCTGCAACGCCATCAATCGATGTCGTTCAACATCAATGCCATCGCGCCGGGCACCGCGTTCGATTCGAAGTGGATCCGGCCGGGAGTGGCGGGCGCGAATTTCTTCGGACCGGTGAACGCCGGCAACCCGGGGGCACTGCCGGGCACCAACACGGTCGACAACATCCTGATGCGTCCGTATCGCGGCTTCAATTCGCTCAACATGAACGTGAACGCGGGCAACCTCGCCTATCACTCGTTCCAGGCTTCCGTGAACAAGCGGTTCAGCCAGGGACTCATGTTCCAGGCGGCGTACACGCTCAGCCGGCTCGAGAGCGGAATGGAGAACTACGGACTCTACTCGTACAACTGGAAGAGCTACTCGGGCGGACTCGCGGGCGGCGATGGCGGCGACCGGCGGCACGTTCTCAGCGTGAACTACACCTACGACATTCCTTCCGCCGCGAAGCTGGTTCGCGGCGACAATGCCTTGGGCCGCGCGATTCTCGGCGGCTGGCGCATGGGTCACCTGTTCACCTACGTGAGCGGCCAACGCACGTCGATGGGACTCGGCGGAATCCAGCAGGCGAGCACCACCGCGAACGTCGCCGAACTCCAGAAGATCTTCCTGGGCACGCCGGATCTCGACGTTCGGCTCCGGCCTCAGGGCAGCATCGCCCCGGCGACGCAAGACATCGCTCACTATTTCGATCCGTCAAAGTTTTCGATTCCCGGATTCTTCCCGCAGTACGACGGCACGGGTCCGCGGAACTACTTCGTCCGGCCGGGCAACTACGCCAACGACATGACACTCACCAAGGCGTTCACGATCCGCGAGAACCACGGAATCGAGATCCGCGCGGCCTTCTACAACGCCTTCAATCAGGTCCGGCGGACGACAATCAACACGGGCATTTCCTACAAGGCGAATGGCCGGACTTTCAACGACGGATTCACGCTGTTCAACTCGCCGGAGGCGTTGCTCGCGCGTAATGCGAACCTGTCGGGTGTGGCGCTGTACAACCAGTACCGCGCAGGCGCGGGGCACGTCAATCTGACGGACGTGAATGTCATGCGGGTGATCGAGATCGGGCTGAAGTACCGGTTCTGAGGGCGGGTTCAAAGCGCGCATCCTGATTGGCCGCGTGTCCGCGCGTCGCGGGATCGGCACGCCATGGCGCGTTTGGTCTCCCATGGCCGGTATTGTCCGAAACCGCAAGCCCGGGAAAGAGAAGCACAGGCCACGAACCCGGCCTCTCAAGTCCCTCACGAATTGGAAGCCCAGATGGGCGGAGGGGCCATCCCCGCGCAACGGTGCGCCGGGCGCTCGAAGCGCGTCAACAAGGTCCGATTTCGCAAGCTGCTTGACCTGGAGCGCATTGAACTGGATAGCTTCAGGGTGCACGGTGTGTTCGATGATTACACCACGGCGGACTTCGCGCAGGAACGAACGGCGTTGATTGAATTGAAGAGCTTGGTACTCTGACGCCGCGCGGTTGGTCATTGCGGACACCGGGCCGATCGGGCCGATAAATAAACAAACTACACCCTCACCTACTTGCAGGGTTGCCCTTCGAACAGCCGTACGGGCCCACCTTTGAAGTCCGCGAGCGCCGAGCGTCCGCGCGGCATTGGATAGCCTCACCTCCTGCCCGGCTCGAGCAGGTAGTCTGTTATCGCCCTTCCGTCACGCGCCGGATCACGCGCAGCCAGTTCAGGCCGGCGATCTTCCGGATGCGCTGTTCGGAATATCCGAGTTGTCGCAGCGCTTTCGTCATCTCCGGATAATCGCTAACATCGCGGATCTGGCGTGGCAACGGTGGCCCGCCGTCAAAGTCCGAGCCCAGAGCCAGATGGTCTTCGCCCACGAGCCGCACTCCGTAGTCGATCACGCGCGCGAGTTGATCGGTGCCCATCCAATATTCATCGGGAATTGTCCCCTTGAATACGAATGGCAATCCGCGGGCCACCTCCCGGTCCACCTCGGCCAGAGTCTGCGCGGTGCGCCGACCTGGCGCCGCGGCCGTTGGTGCTGTTGCCGCGGCCCGATTCGATCGTATCCACTCCGCGTACTTCGGATTGTTGAACGTGCTTCCAAACTGAATGCCGATCACTCCGCCCTTCGCCGCGATCGCCTTGGCGGCCTCATCGGTGAGGCACCGGGGATTGTCGACGATGCCACGGAATCCACCATGACTGTAGATGACCGGATGCCGGCTGGCCGCTGCCGTTTGCAGAATCGCCTCGTTAGACGCGTGCGCGACGTTGATTACCATCCCGAGCCTGTTCATCTCGGCAACCAGCGCGCGGCCGTGCGCATTGAGTCCGTTCCAGCGGCTGGGGGAGCAACAGGAATCGACGAACGAATTTGTCTCGTTGTGCGCGGTGAGTTGCAGCGAGCGCAGCCCGAGCCGGTGAAGCGCCCGCAGCAGGTGCAAATCGCCATCCAGATCGAAGCCGCCTTCGAGATCCAGGAATGCCGCCATCTTGCCGCGCCGGTTGATGTCTTCGATGGCCGAGGCGGTAAGCGCCAGTTCCACTACATTTTTGTTCATCTCGATCTGCTCCAGGGCCAGTTCCACGACGCGGAACGTGTTCGTCACCTCGAGCCTGCCCGGATAGTACGGCTCAGGCGTGTAGACGGAGAAGAACATCGCGTCGATTCCGCCAGCGCGGGCGCGTGTCAAATCGAAATGGCCGTCGGAGTAACGGCCGCCAATGTCGAGCCCCTGCAGAAGTTGGCGAGTCATCACGTGAATGTGGCCATCCATGACGAATGCGTCTCGATGGAGCGGATCCTGTTGGCAATGAATTGCTCCGGAACACCCGATGAAAAGAAGGACAGTTCTCATGCACATGACGCGGCAGAGAACAGTGTACGCGAACGGAGGCACGCTCGGGCCCGCGTCCGGACAATCCCATGCCGATGTTGCGCCGCGGCTGGCCAGTTTGAACGCCGGATCCCCAGGCTCCGCGCGATGTTCCGGGTGATCCGCGAAGCCGCGCGGCTTCGCGGGTCTGGCGGGAGGGAGGACATGCTACCTGCCGCGATCCCGGGCTCCCGGAGGTTCCGAAGCGGCGCGGCTTGGAAGCCGGCCTGTGCTACTGTTTGTCGATATGGCAAAGCGCCTCCACGACAAGCTCATGGTCAAGCCGGGCAAGAAGATCCGTCTCTCCGATTGGGATCCTAGCTACAACTTCGGCTGGAAAGAGGAAGAAGCGCGGGCGCAGACCGAGAAGAACATTGAGGAGATCATCGTCCTCCAGAATATCCTCGCCGCCGAGGCCAAACACTCGGTCCTGTTCGTGCTGCAAGCGATGGACGCCGGTGGCAAGGATGGCACGATCCGGAAGGTGATGAGTGGACTCAATCCGCAGGGCTGCCGTGTGACCTCGTTCAAGGCGCCCACTCCCGAGGAACTCTCGCACGACTTCCTGTGGCGTGTGCACCGCGTCTGTCCTGGGAAGGGTGAGATCGGCATTTTCAACCGGTCGCACTATGAGGACGTACTCGTGGTGCGGGTCCACGGGTTGGCGCCGAAGAAGGTGTGGTCGCAGCGCTACAAGCTGATCAACGAATTCGAGCATCTGCTCGCCAGCAACGGCACGACGATCCGAAAATTCTATCTGCACATCAGCAAGGAGGAGCAGAAGCAGCGGCTCGAGGAGCGCTTGGCCGATCCGAAGAAACACTGGAAGTTCAACCCGGGCGACCTGAAGGAGCGCGAGTACTGGAAGAATTACATGGACGCCTTCGACGACGCGATCGAAAAATGCAGCACCGCTCACGCGCCGTGGTTCATCATTCCGGCTGACAACAAATGGTTCCGCGACCTCGCCGTATCCTCGATCGTGCTCGACACGCTTCGCGATCTGAAGCTGGAGTATCCGGAACCCTCGGGCGACTTCAGCAAGGTCGTCGTCAAATAACGCCGCGAGCCGCGCCATCACGCCCAACGCCTTCCCGCCCCGTTCAAAACAAAGCGGGTCACGCTCGGCACTCTACGTGCTCTTCCGGTAGTCAGGAGGTCAAACCATGCCCACTCTGGCTCTCGAACGCCACACCGAACACCTTCCGGTGGTGGCGGCGATGAAAGCGAACGTTTTCCGCGCTACTGGCGTCTTCGGACTCGAAGAGAAGCCGATTCCGCACGCCGGTTTCGGCGAGGCGGTGATCCGGGTCAACTACACGACGATCTGCGGCACCGACATCCACATCATCAAGGGCGAGTATCCGGTCGCCCCCGGACTGACGATCGGTCACGAGTGCACCGGCGTGATTCACGAGATCGGGCCCGGCGTCACCGGCTATCACATCGGACAGCGGGTTATCGTGGGTGCGATCACGCCATGCGGCCAGTGCGAGCCGTGCCTCGAAGGGCATCTGTCGCAGTGCGGCGGCGCGCTCGGCGGCTGGCGCTTCGGAAACACGATCGACGGCGTGCAGGCCGAGTACGTGCTCGTCCCGCACGCACAGGCAAACCTCGCACCGATCCCCGATGCGGTTAGCGACAAGGACGTGCTATTGCTCACTGACATCGCCTCCACCGGATTCTCGGCCGCCGAAAGCGGGCACATCCGGCTCGGTGACACGGTGGCGGTTTTCGCGCAAGGCCCGATCGGACTCTGCGCCACGCTCGGCGCCAAACTAATGGGCGCCTCGCAGATCATCGCCGTTGATCCCGACCCGTTCCGTCTCTCCATCTCGTCGCGTTTCGGCGCCACCTCCGTCATGATTCCCGGCTCGCATGTCGTGCCTGAGATTCGGGAACTGACCGATGGCCGAGGGGTCGATGTTGCCATCGAGGCTCTCGGCACTCAGGAGACTTTCGAGAACGCGCTCCGCGTGGTCAAGCCCGGAGGAACGCTGTCGAGCGTTGGCGTCTATTCGGGTCACCTGAAGGTTCCGATCGATGCCTTCGGCGCCGGCCTGTCGGATGTCAACATCATCACGACGCTTTGCCCGGGCGGCAAGGAGCGGATGCGGCGGCTGATGCGGCTGGTCGAGACCAAGCGAATCGACTTGGCGCCGCTGCTCACGCATACGTTCTCGCTCGATCACATCGCGGAGGCGTACAGGCTGTTCGCCAATCGCGATGACAAGGTCTTGAAGATCCTGATCAAGGTGGGTACGAACTAGCGTTTTCTAACGGCTGGTACCGACGCCACGAAGCTCGGCGCTCGCCGCATCGAGCATCTCGGGCACGCCCGGTGGCAGCTTCAATCTCGTACCCGCGAGATTGTCATTGACATGTTCGGGCGGCTCGGCTCCGGAGAGAGCGCAGGCTGGGAGGACCCACGCCACGCACACCTGGGGCCGCGTCGCGCCGAGTTGACGCGCGGCGCGGTCGAGCGCATCGGCGACGGGTGCCACGGCTTGGTCCGGTCTATCTCGCGGCCCGGCGCCAATCGACCCTCGGCGATCGGGCTGAACGCCATGAGGCCGAGCCTGGCTTGCCGGATCAGCGGGAACATCTCGTCCTCCATGACATCGCGCGCGTACCCGCGATGATGTTGTTGTCGTCTTCAAGCCCGGCCAGCGGGGTGCGGTCCGGGCGGGAACCGAGGCTGATCAACTCGGCGGTCTGCTGGGCGAAAATTCGAGACGCCCCAGTATCGGACCTTGCTCGCGCGCACCAGCGAATCCATGGTGCGTGCCAATTCGCCGGACGGAGTCTTGCCATATCCGGGCTGTGATAGTAGTACAGGACGACGTAGCTCGTATTCAATCGCCGTAGGCGCCTTCCAACTGCGTGAACACCTAATCGCGCGACAGCGCGGTGGTTCTCGACGGTGCGTTGCCCTCGGGCTTCAACGATGGCGAAACTTTGTTGCGATCACCACGCGATCTCGCCTTCCCGCGATCGCCTTTCCGCGCGCGAGTTCGGCTCCGCAACGGACCAACTCACCTTGGCTACCGGGCGAGGTTCTCGAGTCTGGGCGCCCGCCGCCGCGGCGGCCGACAGGAATACTCGACGAGTGCTCATCAGTAGGTCAGTGGCCTTTTCTCGAAGTGCCGGTGAAGCCGGTACTCGATCACGCAGTCGGCGTCGTGGACTTCGAACGGAACCCGGATCTTCGGGTCTCGCCGGATGAGCGTCACCTTCACCACATTGCGGCCAACCTCCGGGAGGAAGTCCGGCAGCAGCGCGTACTCGTGAATGTAGCCGTACGGATGGATCGGCCCCCGATCGATGACGCGAAAGTGCAGGTCGATCCGGCGCGTGATCGATTCCGGAAGCGCGCGACCGTTCCACTCGACGCGGACCTCGTTGAGCGACGGCTCCAGATTGCCGAAGCGCACGCGAAGCTTCATCGCCGAAACCCGCTCGCGGGCCTGCATCTCCGCGACGTTGTCCACGATGCGTATCGGGACCTCGATCGATTGCCCCTGTTCGAGCGTCACCGGCAGCACCGGTTCCGCGCGCTGGAACGGACTCGCGGCGGCTGTCGAGCCTCGCGCCATCGAACGCGCGTGGTGGATCTTGTTCGCCGTAGCGAGAAGATCCGGATGTCCCAGCAGGCGAAGCGTCGCGTACTCCTCTGGGGTCCACGGCCAGCCGTTCGGAGCCCACATTCCCTCGCAGAGTCCGAAGCCGTGAGCGCCACTCGAGTATGCGTTCGCGGCCGCGGCCCAGATCATCTCGGGAAGTGGGGAGCTCTCGATCTGGCGCCCAAGATTGCCATCGAAACCCGCAAGGACACGGCACGGCGTACCCTTGGTGACTCGCGTGGCCGCGGCCAAGTCGATGTCCTGATCCACGAGATTCCGGTAGGTGGAAACACACACGAGGCCGTCGATGAGCTTCCGCTGTACCCACGCGGGAACATCGAATCCGATCGATCGCCAGCCGTCTTCGGTCGTTGCTGGAATGCGCACGTAGACGCGCTTCCGACGCCCCTGTGTCCGCTCCGCTTTGTTCGCCGCCGCGCGGACTTCGGCGATCCACGCTGTCATCGCCGGGGCGAGACGCTGTGCTTCCGAATACTTGCACAACGGCCCGAAGTCATTGTCGATCGACAGGTCGAGTTCGATTCCGTCCGTTTCATACCGCGTGAGCAACTCCTCCGCGACGCGTAACCGCTCTCTCCTCACGTCGTCATGCAGGAAGCTGAATCGGTTCGGACCGAGGAAACGTGCCGGATTCCGCGCGCGTGGATCGGAGTCCGGCCCCACTTGGAATCGCGGGTTGTCGTAGACGAAGTCCGACTTACGGCCCAGCCCGAGATCCTCCTTTCGATCTCCGCCGACGAGGCCAACCGCCAGCGTGGGGAGGAAGAGAATGCCCTTCTCTCTCGCGCGCGAGCAGAGAACCTTCATCGGATCGATGCCATCGGCGATCAGTTGATGGAGCGTTCGGGAAGCGCGATAGAAGATCTCGTGGGTCCAAACGTCCACGTTTTCGCCCCACCGCTGTGCGACGCGGCTCTCGTACTGTACGACTCCGCCCTCCGTGCCCGCCGAGTAGAAGAGCGTGTCGACTCCGGCGGAGACGAGTTGGTCGACGGTGAATGCAACATCCGAGGCGGTCAACAGCGGCGCGAACTGATAGAGTCCCGCCGCGTGGCGTCCATCGTCGTAGAAGAACACCTTCGGCTCTGGTCCGGGTGGCGCGCTCGAGCCTTGCGCACGCGAGCCGTCTTGCGCAGCCAGCATGGCCGGCGGAGCGGCCGCGCCAAGGGCCTTCAGGAGGTTTCGGCGGCGCATGATCCGTCTCCATCATATACTCGGGAGACTGGATGCCTTTCTCTCCGTCGCGCACGCGAGCCGTCTACTACACATCGTTCGCGACCGACTTCGCCTACTTCGCGTTCCTGTTCTCGATCACTCGATGGCTCGCCGAGTCCGGTTCGTCGCAGTGGCACCTAGGCATTTTCGGAGCCTGCGCGTCGATCAGTTACGCCTTGTGCGGACCGCTCGCGGGAATCGTGTCGGACCGGTTCGGCCGCCGGCGCGTCATGCTGTGCGGCGCAGTGGCGACGATCGCCGTTTTGCTTGCGTGTTCGGTGTGGCGCTCGCGTCCGTTGTTCTACATCATGGCGGCCGCCTGCGGATTCTCGGTATCGCTGATCTTTCCACCGCTGATCGCGTGGCTGACCGACGACGGACAGGATACCAACCGCCGCCTCTTCCTCTTCTGCATCTCCTGGAACGCTGGGGTGATCGCGTCGCAGTCGACCGCTGGGTGGTTCTATTGGATTCGCCCGGAATTGCCGCTGCTGGTGGCGGCGATCCCGATGGTAGGGATCATCGCCGTGATGTCGGCGTGGAAACCTCCGGACACGCAGCGCGCCGCGCCACTGTCCTCAGAGCCGGAGCGCACCGAGCCGCGCGCGCGAACGTTCGTCTATCTCGGCTGGCTTTCGAACGGAGCGGGTGCGCTGGCGTTCAGCATGGTGACGCACCTGTTTCCGTACCTGGCGCACGAATCGGGAATCAGCCCACCGGCGCATGGCGCCATGCTCGCCGCCAACCGTCTCGCGGTGATCGGAACCTACTTCCTGATGTACCGGTTCACGTTCTGGCACTATCGCCTTTGGCCCGCGATCGGCGCGCAAGTGATTGCGATGGCCGGGCTCGCGATTCTCGGATACGCTTCGTCGATTCCGGTTCTCACGATCGGCTTGATCCTCACCGCGCTGATGCTCGGCTACAACTACTTCGCGAGCATCTACTACAGCACGATGGCGTTCGGATCCCGCAGAAAGGGAATCGCGAGCGGAATCCACGAAGGGAGCCTGGCGGTGGGAGGCGCGATCGGAGCCCTCGGCGGCGGACTCATCGGTACGGCGTACGGAGCGCGCGTCCCGTATCGTGTTTGCGTTGTGCTGCTCGGGTCGTTCGTTGTGCTGCAGTTGGTGATTCGGCCGGTGATCTCGCGCCGCGGCGCTCTCGATCGAACGTCCGCTCGTTGATCATTGCGCCCGTCAGCGGTCCTGATTCCGGATGCTGATTGGACTCCGGAAAGTGTCGCCGGACTCGCCGATGGATGAGTGCATGTTTGCTCTCATCCTCGCCCTCCTCTCCGCGCAATGCACCGGCCCCGATCGCGAACTCTCCGTCAAGTCCGGATTCGCGCTCTGCCACGGCGTCCCGGAGAACGTGCCTGTCTGGACCCTGTACGAACTGACTCCGGATCGAATCGCGGCCGTGCCGGTGGACCGCCCCAAGCGGTTCCGCCGCGACACATCGCTCACGCAACCCGGCGCCACGCACTCGGACTACCGCAACAGCGGCTGGAGCCGAGGCCGCATGGTTCCCGCCTCGGACATGGCTTTCAGCGAAGAGGCGATGCGTGATTTGTTCCTGCTTTCGAACACGGTTCCACAGGATCCGTCGCTGAACCTTTCGGCTTGGCGCCGCATCGAGAACCGTATCCGGACCGTGCCGCCCACGCGGACGCCGCGAATCGGCTCGAACCGCGTCGCTCCCGTGCGAGCTATTCAAAGTTGCGATCGAACTCCATGGCGATCGCGCCCAAGTCTTCGCGGTGATCGTACCGAACGCTCCGGCGTCTGGCTCGCCCGTCGACAGCTACACGGTTTCGCTGGATCGCATCGGTGAAGGCTCCGCGTTCGACATTCTCATGGCTGTCTCACCGAAAGCGTTCATGCCCGCCGGTGCTTCTTCATCTGCTTCTTCAACAGGAACAGCATCTGTTCCAAACCCGCTTGCCGCGACGAAATACGGACGTTTTTCCCAGTGCAACTCACGATCAGGATTCCACCGTGTTCATCCTCGTGACAGTCGGTGATCATGTGGTACGGAAGCGTTTTGCTCCTGATTTTCCAACGCGATGTTAGAACACCGCGGGCTGTGAGCACGATCGATGGTGGCCATGCGGCGAGCGCTCCGAGGATGCCTGCGGCGTAGCCAAAAAGCAGCGCGGCGTGGGGGCGTTCACCCGGTTCCCGGAACCATGCTTCCAACAACAGCCCCCCGCAAACCAGCCCGATCCCGAGCAACGTGAACCGAACGCGGCGCACCGGGCGGAAGACCCAGGATTCTCCACGGGGCACTCCCTCGTCGGGCGCGCTCAGCCACGAACTCCAGTCACGATGTCTAATCACCGCGTAAGCGAACGCGTAGAAGACGAGTAGAACGAACCGATCGGCGGACAAGGACGGTCCCTCATCGCTCGGAACGCGAAGCAGCCAATCCCCGCTCATCGCCGACACGATCCGCAGTCCTTCGGGTGACGCGCTTGCGGCGAAGGCGGCCTACGCCGCCACGACTTCGCGCAGAACGTACGGCAGAATCCCACCGAACCGGTAGTACTCGGCCTCCTGCGGCGTATCGATCCGGACCTTCACCTCGAACTCCACCTTCGTTCCATCCGCTTTCACCGCGGTGACTTTCGCGATCTTCGATCCACCGATCGCCTCCGGGATTCCCATGATCGAATAGGTCTCGGTGCCATCGAGTCCGAGCGATTCGCGATTCTGTCCGCCCGTGAACTCGGTCGGCAGAACGCCCATGCCCACGAGGTTCGAGCGATGGATGCGCTCGAAGCTTTCGGCGATCACCGCCTTCACGCCGAGCAGCATCACGCCCTTCGCGGCCCAATCGCGCGACGAGCCGGAACCGTACTCCTTGCCTGCCACGATCAGTGTCCCAACGCCGTCCGCTTTGTACTGCATCGCCGCATCGTAGATGAACATCTTCTCGGGCGACGACGGATGCATCGTGTAGCCGCCTTCCACGCCTGGAACCATCAGGTTCTTGAGGCGAACGTTGGCGAGCGTTCCGCGCACCATCACTTCATGATTGCCGCGGCGCGCGCCGTACGAGTTGAAGTCCACTGGCTTCACGCCGAGACTCTGCAGGTACTTCCCAGCCGGACTATCGGCGGCGATATTGCCCGCGGGCGAGATGTGATCGGTGGTGATCGAGTCTCCGAGGACGGCCAACGCGCGGAGGCCCGCGAGGTCCTTCACCGAAGTCGCTGGATCGACCATTTCATCGAAGTAGGGCGGGCGCTTGATATAAGTGGATGCCGCGTCCCATTGGTAGATGTCGCCGGCGGGAACCTTGATGGCGCCCCAACGCTCATCGCCCTTGAACACATCCGCGTACTGCGACTCGAACATCTCGCGGCGCACATGTTTGGCGAGTACGGCGGCCACTTCCTGCTGGCTCGGCCAAATGTCGCGCAGATAGACAGCGGTACCATTCTGGTCCTTGCCGATCGGCTCGGTCGAGAGGTCCACATCCACACTCCCCGCGATTGCGTAGGCCACCACGAGCGGCGGCGAAGCCAGGTAGTTCGACCGCACGAGCGAATGCACGCGACCTTCGAAATTCCGGTTGCCCGAGAGCACGGCTGCGACGTTCAGCTTGCCGCTCTTGATCTCGGCCGCGATCTCATCCGGCAGCGGACCCGAGTTTCCAATGCACGTCGTGCAGCCGTATCCGACGAGGTTGAAGCCGAGCGCGTCGAGGCTCGCCGAAAGTCCGGCATCGTTCAAGTACTCGGTAACAACCTTCGATCCTGGCGCGAGCGACGTCTTGACCCACGGCTTCGACGTCAGCCCCTTCGCCAGGGCCTTTTTCGCGAGCAGTCCCGCGGCAATGAGCACCGACGGATTCGAAGTGTTCGTGCAACTGGTGATCGCGGCGATCACCACCGCACCATCGCGCAGCGCCCCGCTCGACTTGGGCTCGCCGCCCAGCGATGCGAGGAAGTTCGACTTCACGTTAGTCAGCTCGATGCGATCCTGCGGACGCTTCGGGCCCGCCAGTGACGGAACCACCGTGCCGAGATCCAGTTCGAGAGTGTCGGTGAAAATCGGGTCCGGCGTGTCGTCGGTGCGGAACAGTCCCTGCGCCTTGTAATATGCTTCCACGAGTTCGATCAACGCGGCGGGACGATTGGTGAGCCGCAGGTAGTCGAGCGTGAGATGATCCACCGGGAAGAAGCCGATCGTCGCGCCGTACTCGGGAGCCATGTTGGCGATTGTGGCGCGATCGGCCAGCGACAACGACGACAGTCCGGTTCCGTAGAATTCGACGAACTTGCCGACGACGCCTTTCTTGCGGAGCATCTGCGTCACCGTGAGTACGAGGTCGGTTGCCGTCGCGCCAGCAGGCAAGGACCCGAACAGTTTGAAGCCCACCGTCTGCGGGAGCAGCATCGAAACGGGCTGGCCAAGCATGCATGCCTCGGCTTCGATTCCGCCGACGCCCCAGCCCACGACTCCCAATCCGTTGATCATCGTCGTGTGCGAATCGGTGCCGACGAGCGTGTCGGGATACGCGACCGGCTTGTCGCCGTTCTCGTTCTGGAAGACCACACGGGCGAGGTGCTCGAGGTTCACTTGGTGCACGATGCCGGTTTCGGGCGGCACGACGCTGAAATTACGGAATGACGACTGGCCCCAG
Source organism: uncultured Acidobacteriota bacterium (assembly GCA_902825945.1). Taxonomy (GTDB): domain Bacteria; phylum Acidobacteriota; class Terriglobia; order Bryobacterales; family Bryobacteraceae; genus SYLY01. The sequence goes on from CADECY010000012.1 coordinate 103,769, forward strand.
CGCAAGAACGCGTAGCGTTCGCCATTGCGTTGATACTCGAGCAGCGAGTTGAGGTCGAACGAATCCTTCTTGCCGAAGTGGTCCACCTGCACGGAGTGGTCGATCACGAGATCGGCGGGAAATAGCGGGTTGGCGCGCTTGGGGTCCTTGCCCATTTTCTGGAGCGCTTCGCGCATCGCGGCGAGGTCCACTACGCAGGGGACGCCGGTGAAGTCCTGCAGCAGAACGCGCGCCGGCATGAAACTGATTTCGCGCTCGGTGGGTTTGCCGTTCCAGTTGGCGACGAACTCGATGTCCGATTTTTTCACCTGCGATCCGTCTTCGTTGCGGAGCAGGTTCTCGAGTAGAATGCGGATCGATACCGGGATCCGGCTCATCGGGCCGAAACCGGCCTTTTCGAGGGCGTCGAGTCGATAGATAACGAATTCACGTCCGCCGGCGGACAGACTTCCGGCGGCGTTGAAACTGTTCGGATTGGGCATGGGTTGAACCCCTAGTTTACCGCGAGGGGCGCGGCGCGAACCGTGGTTCTTTCGCGGTGGTGGAGGTAGCGGAGCCGCGCTCCACCGCATGCCTGCCATGGCTGAACAATGGCAGAATAGCTCTTGTGTGGATCAAGCGCGTCGAGATCGAAAACGTTCGCTCCATTGAGAAGATTGAATGGGAGATCGGGCACAAGGCATCGGCCGGAGCGGGCTGGCATGTCGTCCTCGGCGACAACGGTTCGGGCAAATCGTCATTCCTTCGTTCCATCGCGCTCGTCTTGATCGGGCCCGAAAACGCAGCCGCGGCAGGTCAGGACTGGAGAACCTGGGTGCGGCTTGGTGAGAATCGGGCGCGGATATCGCTGACGCTTTCGCCGGATCCATCGTTCGACAAGTTTGCTATGAAAGGCAAGACGAACAAGCAGACTCCTCTTCGCGCCGGTGTGGAGATTGAGCGCGATGGACCGGCGACGGCCCCCAGGCCGCTCGATACGAGCCCGATCATGAAGCCGGATCGGCACATTTGGGGCAAGGGCTTGGGTTGGTTCTCCGCCTCCTATGGACCCTTTCGGAGATTCACCGGCGGCGACCGGGATGCCGAGCGTGGCTTTCTCACGAATCCGCGAGTTGGGGCCCACTTGTCCGTTTTCGGCGAGAAGGTTTCGTTGGTCGAGAGCCTCTACTGGCTCCAGTCGTTGCACCACAAGGCTCTCGAGCGGAAGCCGGAAGGCGCGCTGCTCGGGTCCATCAAGAACTTCGTCAACCAGGATGACTTCCTTCCTCATGGGGTGAAGCTCGTCTCCATTTCCTCGAGTGGCGTTGCGTTCGAAGATTCCGCTGGGCTCGAGGTCGAGGTAGAGGAACTGGGTGACGGTTTCCGGTCAATGCTGAGCATGACGTTCGAGCTCATTCGCCAGTTGAGCGCCAAGTTTGAGCCAAGTGAGATTTTCACGGGCGGCGGCCGGACCATCGGTATCCCAGGAGTCGTGCTCATTGACGAGGTGGACGCCCACCTTCATCCGTCATGGCAGAAGCGGATCGGGTTCTGGCTCACGGAGCACTTCCCGCGAATGCAGTTCATCGTCACTACGCACAGCCCGCTCATTTGTCACGCCGCCGAGAAGGGATCCATCTTCGCACTTCCGGTGCCAGGCGCTGGTGGTTCCGGACGGATATTGCAGGGGGCCGAAAGAGACCGGCTCGTGTACGGCGACGTCTCTGACGCCTACGCGACCGAAGCTTTCGGGGTCGATGACACCGGGTCACCCGAGTCTCATCGAATGCGGGAGCGGCTGGCGGTCCTCAACACGAAGGAGATTCGCGAGGGGTTGTCACGGACGGAACTCCGGGAACAAGAGCGCCTTCGGGCCACTTTTCCAGCCGGTGTGCGAATGGCTCAGCGATGATTCGAATCGGCCCCCGGGACCTTTCCGCTTCGGCGGCGACGCGGTTGAAGGAATACCAATCCGCGATCGATCGTGAGAATTCCTACGAGGCTCGAGTGCGGAGGGCCCAGAAAGACTTCAAGGCACACTCCCGGAACAAGAAATTCCGGGAGATCAAGTCGGCTCTTGCTTCCATGTGTTTCGGTCCGAGGCGCTGCATGTACTGTGAGGACTCGGTTGCCGATGAGATCGAACATCACCATCCGAAGAGCCTCTATCCCGAACTGACGTTCGTTTGGCCGAACTACCTTTATTCGTGCGGCTCATGTAACGGCAAGAAGCTGGCCAAATTCGCTGTGTTCGATCAAAGCGGGAAGGCCGTCGAGGTCTCGAGAAAGCGCGGCGCCCCACTGCTGCCACCGTTGTCCGGGGATCCGCTGCTGGTCATGCCACGAATCGAGGATCCGCTCGAGTTGCTGATCCTGGATCTCCGTGACACCTTCTGTTTCGAGCCCAGAGCCGCGGACGGATCGCGGGCTCACTCGCGAGCCCGCTTCACCATCGATGCGCTCGCGCTGAACCGGCGGCCACTTCTCCAGGCTCGGTGCGACGCCTATCACAGTTATCGGGCACGCGTTCGGGAGTACGGATCAGCGCGCAATGCCCGGCGGCATCGTCTGATCCAAGCGCTCGGGCGGATGCCTCATCCCACCGTCTGGCAAGAAATGCGCCGCCAGCATCAATCGATCCCGGAACTCGCCGAACTCTTCAGTGAAGTCCCGGAAGCGCTCCGCTGGTGAACTAATCCCCCACCTGCTCCAGGATCGCGAAATCTCCCGGATTCCAGGCCTGCGCGATGATGTACAGCTTGCCGTTCACCTGCCGGATCACCGAGTTGTGCAAGTGCTGGAAGTTCGCCAACCCGAGCTCTTCCTTCGGCATGATCGTCGACACCAGATTGTCGCCCTCGAGCAGATAGATCGGAGCGCCCTTCGTCCGGTCCGGACCATGCAGTGCACCCACCACGCCGTACTGATTCAGGTAGTAGATGTCGCACGGGAACGAGCCCTTCGGCAGGCTCAACGTCGACACGTATTGGCCGAAGCGCGTGAAGCGGTCGATTTCGGAATTCGGACGGTCGGCTACGTCGATGCGCTTGGTTCCCGGCGGAACCGTGATGCCGTGGCCCGTGCCGAACTGGCCTACACCGGTGCCCTTGCCGCCGAAGGCGAGATCGTGCCATTCAATGGAGAGCGGCTTTTTGGCCTCGCTGATCTTGGCCGTCAGCACGTAGTCGAGCTTCGAATAGCCAGTGGCGATGTACATCAACCCGTCGAGCTCCACCATGTCGGTCGGAATGAACGGCCCCTTCTTCGCGAAATAGTCGTTCGCGTTGGGATTGCCGAGGTCGACGCCTTCGGCGGGTGTCTTCAGCGTGTGAACGGGCTTGCCGTCAAGAGTGGTCGTGTACACGCTCGCCGACTCATTCCCTGGAAACATCAAGTAGGGCGTGCCCTTCTTGGTGTACCAGATGCCCGCGTTGTGCGTGTTGGTCTTCTTCATGTCTTCCGCGGTGGGAAGCATCTTGGTGCTCTTCAGATCGGCGCTGATCTGAATGATGCCCGCGCCCTTGAGCGAGAAGTACGTCTCGCCCTTGCCGGGCCGCGTATCGACGGCGAATCCGCCGTGCGCGCCCTTCAACACCGCCTGCGCCTCGGAGGGCAGATGGCTTGAGGTGTACAGGACCTTGAACTTGTATTTGCCCTGTCCGCTCACTTTCGCGGCGCCACCTTGGGCCGCCGTGGAAGGCATGTCGAATCCGAACCAAGCCGCGCCCAATAGCGCAAGGAACGAGGTGCTTACGGTGAATCGTCTCATCGGTACAGCAGTATACCGCAAGCCGCCCACACGCGACTCGGTGCAGCGGTGCGAGGGCGCGCTTACCGGGGCAGTTCCAGCATGCCGGTCCAAAAGAGGCCCCGTTTGTCGGCGGGGTCTTGGGTGTACTTCCTGGCGAACGTCAGCTTGCCATCGGCACCGATTCGAAACACCGAAAGCGACGCGGGTTCGCCGCCGGAGCGCTGCATGTTGGCCACGACGAGCATCGTTCCGCTTGGGTCGAGAGTGAAGGTGCGCGGATGCACGCCGCGCGTTTCGGCATTCTGGATCAGCGTGGGCTCGCCCGTGTTGTCGTTGACCGAATAGACGGCGATCGAGTTTTCGCCACCCGCCGGACCGCGGTTGCCCAGGTAGACGAACTTGCCGTTCGGATGCACGTGGATCGCGCTGGTGGCTTGCCCGGTGGCGCGGGATGGATTGGCGAGCGTCGTCCGTGAGAACAGCGGCGCGGGGCTGAGAGAGGGTCCATCCACCACCCGATAGACGTGGAGCTCGTTTTGCGCCTCGATCGTCGCGAACACGAACGGACGCCCCGGATGGAAGTCGACGTGGCGTGGCGTGAAATTGTGGCCTCCGTTCGGCGCGATGGACGCGCGGTTGGAAAGAACGCCGTCACGATAGCCGAACACCTTCACCGCGCCGGGATCCTCCGGCTTGCCCTCCGCCGCGACGTTGCCGCGAGTGGCGATGACCACCATTCGCCCGAACGGATCCACGCGCACCTGATGGGCGTAGATGCCGAAGTCGAGTCCCACCGGCTGGGGCTGCTCCGCGCCCAACGATCCATTCGCCTCGATTCGATGGACCGAGGCTCCGCTGGGCAGATTGTAAGCGGCGATCACGCACTTGCCCGCCGGGTCGGCGGTGAGGAACACGGGCCGCGCCCTCAACGCAACCGGACGGCCGTGCGGTTGGAGCGCGCCCGTTGCGAGATCGACGCGGAACGCCGTCAGTCCGTGATGTCCCTGGCCGCCCGCCACGTTGTTGCTCCACCCGACATAAAGATAGCGGCGCGACGGATGAGGCCACGCCTCCTGTACGTTCTCGGGGAGCGTCACCGAGCCGCGTTTGGCAAGCGTGGCTGCTCCGGCATCGGCGAGATAGGCGGTCAATTCGGGACCCGCCGCGGCGTAGAGGACCGTCTGGCTTCCCGGGGCCGCGTGGGCAGACACCGCAACGGCGGTGGTCAGGATCAGGGCGGCGATCGGGAGCCGCGCGGCACTGCGGTTTGACATCGCTACGAGTATACCCGGCCCGCCGTGCGCATCGGGCCTGCGATGGCGGTGCCGCGCGAGATGCTGGCACCGCGATTTCGATTGTCCCTGGCGGCCTCTCCACAAATACGGCCCCGAATTTGTCATAGTAGAGGTGTCATCATGCGAAAGAAAACTGTTACGCCGGAACCGGAGGTCGTGGCTCCACAAATTCTGGAGCAAGCCAAGAAGGCGCTGTCGGCCGACACGATCCAGCGTGCAGCCAAGTGCTCGGTGTGTGGCGGCGAGTGTTCGCCCAGCCCCGAGGAGCAGCTCTGCTGGGTGTGCCGCCGCCTCAAGATCAGCGCCTGGCGCGATGCGGATTTACAGGCTGGGGCTCAGGAGTGAGCCATCACCTGCTCATGGACGAAGCCAGCCACCGCGATATCCTGCACTCCTAGCCCGTTCGACTTGAAAATCGTCACCCCGTGCGGCGACGATCTTCCATGCCTGCGCCCGCCAGCGATCTCCTGCAGTTGCACCAGGCGGGGCGTCTTCCAATCTTCCTGAGTCCAGGCGAGCAGCAAGTCGCCGGACTCGATTCGGGCCTGCGAAATCGAATCCACCGCGATCAGTTCCGCGCGCGCCACCAATTCCGCGGGGATTTCGCGGCGTTGCGGATTGTTTGAACCCATCGCGTTGACATGCGCGCCGGCCGCGATCCAGCCGGATTCAACCACGGGATCCTTCGCGTAAGTCGCGGTCACCACGATGGCGGCGTCGCGCACCGCCTGCTCCGCGGTCTCCGGCGCGATGACGTCCACGCCGAACTCCTCCGCGCAGGTCCGGGCGAACTCATCCCGGCGATCACGATTCCGGCTCCAGCAACGGACTTCGCGAATCGGACGCACCGCGAGCACGGCTTCGATCTGGGTCCGCGCCTGGAAACCTGTGCCGATCACGGCGAGCGTCGAAGCACCGGGCGCCGCCATGAGATCCGTCGCGACGCCACTCGCGGCCCCTGTCCGGATCTGCCCGAGATGATTCGCGTCGATATCGGCCAATGGCTTCCCGGTCGCGGCGTCGTAGAGCAGCACGGTGAAATGCGCGCCGAACTTCACGTGCGTCGAATAGATCTTGCAGCCGAAGTAGTTGCCGAACGCGCCCGCCAACTGGTGCAGTACCGCGCCCGAGGGCAACACCAGGCGCCGCCGGTCCTGGTTCTGCGCTTGCCCGGAATCGAGCTTCTCGAACGATTCGCGCACCAGCCGGATCGCTTCCTTCATCGGCAGGTGCTGGCGGACCTGCTCTTCCGTGATTCGAACCATTGCCGCTATCATAGAGGATTCATGACCTCTGACGTCGCGCGGAAGACCGCGGAACTGCGCCAGAAGATTCGCTATCACGAGCATCGCTACTACGTGCTCGATTCGCCCGAGATCAGTGACGCCGAGTACGACACGCTGGTCCGGGAGTTGCAGGCGATCGAGGCGGAGCACCCTTCGCTCGTCACGCCGGATTCGCCGACGCAACGCGTGGGCGGAACTCCGCGCGAGGGCTTCCAGCAGGTCCGCCACAGCGCGCCGATGCTGAGTCTCGACAATGCCCTGAACGAAGGCGAACTCCGCGATTTCGATCGCCGCGTGCGGGATCTGCTCGGACACGAAGATTATCGCTACGTGGGCGAATTGAAACTCGATGGGCTTTCGCTCTCGGTTCGGTTTCGTAACGGCGTCATGACCCAGGCGATCACGCGCGGTGACGGCGAGGTGGGCGAAGACGTCACCGAAAACGCACGCACGATTCGATCCTTGCCGCTCCATGTGGAGACGGATCTCGCCGAGTTCGAGGTGCGCGGCGAAGTGATCATGTCGAATCGCGCATTCAGCCGCCTGAATCAGGAGCGCGAAACGCAGGGATTGCCGCGGTATGCGAATCCACGCAACTCGGCCGCCGGTTCGCTGCGCGTGCTCGATCCCGCGATCACCGCCGCGCGGCAACTCGACTTCTACGCCTACCTGCTGCTCGCCAACGGAGAGACGATTCTCGATAGCCATTGGGCCTCGCTCGAGCGCCTCGCCGGGATGGGTTTCCGCGTCAACACGGCGCGGGCGCTTTGCGGCGGGCTCGACGATTTGGATGCGTTCATTTCGCGCTGGCGCGAAGAACGCGACAATCTGCCCTACGAGATCGATGGCGTGGTCGCCAAGATCGAGTCGATTCCGCAACAGCGCCAGCTCGGCTGGACAGCAAAGGCACCGCGATGGGCGATCGCCTTCAAGTATCCGCCGAGGCAGGCCGAGACCGTGCTCGAAAACATCGAGGTGCAGGTCGGTCGCACGGGCGCGCTAACGCCCGTTGCGCATCTGCGTCCGGTGACCGTCAGCGGAGTCACGGTCTCGCGTGCCACGCTCCACAACGAAGACGAGATCGAACGCCTCGGGCTTGCGATTGGCGATGTCGTGGTGATCGAGCGTAGCGGCGACGTGATTCCGAAAGTGGTCCGAGTGAAGGAACATGCCGAGGGCCGCCGCCGTTTCCACATGCCGAAGCAGTGTCCGGTGTGTGGAGAGGGCGTGGTGCGCGCGGAAGGCGAATCGGCCAGCCGATGCATCAATCCGGATTGCGCGGCGCGCTTGAAGGAAACGGTCCTGCACTTTGCCTCGCGCGGCGTGATGGATATCGATGGCATGGGCGACGCGCTGGTGAACCAACTGGTCGATCAGGGCATGGTCAAGAGCGTTGCCGATCTCTACCAACTCACGCTCGATCAACTGACGCCGCTCGAGCGGATGGGCAAGAAGTCGGCCGAGCGGATCATCGCGGGCATTGAGGCTTCGAGATCGAAACCGCTCCCGCGTGTGCTGAACGGGCTCGGCATTCCCTTCGTGGGCGAGCGAACAGCGCAGATTCTCGCCGATACGTTCGCCTCGCTCGATACGATCGAAGCGGCGGACGCCGATACGTTGCAGAAGGCGGATGAAGTCGGTCCGAAAGTTGCGCAGAGCATTCGTTCCTATTTCGATAATCCGCGCAACCGCGCGCTCGTCGAGCGTTTGCGAGCCGCCGGACTCACGTTCACGCACGAACCTCCCAAACGCGAAGGCGGTCCGCTCGCCGGACTCACCTTCGTCGTCACCGGCACGCTTCCAACGCTCTCGCGCGACGAGGCGAAAGCGCTGATCGAAAGCGCGGGCGGCAAGGCCACCGACTCGGTGAGCAAGAAGACGAGCTATCTGGTGGCGGGCGAGGCCGCCGGATCGAAGCTCGAGAAGGCGCAATCGCTGAACGTGCCGGTGATTGACGAGGCCAAGCTCAAGGAACTCGCGGGTGCGTAAAGTCACGCTGTTCCTGCAGAACTACGGGCCGCTCGGCGCGTTCGGTCTTGCATTGCTCGATTCCGCCGGAGTTCCCTTGCCCGCGAGCGTCGACGTGCTGCTGCTGGCGGTTGCGGCCGTGAGTCCGAAGCAGGCGTTGCTCAGTGCCGCGCTGAGCGTGCTCGGCTCGGCGATCGGCACCATGATCCTCTTCTCGATCGCGCGCAAAGGCGGCGACATGTATCTGGAAAGGCACGCCAGTTCACCCGGCGCTCTACGCTTCCGTGCGTGGTTCGCGCACTATGGCCTGATCACGGTCTTCATTCCCGCGCTGGTGCCGATTCTTCCATTGCCGCTCAAGGTTCCAGTTTTGTCGGCGGGAGCGATGGGCGTGCGCCCGCTGCCGTTTCTGGCGACAGTCACCGCCGCGCGCGTGATTCGGTACTTCGGGCTCGCGTGGCTCGGCATGCATCTCGGCGAGGACGCGTGGCCGTGGCTGAAGTCGCATGGCTGGCATCTCGGTGGGTTCGCGGTGGCGCTGTGCCTCGTGATGTTCCTCGCGACTCGCTGGCTGGACTCCTACCGGTCGGGCGATGGTGCGCTGGCGCGATAGCGCATCGCGCCAGCAATTCAGTCAGGCTGCTACATCCCCACCATCTTGTCGCCGGGCATCTCCCGCGCCGGACTCGCGAGCCGACTCGCACGCCTCGCGGAACATCGCCCGCAACCCCGCCGTCTCCGCAACTCGAGAATCAGTCGCGTCCGGACAGAAGCCACCTCCGTCCACGGACCCTTACTCAGATGATGCAGATCATATTCGGCAAGTCGCCACTCAACAGCACCATCCGGAACGACGCATACACCGCCAGCCGCGGCCACAGCCAGCGATCGTCCGGCGAAGGCAACAGCAGCCGGCCGTAGGTCACCGCCACAGCGGTCTCAACGGCATTTTTCCCCACCGGACGCCGCCCCCACAGGTGCGCTTCCACGTCCCGCCGCGTAATAGAACAACAGCAATGCCAGCCCAGGAGAGGCGCTCCCCGCGGGTGCCGTTTCGCGGCGGCACCGGCTACCCGACACGTAACTGAGCCGCGACCGTAAGGGAGCGGTGATGGCCAGCGGCTCACTTCGGCGCACGGGCGAGTGAAGAAGCCACCAAGAACCCGGGGTGGGGATCAGCCCTCGCCTTCGTCCACCCGAGGCGACGGGCCCTCCCCCTGCGGATCCCCATCCTCAACCGGAAGCTCCATCTGTTGCGGAGGCGGCATAGGCAGATCTTCGATTCCCATGGACTTGATCTCGTCCTCCGCGCACAGTTTGTGGATGTCATTGTCGGTCGAGTACACCAGATCGACTCGGTTGGTCTTCGCGATCGCGACAATCTGCCAGTCTACTTCAGCTTCGCCCAGGTCTGCTGCGCTCCGTACCGCAGGCGCTTTCCATCTCCGTGCCGGAACCAGTGTTCCACCAGTTCCACCGACTCCGCAACATCGAAACCCGCGATCTGGAAGACCGATGTCTTTCTGATGAGCGCGAGATAGCCAGCCCAGTCTTCGTGCGCCAGCAGCATGAATTCCGAGAGTGCGGGCGCGGGAAGAATGATCTTGGTCGATCGCCCCTCGGTGAGCGAATGAACCAAATGCTCCACGCGCTCTCGTCCCCTCGCAATCGGCTTCTTGTCCCGTGCCGGAGGAATCTTCGCGTTGGCGTCGAACAGGACGTACAGGAATCCTGTGTCGAAGAGCGCAATCAAGGGGAACTCTCTCCAGACCGGAGCCCCTGGAGGAAGTCCAGCCCATCGTCGGCGTTCCGCCACGTACCGGGCAGCGCGCGAATTTCCCCGATCACGGCCGCTGGTCAGCCGAGGAAAGCACCGCGCCTGCAAAGTGTCGATGGTTTCGCCGTTCTGCAACAGCCCGATCACGTCGTGAACGCCAATCCTTGTGCCCATCATGGCCGGCGTTCCACCCCGCACGCCCACGGACTGAACGATGTGCCGGTAGCCGTTGGAGTCGAGGTCATGTCTCAATGGCATGGTCCGGAGAACCT
>CADECY010000013.1:0-46580 GCA_902825945.1 uncultured Acidobacteriota bacterium
CCCCACATTGGAAACCAATCCTCACTTCAGGCTCATTCCCGGATTGGAAAATGCTGCGGGGGGATGCCCGCCTTAATGTTAAGGCAGCCCTCCAAGGCGGGCGCAGCTCCGCCAGAAGCCCTCCCGGCCCTCAGGGCTTCACCAGGTGGTTCCGGATCGCCCACCTGACCAGCGCGCCCGCCGAACTCGACCCCGTCTTCTCCATGGCACGTGCGCGGTGAGTCTCCACCGTGCGGATACTCACCGCCATCCTTGCGGCGATCGCCTTGTTGGAGAGTCCCTCCGCGATCGCTCGGATCAATTCCTTCTCTCTCTCCGTCAAGCGTCCGGACGAATCCTGCGCGTGGCCGCCCCGGATCGCCGCATTCACCGTCCAGTCGATCCGTGAGGTGAAGTGGAATCGCCCCGCTGAAATGGTGCGAACCGCTTCGATCAACTCGCTTCCGGCCTCGGATTTGAAAACAATCCCGCGAATTCCAGCGTCGAGGCATTCCTGAATCGCCAATGCATCCGAATGATGGGCTTGAATCAGTATCTTCGCCGTCGGCCATGATTTCATGATTCGCTTCGCGCATTCCACTCCATCGAGTTCCGGCATCGACATGCCTAGGATCGAAACATCGGGCCGAAGCGACAACGCCTGCTTGACTGCCTGAGGCCCGTCGGCGGCCTCCGATACAACCTTCCAGCCCGGCTGGTCTTCGATGATCGCCCGGACTCCTCTCCTGACTATCTCATAGTTGCCGGCCACGGAGATTCGCAAATCCATCGCAGCCTCCTGACCTATATTTGATGAAGTTGACAGCTTTGTCAATATCAGTAAACGCTACTCAGGCTCATTTCGTCAGTAGTTTCCGCAGCTCAGGCTGCGGTTTCTGTCGATTCGCGGGAAGATGCCGCCGGTATAGCTTCGTATAGATGGAATCCCGGCGACCGGAACGGCCCACTGCACGCCTGAGCGATGATACGGCGGCTCTCGATCGGGTCGGCAGGCGGGCGCCCACCCGGTGAACCTCGGCGAGACGCAAGGCGCTTCTTTGCTGAATTGGGTGGTTCAGTTGGCCGCACTCGTTACGGACGCACCAACGGCTGTCTTGATGGTGGAAGAGCAGGCCGGTCCGTCGCCGGCCGCTTTCTTCGGAGCGCAGCGGATTCAGGTTCAAGGGTGGCTCACCGTTTGTGAAGAGTGGATCGTCATCCCGGACGTCCGGAAACTCCCTGACGGGCATCCGATGCGGAAGAGCCCACTACCGGCTGCTTTTGCCGCATGTGCACCGGTTTGCCACCCCTCGGAAGGTATTACTGCGTCCCTGTGGGTTTTCTCCCCATACCCTCGGCCGCAAGGTTTGTCCGCCAAAGAAAAGTCGTGCCTGGAAATTCTCACTAAGGCGGCTTTCGAACCCCTACTGGCGTTCTACGCCGGAGGCCTCGACTTCGTCCAGCCCTCCACAAACCCCGTCTTCGTCCTGGTCGCCGATGACGAGCCTGCGTTCCGCCGCACAGTCAAGCTCGAACTCGCCGCGCCGGCCTTTGTCGTGTCCGAGGCCCAAAGCGGCCGTCAGGTCCTCCGGCTGGTTGCCGAGAGCCAGCCGGACGTTCTATTCATCGATTTGGCCATGCCCGACGGAGAGGGAATCGAGACCATTCGAACGCTCCGGGACGATGGCTACAGCGGCATCATTGTCGCGGTCTCCGGCGCTTTCCCGTCGCCCTTGCTGCGCGTTGCCGAGCACCTCGGTGCAAACGCCTGCCTGGAAAAGCCACTTCCCAAAGGCTCGCTCTCCGCATTGGCCGGTGAATTGCTAGTCACTCAGTGGGGAAAAGCAGCCGGCTATTGACTCCCTATTCGAACAATCCGAACGTCACCACGTTCGACCCGTTGACGATCGTCACCATCTGCTTTCCATCCACCGTGTACGAAATGGGCTGCGACGAAATCGCCTGCCCCGTGTTGAATGACCACAACGCTTTCCCGGTCCGCGCTTCCAGCGCTGTCAGGAATCCCTGATCGTCGCCCGCGAAGATCAGCCCGCCTGCTGTCGAAAGCAGCCCCGCCGCGTACCGCCGCGAGTTCACCTGCTTGTACTCCCACATCATCTTGCCCGTCGTCAGATCGAGTGCCCGCACGTACATCTGCCACGGCTCTTCCGGACTCTCGATATACCCCGTCCCCATGTACGGATTTCCGCCGGGCCGGAACGTATCGCGCGACTTCGTATTGATACCGCAGCCCTCCTGCGCCACGAGATAAAACCAGTTGGTATCGGGATTGTAGGCGGGCGACATCCAGTTCGTCGCGCCTGAAGTCGCCGGACAAGTCTTCGTCCCCTTCAGACTCGGGATCACTCCCTCCACGCGAATCGGCCGGCCCTTCGCCGTCAAGCCCGAAGCCCAGTTCAGCTCCTTGATGAACGGAGTCCCGTGCAGAAACTCGCCCGTGGCGCGGTCGAGCACGTAATAGAATCCGTTGCGATTCCCTTGGACGAGCAGCTTCCGCTTCTGCCCCTTGTAGGGAGCGTCCACCAGGATCGGAACTTCCACCGAATCCCAATCATGCACGTCCCATGGCGTGTTCTGGAAATACCATTTCATCTTGCCCGTGTTTGCGTCCAGCGCCACGATCGATTCGGTATAGAGGTTGTCGCCCTTCCGTACGTCGCCGTCGAAGTCCGGTGCCGGATTTCCGGTGCCCCAATAAAGCAGGTTCAATTCCGGATCGTAGGATCCCGTCAGCCATGTTCCGCCACCGCCCGTCTTCCACGAATCGCCCGCCCATGATTCGTTACCCGGCTCACCGGGACGCGGAATCGCATGCCAGCGCCACAGCCGCTCGCCGGTATTGGCGTCATAAGCATCCAGGAATCCGTTCAGCCCGTGATCGCTCGGCGCGATGCCCATGATCACTTTGTCCTTGATCACCATCGGCGCCGCTGGCGACCAGTAGCCTTCTTTCGCCTCGGCGATCTTCGTCTCCCACAGCATGCTGCCGTTGCGAGCGTCGAGCGCCACCAGGTGCGCATCCGGAGTCCCGATGTAGACTTTGTTCTGATACACCGCGACGCCACGATTCGGACCTTTCTGCAGCGCGGGCTGCCGCATGTACCGCCAGACCTCGCGGCCCGTCCGCGCGTCGAGCGCGTACACTTCGTTCGGATTGGTAACGTACATCAGGCCGTCCACCACGATCGGCACGGCTTGCAACCGGCTGGCTCCCACCACGTGATACATCCACTTCGGCGTCAGCTTCTTGACGTTCGCCGTGGTCACCTGCTTCAGCAGGGAATGCCGCTGCGAATGATACTGTCCGTTGTAGTGGAGCCAGTTCTTGGGATCCGCGTTCAGCAGGTCCTGGTAGGACACCTGCGCCAGCGCCGCGCCAGCGGCCATCATCGAAATCAGAATGCTCTTCGTCATCGTTATCTCCGGCTCCGCGCCAGGCGGCTCAAATAGGCGAGCAGGTCTTGGTACTCGGCGGCGCTCAACATCTTGTCCACGCCCGTGGGCATCATCGACTTCGTCTCGAGCTTCATCTCTTTGATCTGGTCTGCGGTGATCAGGTGGAGCTTGTCGTCGGTCCCGATGACTTGATACGAAGTGTTGTGCTGATTCTTGAGCAACCCGTGGATTTTCTGGCCGGTCACCGTGGTCACGCGCACCGGCTGGAATCCGCGCGGCGGAACCGGCTTGCCCGTGGTGAGCGTCTCCTTGATCGAGGCGAGGCTTCGCTCGGCCCCGATGCTCGAAAGGTCGGGCCCGAGAATTCCCCCGCGCCCCGCCACCATGTGGCACTTCGAGCAATTGCCCTTCGACTCGAACACACGCTGCCCGCGCTCGGCGTCGCCCGGCACGTCCACGTCAACGGCCGTCGCGCGCAGGCTGTGAATGTAGGCGATCATCTTCCGGATGTCGGCTTCGGGCAACGGTGACCCCGGCATGCCGGTGCCTTTGATCCCGTTCTTGATCGCATCGAACAGCTCATCGCTCGTCGACCGCAGATAGCGCCGCTGCGCGCCGAGCGCCGGCGCACGGTCACCCGCATCGCCGTTCAGTCCGTGGCACATCGTGCACGAACGGTTGTAGATCTCGCCGCCCGCTTTCGCCTCCGCCACATCGAACCGGATCCTCCTAGGACCGCCACGCCGCGAGCCCGCATTCGGTCTTCCTCCCGCGGCCTGCTGCGAAAAGTAGACGCGCCCGAAAGCATCCGGCGAATGGAACCCTTGCAGCGGAGGTGAAATCGGTGACCAGCTGCTCAACTGCCGGTTGGTCTTCCCGCCGATCCGGTTCACGTTCAGCCGCCACTCATCGCCATCCTGCGGAGGCATATGCGCGGCATCGCGCACGAAGTTCCGCAACGGGACCCGAATCTCGACAATCCAGTGGTCGTCGGCCGGATCCTCGTCCTTCTTCTCGGCGCCCTGATAGGTCGCGCGGTACTCCACTCCTTCCGGTTCCCACGTCGCTCCGAGCGTGTACCAGTCGCTCCGGTTGCGATTCAAAGCCGTGCCGATCGCGTTGATCTCCCACGTATAGTAGTTCTTCACCTTCGCCGGGTTCGGCGCAATGAAAATCTCGACGCAATCATCCTTCGACACCGGGCCGTGCCTCTTCTTCTCGTACGCCGAGATGTGCTTGTCGCGAACATACCAGGAGACGTAGAGGTTGTCGTCATCCCACAACATCTTCGCGACCGTCTGTTCCTTGTCCCCGCTCTGAAACCAGTTGAAGACGAAGTCGCCCATCGGCTTGGCGTCGCGCCACGCCGGCTCATCGAGTTGTGCGTCGATCGTGATGGGCGACGAGGCCCGCTCGATCGTATATTCTTTCAGCGGCTGCGCGAACCCGCCGGCCGCGAACAAGAGGATTGCAAAAATGGAACCGTACTTCCGCATCGCCCCTCATGATATAACGGCGGAGGTATGAAGCAAACGAAAAACGCATCTCGCCGCGCCATGTTCACCGCCGCCGCCTTCGGACTCGCTGTTCCCGCCGCCGCTCAGGCACAAGGGGCCGGCTCCTGGACTCCCAAGAAAGCCTCGGCCAACGGACCCGTCCGCTCCGGCCACCTGCTGTTCATCGGCGGCATCGGAGGCTGGTACCCCGACCGCCGCAAGGAAGCGGGCGACGTGAAGGTCCAGACTCGCAGTTGCCTCGAATCGATGAAGGCCGCGCTCGAGAAAGCCGGATCGAACATGGACAATGTCCTCAAGGTCACCGTCTCGCTCGTCGACCCGGAGAACAACTGGGAAGGCATGAATCAGGTCTACGACGAGTTCTTCACCGCCAAGGTGAAACCCGCGCGGTCCTACTGGGGCGCCACGGGCTTCCGCCGGAAGGGACAGTTGTTGCAGATCGACTGTATCGCCTACGTGGATTGAGGCGGGCCATCCCTCTCCATTCCCGCAACCCCGTTTACGCCCATCAACACTGGATGCGGCGCCGTGGCTACCTCACCGCCCACGAGAGTGACATCCATGAGCCATCCAAGAGTTCCCGGATCCGGACCCAATCGGCGTCCGTGACACCGCCCGCCTCCGCTTTGCGATCACGCAGAAGCATCGCCTCCGCCCGGAGCCGCGCGTGTTCCGCGAACGCGGTAGCCGGCATCTGATAGATCTCCGCTTGCAATTCCGCGAGCGCCCGCTCGAGCGAGCCGGCGGGTGCCGTCGCGCGTTCGCGATGCACGATCCACCATTCGAGTTCGAGCCGCGCGGCTTCCGGTACGTTGGCACCAGGCGCAAGGATCGCCGCGTAGTAGTCGCGCAGATCAGGCAGTGCTTTCTCGTAACCGGGGCGCGCGGTGCCCTCCTGGAATACGAACGCCGCCCGCGCCGCGCGAAACGCCGTCACGTGTGAGCGCAAGAACGGCTGCCCGTAATGTGATCGCAGCATCGAAGCGAGACGGAAGAACAGTGCCGCTTTTCGGCGGTCATAGTAGTCGTGCCACATCTCCATTTCGAGCCGGGCGACTTCGTTCGGATCAAAACGGCGGAGATCGCCCGAACCCGTACGGCTCAGCTCCAATCCGGCGATCACCGCCGCAACGATGAGAACCAGGACGACTCGCTTCATGAAGGTCGATACGGAGATCGCGGGCAGTCGGATTCATCGACACACGACCGCTGCTTGCTCCGCGCAACAGGCCATCCCAGCTCGAGTTGACGATCTCGCTGCCGTTGCCGGTCACGAGGGCAGTCGTTGCCGATCGACTGTATCGCCTGCGTGGATGATGGGCGCGCCGGGAAAGTGGCGGATTTCGGCTAGAATCGGGCGATGAAGATCCTGCTGGCCTTGACTCTGGATACGAGGGCAGACACCGCAGCTTCGGATGGAAGGGCCCGGCGTGGATCATCCCGGATCACTGGTCGCTCAATCTGAGCACGGAAGAGGGGAAGACGAAGATCGTCCGGTTCAACAGCGGCCTGGGGCCAGTCGCTGGACAGGGGACATTTCGGAAGCAGGTCCGCATCGCGGTCCCGTTCACCCAGCCTGGCGATCAGGGCCTACCCACGCCGGAGGAAGATCGTGAGCTATCCGGATTGGAAGAGGAGATCCGGCGCCGGTTCACCGAGGGCAACGAGTCGATCTTCGCGGGCGTGATCACGGGAGGCGGTGTGCGGGAGTTCGTTTTCTACTCGTCGAACGAGGCCGCCGCTGTGGTCAAGGCGGAAGCGCTCGTCCGCGAGATCCGGCCTCTGCTTTTCCGTGAGCAATGATCCAGAGTGGAAATCGTACAGGGCCTTCGGGGGCTCGTAGCGCCGGAACATGAGCGTGCCGGGCATGGGTGACTGTCGGCCGCTCTCGTCTCGATCAGAACCAGCGTCTGAAGTTGGCCAACCAAGCGTTCGAGGCCCGCGCGCTCGCCCCCGCCGCCTGGCAACGAGGGCGAGCGTCCGTCGTGCGCAACCTTATCTAGAAGTGGAACCGCAACTGGAACCGGAGCACGCGGCCGCCTCCGTCCACAGCCGTCTCGTTCAGAAACAGCCCCGCCGCCGAGGCAAACACGCTCGCCCCGATCGTCTGAGCATTCTGAGCGGGCGCGAACGGGCTCACGCTGACCTTGCCATACATCGCCGTGTTCCAGATGTTGAAGAACTCGCTCCGGAACTCGAGACGCATGCCTTCAGCGATGGCAATATTCTTCACGATATTGACGTCCCAGTTTTTCAGGCCCGGTGCCCGCTCGGTGTTGCGGCCGAGATTTCCGGGAGCGGTGCGCGCCGTGCCGTTATTGGCGGCGATGCCGATATAGCGGGCCTCGGCCGGATTGATCGGCCGGCCTCCGTCGTCCGGATTCACGTACCCCGTTGAGGACGTCGTGTTGGGAACCGCGCGAACGCCCTTGCGCCCCGCCGGATTGAAGTTGGGACGGTCGAAACTCGCGCCGCCGAGTCCGTCGGCGTCTTGCCCGTTGATCACGGTGTACGGAACGCCGCTCTCGTAGGTGGTGAGGCCGGAAAGCTGCCATCCGCCGATGACCTTTCCCAGCGCGCCGTTCTGAGCCCTGCCGAACGGAAGGTCATAGATGTAGGTGAACACGAGCCGGTTCGGGCGGTCGAAGAAGCCGATGCTCTTGTCGAGCTGCAGTCCGCCGAAGAACGAAGGCACCGAAGCGTTTTGAAGTGTCGAGGTATTACCGTAGCTGAAGATCTCGCTGCCGTTGTCGATCACCTTCGATCGCGTGTAGGCCGCGGTGAAGCTGAACCCGTTGTTGAAACGGCGCTTTGCTTCAAACTGCGCGCCGTGATAACTCGAGGAGCCGCCGTTGGTGCGGATCAGCCGCGATCCCTGCAGGGGATCGAGGCGCGCCTCCCGTTGCGCCGTCGACACGTTCGAGGGCACCGGTCCGCGCAGTTCCTGCGTCACCAGCGGATTGCCATCCTCGCTCGCGTAAAGCCGGGTGCCCTTGGTTCCGACGTAGGCGGCTTCAAACAGAATGCCGAACGGCATCTCGCGTTGCAGCCCAACGGACCACCGCTGATAGTAGGGATTGACCAGATTCCCGTACACCGAGGTTTGCGCGAGAAACGGAGTGATCGCGGGGGGAATCGCGGGAATCTGCGCGGAGAGGCTGGCAAGTCCTCGCGGCAACGCTGGCGTAACCTGGGAGGCCGTGGTTCCGGCTACCGAGTTCGGCGCGCTCGCCACCATATTCGACGTGATGTTGTTGAAGTAGCTGTCGTAGCCGAGCGCGTAGCCCATTCGGAACACGCTCTTTCGATTGCCGAAAAGCCACCCGAGCGGGCCCGAGGCGAAGTCCGGCGAATAGGCGATTCCCAACGTTGGCGACCAGTTGTTCTTGTCGGCGAGCGCGCGATTGCGTTCGAGCAGCGGACTCCGGAGCGTGACCGGATCCACGTTGAACAACCCCGAATAGACGGGATTGAAGATGACGTTCATCGGCGTCCCGAAGTACTCGTAGCGCACACCGAGCGTGAGCGTCAGCGAGGCGGAAGCGCGCCAGCGGTCCTGGAAGAAGTACGATTGCCGGAACAGCGACGGATAGTAGGTGGGGTCTCCAAATGTACGCGAGGCCGATCCGCCGCCGCCACCGAAGTCGGCGAGGAAGTTCGCCAGTCCGCTGTACGCCGTGCTGTTGTTGTAGGTCAGTGTGCCGCGCAGATTGAAGGGCGCGGCCTGGCGGGCGCGCTGTTGCATCAGGTCGAACCCGAAGCGCAGCGTGTGCGTCCCGCGAATCACGCTCATCGTGTCCTGCAGGCTGTAGTTGTTGAACGTGCGGCCCTGCGGATACGTCGAACTGATTCCGTAGCGGCTTGACGCCGTCGTGTTGATACCTTGAATCGCAATCGACGGCAGGGTCGATCCCAGAGGATTCAGCATGTCGAGCGGGGCATCCAGCACGAAGCGCGTGTAGCCAGGGCGCAGTTCGTTCGTGATCGTAGGCGAAAAGACATGCGTATGATACATCGACATGCTCTTGCTGATCTCGCTCGAACTGGTGATGAAGCTCGGGAAGCTCAGCGTCTCGCCGCCGTTCGGCTGCACGTTATCGTGGAATAGGAATCGCCCCGCGAGTTGATCGCTGTTGCTGAACCGGTGATCGATTTTGGCGCCGTACTGGCGCACCGTCTGCTTCTGCGCATAGGGCGTGATCAGCCGGCCGAACTCGATATCGGGACGTCCGTCGCCGAGCGGAACATTGAAGGTCCGCGTGACACCATCGAATCCGTTGCTGATGTCGAGCAACAGATCCGCGTTCCTGTTCTGTCCCTGCGCGAACAGACGCCGCAGCGCCGCCCGGCCCGCCGCGGTGGGTGTCGTCATCTCGTTCGAACTCGTCGAGAACTGCCGGAGTTCGAGATAGGAGAGATGGTAAAACGTCTGATCCTTGCGGATCGGGCCGCCGAGCGTTCCGTCGAACTGCTGCTCGGTGCCAGCCAGATTCTTACCGCGCGCCTGAATCGCGGGGGACGCGGCGAGCGAGCTCGAGATCGCGTCGTCGCGTGTGGAATCGAGCACGAAGCCAGCGGTTCCGTGCAGCTTGTTGGTGCCCGACCGCGTGATCAGGTTCACCACCGCGCCGCCGGCGCGGCCGAACTCGGCGTCGTAGTTGGTGGTTTGCACC
Organism: uncultured Acidobacteriota bacterium; assembly: GCA_902825945.1. GTDB lineage: Bacteria > Acidobacteriota > Terriglobia > Bryobacterales > Bryobacteraceae > SYLY01. The sequence continues at coordinate 9,587 of CADECY010000013.1, forward strand.
GACACCTCTTGCACGCTGCCCGGATTCAAGACCTGAAACGCCTGGCCGGCAACCGAGATGTCGTTGTTGTCAGTGCCGTCGATCATGAAGTTGTTCGAGCGGCCCCGCGCGCCGTTTACGACGAAGGTGCGGGTCGGCGTCGCGAACTTGCTCGACGTGACGCCAGGCGCCGTGAGTCCGAGATCGACGGGGTTGCGCGACGCGTACGGTAACTCGGCGATGTCTTTGGACTCGACGTTCTTGCCGCGTACCGGTGCTTCGGTCTGAAGTTGCACAGCCGCCTCGGTAACCTCGATCACCTGGGTCACGTCGCCCACCTCGAGCACTGCATCGAGCGTGACGGTTTGCGCCGCGCTCACGATTAGTTTCGGTCCGGCGTACGTACGAAATCCGGGCATCTTGACGGTTACTCGATACTCACCCGGATCGACCGCATCGAAACGGTAGAGCCCGGATTCGTTCGACTGAGTGGACCGGCTGACACCGGTCGCGGTGTTGACCAGTTCGACCGGCGCATTCGCGATCGCCGCTTTCTGTGCGTCGCTCACCAGTCCGGTGACGGTTCCCCGGCTCGTCTGTGCGGCTGCCGCCAGCGCGAGCAGGGTGGAGTAAAGGCAAAGCCTTTGAAGCATCGGGACCTCCCACGAGAAGTCCCTTTCCCCTGATCCAATGTTGCTGAAATTATAGCACCGGCCTCGAACCCGGTTGACACCCACTGCCGGAAGTGCGATAAACCCCCTATGCATCGCCGCGATTTCCTCGCCACCGCAGCCATGGCGGCCGCCGCGCCCTCCGTCGCGCTCGCCGCCAATCCGAAGGCCGATTCCGAAACTCTCGTGGCCACGCTCTTCAAGAGCCTGACCGATGAGCAGAAGAGCAAAGTCTGCTTCCCGTTCGATCACGCGTTGCGATCGAAGGTTGACGCCAACTGGTTCATCACTCCGCACAAGATCGGCGAGTTCTACAACGCCGATCAGCGCGCGATGATCCAGGAGATTTTCCGGCATCTCCATAATCCCGAGTTCCTCCCGAAGGTGCTCTACCACATCCAGGAAGACGCGGGAAGTCTCGACAAATACGCGATCGCGCTGTTCGGCGAGCCGCGGATGAAGGGCGGCAAGAGCCAGTTCGAATTCGTGCTCACCGGCCGCCACTGCACGATACGATGCGATGGGGACTCGGTGGACGGCGCGGCGTTCGGCGGCCCGATCATGTATGGCCATCAATCCGGCCCGAAGGGATTGGAAAAACCCGATCACGGCCAGAACGTCTACTGGTATCAGGGCAAGCGCGCGAACGAAGTGTTCCAGGCGCTCGACGGCAAGCAGCGAGAAGCCGCTCTCATCACGAAAGCTCCCCGGGCGGAGGCGTCCAACAAGACGGTGGCGTTCAAGCCGAAGAGCGAATTGGTGGGCCTGCCCGTCGCGGAGATGAGCAAAGACCAGAAGGGCCTCGTCGAAAAGGTGATGGGCGATCTGCTGCTACCCTTCCGCAAGAAGGATTCCAGCGAAGCGATGAAGCTCATTAAGAATCGCGGCGGGATCGATTCGCTCCACATGTCGTTTTACAAGAATCTCGACATCGGCAACGATGGCGTGTGGGACGTGTGGCAACTCGAGAGCGAAAACATGGTCTGGTACTTCCGCGGCCATCCGCATGTGCACACCTGGGTGAGCATCAAGGCATAGATGGCGGACGGAATTCCGAAGCGCGCTCTCGGCCGCACGGGGGAACAGGTTTCGATTCTCGGGCTCGGGGGCGCGCACGCCGGACGGATCGGACAGAAGGACCGCAGCGAGGCCAAGCGCCTGATGCATGCCGCCATTGATGGCGGTATCATCTTCTTCGACAACGCGTGGGACTATCACGACGGCTGGGGCGAAGAGATGATGGGGATCGGCCTCGAAGGCGGCCACCGGAATCGGGTGTTCCTAATGACGAAAAACTGCGCTCCGGATTACGACGGGAGCCGCAAGTGCCTCGAGGACAGCCTGCGGCGCCTGAAAACCGATCGGATCGACTTGTGGCAGTTCCACGAGATGAACTACGACAACGATCCGGACTGGGTCTTCGAGAGGGGCGGGATGAAGTTCGCGCTCGAGGCCCAAAAGGCGGGCAAGGTCCGGTTCATTGGATTTACGGGTCACAAGGACCCGTCGATCCATCTGAAGATGCTCGCCAAGCCCTACGCGTGGGCGTCGGCGCAGATGCCCATCAATCCGATGGACGCATTTTACAGAAGCTTCCAGAACGAAGTGGTCCCGGTGTGCGTCCAGAAGGGTGTGGGCGTGATCGGGATGAAGAGCCTCGGCGGAGGACCAACCGTCGCACGGATTCCCGCGAAAACGCTGATTACGGCCGAGCAATGCGTGCGGTATGCGCTGAGCCTGCCGGTGAGCACTCTCGTGCGCGGATACATGTCGATCGGGCAGTTGGAACAGGATCTTCGAATCGCGCGCGGATTCACTCCCCTGTCCGCCACTGAGATGGCCGGAATTCGCGCGCTCGCGAAACCGGATGCGGGCGACGGACGTCATGAATTGTTCAAATCCACGCAGGTTTTCGACGGTACGCCGCACCGGAAGCTCCACGGTTTCGAACTGGGCTAAAGCACGCCGGGCGAGAATGTCCGATAATCGAAATACCGATCTAACCGAGTAACACCATGCTGAAATCCGGAACCGTCCTGTTTCTGGCCGCCTGCGCGGCAGCGCGCGGCGCGGGCACGCTCGAGGATTTCGCGGGCACGTGGCGCTACCAGCCGTCCAAAAGCGAGACTGCCTGGCTGCCGTCGCCTCCCGTCCAGGAGTTGGTGATCGCAGTAGCTGCCGGCAAAGTCACTTGCGCGGCTTGCGGATCGGGCGGATGGATCTTCACCGGCGATGGGAAGCCGCTCAAGTCGGGCGATGCCACGGTGCGGAACTCAATCGGGACCAAGTGGGAAGGTTCGGCGCTGCTGATCAACGCGCTGGTGAGCGGACCTTCTTCTTACACGGTGATGGACCGGTGGAAGCTCGGCCGTGACAACGCGACTTTGACGATCCAGCGAGTGGTGCAGCGCGGCGCGAGCGAATCGGAATCGAGACTCGTCTACACGCGCGAAGGTGTGGCGGTGCAACCGCCCGTGCTGGAAGATCCGGCTGAACTTCGCAGCGGCGTCACGGGCGTTCGCCCGCTCGGCGCGGCGCCTGCGGCCCGAGCCGCTGGGCCCCCGGCACAGGCGGCAGAGCCCGGCAAGGCAGAGACCGCTTCGTTCGAGATCTCCCGCGGGACTAAGATTCCGTTGCGCGTGATCACGGGCGTGTCGAGCAAGAGCGCACAGGAAGGCGAACGTGTCTATCTCGAAACTACGTTCCCCGTGATGGACAAGGGCCGCATGATCATTCCGCCGGGCAGCCAGGTGGCGGCGTCGGTGACGTACGTCCAGCAGGCGGGCCGCGTCAAAGGGCGCTCGGAGCTGATGCTGCGGTTCGAGTCGCTGGTGCTTCCGAACGGTGTCACTCGCGACTTCCGCTCGCGGGTCTCGTCGGTCGAACCCGGCGCCGGAGAACTGGATTCGGAAGGCAAAGTGAAAGGTCCGGGGAGCAAGGGCGAGGACGCCCGCAAGGTTGGCGAGGCCACTGCAACGGGCGCCGCCGTCGGAAGCGTCGTCGGTGCCGCGACGGGCCGTTACGGAGCGGGTGCCGCGATCGGCGCCGCGGCCGGAGCCGCCGCTGGCCTGGGAAGGGTGCTCGGCGGGCGTGGACCGGACACCGGATTCCATCGCGGCGACGTTGTCGAAATGGTGTTGGATCGGACGCTGAGCTTCACTGAGCCGGAACTGCCGAAAGTCCAGTAGTCGCGTGCTAGACTGACGGCTTGCAATCGAAGGCTCGCGCGGCGCAACTGGCGCCGCTTCAAATCTCCGCCGCCGATCTGGCGCGATTCGAACTGCTCGTCACGGGCGCTTGGGTTCCGGTTCCGGGCGAATTCAGCGTGAGGGCGGACGCGCCATTGGGAGCCGAACTCGCGGTTCGTGATCCGAACAATGTTCCGCTCGCGATTTTGCTCGTAACGCGCGTGGAAGGTGATACGGTCTCCGGACCTTTCGAACTGATCGAAGCTCCCCGGCACCCGGACTTCGAATCGCTACGAGCCGGTCCCGCCCACATGCGCGCTCTCGCGGGGGACAACGCCGCGGGACTCGTGAGCACGGGATATCCGGATGTTGCAACGCTCGCCGCGATCCGCGAATATGCGGGTCCGGTGACGGTGCTGATCGGCGATGCGGGGCGCGGCGACCATTACGCGCGGGTCCGGGCTTGGCGGAGCGCCGCTCCGGCGAACGCTCATCTCGCGCTGGTTCCGTGGGCGGAAGGATTCGATACAGCGGCGATCCTGCGCGGATACGGCGCCGCGAAGGAACTGACGGCCACACCGTCGAACGAGTATCCGGCCGAGGTCGCCGGAATCATTGCGGAAACCACGCCGCCGCGCCCCAAGCAGGGCGTCTGCATCTGGTTTACCGGGCTTCCATCGGCCGGCAAATCGACGATCGCGGAGCAAGTGGCGATTCTGCTCGAGGAGCGAGGACGCAGAATCACGCTGCTCGATGGCGATGTGGTGCGGACGCATCTTTCGAAGGGCCTCGGATTTTCGCGCGAGGATCGCGACACCAACATCCGCCGTATCGGCTATGTCGCCGCCGAGATCGTGCGTCATCACGGAGCGGTGATCACGGCGGCAGTGAGCCCGTATGAAAAGACCCGAGAGGATGTGCGCAAGATGGTGGGCGAGGCCAACTTCGTGCTCGTCTACGTGGCAACTCCCCAAGAGGTGTGTGAGGAGCGCGACGTCAAGGGCTTCTACGGAAAAGCGCGGGCGGGCCAACTGCAGGGCTTCACTGGAGTGGACGATCCATACGAAGAGCCGGCCAACCCGAGTCTCGTGCTCGGAACCACCGGCGTGACGCCTCGCGAGAATGCCGCCAAAGTCATCGAGCACCTCGAACGGGAAGGTTTGCTGATGCTAGAATCGGCGGTTGCATGAACCTTCCTTACGAAGTCAGTGTGCGCGATGTCAAGGCGCGGATCGATGCCGGTGAAGCGGTCCGCCTGGTAGATGTCCGCGAGCCAATGGAACACGCGATTACCCACATCGAGGGTGCGGAATTGATTCCGATGAACACGGTGCCGCAACGGCTGCAACACCTCGAGGGTGAGGCCGAAGACACGATGCTCATCGTGCTGTGCCACCACGGCATGCGGAGTCTGAACGTAGTGAATTGGCTGCGCAATCAGGGCATCGAGAACTGCCAGAGCATGGCGGGCGGAATCGAGGCGTGGAGTTGCGAGATCGATCCGAAGGTTCCGAGGTATTGACGATGAAGTTCTACTGGAAGTCCACTTGAACCACTTGCCGGAAAGCCAGGAGTTTCCTGCGCGAAAACGGAGTCCAGGCCGACGAGATCGACATGAACAAGGGATTGTCGAAGGCCGAAATCGAAGCCCTGATAGGCGATCGTGATTACAAGCTGTTCCTCAACACGAAGAACGAACTCTATCGCGAACGCGGGATGAAGCAGAACCCGCCATCGCGAGCCGAGGCGATCGATCTGATGGCGGCGCATCCGAATCTGATCCGGCGTCCGCTGTTCGTGAAGGGCAAAAAGGTGCTGTTCGGGTTCAACGCGGACGAGGTGAAGACGATCCTTTAGCGCGCGGCTACGGCTGGCCCAGGCGAAGCGTCTTGTCGATCGAGAAGTCGCCGTGCGCGCCTTCCGATCCAGGTGCCGTTGTCCACGGCCCCCAGCCCACGTCCGAATCGGGCACGCAGGTGAATCCGGTCGCGCAGGCGCGCAGGATCGCGGAGTAGCGCCGCGAGTCGCCCAACACGGGAACCACATTCGCGGGGAAAACCGGAACGAGCGCGAAGGTGCGATCCGTAACGCCCGAGGCGGCGACGGTGCCATCGGATTCCGTCAGGCGATACTGGTAGCGCCGGACGCTGAGCGTCTCTCCGCGATCGTCGGGGATCGGCGTCCAAGAAATGCGGTCGAGCGGATACTGTGTACCGGGAAAGGATCCGAACCCGGGCGAGACGAACACGGGCGCGTTCGGAATCTTGCCGCGAACGATGAAGGCGGAGGGAGGTCCTTGGACCGGTGCACCGATCGGAGGGGGGAAGAACGCCTTCGGATTCGGATAGGCGATCACGACCGCGTCATAGCGAGCTGCCGGATTCAGGTAACCGGCGTGGTAGTTGTTCGCGGTGTAGACGTCGAAGGCCGGGGCGTTTCGCGAGAAGTCCTGCACGAAGAGCCGGTAGAGGACGCGGCCGTCGCCGGGATCTCCGGCGATGCGATTCCACGCGAACAGCACCGCGGGTGCTGCGGCACCGGAGTCGAATGAGGAGCCGGCGAGCGGCGACGACAGGACCGGAACCTTGGGATCGCCGGAATTCGGGTAGAGCGCGATCGGAGCGCTTTGCGGTCCGCATACGTCACCGGTGCATCCTTGCACCACGAAGGACAGAGGGCCGTTCGGAACGAGGAGGCTGACGCCGTTCCGCCCGGTCTGCTGGCCGGCGACAGTCAGCGCGCCGCGCCCGGGTCCGGCCTCGTCCTGCACGGCCCGAGCGAAGTAGAAGTCGGCCTCTTCGGATTCGGTCCATTGGCAGTCGAGCCGGTTTTGTCCGTTCTCCGATTGCTGCGAACAAACCACGTCGCGGGGCGCGGGAGGCGGAGCGGTTCGATTGACGACGGAAAAAACCGAAGTGGCGCCATTGACGCACAGCAGCCGGCAGATGCGCGTTTCGACCCGGTAGTTCCCTGAGCGAAAGGTGTAGGCTTCGCTATTCACGTATCCAGGAAACTCGAGGGCGAGTTCGAGCACTCCGGTCGTGGTGTTGAACACCTTCATCTGAAATCTTTCGCCCGGGCCTGGTGCGACGTTCCATCCGAAGTTGACGATCGAGGCGGTGTGAACGGAGTTATTGGCCGGGCCGACCAGCGTCTGTCCGAGAGTTGCGCCCGCGGCAACGGCGGCGAGCAGAAATGACCGGCGAATCATATAAGTGAATTATAGATCCGGCCGGTCAGACGGCGGAACTCTATTCCGGGTCCGCCGGATTGTTGAACAGCGCCGGAAGCAAGATGCTCCCGTGTCCGCGCTGCGGAAAGTCCACGGCGGAGCGGTTGCCCGGATTCAGGTTCGAAGCCGTATCGTCCGGTGGAAACAGCACCAGTGAATTGAGGAACTCGAGCAGGTCCTGCCGGTCTGATCGTCCCAGCGCCGCGTACTTGTCTCGCACGGCTTGCGCCTCGCCTCCATGCCGCAGGATCACGTCGTGCAGTGTAATGCTTCGCCCGTCGTGGCCGTACGGAGCCGAAGTTCCCACACCCCATAGGGGCAGGGTCATGAACTCCTTCCTCAACTTGCCGTCGTAGTTCCGTTCGTGGAACGACGGCCCCAGATCGTGGCGTTTGAAGTCGGTGAAGAGATCCCGGACGAGAAACGAATCAAGCGCGGGCTGTTTCAGCATGGGGAAACCACCGGCCTGACCCGGAGTGAACAGAGGCGTGGCGGAAGCGAAGAGTCCATTGAAAATCCCGCGCGCCGGATCATGCACGGTCTCGACATCCGCGACACGGCGGTCGCGTTCCACGAAGAAGTCCGGCACATGACAAGAGGCGCATCCGGTGCGCTCGAAAACCTCGCGGCCTTGGGTGACACCCTCGTTCTGCTCTCCATGGCCCGGCTTGAAGTAGTTCAGCAAATAGAACTCCAGATGGTCGACGATCGATTGTGGAACTTCATTGGCGACGCCGTCTTTGTCGGGATCCGCGCTCGAGTTCGCGGCGCGGGGAGCGTCGAACTTGTCGCGGGAGCCATCGAGCACGAAGCCAGAGGGAGTCACGATGCGCTCTCCCGCGGCTGCCCGCGCCAGATCCGGATCAAACGCCTGCAAGCCCATTTCGTTTTGCAAGGCTCCCACGATGAAGTCGCGAATGGAAAACGTTCCGCCGTGCGCGAAGAACGGCCGCACGCGAAGGTCCGTGTCGACCCCGCTCACTCGCGACAGGTCCAACGAGCCGTCCGGAGCCGCGGTGACTTCACCGTAAGCAATGCCCTTTGCCGTCAGCGGACGAGTCACTCGCACGCCGAGCGTGCGGGCCTCCACCACGGCTCGATCGCGCCGGTCACGCAATTCAGCGGTGATCTCGTCGCCGAGCATTTCTCGAATTCCGAGGCCAAACAGGTGCGGCGCATTGCGGCTGTCGGGCCGTGTCACCACCGCTCCTCCGAATCCGGCCGATCCGCGCGGAAGGCCGTGACAGCCCGCGCAGCTATCGGAGAGTCCGGCGCCGATCTCGAGTGTTACGTTGACGTCGCCGCGCCCGTCGCCCACCGCGGGTCCCAAACCCTGCTCACGCGTGAACTTGCGGTTGAAGAGCTGACGTCCGCGGCGGATGGACCGGAACGGGTCGCGGGCGATGATGAACGAAGACGAATCGGGCGTGTTCCAGTCGCCCCGGCCGGCGCCAATCTGTTGCGAGTACGACTTCTTCGCGCCCTCGCCTTCGATGTTCGGGGCTTGTGTGGCGTCGATCAACTGTGCGGAAGCGGGTGCCAGAGCCAGAGCGATGAGCGCGGCACCGAGTGTTCGAGTCTTCATGATTCCTCCTTGCTCTACCTGCGTAGCGCACGGGAAGAATTTCCGGGAATGGCGAAATTTATTTCATGGCTGCCCGCTCAACTGGCGCCGCACGAAGCCGTTACCCGGCAACTTCCGCTCCCATTGACGCCACAGTGCCTCCCTGCGCCCGAGCATTTCCGCTCTCCCCGCGGAGTCGCCGGACCGGTCGAGCACCCCGGCCAACGCTAACTGGATCTCAGCGTAGTCCATGGACTGGTCGAGCGACCGCTCCGGCTTTGCATCCGCGTTTCGAAAGGCGGCCAGGAGTTCCCGATATGTGCCGGCGGCCTCGGCCAGGCGCCCAGTCTCCGTCTCGAACCTGCCCCGCGCCCGTAACGCCAAGCAGGTCTCTTCGCAAAGCTCGATCCGTTTCGCCGGATACGTGCCGAGCCTACCGAGCAAGGAGAAAGCCGAGTCGAGGTGGCGCCGGGCCGCGTCTTTTCGCCCGAGCCGCAGGAGCGTTTCGGCGGCGGCCGCGCGACATTTTACCTGCTCACGATTTGCCCTTTGATTCCCTTGAACCTGTCCAAGGGCCACTGTCGCGCTTTCGAGCAGGATCAGCGCCCGCCCCGGATCGCTTCCGTCCAACGCATCCGCCAGACGATAGAGGTCAGAGGCCACCGCCATCCGGATCAGCGCATCGTTCGGGTTTCGCGCTACCAGTTCCTCGCCGATCCGGGCCGCTCTCTCGAGCGGCTCCAACGCCTCGCGGGCGAGCCCTAGACTGGCGCCATGAGTCGAGAACAGAATCTCTCCCTCGACCGCGAGTGCAAGACGGTAGCGGCGTACCAGACCTACACTGGCCTTATCCATTGGCGGGGCAGGTTCACCGCGAGTGGTTTCACGGATCGTGGCCAAAGCTGACTCCAGATCGCCAGTTCGCCGCTGGGTGCGGGCCAGTACGATGCGAAGGCTTCCAATCTGGCCGCTCTCCCCAGCGGCGGCGGAGAGGTCTTTCAGTTGACGCAGGAGCCGGATCGCTTCCGCGTTCTCCTCCTGCATCTGGTAGCGATTGGCGAGGTTGGTCCCGATGGAGACGATGAGCCGCGCACTCGCGCGATCCGCCGGGCCGGTCTCGATGTACTTCCGCAGCCACGATTCCGCGCTTCGCGCAAGCGGCATGGGTTCGCCCTTCGGATCGTTTTCGGCGAGGCTCATCCGGTCATGAAAGATCTCGGCACGCCGCAGCATTGCCAGCCGGTTGGTGGGCTGCGCCCGTTGGACCGACGCGATCAGATCCTCGGCGATCGCCAGATTCTCTGCCGCGTTCTTCGTTTGCCCCAAGTTGGGTGACAACGGGATGCCCTGCACCAGCGCTACTCGCACGTAGGCGGAGCCGAGCTCGAGCGCGAGTCCGGGATTCGATGCCGCGTCAGCGCGTAAACGTCCGAGATATTCGAGCGACGTGTTGACGATCAACTGCCGCGCCTCCGCCGAATTGGGCAGCCGGCGCACGATGTCGTCGATGTCGAACAGCCGTGCCGACAACTGGCGGACGTCGTTGAATCGCCGTTCCGCGAGCTGGCGCTGCCGGTTGGCGATGATCAACCCCGCGGAAAGCCCCGCGATCATGAGCGCCACCGCGCCGGCCGGCAACCAGTATCGCCGCGCCACCTTGCGCGCCTGATAGACCCAGTCTCCTTTTCGCGCCGACACCGGACGCGAATCGAGGAACGCTCGCAAGTCTTCGGCAAAGGCGTCCGCGGTGCCATAACGTTCGGCCGGTTCCCGCCGCAACGCCTTCATCAGGATCATCTCGATATCGGTGTCGATCCCGCGGATCCACTTGGCCGGCCTCGTGACGGACCCAGCGGCGGAGCCCTCCACCGGAGTGTGCCCGGTGAGCAGGAAGTACAGGATCGCCGCGAGCGAATAGACATCGCTGGTGGTGCCGATCGCCTCGCCCTGCATCTGTTCCGGACTCGCAAAACCCGGAGTCAGCAAACGATGGCCAGTCATTGTGACATCGCGCGCGAGGTCGACGATCTTCGCAATGCCGAAGTCCAGGATCTTGGGCTCGCCATCGGCGGTCACCAGAATGTTGCCGGGCTTGAGGTCGCGATGAACCACCAGATTGCGGTGCAGGTAGGACACCGCTCCGGCAACCTTGATGATCAACCCGAGCTTCTCGCGGACCGGGAGTCCTTCCGCGTATCGATCGATGGTTTTGCCTTCGATGAACTCCATCGCAAGGTAGGGCTGGCCATCGTCGAGGTGCCCGGCGTCGAGCAGGCGAGCGACGTTCGGGTGTGACATCGCGGCCAGAATCTGCCGTTCCTGCAGGAAACGGCTGCGCGCAGCTTCGTCGAGCAGCGCTCCCCGGGGCAGTTTGACGGCCGCCCGCTGTGTCACCTCGCCGTCATCGCGCTCGCCGAGGTACACCACGCCCATGCCGCCGCGGCCGATGACCTCACGCAGCCGGAACGGTCCGCAGCGTAACTGTTCGAACCGGCGGCCCTCCGCCCGGTCATGGGCCTCCACCGCGTCGGAAGCCAGTATCCGGATTTCGCGGTGCATGATCTGAGCGGGGTCCTGCCCGTCGAATGCCAGCAGAGCCTCCACCTCCGCGCGCAGTGCGGGCGGCGTCGCGTGCGAATCGAAGTAGCGTGCCCGTTCACGCTCTGGCAAGTCCGCCAGAGCGTGAAAAAGGTCCGCCAGCTCTTCGTTCATGCGCCCGCCATTTCCTTGGCCAGCCATGCCTGCGCCAGCCGCAGTTCGCGCCGCACGCTCTGTACCGGCAGGCCGAGCACTTCCGCCGTTTCCTCGGCTGTCATGCCCCCGAAAAACCTCATCTCGATCATCTGTGCCCGCCGGGGATCCGACTCGGCCAGCCGGCGAAGCGCATCATCGGCCAGCAACACCGATTCACCCGGCTGCACACCGATGTCCGGCAGATCGGCGATTGGCACCTCGAGCCGCGCATCCCGGCGCCGCGCACTGCGCGCCCGCGCGGCATCGACGAGAATCTGCCTCATCAGGCGCGAGGCGATGCCATAGAAGTGCGCGCGATTCTCGTAACTCGGCTGGCCGCCCGAGGCGAGCCGGATGTAGGCTTCATGCACCAATGCCGTCGTTTCGAGCGGAGCGCCGGACTCGCGCCGCAGGTGGCCCGCCGCGAGTTTCTTCAACTCCGCGTATACGAGCGGCACCACAGCGTCCATCGCCTCGCGATCGCCGGAGTGGGCCTTTTGCAGCATTTCCGTAATCCGCATCGCGAGTCAATCTTAGCAGCCCGCACACCGGCCACGCGGCCGCCCGAACGATCCCGCCCGACGATCCGGCCAGGAATGGATTCGCGTGGGCATTGTTGCTAGACTGACGTTTTTCCATATGTTCTCCTGGTTTTCCGATCCCCTTCCCGTGGGATCCGACGCTCCGCCGTTCATCCTGCCCGATCAGGATGGCGACGTTTTCGTACTGAACCTGAATCGCAACAAGGTCGTAGTGCTGATCTTCTATCCGGCCGACAACACGCCCGTTTGCACCGCGCAGCTTTGCGAACTGCGCGACGATTGGAGCAAGCTTCAGGAAAAGGGCTGCTTCGTCGCTGGCGTCAATCCTGGCGCGGCATCGAGCCACGGCGGATTTCGCCAGAAGCATGAACTGCCGTTCCCGCTTCTGGTCGATAATGGGAAGCGCGTGGCCAAGCTCTATAACTGTGACGGCATAGCCGTTCGCCGCACCGTCTATGTGATCGGCAAGGACGGCAAGATCAAATTCGCCAAGCGCGGAAAGCCTTCGGTCAGCGAAATCCTGAGCGCGATCCCATGACGCGGCTCGAACTGCCGATGTACATCGCGGGCGAGTTCATCAAGACCGATCGCGCCCAAACGATCGAACTGCCTTTCGACGGTTCGCCTGTCGCCACGGTCTATCGAGGCGCAAAGGAACATGTCGCCGCCGCCGTCGAGGCCGCATCGAAGGCCGCGCCCGTGATGCGTGAGATGACGCGCGAAGAGCGATCGGCGATCCTGCGTCGCGTGCATCAGGAGATGCTCGAACGCCGCGATGCCCTTGCCACGGCGATCTCATCGGAAAGCGGCAAGCCGATTCGCGAGGCGCGAATCGAGGCCGAACGCGCCGCCTACACAGTGCTGTTCTCCTCCGAAGAGGCGCACCGGCTGGTGGGCGAAGTAGTGCCGATGGATTCCGAACAAGCGGGCAAGGGCCGCTGGGCGATGACCGTGCGCGAACCGCTGGGCGTCATCGCCGCGATCACGCCGTTCAACTTCCCGCTCAATCTCGCGATGCACAAGATCGGACCCGCGCTCGCAGCCGGGAACGCCGTGGTGCACAAGCCCGCCTCCAGCACGCCAGTCAGCGGGCTCATGATGGCCTCGATCTTCACCGAGTGCGGACTGCCGAAAGGCGGGCTCAACGTGATCACCGGTTCGGGCGGCGAAATCGGCGACGCGCTGGTGCTGCATCCCGATGTCGCGATGGTTTCGTTCACCGGAAGTCCTGAGGTCGGCGTGCGGATCCGCGGCATGGCCGGGCTCAAGCGCGTATCGCTCGAACTCGGCGGTAACGCGGCGGTGATCGTCGATGAAGACGCGAATCTCGACGAAGCGGTGGCGCGATGCGTCGCCGGCGGATTCGCGCATTCGGGTCAAGTCTGCATCTCGGTGCAGCGAATCTACGTCAGTGGGCGCATCCGCTCCGAGTTTCAAGACCGCATTGTCGCGTCCACGCGAAAGCTCGTGGTGGGGCATCCGAAGGAAACGTCCACCGACGTTAGCTCCCTCATCACCGTGCCCGAGGCCGAGCGTGTCGAGTCATGGGTTCGCGAAGCAGTGGATTTGGGCGCACGGGTTCTGACGGGCGGATCGCGGAATCGCGCGACAATCGAGCCGACGGTACTGGCCGATGTTCCGGAAGAGGCCAAGGCATCGAACCGCGAGATCTTCGGACCCGTCATCAACGTGAATTCGTACGAGTCACTGGACGAGGCGATCGCGCTGGTCAACCGGTCGGATTACGGCCTGCAGGCGGGCATCTACACACGCGACATCGGCAAGGCGTTCCACGCGGCATCGAAGATCCACACCGGCGGCGTGATGATCAACGAGGTTCCGCAGTTTCGCGTGGATCAGATGCCGTATGGCGGCGTGAAGCTGAGCGGAACGGGCCGAGAGGGTCCGAAGTACGCGGTTGAAGAGATGACCGAGCCGAAGCTGATCGTCTGGAAGGGATGATCGAGAGGCGTCCCAACCAACGCCCGGAGATCGCAGAATTCCGAACCGAACGGGAGAAAGGGTGCCGATATCCCCTCGACCATCCAGTCTTCGCACCCGGCACTCCTCGCTATCCGATTGACGGATGGTGCTTTAGCCTGAAGCCGAATCATCTACTCCGATGATGGGCTGGCGGGCGTGGCCAGAGTGAGACCCGGCCCCATCCAGGCGCCGCAAATAATTCACAGCTAACGGCTTCCGCGCGAACACTCCCTGCGGTCCAGGACCATGGTTTCCCAAAGGGAAACTTTTGTACTAGCCTCATCGAATGAAATGCCGGATGGGTATACAGACGGAGAAGTACTAGGCCGATAACCTAGGAAGAGGAACAAAACAAAATGCTCGGATTCACGAAATTCGCCTTGCTGTCGCTCACCGCCGTGTGTGCATTCGCATCTTCGATCAATATCAGCACGGGCAACGCCTTTGACATGACCGGCGTGACGACCGCTGGATGGCGGGTCCAGTTCGGTTCAACGACAAGCAACGCTGTCACGCTCACCGGTACTCTTCCCCTGGAGTCTCTGTTCCCGGGTCTGGGCTTCGGCTGGGTGGGAGCCCAGGGCCAGTGGATTGGAACCGCCGCGAGTGACGGCAACTTCAATCCCGGCAACGGTGTGTGCAATTCGGCGCCTCCCGGGGCCGCCACCTGCGGCGGTCAGGCGGGAACCTACACCTATACCCTTGGATGGACCTCGGCTTTTGGCGGTTCGTTCTCGATTACCGGTTTCACCGGCGATAACGGTGTCAAGGGTGGAACTCCGCTCAACACGTCACTCCAAGTTCTGGTGAACAGCGTTCAGGCATTCGGCAGCTCCTCGGCGACTCAGAATGCCTTCGCGGCGGGCTCTGGCGTGATTTCGTATGGCTCCGGCTCGACCATTCTGATCCGTGCGATCGTTGTGAACGATGTCCTTCCGAGCAACCCCAACAGCCGGAACCCAACGGGCTTCATTCTCCTCGGAAGGGGCAACGAGAATGACACTCTGGTCACTCCGGAACCTTCGACCTACGCGATGCTCGGCCTCGGCCTCGCCCTCATGGCTGTCCGTCTCCGCCGCCGCTAAACGCGCGGCTTGCCGGGCGGCCTCGGCTCTCGAGACTGACTGGTATTCCTTCGGGGGCACGCGGTTGCGAGTCTCTCAGACCCGCAACCGCGCCACCAGCGGCCCCTGCGTGTGAGACGATCCGGCTGCCCTGGGGACCGGTGCGTCAGCGCTTCGGCCAGCCTACGATCTTTGCCCGCTCGATCGATGCGGTGACGAGGAACGGCTCGGCCGAATAGGCTTTCGCCACGGCACCTTCGAACTCGATTTCAGTTCCAGCTTGTGCCTTCACCGGCATCGGAAGATCGAGTTGCAGGCGGATCTCAGCGACCCGGTCGGACAGGATCGCGACGAGGATCTCGCGCGGCCGGCCCTCCGGCGACGCCGAGACCACCTTCCCCTTGAGCTTTGGCAGTGCGCTGTCCTTCATCTCCATGTCGAAGTAGGAGACTCCGTCGGGCGCCTGCAGCAGTTCCTTGGCACGAAGCCAGGCGTAGCGAACCGGATCGCTCTCGCGCAGTTTGTCCATCGCGGCCGCCTTCACTTCTCTGGCGGAGAGAATCGTGAAGCTATCGGAGGGGAACACCCGCGCGCCTGCGTCCCGATAGAGATCGTCGAGGCCTGCCTCCGAGCCGTGGTAGGCCACGTAGTTTTTCCTGACGAACGCCTCGAGATGTTGCCTTGCGGTGGCCGCGAGCGCGTCCGGGCCGGTGTAGCGCGCCGCGCGCGCCAAGTGATGGAAAGCGAGCACCTGCTTTTCGGCGATCTTCTGAGCGAGTAGCGCAGAGCCGAGCCAGTAGGACGCGAGTCCGCTCTCCGGAGTTAGACGCAGCGACTCGGCGAGTTCGGTTTCGGCCTCGGCATGACGTTTTCGGAAATACGCGATCCAGCCGAGCGTCTTGTGTGCCGGTCCCTCCAGCTCCTTGTTGCCCGCGCCCGCTTTCAGAAGCGCCGCAGCCGCCTTCTCACCCCGCGCGAGTTTCGCCTCATCGGTGGAGCCGGCGGCGAATGTCGTCAGGAAGAAAAGTCCGCTGACGTCGTTCGGGCTCAGATCCACGAGCTCGCCCGCGGCGGACCAGAGGTCCTCCGGCCTGCTGAGTTGTTGATAGGTGTTGACCAACACCTGTTGCCGGTCCACCTTGAACGCGGAGTCCGGGTACTTGGATTTCCATTCGAGCAGGATGGGGAGCTTCTTCTTCCAATCCTGTTCCTGATTCACGGCCGTGAGCAGGTCGAACTCTTCCTGAGTCTTCGCTTGTCGCGGCGCCTGTTGCGCTAGGAGCCATCCGGCCATCGCCGGAAGCAGCAGAGTCTTGCTAACCACGTTACGCCTCCATTCGGGTGTCGAGGAATCACTCTGCGCATGTCGAGAGTATAGACTCAGCGGACCCGGAGTGGAAGGGGGGGGACGCGAAAAATTCACAATCGCGTCCCGCGACGTGGTTGCGGCCTCAGTAGAGGAACTTCAATCCGAGTTGCATGACCCTGGGCAGGTTCTCGTTGGAGGTAATCGTTCCAAACGCCGCCGTTCCGAAGGTTGTTCCTGGATTTCCCCAATTCGGATGATTGGTGAAGTTGAAAAACTCGGCCCGGAACTGGAAGGCTTTCGTTTCGGTGACCCGAAACATCTTGGCGAACGACATGTCGACGTTGCGGTTGCCGGGTCCGATGAGGATATTCCGGCCCCCGTTGCCGATCTGATAGAGCGCGGGCGACTGGAACGCCGTGGTGTCGAAGAAGCGGGCGCGGGTCCGCTCGCTGCGCGGCAGCGTCGGCTCCTTGATGCGGTTCGGCACCTGCGTGTATCCACCGCCGGTGTTCAGGTTGTCGCCCAGAACACCGATCGTGATCGGGTTACCGGTGCGGAACACGAGCATGCCGCTGGCCTGCCAACCGCCGAGAATCCCGTTCACCGCGGCATTCGCGCCCGATCCGAACTTGCGTCCGCGCCCGAACGGAATCTCCCACACGCCCGCGATGTTGTAGCGGTGCGCCAGATGGAAGCCCGACAACGCCTTGTTCAGCGGATAGTTGCGAAGATCGATGATACCGCTGTTGTCGATGGTGCGAGCCCAGGTGTAGTTCATGACCATCGAGAGGCCGCTGGAGAAATTCTTCTGGAGCGTGGTCTCGAGCCCGTGATAGGTGGCGAATCCTTCCGACTGCGCGATCCGGTTGGAGGCGATGTTCTGGAACGGCCGCCGTGCCTGCACCGCGCCCGCGCCTGGCTCTGGAGCATTCCCTTCGCGATAGATCGACAGGCCGGTGGACTTGGTCCCGACGTATCCGGCCTTGGCCACCCAGTTCTCGCCGAGCGTCCGTTCGAGGTAGAAGTTCCACTGCTGGATGTAGGCGTCTTTCATGTTGACATCCACCGACGTCAACGCAGGACGGCTTCCCGGCGCCACGAAGTTGACCACCGGCGTCAGGTCGTCGATCGGATAGGTAACGCGGTCGGTCTCGGTGACCGCGAGGACGACGTCACCGGTCCGGATGTTCGGCGTGTTGATCGACAAGCTGATCGACTCCTGTTGCGAGACCTTCTGGAAGAAGACTCCGTAGGCGCCACGCACCACCGTGTTCGGCATGGCGTGGAAGGCGAAGCCGAAGCGTGGGGCGAAGTTGTTGTTGTCGTTGCGAGCCAGTCCGCGTCCGATGTCGCTCGGCCGGTCGGCCGGCGTGAAGATCCTGCCCCGGCCCGGACCCTCGATCAGGTAGTTCGAGATCCGGTCGCGGTTGGCGAAGGGCCTGCCCATCCACTCGTAGCGCAGACCCATGTTGAGCGTCAGTCTGCGGTTCACCTTCCAATCGTCCTGAAACCACGGCATGGCGTGGCTGTTGCGGAAGTTCGGGTCGAAGATGTCGATGCTCGCGAGAATCTGGCGGGGAAGCCCCATCAGCGCGTCCGCCATCGCGAATCCGCGCGAGATGCCCGCTGCCGCGGTCCACTGGCCGTTGAAGCTGTGCTGGCCCACCGGCCGGATCGCTTCGGGGAAAGTGTCGCGATAACGGTTGCCCGTGAAGCCGGCTCGAAGCGTGTGCTTTCCGCGGACCATCATCAGCGAATTGTGAAGCTGGAAGATCTCGTCTTTCCAGCCACGCGGCCCGGAGACCCCTTGTCCCTGCGTCTGTCCGTTCGGATTCCCGAAGAGACTGAAATCCTGCACGGAGAAATACGGCGCGTGGTAGCAGGCTGGATCGCGGCAGGTTCCCTTGAGCCCGAGTTCGGTGGCGACATCGCGCTTGAACGCGCTTTCGACGAGTTCGAACTGCGAGAAGCGGCTGTAGCCGAAACGGAATTCGTTCACGGTGGTCGAGTTCAGCGTGTGTGACCAGTTGAACATGGCATGATTGCCGCGCAACTCGTGGCTGTAGCCGAACTTGGGCCATACCGGCGGCCCGATCGTCGTCGTGTCGGAGATTGTGTAACGGCCGTAGATGCGGTCATTCGAGCCGAGGTTGTAGTCGATGCGTGAAAGGAACTGATCGGTGCGAGTGCGCTGCGGCTCGAGCGATTGATAGTTCGCGTTGGGAAGTATGCCGCCAATTCCGGCCCGGATCGGCAGCGGTACGAACTCGCCGATGAACTTCACCGGCAGCGGATGCATTCGGCTCTTCGGAAGGATGTTGCCCGCGAACGGGGTGCGGTTGGTCCAGTCGTAGATCGGAATCGGAGTGCGGCTGGAGTTGTCGGTGCCGAGCAACGAAGAAAAGTCGCCGTCACGCATCGCCGCCGTGGGAACGGTGGTGTTCTGCGTGAAGCCCTGCCGAAGCCGCATGCCTTCGAGCGAGGTGAAGTAGAAGAGCTTGTCCCTCTTGATCGGGCCACCGATCGTTCCGCCGAACGTGTTGCGATTCAACTGCGCCTTGCGGTCGGCAAAGCTGTCGCGCGCGTCCCAGTAATCGTTTCTCACGAACTCGAACAGAGCGCCGTGAATCCGGTTGGTGCCCGACTTCGTCACGACGTTCAGGAAGCCGCCTGCTTCGGCGCCGAACTCCGCGCTGTAGTTCGCGGTCTCGACCTTGATCTCCTGGATCGAATCGACCGACGGAGCGAAGATGTTGGTCTGGTGAGCGGCTTCCTTTCCAGGCAAGCCGTCGAACAGGTACTGGTTGTAGGTCGGGTTGTGGCCGTGAACGCTGAACGAGCCCTGCCAGGTTCCGCGCTCGGTCTGATGGCGGCGATTGCCGTTGCTTTCCGAAACACCGGCCGACAGCAGAGTGAGCTGCATGAAGTCGCGCGCGGCGAGCGGAAGCTCGACGATGCGTTTGTTCTCGATGAGACTGCCAATTTGAGAATCGCTTGTCTGCAGCAGTGGTGCTGACGCGGCGGAGACCTCCACCGTCTCCGAGAGTTGTCCGGGCTCGAGACGCAGGTTCATCTCGACACTTTGGTTGACGTCTACCTTGATCTCGTCCGTGGTGGATTTCTTGAATCCCGTGAATTCGGCCGTGATGCGGTAGGTTCCCACCGTGAGATTGGGAAACGAATACTGGCCGGCGTCATTCGTCTCGGTTTGGATAAGGGTTCCCCGGTTGACGTCCGCGACCGAGACCTTGACGTTGGGGATGACGGCGTCGGATGTGTCGCGAACGGTGCCACGAATCCGGGATGATACCTGAGCATTCCCGATCACGGCCACCAGTGCGAAGAGAAAGAAGCGTTTCATTGGCGAGCCTCCGTGTCGAGAAGTATATATCGTCTGTATGATGGTGTGGGGCGCGGCCTCGCCAGTGGCGCCAGGCGGCCCGGAGCCCGATGACGGTGAATGAGGATGGTGCATAGTGACACCGCCGGAGTTGAAGCGAAGACCGTGCGGCAGAGTGTCACCCTTCCGTCTGCCGTTATCGGAGTGGAAGGCAACCCCGAAGTTTGCCTTGGATCTGGCTTGACCTGGATCGGATCGTCTCCGCCTCCGCGTAGTGCGCCCGGCCCGGCTTCCGATTCTCCGGCCCCGCCATCGTAGAATAGAAGGTTATCCACCTCAGCTTCAGGCGCTTCCGGCTCGAATCGAACGCCACGCTTGCGTGATGCGCGCGGAACCCGCCATCCCCACAACCATTTCCACACGACACAAGGAGCCAATCCGAGCAATGAGTAAATACGTCTACGCTTTCGGCAACGGTACAGCCGAAGGCGACGGTTCGATGAAGGAGATTCTGGGCGGCAAAGGCGCGGGCCTTGCCGAGATGTCCCGCGCGGGACTCCCGGTTCCCCCTGGATTCACCGTTTCGACGCAGGTCTGCACGATCTACTTCGAGAACAAGAATACGGTCCCGAAAGAGGTCGACGTCCAGATGTGGAAGGCTCTCGACAACCTCGAGAAGAGCCTCGGCAAGAAGCTCGGCGATCCTTCCGATCCGCTGCTGTTGAGCGTGCGTTCCGGCGCGAAGTTCTCGATGCCCGGAATGATGAACACGATCCTCAATCTCGGCATGAACGACAAGAGCGTCAAGGGACTGGCCGCGAAAACGGGCAACGGACGGTTCGCCTATGACTGCTACCGGCGCTTCATCCAGATGTTCGGCGAGGTGGCCTTGAACATCGACATGGAGAAGTTCGACCACATCTTCGACGAACAGAAGAAGAAGCGCAAGTCGAAGCTCGATACCGATCTGACCGCCGAGGATCTGCAGGCGATCATCGCGGCCTATCTGAAGCTGGTGCAGAAGGAGATCAAGAAACCGTTCCCGCAGGATCCGCGCGAGCAACTCGTGCTCGCCCGCAACGCGGTCTTCCAATCGTGGTGGAACCCGAAGGCTTCCTACTACCGCAAGATGGAGAAGATTCCGGACGAGATCGGAACGGCGGCGAATATCCAGACGATGGTGTTCGGCAACATGGGCCAGACCTCGGCCACCGGCGTGGGTTTCACGCGCGATCCGGGTTCGGGCGAGAAGGTGTTCTGGGGAGAGTTCCTGATCAACGCGCAGGGTGAAGACGTGGTGGCCGGAATCCGGACGCCGGAACCGATCGCCGCACTCGAGAACGAACTCCCGGAAGCGTTCGCGCAACTGAAAGAGATCACCACCAACCTCGAACGTCACTACAGAGACATGCAGGACTTCGAGTTCACGATTCAGGAAGGCAAGCTGTACATGCTCCAAACGCGCAACGGAAAGCGCACGGGCACGGCGGCCGTCCGGATCGCGGTCGAGATGACCGAAGAAGGCATCATCGATCAGAAGACCGCGGTGATGCGCGTCGCTCCCTCGCAGCTCGATCAGGTTCTCCATCCGGTGTTCGATCCGGCTTCGCTCAAGACCCTCGTCAAGCCGACGCAGGGCATTCCCGCATCGCCCGGTGCCGCGGTTGGCCGCGTCGCGTTCTCGGCTGACGACGCGGTGAAGGCCGTGTCGCACGGTCCGGTGATTCTGGTCCGCAAGGAGACCACGCCGGACGACATCCACGGCATGGATGTGGCAAAGGGTATTCTGACCGCGATCGGCGGCAAGAGCTCACACGCAGCCGTCGTCGCTCGCGGCATGGGCCGGCCTTGCATCGTGGGCGCGGGCGCACTGCGAATCGACGAGCACAAGGGCGTCGCCACCATTTCGAGCGACAAGGGTACGGTCACACTGAAGGCAGGCGACTGGATCTCGATCGACGGCACCACCGGCGACGTCTACCTCGGGAAAGCCAGCACGAAGGAGCCCGACCTCAAGCACGGCTTCCTCAACAAGTTCATGGCGTGGACCGACGAGTATCGCGGCAAGTTCGGCGTGCGTGCCAATGCCGACATTCCGCGAGATGCGAAGGCCGCACGTTCGTTCGGCGCCGAAGGCATCGGCCTGTGCCGCACCGAGCACATGTTCTTCGCCGAAGACCGGCTGCCGCATGTGCAGGCGATGATTCTCGCCGATAACGAGAAGGATCGCAAGAAGGCGCTGACGAAGCTGCTGCCGATGCAGCGCAAGGATTTCGCCGGCCTGTTCGAGGCGATGGACGGATATCCTGTGGTGATCCGCACCCTCGATCCGCCGTTGCACGAATTCCTGCCCAAGCGCGAGAACCTGATGGTCGATCTCGCTGTGCTGCCCTACGCGGACGCCAAGATGAAGAAGGAGATGTCGGCGCGCTACAGCATCGCGGTCAGCGATCTCAAGAAGCAGCTTCCCGCATTGCTGAAGCGAGTGGAAGACCTGCACGAGTTCAACCCGATGCTCGGACATCGCGGCTGCCGGCTCGGTGTCACTTATCCCGAGATCACCGAAATGCAGGCTCGCGCGATCTTCGAGGCGGTGGTGCAGGTTCACAAGAAGGGAAAGAAGGTGATCCCTGAAGTGATGATCCCGCTGATCGGCTCCGTGCAGGAACTCGCGCATCAGAAGGCGATCGTCGTGAAGGTGGCCGAGGAAGTTCTCGGTAAGGCGGGCATCGCCAAGAAGGTTCACTACATGGTGGGCACGATGATCGAGATCCCGCGCGCCGCGGTCACCGCGGACAAGGTGGCGGGCGAGGCTGAGTTCTTCAGCTTCGGTACCAACGATCTCACGCAGACCACGATGGGTCTCTCGCGCGACGACTATACGAAATTCAGCAAGCACTACGAAGACCTCAAGATCTTCAAGGCTGATCCGTTCGGCGTGCTGGATCAGGAAGGCGTCGGAAAGCTGGTTCAGATGGCGGTGGACTTGGGACGCGCCACGCGGCCTGATCTCGAAGTCGGCATCTGCGGCGAACACGGCGGCGAGCCGAGTTCGGTCGAGTTCTGCTATCGCGTGGGCATGGACTACGTTTCCTGCTCGCCCTACCGGGTGCCGATCGCACGGCTGGCGGCGGCGCAGGCGGCGATCGCCAAGTCGCACGGCACGGCGGAAGCCAACCGTACGGCGTAGTTTGTCTTGATGCGAGCGGGCCGGGAGGAGGACTCCTGGCCCGCTTCGTGTCTGTGGCTACGATCGCCACGGTCATCGGCTCCATCTGGGCGGATTTTACACAACTTAACGCGCGCGGACGAATCGGCGGAGTGTTCGGAGGGGTTCTTCGTACATGCTTCGGGCACGGCCGGCTTACGCTTGGCTTCCAATCATGATTGCTGTCCCGGTTCTTGCGCAAGTGGGCGGCGTTCTCTCGAGAAAAGAGGCCCGGTCCTTCGAGGGCTATGATCTAGTCGCGCCGATCGAGAGCACCAAGGCGTACCTGATGGACTCCACGGGGAAGATCGTCCATCAATGGGAGACGGGTGAACTGCCAGCATTATCAACCTATCTCTTACCGAACGGACGCCTGTTGCGTACCGTGACGGTTCAGGGCGAGACCTCGATCATCCGTACAGGTGGGGGAGCCGGAGGCGAAGTGAACGAGTTCGACTGGGACGGAAAGCTGACGTGGACCTTTCGTTACCTGGGGCCCGATGTCCGGTTGCATCACGACATTGCACCCCTGCCGAACGGGAACATCCTGATGGTTGCGTGGGAGCGGAAGAGCGCGGCGGAAGCGATCGCGGCGGGACGGTTGCCCCAGTACCTCGCCGCAAGCGGCGGCTCCATCTGGCCGGACCATGTCATCGAAGTATCGCGTGATAGCGGAGGCATTGTCTGGGAATGGCACGTATGGGATCACTTGATTCAGGATGCCGATCGCACGAAACCCAATTTCGGGAACGTGCAAGATCATCCCGAACGGATCGACGTGAACTTCAATGGGGACCGGGCGAATCCACTCCAGAACCGCTCGCCCGACTGGAATCACGTCAACTCGGTGAGCTACAACGAGGAGCTCGACCAGATAATGCTCAGCGTGCCCACCTTCGGTGAAATCTGGGTCATCGACCACTCAACGACCACCGAGCAGGCGCGAGGAACATCCGGCGGCCGGTACGGAAAGGGCGGCGACCTGCTCTACCGTTGGGGCAACCCGCAGTCGTACCATGCGGGAACCGAGGCGGACAGGCAGTTCTACTTCCAGCACAGCGCACACTGGGTAGCGGACGATCTGGCGGGGGGCGGCAACATGCTGATCTTTGACAATGGTCAGGGGCGGCCCGCGGGTGAGTACTCGCGCGTAATCGAGATCGTGCCGCCCGTCATTTCGGATGGGGCGTATCTTCGCGAGGGCGCACGCTGGGGACCCACTGGCCCGTCGTGGACCTACCAGCATCTCGCTCTTGCGGCGAGAGTCCGCAGCGGGGCCCAGCGGCTCCCGAACGGGAACACGCTCATATGCGATGGTGTGAATGGACGGCTCATTGAGGTGGAGCCGGGTGGCGAAGCCGTCTGGGAGTTGTTGGCTACTCTGCCTTCGAACGCCATAGATGGGGTGACGGAGTTATTCCGTGTGCTCCGGTATCCGCCTTCTTACCCTGGATTGATGTTGCTCGGTCAGAGTGGCGCCGGGCAGCTCGTTGCCGTCAACGCCGCCGGGCACTTGCACGGCCCCCTCGCGCCAGGACAATTGGTGCTCTTGCGCGGGGGGGCGGCCCAGGCGGCGGAGATCGAACTGATCGATGACAGGAACCAATCGTACGTGATGTCAATCATCAGCGTGACGCAGCACGGCTCCGTGGCGCGAATCCCGCCGGAAGTCCCGATTGGCAGCGGCACGATCCGGTCAGGTGAGAAGAGTGTTCGTGTTGTCATTGGAAGCGCCGCACCGGGGCTCTTCGATGGTTCGTCCACGGAAACGGTGACTCCGGATGGGCTGAACGTCGAAGTGAAGGCGACTGGCACCGAGCGGGCGCGCTCGTTGACGGCTTACCTCGGAGGGCGGAGGGCCCCGGTATCCGTGAAGGCATTCGGGCAGGGAATTGAGACTCTCGCGATCGGTCCAGTTGCAGGCGTTGCGGCCAACGAAGGGCTCGAACTGCTGGTAGTCGCCGATGGAATCGCGTCGAACCGGATCAACACTCCGCGACAACAGGAGCAGTGACGCTGAACGCGGCCGGACCGCGTCTCCTGGAGCTTCGAGCAAATGCCGTCAGGCCTGCCGCGAACGGACTTCCCGGACGGAAGGCGATTACTCTGAGTCCGTGGCGCGGTTTGGCGCGCCGCTCGGTCGCGGAAGAGTCGACGCCGTGAGAAACAGTTCTTGCTACAACTCCCGGAACCATCGGATGTGCCGCGCCACCTCCACGAAGCCCTCGGACTCGTAGAGGTGATTGCCCACGTCGTTGTCGGTGAGGCACTCGAGATTGACGTAGCGGCATCCCTTCGACCGGAGATGCTCCATCATCCCGCGCAACATCTCGCGTCCGAACCCGTGGCCTTGCCTTTGCTGCGCCACCGCGAGAATGTCAATGAGTCCGGTGGCCGCCAGTGAATCGATGAGTCCGCTCGCGAACGCGACCACTTGGCCTTCGGCTTCGCCGACGAGAATGATCTGGGTCTCGAAGATCTTCGCCATCCGCGCTTGCCATCGCCGACGCCAATCGACGCCGTTGAGCGGCCCCATTCGCGCATCGAGCCTCTTCATCCAGGTGATCGGCTCGAAGGCATCGATCACCATCGTCTCGAGCATCGGATACTCAGCCGGATCGGCGAGGCGGAAGGACAGGGCCATGAATTTCTCATGATAGCCGGTGCTCGATTTCCAGGAGCGGAACCGCCTCCCCGGAGCGAGCCTCCGCCCACGGCTCGAGAAAGATCCGGATGTGCGCGCCGCTGCCATCGCGTAGGATGCCTCCGCGCGCCGAGTTCCTCGCGATCGCGCCGAAGCGCATGTCGAGCGCGGAGCGGTAGCGCGGCTCGCCGTGCGGTGTAAATCGCGGGGCCACTCCGGGAACCACGGCGGATGCAATCTGTTCGAGCATCTCCTGAACCTCGCGCAATTCAACGGCTTCGTGCTCGAGGTCGAGCACGTCACTGAACCGCATGCCTTCCATCGAACTCCGGAGACTCGGCTCGTCCGGTGATGCGAGAACGATCTCGCGCATTCCCGAGTGCGAGGATTGATGAATCAGTGCTCGCGCGGCACGAATCCGGGGCGGACGGCCGAATCCAACGAGTGCGGCTCGAATCAGCGCCGCGGTTGCGCCGACCGGGTGGGCCGGATCGGCGGCCCGCGCCGATGATCCGGAGAATCGCGCGGCTATTTCGCGCACCGCTGGCGGCAGCGGCGAAAGTTCGCGCCGGAGTCGCTCGTTCAGTTCCTCCGATGGCGGACGCAGTCCGAGTGCTCCGCGCAAGGCGCCGTGCGTTTCGCCGCTGTCGAGCAACCGCATCAATCCCACGATTCGTTCTTCCCTTTCCGGGTTCGTCATGATCCTTACGCCTCCTTCGAGCATTTGTTCGACCGAATGACGGATACGCTTTCGGGCGTCGTGCAGTCGCCGCCGCAGCGTTCCCGGCGGTACGTTCAGAAAAGCCGCGGCCGCATCGGTTGCGTACCCTTCGAAGTACACCAGCGCGACGGCCTCCCTCGCCACCTCCGGCAGTTCGAGGGCCGCCCTGCGGATAAGCGCCGCGAGTTCGGAACGCTCGAGAGCCGGCTCGAGGCCTTCGGCCGGATCGGCGGGTTCCATCACCGCGGCCTGCGTCACGCGTGAACGCCGGATCGCGCGCGCCCGGCGGATGGCGATCGTACGAAGCCATGGGCCAAAGCGTTCGAGGTCGCGCAAGGAGGCGAGCCCGGCCATCGCCTGCTCGAACGCCTCCGACGCGGCGTCTTCGGCGGCGGCGAAATCGCCCGTCACACCGAACGCAGCCGCCCTGGCCGCGCGCCAGTATCGCGCATACAACCCCGCGATCGCGCTCGCGTCGCCTTGCCGGGCCCGCTCCGCCATTTCGCGTTCCGGAATTTCTGTCATTCACCGACCAGTGTATTTCCGCGGGGGAATTGTTCACCTTGTCGTCGCGAAATCAGCGCCGTGGCCCTCCGGCACGATGCCGGTCCGCGGGCAGCGTTACCATGTTCTTCATGACCCGTCGCAGCCTGATGCAATCGCTCCCCCTCCTGCCCGCCGCGCTCTCTGCCCAAAGCGATGGCTCCACCTCTCTCTTTGACGGACGCTCGCTCGCCGGATGGTCGATCCAGGAAGGTCCCGAGTCCGCGTTCTACGTGAACGATGGCGCGATCGTGGGCACTCCGTCGAGTGCATATCCGGCCTGGCTCCGGTCGGACAAGCAGTACGAAAACTTCGACGCCGAGTTCGAGTGGTTCGTCCGAGGGTGGAACGACGGCGGCTTCTATTTCAGCGCGCCCGAACATGGAACGCGTTCGCGGTGCGGTTTCAAGCTGAGCCTGTTCCATCAGGTGGACAAATCGCCGAAGACGAACTCGAGCGGATCGATCTATCCGGTGGTCGCGCCGAAACTGGTCAACGTGCGCGAGAAGGATTGGAATCGCGTGCGCGTCAAACTCGATTGGCCGTCGCTGCAGGCGTGGTCGAACGGCGAACTGATCCACGACATCGACGTCGAGAAGGATCCGGAGTTGAAGTACCGGCTGCGCAGCGGCTACGTGGGCTTCGAGACGTTGTCGTACCCGATCCGCTTCCGGAACATTCGCATCAAACCGCTCGCGCCGAAGGTCCACTGGGATCCTCTTTATGAGGAGCCCGCTCATCTCGACAAGTGGACTCTCACCGAACTCCACAAGACCTATCCCGCGAAGTACGACGCGCTCGGTCCGGTGCTGCGGGGCGACGGACTCGGCAACCTCACCACCAAGGAGAAGTATCGCGACTTCGCGCTGCAACTCTACATCCGAGGGATCAAGCATCACAACGGCGGCGTGCTGTTCCGCTCACTCGGCGGACGCGAGCGTTACGAGATCCAGTTGCACGATGTGGAGGAGGCGCACTTCCCGACCGGCTCGCTCTACTATCACGAGCGGGCCCGCTATCCGAAGATCGAACCCGAGCAATGGTTCCTGTTCCAGTTGTTCGTGAAGGACCGCTGGTGTCTGGTCCGCATCAACGGCGAAACGGTGATGGAGCACCACAAGCTCGAAAATCTCGAGCCCGGATTCATAGAACTGCAGGCGCACCAGAACGGACGCTGGATGGAGTACAAGCAGATCCGCGTGCGCAAGCTCGCGTAGCTACGCTTCGAGCCGGTAGATCGCCATTCCGCTGAGCAGCTTCGGATAGAAGTCGGTGGACTTCTGCGGCATCACGCCGCCGCCGAACGACACACGCCCCACTTCCTCGATTCGCGTTGGCTGCAGCAGGAAACCCACTTGCGCTTCGCCTGCGCGAACGGCATCGATAGCGGCGCCAATTCCGCGCACGTATCGCAGATAGCGCTCTTCCCGCACCGCCTCCTCACCGATTCCGAGCGCGCCTTCGAGGATCGCCGAGTGCAGGAAGGAGACATCGAGCGCGCCCGCTCGCGGTGCATCGAGGACGTGAACGAGTTTGTCGCCCGAGATCGCGACGCCGATGCGGATGCGGTCGGGCTCGTAGGCAGACATCCATGTCTTCGCCGCGGCGGGATCGAGGTCCGAGACAGAGCCCATTCCGGCGAGCTTATCGAGCAGCGCCTGGCCATCGAAACCGGCGAGTCCGTTGACGAGGCGATGCGTGGCGAGGATCCGGAGTCCGGGCGAATGCATGTTGACGAAAGTCATCATCACGCGGCGGGCATCGGCGAGCGGCGACTCCTTGGCGAAGTTCAGCGCGGTTTCGTAGCGATGGTGGCCGTCGGCGATCACGAGTTTCTGTGGCGCCATCAGCGATTGGATCGCGGTGGTCCGGTTCGGGTCGAAGATCGGCCACAGCCGGTGGATGGCTCCGTATTCATCGGTCACTTCGCACGCGGGCGCGCCAGCGGACACCTCGTCGAGGATGCGATCCACCGCGCCGTCCGGATCGGGATAAAGCATGAAGATCTGGCCGAAATGCGCATGCGTGTGGCGCAGCACTTCGAGCCGGTCCTTTTTCGGGCCCGAAAGCGTCTGCTCATGACGGTGCACTATGCCAGCGGCGTACTCTTCCACTTGGCCGGCGCCAATGAACCCTTTACGCGTCAGCCGCTCGCCGGAGTCCGGATCGGCGAACTCCTGGAAGTAGGCGTAGAACGCAGGCCTGGGATCCCGCGCGAGCACTCCATTCGCGACCCAGCCGGTGAAGTGGCGCGACGCGAGTTGGTAGTCCTTTTCGAGGATCACCCGCACCAGATTGTGCGGGCTCAGCGACAGGTATCGCTCCTTCATCGCGGGAGAGATTTTGTCGTAGGGTTGCGTAACGAGCGTCTCGATAGGGCCGGCGCCCGGCGAGTACCGGTATGCCGCGAAAGGAAAGACCTGGGCCATGGCTGAAGACAGGATAGCCTAAAGACCCGGCGCGATACCGCCGAATAGGAGATGAGGAATGGTGCGCAGACGCGGCTCGGTTCTGATTCTTACGGCCCTGATGCTCGTGGTCGCTGTGGCGATCGCGGGCGAGGTGTTTCAGCTCAGCCGTGCCCTGCTCGAACGTAAGCAACTCGAACGGATCGCCGAACCCGCCGCGCTCGGCGCGATTCTGGAACTGGACGGGACACGTCAGGGGATCGCCCGGGCCGGTACGCGTGCCCTTCAACTCGCCGGGACTGGGGTAGTGGTAGAGTTCGCGGCGAACCGTCGCGGACCCTGGATCACCTGGCCCGAGGATGCGGCCGGTGTCCAATATGTTCGGGTCAGGGCTTCGCTGGGCGGCTCGCGCCACTTGACGATCCTGGCGGCCCAACGCGCTTCGAACGAGTGGGAGTCTGGTCTGCTGCCGTTGTCCGTGGAAGCAGGCGCGGATCTCGCATCAGGAGCCGTTCGTGAAATCGGCTACTTCGGCGATCCGTTGCCGCGAGCGGCACGCTCGGCAGTGGTGCGTGGATTGCTGCGGCCGTTCCGAATCGGTGACCGCGTGGAAACATGCCCCTTACCAGGCGAAGCGAAGCTGGCGCTCCAAGATCGCCTGCTGTCTGACTCCGACACTGAGTCAGCTACCTACGATGAATACGCGCGCAAGGGCATCGGTAATGGAAGAAGGCTGATACCCGTGGTTCTGCGCGATTCCGGTGACAAGGCGTCGGGAGTTGCCGCGTTCTTCCTGCCCGCGAGGCTCAGTGGCCCCCTGACCGGCGAGTACGCGGGCGGATACCTGCAAGGCGGACGTTTCCGGGCCGTGGCCGATTCCGGATTCGCGGTGGCCGAGGTCATCCCATGAGCCGTCGTGGATCCACCTTCGTCGAGGCCGCGTTCGTGATGATCCTCTTCGCGGCGCTGTCGGCGGCCGGATTTCGAGTCGTGAAACAGATGGCGGTCATCCACGAAATGGAAACCGCCGTTCGAGCCGGAGCTCGCGCGGGTGCGCGTCATCCTTTGCCGAATCCGGACGATCCCCAATTCCGGGCAGTCGTGGTCTCCGAGGTAATCAAGGCGGCGCCGCGCGTGAGTCCGTCCGATGTCGTGATTGAAACCCGTTGGATCGATGGATCGATCCAAGACGTGCGCGTCAGTGTCAAGGGCTATCGGAATGTCGCGAACTACCCTTGGACCGGGCCCAACCGGAATTTGTCGAACCGCTAAGCCGGCGTGTTACGATGAAGATCGAGTCTCGCGGCTGCTGACCGGAGACTCTAGTCCACTGGCTCCGGTGCGTTCCACGCCACCAAGCGCTATCGATCCGCGCACTCTTCGTGCGCCCCCGGAGACCACATGCAAGACCAGCGGCTCATTCGGCTCGACGCGAGCCGGCTCACGTTGAATCCGCCCGCACCGTTCCCGGTGCGGATCTTCGCCAACTCCTCCGTTCCCGTGGAACCCGCCGCGGTGGACGAACTGCGCTCCGTCATCGCGACATCCGAAACGCTCGATCGTCTTGCCCCGGGCGAATGGTCGATCGAGCGAATCGCCGTGACCCCCGACTTCCACAAGGGCGCGGGCATTCCGATCGGAACCGTGCTCGAGACCCGTGGCGCGGTGATTCCGCAGGCTACCGGCAGCGATATCAACTGCGGCATGCGCCTGCACACGACGGCACTGCCCGCGGCCCGTGTCAGCGAGTGTTTGGACCAGATCGAAAGCCGCGCCCGGCATCTTTTCTTCGAGGGCGGGCGTCAGATTCCGATGACCGGCCGCGACCGCGAAGCACTCCTGACAGGAGGACTCGGCGCCCTCTTCGACCGCAAGCCCGGCAGCCAGCTCGGCGGTCAATGGGCGACGGTCGAACGTCAGGGATGGCCGCTCCGGCTCGATCATGTCGAGGCGCGCGGATCACTCCCCGGTTCGATCCACACCCCGGTGCTCCGCGACTGGTTGGGCGATCCGGACCGCCTCTCCCGCGATGCCCAGATCGGTTCGATCGGCGGCGGCAATCACTTCGTCGAGATTCAGCGCGTGGAGCGAATCATCGACCGGCAAACCGCATGGGCGTGGGGATTGCGCGCCGGCTGCGCCGTGATCATGGTCCACTCGGGTTCGGTGAGCATCGGCCACGCCGCGTGGCGTCTGGTGCGCGACCTGGTCGAAGGCGCCTATCCGCGCGGAATCCGGCGTCCGGAGAATGGCATCTTTCCGCTCGGCCTCGGCACACCCGAGGCGAAAGCGTACGAGGAGACCGTTGCGGCTGCTGCCAACTTTGCTTTCGCCAATCGGATGTTCCTCGCCGCGAGCGCCGTGGAGGCGATCGAAGGGGAACTGGGCGAGATCGAGGCACGCCTCCTCTACGACTCTCCGCACAATTTCGTCTGGCGAACCGCAGGTGGGAGCCGCGTGCATCGCAAGGGCGCCACTCCCGCCCGCGGACCGGAAGCGATGGAGGGAACTCCGTTTCACGGATGGGGAGAGCCGGTTCTGGTACCCGGATCGATGGGAGCCTCCAGCTTCGTGCTCGCTGGACTCGGCCTGGGCGAGGCGCTCGACAGCGCCAGTCATGGCGCCGGCCGCGCACTCTCGCGAGGCGATGCCAGCCGTTGCGCCCATCGTGAATTCGACGATTTCCTCGCAAATTTCCGTGTCGTCACGCCGCTCGATTTCCGGCGTCAGGAAACCCGCCGGCGGGCCGATATCTGGCGGCGGAAGATCGAAGATCTGCGCGCTGAAGGTCCGCACGCCTACAAGGGAATCCGCGCGATTATCGACACGCTTGCCGAGGCCGGAATCGCCAAGCCGGTGGCGGAACTGATGCCGCTCATGACAATCAAGGGATAGATACACGACTTACTCGTTACTTGCCCAGTGCGCCAGCGCGATACTCGGGCCACATCCGAGGTGAAGTCTCGGCTACCGCTTCCGTCATTTCGCCGCCAAGTTCGCCTCATTGGATGGCATAGCGGCCTCTCTGCGACCCCAACTGATCCGCGCCATCCACAGGCAGATCAATACTCGAACTGCACCAGGAACTGGAACTGCCGTGCGTTCAACGCCTCAACTACGCCGCCGAACGAAGGCAATCGCGCCGGCCCGGCGGCGAAGTAGGGACTGAAGCGGAGCGGATTCGAGTGGTTGGTCAGGTTGAACGACTCGATACCGATCTGCAATCGCGAGCGGTCGTTCGAAAACGGGAATGTCTTCATCACGCGCAGATCGATCGAGAACTGGCCCGGGGTGAGAAACGCATTGCGCGCGATTCCGGGCGGTCGTGCCGATACCGGCCAGGCTCCCGTGCTGGCTCCGCCCGTGGCGCTGACGGCGTTCAGCGGCCGGCCCGTTCCGGCGCTGACGATCGGGGCGATGGTGATGTCTTCGAGCGGCTCGCGGATCCAGGCCGGCAGCGCGTCGATTTCCGGTGTCTCGTACAAGCCGCTCGCGGTGAGTCGATGGGCCTGATGCTGACGGGAGAGCGCGCGGTCGAGGCGGAAGTTGGCGGGGTCGGCGGGATGCTCGTCGAAATCCGACGCGTCGTCACGGGTCCGGCCGGAGTTCCAGGCGATCAGATATGTCCAATCCCTGCTCAGTCTCCGGTTGAGCGAGAGCGCGATTCCGCTATATGTGGACGTGGCGTTTTGTTCGAGCAGATAGTTGGCTGGCAAACTCAGCGCCGCGTTGCGGATTCTGGGGAGATGCAGCCCCAATAACTGGGTGAACTCGGCGGTGAGAGTCGTGTCGGGTCCGAACGAGCGTTCGACCCCGCCGGTGAGCTTGCGGCTGTACGTCGAGGGGAGTGAGTCCGCGGCCCGGTAGGACGAAGGCCGTTCTCCCGGCACGATGCCGTTGCCGCGCCATGCGCGCAACGCCGCGGCCCCGGTGAGAAAGTACTCTCGCGACCGGATCCCGTCCTTTTGTATGGCGTCGTTCAAAAACGCGAGCGGCGCCCGGTCGAAGAACAGCCCTGTTCCCGCGCGGATCACCCACTTCGCCGACCCGCGCGGCTGCCAGGCGAGGCCCAGGCGCGGCGCGATGTTGCGATTAGAGACGGGAAGCGGCGCGGGGAGTGATTGACGGTCGTACCGGAGGCCCGCTTCGATCGTGACTCCGGCGCCAGCGTTCCACTTGTCACCGATCCAGGCACCCACGGGCGTGGTATCGATTCTCGTGAGCGGATCGCCAAGCGCCTGGATGAACAGCTCCGGTGTTCCGGCGAAGAAGGCGTCGAGGGTGGGAAACAGGACGATTCCAGCGAATCGGTTCGCCATGCGCGAGTCGAGCGATACCCGGTGCATCGACGCCCCTGCCTGGATCCGGTGCTTGCCGCGAATCCACTGCAGCGATTCGACCGCCTCGGCATGCGTTTCGGTTCGATCGGCATCGAGCCGCCAAGCCTGTCCGAACGATACCAGTCCCGCGATCTCGACCATGGGGCCCGTGGAGTTGGGCCGCAGCACTGATTCTCGCTGTGCCCATTGCGCGCGGAGATCGCTAACGAGAGTGGGCCGGACGACCGCGGTCCAGCCGAACACCATCGAGTGGTCGCCGGTGACGCTGCTTCCGCGCGCGCTCCGGTCGGTGAAGTGGTCGATATCCTGAATGTCGTTGGAGGCGCGTCCGCGGGAGTAGGCGTATCGCCCGGCGAGGCTGTGCCTCTCGCCCGCGTGATGATTGCCTTTGATCGAGAACTCGGTTTGGGCTCCGCCTGCCGGAAACAGTCCTCGTTCGAGCGGGCGCGACAGCCGTGTGTTGATCGCCGTCAGCGCATTCGTGGGGGCCTCCGACCATTCCTCGCTCGACTCCCATTGCTGCTCGATCGCCGTGGAAAAAAAGGTTCGGTCACGCCGTGCAGGTCCATTGAGAGAGACGCCCGGTTGCGTCCGCCGCGCGCGGGGCTTCCCCGCGGCCTGGGACTCTGGATTCCGCGCGTTGATGAACTCGTTCTGCGCGAAGTATGTCACATCGCCGTGCCAGAGATTGGTGCCGGAGCGAGTGATGACGTTCACCGATCCACCCGCGGCGTTCCCGTATTCGACCCCCGTCGAAGTGCCGGAGACACGGAACTCAGCCACCATCTCGAGTCCAATCGCGACGCGGTTGCCGCCGGTCGTTTCGTCGCGGTTGTCGACGCCGTCGATCGAGATCGCGTTGTTGCGGGGACGCATACCGGCGAACGTGAAGCCGCTGTCCGAAAATGCGCTCCTCAGACTCGCGGCCGAGCGGCGCGCGTTCGAGCCGCTGGCTGGGGCGACGCCGGGCGCGGTGAGTACGAAGTTCAGGTAGTTCCGGCTGGGTGCGGGCGTCTCCTCGATCCTTTCGTTTCCGAGCGCGACGCTGGCGTTCGATTCGGTTCCCTGGATCGCGTCCGGCCGCTCGGTGACTTCAATACGCTCGACGAGCGTCACGGGCTGCATCATGATCGAGTGGACTGCGGTTTGCCCCACGGTCACCGCGAATTCGCCGGCCTTGGCGGTTGCAAGGCCCGCGCTCTCCACCGTGAGCGTGTACTCTCCTGGAGCGACTCCGGGCAGTACGAAGCGGCCCGAAGGTCCAGTGACCGTGACGCGTGCGGCGCCGCCCCCCGTGCCTCGGATTTCGACCTTGGCGCCGGCGATCGGGTTCCGGTTGGAATCCAGTACCTCGCCTTGCACCGTCCCATTGGAGATTTGAGCGGAAGCGCCGATGGAAAAGGCGAGGAGCAGGACAATCGGGACAAAAGCCGACATTGCAGTCTTCAGCCTAACAGAATCGCCGGGGTGGCCAAGGTGAAAGCCCTAGGAACTCGTGCCCGCCCGGCCCAGCGCTAAGGTGTTTTACCTGGGTGATACCTAGTGTTTTCCTCATTACGAAAGGGAACGATGTACTAAGTATGTTCAGTCAGAATTAGCTCTAGCCAATCGGCTTCATATTGCCTACAATAAGGGTACGGCCAGTTTGACAGGACACTTAGCGGACGAATCACATGGAAGGGCGTTGCCGACGTTGCGGTGAAAAGTTGAGCCTCCTGCAAAGGCTCCAAGGGCAGGACTTTTGCTCGCCCGAGCACAAGGCCGAGTTCCAGCGGGAGCAGGAGGAGATGGCGCTGGCGCGCCTGCAGCAAACCGCGAGCAATCTCAAGAAGCCCGAAGCCAAGTCGGTCTCCAAGACAGGGCTGCGCGAAGTCTCGTCGATCTCTCAATCCGCGATCGAGCTGAAGCGTGAGACCACGCCACCGATGGCGAGGTTTCTCGAATTCTGGCACACCACGACAATCCTTCCGCCCTTGCCTCCGGAGTTGCGGGAAGAGGACCTCACCGTTCACCCGAAAGTGCCCGGCGCGAAGCGGCATGAGACATCCGCTTTCCGCCAGGCGCTTACACAGCTACCGCTCAGTGTGAAGGTGGCGCGGGGCGACGTCAACACGATTCTGTCGCCGCGAACCAGTTCGATCCTGGTCACGCCGGCGCCCTCGGTTGGCGCCTGGACGGTGGCGTTGGAGCCATTCCCATGGGCGGCGAAGGCGATGATTCTCGACCAGGGGCCGCCCGAGGCGGGCCTAGTCCAGATCACGTCGCTTCGAGCGCGCGTCTACGAGCCGGCCGTGCGATGGCTCGAGCCGTCCGATGTCGATCTGGCGATTCCGGCGCCCCGTGCTTCCGCCTCCTGTCTCACGGGTTGGAGTTCTCCGAGCCTCGCCGCGCCCATTCGTCCTATGTCTCTCGCGGCCCTGCCTCGTCTCTGTGACTGGCATGGAGGCGTGCGAGGATCCGAGGGCCATATCGCGACCGTCGTGCCGCCGGCCATCGAGGGTCATGGCGGACAGCGGCCAACGTCCAGCCGCCTCGCGCCAGACTTTGCTGGTACGATCGCTGCCCGCGTCCGCTTCGGATACCGGCGGCCGCGCCGCGTCCGGATTCAGGCGGCAGCCGAGGATGTCTTTGCGGCACCAGTCATCCGGGACGCTTCCTTGTCGATCTCGAGCCCGTTGCTTGCCTGGCCCGCGAGCCCCGCGCGGAGGCTCACGGCGGGCGCGGCGAAAGCCCCAGCCCGGCCGCTTCCCCACTTTGCCGCGGTTCCGGTTCCGGTGCGTCCGATCGGTTACGGGTACACACCCGACCTCACCCCGATTGCGATCACGGCCAACTGGCTGGCGGCCAACGTTCCGCTACCGGTGGCTCCAGCCGATGCCCAACGGGTGACCGCGCCGAACCCTGGCCTCGCGGCAGAGTTTACCGTGCCCGTGCCCAGCCACCCAGCCGCTGGCACGCGGCTCGACTGCTCAGCGTCCAACTGGGCAATTCCGCCCGTGGCACCCAGTGTCGGAATGAGTTGGCGAATCTCGGCAAACACGGCGCTGGTGCCCGCCGGTCCCGAACAGCACGGCGATTTCGCTCCCGCGCCTCGGGTCGCGTCGCGCTTGACCTCGATGAGGGCTTCAGTCCCCTCGATGCGGCGCAGAATCAGAATGGAGGTTCGCCTGGAGCCCCCGAAGCCAGCCCCGTGGTTCGAACCGTTGACCTGTGCGTTCGGAGGTGATCCATATGGCTCTCGCTGAAACCTTTCCCGGAAGTGGTTTCCGGAAACTGGTTCGCCAGTTGAAGGTGGATGACCTCAGCCAGAAGGCGCTGCACGTGGTCTCTCCAGACGACGTTTCTTCCGGTCCGGATGCCGGACCAACCGCTCCGAGGATGGACCCGGCCATATTCCTCGAGGAGGGCCTGGCCGCCGCTGCCCTGGCGATGGAAGACTACCGCGCGGTGGCTCGCCACTGCTCGCAACTGGTCCAGATCTGCCCGACGCATTTCGAGGCCTGGTTCAATCTGGGAATGGCCCGG
>CADECY010000013.1:46590-62266 GCA_902825945.1 uncultured Acidobacteriota bacterium
GGAAGCCATTTTCGCCCATCATCAGGCGGCCCGGCTGGTGCCCCACGATCCGCGCCCGTTC
Source organism: uncultured Acidobacteriota bacterium (assembly GCA_902825945.1). Lineage (GTDB taxonomy): Bacteria > Acidobacteriota > Terriglobia > Bryobacterales > Bryobacteraceae > SYLY01. The sequence goes on from CADECY010000013.1 coordinate 46,652, forward strand.
GTCAACCTCGCCATCGCCCGTCACAATGTCGATGACCTCGAGGGCGCCAAGGATGCCTATCGCGGAGCACTCGCCCTCGATTCCGGGTTGCCGCAGGCTCTCTGGAACCTCGCGCTGATCCTCGATTCGCAGAACGAACCCGAAGAAGCCTCCGGACTGGTGGCTCGCTTCGTGCAGGTGAAGGCTGACATGCCGGAGGCGTGGTTCCGCCACGGCGAAGCCCTCTTGGCGAGAGAAGACTACAGAGGTGCCCTCGACGCGTTCCTCCATGCTCTCCAGTTGGCTCCCGATCTCGAAGCAGCGATGGTGAACGCCGCCATCTGTTCAATGAAGACCGGGCAGGTGGAAGAGGCTCGCTCGATTCTCAGCGACATGCTCGACCGCCGTCCTGACTCGATCGATGCGTTGAACACGATCGCGGCCACCTGCGTCGAGACCGGCGACTGGGAACTGGGCTTGGCGGTGCGCAAACGTCTCCTCGAACTCCGGTGCGCCTGCCCGGAACTCACCTACAACCTCGCCGTGGTCAGCGAGGAGCAGGACCGGATCGATGACGCGATCCGGCTGTACTGCGAGGCCCTCCGTGAGAACCCGCGTTTTCCGGAAGCGCTTCTCAATCTGGGACACCTGCTGAACCGGCAGGGAAAACACGTCGAAGCAACCGAATGTTGGAAGCGCGCGCTTGCCTTGAGTCCGGAACTGGCCCGGGGTTATTTCGAGCCCGAGGAGGTCTGATGCAATCAATACTTCGCCGGCGCGGCCGCCGGGGCAACCAGATCATGGAAATGAGCCTGATGCTGGTGCCCCTGTTCGGCCTGCTGTTCGGTATCATCGACTTCGCTTTCGCGGTATTCGTACGTTCCACCATGGAGCACGCGGTCCGCGAGGGCGCCCGGTACGCCGTCACCTGGAACGTTAAGGCCGGCCTGTGCCAGGAGGCCTCCATCAAACAGGTCGTGTCCGGAGCATCGCTCGGACTGCTATCCGGAGCCAATGCCGCCAAGATCAAGGTCCGGTTCTACAACCCGGAGGCCGACTTGGTCACTGGAGAGTTCGCTGAAATCACCTCGGGAGGGAACAGTCCCGGAAACATCGTCGAGGTTTCGGTCGAGAACTACCTGCATAACTGGATGGTGCCGCTTTATTGGGGCAAGGATCCGTTGAAGATTCAGGTCCGTTCGGCGGACCGTCTGGAAGGGTTGGCGGCGGGCACCAGTCCACCGTGCCGCTGAGGAGGCTGAACATGCGAAGCAACCGTGACAGAAGAGGCAACAGCCTGATCGAATTCGCCCTGGTGGGAATGGTGCTCGTTCCCTTGTTCCTGGGCACCACCAACATCGGTCTCAATCTCGGCCGATCGGTACAGGTGCAGCAGTTGGCCCGCGATGCCGGACACATGTACGTCCGCCAAGTCGACTTCAGCCGCCCCGGAAACCGGAAACTCCTGGTCCGCCTCGGCCAGAATCTCGGGCTCCAGGAAACGGGAGGCAAGGGGGTCGTCATCCTATCGATGATCCAGTTCATTGGAGACGCGCAGTGCGCGGCGGCCGGGCTGGCGGGCGCTTGCCCCAACAAGGGGCAAGCGGTGTTCCTCAACCGGATCGTCATTGGAGACTCCGCGCTGAAGCCGAGCGAGTTCGGAACGCCGAATCCGGCCCTAGTCAACGCGCAAGGCAATCTCCAGCCGACCGACTACCTGGTGGATCCGACGGCGGTTACTGTCAATTTCTCCCCGGGTGCGCTGAAGGATATGATCGACGGCGAAGTCGCGTTCCTGACTGAAGCCTACTTCGAGTTCCCCGAGTGGTTTCTCAACCAAAGCTACACCCGCAAAGGCGTCTATTCGCGGAGCATTTTCTAGAGGCGAATCATGATAAACCCAATCCAACTCCTTGGCAGCGCGCGTCGCCATTCCCGCTACGAAAAGGGAGTCACGCTGATCATTACCGCGATGATGCTCACGATCGCCGTTCCGCTGGTCGGATTGGCGATTGACGCCGGAACACTCTATTCCACCCGCGCCAAGATTCAGTCGGCCGCCGACGCGGCGTCCATGGCGGCGGCGCGCAGCCTCGCGGTGGGCCTCTCCCTCAGCGAACAGGAGACCACCTGCAAGAATCGCGCCAAGGAGTATTTCAAGGCCAATTTTCCCGACGGCACTGGCGATGTCGAAATCAAGAAGATCGATGTCGCCGTGAGCGAGTCCAATCTCCACGTCCGCACCGTGAACGTCGCGATTGAAGTTGAGGCTCCGGTCTACTTCATGAAATATCTTGGCTTTGGCAGCTCCGACGGCGTCCGCGTGAACGTGGTTGGCGAGACATCGCGCCGCGACGTCAACATTTCTCTCGTGCTCGACCGTTCCGGATCGCTCGAAAGCGCAGGATCCTGCGACGATGTGGAAGCGGCGTCCATCTCGTTCGTGAACCTGTTCGCCAACAATCGAGACCGTCTGTCGCTCGTGACATTCGGCGGCTCGCACCGTCTCGACTACTCGTCCACCAAGTCTTTCAAGGATGCGCCGGCGCTCGTCGCGGAGATCGAGAAACTCTACCCGGGCGGGTGCGCCGGCTGGACCGGGTCGGCGCAGGGGATATGGGCCGGCTACGACGAACTCGCCAAGGTTGCCGAACCCGGTGCCTTGAACGTGATCGTCTTCTTCACCGACGGCCGGCCGAACTCTCTCACCATGAACTGGCCGGTCAAGACCCAAAGCACCGGCGAGTTCAGCCGTTGCTATGACTGGACCAACGGAAAGAGGTTCGGCGAGGCCGGTTGGAATCCGGCGAGTCAACTGTACCTCGGCTGGGCCGCCGCCGCCACGAGTGGTCCGTTCGCACCGATTGCCGGTCCCATCCCGTTCACCAACGAGGGCGATTATTGGGTGGAAGTTCCGAACGGCCACAGCGGTCCACCACCGGTGACCGCCGCCGAGGACTGCTTCTTCCGGGAAGGCCCGTGGAACGGCTGGCGCGATTTCGCCTATATGCCCGATCAGGACGCCTACGGAAACTCCATCTTCGGATGGCAGAATGTCGACGTCTACCCGGGTGGCCATCCGTATGCCGGAAAGGCCATCGTCGGGGATTGGACCGCGGGCGAGAATGCCGCGATCAACGCCCTCGATAACGCCGCCCAGCGCATCCGCGCCCGGGTCAAGGATCCGAACGTCGACGTCGTCATCTACTCGATCGGCTTGGGTGATGTCGGCGCTCTCCAGCACGAACTGCTTCGCCGAGTGGCCAACGACAAGCTGAGCTCCATCTACGATTCCTCGTCGCCCGAAGGCAAGTACGTCTACGCTCCCACCGCGGCCGATCTCTCGCAGGCCTTCGCCGTGATCGCCTCGGAAATCATGCGATTCAGCAAATAGTGTAACCACGCTGACACCCGAGCGCGGTAAGCTCGATTCATGGGAATCCTCCGCTTGCCGCGCCCAACCGTCTTTGCCGGCGCCCTCCTCGGCGCCGCGCTCCTGTTTTCACAGTCGAAACCGGCCGCCACCACCAAGGCCGTTCCCGGCGGCTACGATCTGCCAAATGGTTGGCGCCTGACGCCGCTCGGAACCCACGTGCCCACCGAGGACATGGTTCTCAACATCAGCCCTGCGCCGGGTGGCAAGTCGTCGGTCGCGCTTCATGCCGGATTCAATCCGCACGGGCTCGTCGTCATCGACAACAAAACGCACGAAGCCGTGCAGCGCATTCCGCTCAAGTCCGCGTGGCTCGGGATGGCCTGGAGTCCGGACGGGCGCAAGCTCTATGTCTCGGGCGGTAACGCCGAGAGCCGCCGCAATGCTTCTCGGGCACCGGTGAACGTGTTCGACTTCGACGGAGCCAGGCTCTCGCCGCAACCGTCGGCCACCCTCGACGAATCGATCGACCTCGGCAAGGTCTACTGGTCCGGTCTCGCGCATCACCCGACAAAGCCGATTCTATTCGCCGCCAATCGCGGCACTGGACCCCAACCCGGCCACATCGTGCTGTTCGACACCGAATCGAAGAAGCTGATCACGCGCATCCAGGTCGAAGTCAATCCCTATGACGTCGTGCTCACGCCCGACGGCTCCACACTCTACACCTCCAACTGGGGTAGCGACTCGGTGAGCGTGATCGACACCGCGTCGCGGAAGGTCATCGCGACCATCGCCGTCGGTGATAATCCGAACGATCTCGAGCTTCACCCGGACGGGCGCCTGTTCGTCTCCTCCTCGCAGGACAACAGCGTGACCGTCATCGACACCAAGGCTCGCCGCGCGGTCGAAACGATCAATACGGCGATGTTCCCGCGGGCGCCGGAAGGCTCAACGCCCAACGCCCTCGCGATCGACGCGGCTAGGAATCTGCTCTTCGTGGCGAACGCCGACAACAACAATGTCGCCGTCGTCCGGATCAAGGACGCCGGACGCGGCGAAGTGATCGGATTCCTGCCAACGGGATGGTATCCTTCCTCGCTCGCGCTGATCGACGGCGGAAAGCGCCTGCTCGTGGGAAACAGCAAGGGCGGTGGAGGATACGCGAATCCCCGCGGACCACACAGTCCGCTGCCTCCGGATGGCGAAGGCGCGGGCTCGGTGAAGTCGTTGCAGAAGGGCACGGTCAGTTCGATCGACATCGCCGATCTCGAAACGCAGCTTCCGAAGTGGACCAAGCAGGTCTATGACAACTGCCCCTACGCGGACAAGCTTCTCGCGCAAGCCCGCGAGTCGGAGGTTCCCACGATCATCCCGCGGGACGTGGGCGCCGGCTCGCCGATCAAGCATGTCATCTACATCATCAAGGAGAATCGCACCTACGATCAGGTTCTCGGAGATCTCCTGAGGGGTAACGGCGACTCGCGCATCACCATCTTTGGCCGCAAGATCACCCCGAACCAGCACGCGCTCGCCGAGGAGTTCGTGCTGCTCGACAATCTCTTCTGCGATGGCGAAGTAAGCGTTGACGGCCACTCCTGGTCGACCTCCGCCTACGCCACCGACTTCAACGAAAAGCTCTGGCCGGTCACCTACGGCGGTCATAGCAAGGCCGCGCCATCGAACGCCTACGTGCCGGCAGGCGGCCACCTCTGGGACCTCGCCAAGAAGAAAGGCCTCACCTATCGCAGCTACGGCGAGTACGCCACGCGCTCGAGCGACGGCACCACCATGGAAGCCTCTCCCGGCGTGGGCAACCTCTACGGACACGTCGCCCCGAAATACAAGATGCCGGGAATGCGCGACACCGACAACGCCCGCGAGTTCATCAAGGAGTTCGACGAGTATGAACGCAACTTCGACAACGCCGATCCGAACAAGCGTCTGCCGAACCTGATCGTGATGAGCATGCCCGAGAATCACACCGCGGGCACCACTCCCGGCCGCCCCACTCCACGCGCGATGGTGGCCAACGGAGACTACGCCCTCGGTCTGCTCGTCGAGCGCGTCACGCACTCCAAGTATTGGCCCGAGACCGCGATCTTCGTGATCGAGGACGACGCGCAGGATGGGTCCGATCACGTGGACGCGCGCCGCACCATCGGATTCGTCGTCAGCCCCTACACCCGCCGCAAGTCGCTCGACTCGACGCTCTATACCACCAGTTCCATGCTTCGCACCATCGAACTGCTGCTCGGCCTTCCGCCGATGTCGCAGTATGATGCCGCGGCCAACCCGATGTACAAGGCGCTCGGTACGGAGCAGGACCTCGCGTCTTTCACGCACCGCAAGCCAGAATGGGATGTCAACGAGATGAACACCCTCCGAGCCTGGGGCGCCAAGAAGTCGCTCGAGATGGACTTCTCCGACGTCGATCGCACCGACATGTTCGCGTTGAACGAGATTATCTGGAAGAGCGTCAAGGGCGCGAAATCCGAGATGCCGCTCCCGGTGCATCGCTTCAACTTCGGGCGGTAGGTAGCCACGCGGCCCGATCGGATCAAACGGCGCGGCCGATGCGGACGCGCTTCCTCGTTGACGTTGCTCCCGCGACTACCTCGACGTCGCGGACCGGGATGCCGAAGTGACGGGCGAGCAACTGGCGCAGCTCTTCGTTCGCCTTTCCCTTTTCGGGAACCGCGGCGACCCTGACCTTCAGCGCGCCATCCCCCATGCTGCCAACGACCTCGCTGCGCGAGGCGCGCGGAATGACCTTGACGTCAATCTCCATTGATGAGCTTCAACAGGTCCTTCGAGCGGACGGGCTTCTGCAGGATGTGATCGGCGAGCGCGGCCTCGGGACTGACCTGGAAGTTGGCAGTCCAGCCGGAGACCACCAGGATTTCGAGCGGGTCTCGTCCGGCGGATTCGCGAAGGCGCTTGAGCAAGTCCACGCCATCGGACTCCGATGGAAGGCAGAGATCGAGCACGACGGACTGGGGCCGGAGCTGTTCGAGCATCGAGAGCGCCTGCGGTGCGGCGGACGCGGTGAACACTTCGAGTCCGGCGGTTTCGAGGATGGCCGAACGGAGCTCTAGCTGATCGGTGTCGTCATCGACGACGAGAACTCGTTTCATGTCAGAATACGATCCCGGCGATGACGAGTTGCGGAGGCGTCCGGCTCCAGTTGGCCGGAATCGAATCGAACGGCATGCGGAACGAGCGAGTCGCCCCGGGTTCGAGCGGACCGTCCTTCGGGCGGACGATCGAGATCCGCTCACGCAGGATCACCAGACCCTGCACGCTGTAGAAGACGCAATTCAGGTCCACTTGCCGGACGGGCCGGTCACCCGCGTTGGTGATCTTGCCCGTCATCTCGATGAGCTCGCCGCCGACATAGCTGGCCGTGGCCTTGATGTCGACATCGGCGAGTTTGAGGTTTCGCGTGTAGGCCTTCGCCTCGGGCGTGATCAAGCTGGCCGCTTCAGGCCTTGGTCCGAATTTCTGCCACGCGAACACACCGATCACTCCGAGCCCAACGAGTGCGGCGACGATCAGCACTGGGATGGGGAGTTCGTTCTTCGCGTCCTGTTTGCTAGGTGCCACTGACGGTCATCTCCCGGATGAGCAGGGTAGGCGCGGCGACCGAGCCCTGGAAGTCGAGATCGTTCGCGGCCATTTCGAGGCCCTCGAGCATGTTCGCGAAGTTGCTCGCGATGGTGACCTCGGAAACAGGATACGCCAACCGGCCGTCCTCGATCCAGAGGCCGCTGGCGCCGCGCGAATAATCGCCGGTCACCGCGTTGAAGCCGAAGCCCATGAGTTCGGTCACGTAGAAGCCGGTGCCCGCGCGGCGCAGCAGATCCTCTGGTGTTGAGACACCGGCCTCGAGGTACAAGTTCCCGTGTCCGACCGAGGCGTTGCCGGTGATACCGCGGCTCGCGCTTCCCGTTGTCGCAAGGCCGAGCTTGCGCGCGGTGTAGGTGTTGAGCAGAAAGTTTCGCAGCACACCCTTGTCGACAATCACGGTGCGGCGTGAAGGACAGCCCTCGTCGTCGAACGGCGCTGATCCGAACAGGCCGGGAATGGTCGCATCATCGACGACGGTGACGTCCGGGGACGCGATCCGCTCGCCGAGTTTGCCCGCGAGGTAGGAGGTCTTGCGATAGACCGAATCGCCGTTGACGAGTTCGAAGATGTGACCGATGATCGAACGCGCCACGCGCGCCTCGAAGACGACAGGAACTTTTTGTGTCGGCACCTTGCGCGGGTTCAGCCGGCGCAGAACGCGCTCGGCGGCCTTGCGTCCGGTGGCTTCCGGGTCATCCAGCTTGGCGATCGAACGGGCGACCGAGTACCAATAGTCACGCTCCATGCGTTCCCCGGATTTCGCCACGGGCACGACGTGGAACGAGCAACTGCTGGTGCGATAGGAGCCCGAGAATCCGCGGGAATTCGAAAAAGCGGTGCGTCCGAGGCGTGTGGAAAACGACGCGCCGTCGGAGTTGGTGATGCGCGGATCGAAATCGAACGCGGCCTTTTCGGCGCGCTTGGCACGCGCGATCTTTTCGGCTGCCTCGAGTTGCGCGACGTCTTCGTGATAGAGGTCGAGATCGCGGTCGAGCCGTCCGAGAGCGTCCTTTTCCGGCAGGCCCGCGAAGGGATCTGGTGTGGTGATCGAGGCGAGTTCCATCGCCTGGCGGACCATCGCATCCAGGCCCGTATCGGTCAGATCCGAGGTGTAACTCGAGCCGGTATGCTGGCCCCGGAGGACCCGTACTCCGACTCCCTTCGAGCCCGATTCCTGCACCTTTTCGACTTCGCCCATGCGGACATCGACGCCGAATTCATCCGATTCGGCGAGCGTGGCTTCGGCGTCCGTCGCGCCGGCTCGCAAGGCCAATTGGATCACCTTTTCGGTGATCGCTTCCAGTTCCGGTATGCGCTGCGTCACTTCCTTCGAGCGTAGCATGCGGTCCAGCGGCCGGCGGACCCTGTTGCCGGTGCTTCGGTAGCCATGGTCCGATGGTGACGCGACCGCCCGGTTCGATCCGATACACTACCTGTGTGCGGATACTGGTGCACGCCGTGGTGCTGGTGGGCAGTGCGGCACTCTTGCTGTTCATCCGGGCGAGCGCGGACCGCCCGCTGAGCGCCGCGGGACCTGAAGAAAGCGCATGGGGAGCCAGCGATCCAGCGTGGTCTCCCGACGGCCGAATGCTGGCATTCAGCCTGTTCGGCAGTATCTGGCAGGTCTCGCCGCAAGGAGGTCAGGCGGTGCAGGTCTCGAGCGGCCCGGGCTATCATGCGCACCCCGCGTGGTCGCCCAAGGGCGACCGGATCGCGTTCGTCAGCGGGGTTGCGTCTGCAGGCGCAAGAACGCAGGTTTCCGGCAGGCTGATGCTGGTGGATCCCACGACCGGGCGTGAGCACGAAGTGCGGACTCCGTACCCCGTCGCCGGGACGCTCGCGTGGTCGCCGGACGGCACCAGGATCGCCACTGGACTCGCCGTCCCGAACGCCGGTTCCCTCCTCCACGAGATCGATGTGGCGTCGGGCGCGGCCACCCAACTGCAATTCCCGCCCCAGAACCCGCGTGGCGGAGAATGGGAGCGGCTGAAGCTCGACATCGGGACCTGGGTTTCGGCGGCGTGGAGCCCGGCCCACAACGAGATATTTCTCGCCGCCGAACATATCGGCGCACCGCAGATCTGGTCGATGCCCTCGACCAAGCCACCGATCCTGATCGCGCTGCCCCTGACTGCCTACCGCCAGAAGGACGTGGTGTGGTTGAACGGAGTTTCCGCGCTGCCGGGCGGATCCGGCGTGGTCTACTCGGCCGATCTTCAGAACGGCCGGGGCAACTACGAACTCTACCGGGTTCCGCGCGCGGGTGGAACGCCGGTTTCGCTTACCAGCACGCACCGCGACGAGTTCTCTCCAGCGGTTTCGCCGGACGGGCGGCGGATCGCTCACGTGTCGAATCACCTCGGCAATATCGACCTCTTTCTCATGCCGGTCGAAGGTGGGGAAAAGGAGCACGTGCGGATCACCGGCCTGAAGTTCCGGGCGCAGTCCGGCCATGTGCGGCTCCGGCTGCGCGACGAAAGAGACGAGCCAACGCCGGTGAGGCTCTACGTACAGGGAGCGGACGGCAAAGCCTATGCGCCTTCGGGAGCGCCGCTCTTCTTTCACTCTCCTTCCCGCGGCGGACCACGAGAGGGTTTCTTCGTCGCCAGCGGGGATGTCACGATTCCAGTGCCCGCGGGAGCGCTTCGATTGCGGGCGCTCAAGGGAATCGAGTACCGCCATTCCGGGGAGACCCTCGAGGTCCCACCGGGCGAGACCATCGGCGCAACCATCACCATGCGGCGCTGGACCAACTGGAATCAACGCGGCTGGTACTCCGGGGAGAACCACTTCCACGCCAACTATAACGGAAGTTACTACCAGCGTCCGAAAGATTCCCAGCAGTGGCTGGAAGCCGAGGACTTGAACGTGGCCAACATGATCGTCGCCAACAAGGACGGCGCCTTCCTCCACGATCGCGAGTTCTTCCGGGGCGCGGTGGATCCGCTGTCGAACAACCGGTACGTTCTGTACTGGGGCCAGGAGTACCGCAATAGCGACCCTCTCGGCCATATGGTCTTCTTGAATCTCCGGAGCCTGGTTGCGCCCTATTTCACGAGCGTTGCCGGCAGTACTTCCCCCTACGACTACCCGCTGAACACGGACGCGGCTCGCCGCGCGAAAAGGCAAGGAGGGTTCGTCAGCTACACGCATCCGATGGTGGGCCGAACGGCGGATCCGTTCGATACATGGCTCGGAGCCAAGGAAATTCCCGTCGTCGCTGCTCTCGGTGGCCTCGATGCGCTCGACATCATGCCCAGCGCCGATCACACCATCGATCTCTGGTACAGGCTGCTGAACTGCGGTTTTCGGATCGCACCGGGCGCGGGCACGGATGTGTTCACGAATTGGCGCGGTATCAACTCGATCCCCGGCGCCGCGCGCGAGTACGTGGAGACCGGGTCCCCGATGAGTTGGGACCGCTGGCTTCGCCGCTATCGCGAAGGCCGCGTCTTCGTTACCGATGGACCCTTGCTGACCTTCGAGGTCAACGGGCTGCCGATGGGCACCGAGATCAGCGTCCCGGCGGGGACAAACTATCGGGCGAAGTTGACCGTGGACGTGCAGTCCCGTGATCCGCTCCGGGCCGTGGAGTTCATTCAGAACGGGAACGTGATCGAGAAGCGGTTGGCCGATCCACCAGCCAGCACGGTTCGCTTCGAGCATGAGGTTGTCGTGAATCGAAGTTGCTGGTTCTCGGTTCGCGTGACCGGCTCTGCGCGAGCGGCGGGAGCCCGCGAGCCCCGCGCTCACTCCGGGCCTGTGTACGTGCGTGCGGGCAGCGCACCGGCGCTGGTCCGCGAAGACATCGAGTTGATGCTGCGCTGGATGGACCGGCTGTGGAGCTACCTATTGGAGCGCGACAACTTCGGGCCCGGTGATAACCGCTCGCGGGCGCGTGCGATGTTCGAACAGGCCCGAGCGCACTACATGGCCAAGCTGGCGCAAGCCGGCTCGTGACAGACTCGGGTTACCGCGCTCATGACAGCAACTTTTCGTTGCCCCGACGATGAGCGTGTCGTAGAGGAGTCACGAAGAGGCTTCGTCATCGGCCTCGCCATCGAATCGAGGCTTGGCATCGAGGGTGCCGCGTTTCGAAGGAGGGCTCCCTCGCTCTTGATTGGCGCGATCGGTTGCACGCCGGGCGAAGTCCACTGGATTGTTGCGGTGAGTCCACTGCTTCGAGGAACCGGCAATAGCCGTTAATGCACGTGAATGCGCGTGATTTGCTTCGGAGGTTTGCCGGTTCATCGCTCGAGCTCCCGGAACGGTTTCAGAGTTTCGGAGATGGCAACTCCTAAGCCGGAGTGGTAGCGCGCCTGATCGGAGATCGCGCCCATGAGTGTGTTGAAGTTGTCGAGGTACGACTGGCCGGGCCGGAGCGGGATGGCGTGTGCGACCTTCTCGACCAAGCCCGGATAGCGTGCTATGAGACGCAGCATCGCTTCGATCATGGAGATGGCGAGGGCGGTGGCCTCGGCGTCTTCGGATGCAGTTCCGGTGTCCGCCGTGCTCGCGTCCGGAGGCGCCCGCTGTTGTCTCGGCGCCGGAGTCCATTTGCCGGGTAGCCACTGGGCCACTGGGGAGCTTTGAAGCTCCGTTGGGAGGTCTACTTGCCAGTACATGGTTGAGGAGCGGCGGGTGCCGGTCCGGCTTGATTTCGTTGAAACGAATTGATTTCGACGACGCCGGGTTCGTTTTTCGATTTCGATTTCGCGGGTTCCGGGGGAGGCGTTTGCGCGTCGGGTTCCGAGGCTTTCCGGTCGGCCTGGAGCTCTTTCAGTTTCTTGTGGAGGCGCATCCAGTAGTTGCCGAGGCGCATCGATTGCAAGTGGCGGGGAGCGCCACGCCGCTGGATCGCAAGATCTCACCCGCGGATTGCCGCGGCTACGACAAAAGCCCCTTCACCACATTCCCCTTCACATCCGTCAACCGGTAGTGCCGCCCCTGGAACTTGAACGTCAGCCGCAGGTGGTCGACACCCAAACAATGCAGGATGGTCGCGTGCAGGTCATGCACGTCCACCGGATTCTCCGCTATGTTGTAGCTGAAGTCGTCGGTGGAGCCGTAGGTGAGGCCGCCTTGGATGCCTCCGCCCGCGAGCCACATGGAGAAGCAGCGCGGGTGGTGATCGCGGCCATAGTCGGTTTCGGTGAGTGTGCCTTGCGAATAGACGGTGCGCCCGAATTCGCCGCCCCAGACGACGAGAGTGTCCTTCAGGAGTCCGCGCTTGTCGAGGTCGGCGATCAGCGCGGCGGAGGGCTGATCGGTCTGTTCGCATTGCAGCTTGATTCCTCGGGGCAGGGCACTGTGCTGATCCCAACCGCGGTGGAAGAGTTGGATGAAGCGGACACCGCGTTCGGCCAGCCGCCGCGCGAGGATGCAGTTGGCGGCGTAGGTGCCGGGTGTGCGCGCGTCCGGACCATAGGCGTCGAACGTCGACTCGGGCTCCTTCGACAAGTCGGTCAACTCGGGAACCGACGCCTGCATCTTGAACGCCATCTCATATTGCGCGATGCGCGCGGCCACTTCCGGATCCTGCGATTCGGCGAGTTTGATCTCGTTGAGTTTGGCCAGATCATCGAGGTAGCGGCGGCGGGCCGCATTCGAATAGCCTTCCGGGTTCGACAGATAGAGCACAGGATCGGCGGCGGCGCGGAACTTGACGCCCTGATATTTGCTCGGCAGGAATCCGCTGCCCCATTGCCGGTCGGCGAGCGCCTGGGAGTTGCCTTTGCCTTGGGAGATGAGCACGACGAACGCGGGCAGATCCTGACACTCGCTGCCGAGTCCATAGGCGGCCCACGATCCGATCGAAGGGCGGCCGGCGAGTTGGAAGCCGGTCTGGAAGAACGTCACCGCCGGATCGTGATTGATCGCCTCGGTGTGCATCGAGCGGATCAGGCAGAGCTTGTCGGCTACTTTCGCGGTGTGCGGGAGCAGTTCGCTGAGCATCATGCCGCTCTGGCCATGACGGGCGAACTGGAACATCGACGGCGCGGTGGGGAAGGTCGCCTGATAGGCGGTCATGCCGGTGAGGCGCTGGCCCATGCGGATGCTGGCCGGCAGGTCCGTGCCGCGGAGTTTGCCGAGTCCGGGCTTGTGATCGAAAAGGTCGAGTTGCGACGGGGCTCCGTGTTGGAAGAGGTAGATGACGCGCTTGGCCTTGGGAGCGAAGTGCGGCAGTCCGGGGAGCGGCTGGTGTGCGGGGGCCGATTCGGCGGCGAACAGTTGCGAGAGCGCGGTGAAGCCGATACCACCGGTCGAGACGCGAAAGAGGTTTCTGCGGGTCATGTCCATCGGGCTCATTCCTTCGTCACCGCTTCGTCGAGATTCATGATCAGGTTTGCCACCGATGCATACGCGGCCAAGTCTCGCGGCGCAAGCGCTGGATCGGGCCTGGTGTCGCCCATCTTCAACAGCGCTTCGGCTTTCGCCGAATCCGCGAAGTAGTCGAGATGATAGGCGAGACTTGCCGCGAGCACGTCCTGCTCGGGCTTGCTCGGCGCGCGTCCGGTGATCAGGCGGAATCCATGCCGCAGGCGGTCGGCGCTCGACGGGCCCGCTTCCTTCATCATCCGCTGGGCGGTGAATCGCGCTGCTTCGACGAACGTCACGTCGTTCATCAGGTTCAGCGCCTGGAGCGGCGTGTTGGTGCGATTCTCGCGCACCACGCAGGCCTCGCGATTCGCCGCGTCGAAGTTCACCATCATCGGCGGCGCGACGGTGCGCTTCCAGAACGTGTAGAGGCTGCGGCGATAGAGGTCGGCGCCTTTGCTCTGCACGTACTCCATGTCCTGCATGATGAGTTCGCCCCAGAGTCCGTCGGGCTGATAGGGTTTGACACTCGGTCCGCCGGTCTTTTCGTGCAATAGTCCTGACGCGGCCAGCGCCTGATCGCGGATCATCTCCGCGGGCAGCCGGACCCGCGGACCGCGCGCGAGCAAGCGATTCTCCGGATCCCGCTGAAGCACCTCTTTCGGTGCGTGCGAGCTTTGCCGGTAGGCGGCGCTCGTCACGATCAACTCGTGCATCTTTTTCAGGTTCCAGCCGGACTGGATGAATTCGGTCGCGAGCCAGTCGAGCAGTTCCGGATGCGATGGCGATTCGCCCTGCAGTCCGAAATCTTCCACGGTCTTGACGATGCCCGTGCCGAAGTACATCTGCCAAACGCGATTCATCGTGACGCGCGCCAGCAGCGGATTCTCCGGCGCAACCATCCACCGCGCGAGGCCGAGGCGATTGGCCGGCGCGCCATCGGGCATCGGCGGCAGGATCGCGGGAAGGCCCGGCTCCACCTTTTCGCCCTTCTTGTCATAGGCGCCACGGATCAGCATGTGCGTCTCCTTGGGCACCGGGCTTTCGGCCATGACCATGACGGTGGGGAAGGTCCGCTCGAGTTGTTCGCGCTCCTCGCGGGCGGCGGCGAGGCGCTTCCAGTCCTCTCGGATCGACGGGGCGGCGGCGTAATCGAGGAAGTACCAGAGTTGCGCGTTCGCCCTCGCCGGCGGTTGAAACGCGTTGAGGGCCGCGATGTCGAGCGTTTCGGGCAGCGACATCGCCGCCACTTCGGCCGGCGCGAGCACGCGCGCGTAGACGCGAGTGTCCTCCACCTTGCCGTTGAACTTCAGTTCCTTGCCACCACCCAGCGCCACCCGGAACGGCTCTTTGAAGACCGCGCCCGCGTTGCGGAAGGGGCGGTAGAGTGTATCCTGCGTCACCTTCTTCGTGATCGGCTTGCCGTCGACGTAGACTTCGAGTCCGGCGGCCATGCGCATTCCGTTGTAGGTGAAGGTGACGTGGTGCCAGCCCGGCGCGAACGTCTCTTCGCTGTCGAGCCGGATGGCGTCATCGGCGAAGCTGTTGGTCACATGCGCGTGGATCTTGCCTTTTCGGAAGTAGACGCCATAGCCTTTGCCCGTCGCCGTGTTTCCCATGCGGCTGAATACCGGACCATCGGGCACTGCCTCCGAATGAACGCGCATCGCAAACGAGAACCGGTCATCGTTATCGAATCGGCCCGGAGCTTCGGTCTCTTCCGCCGCGAACGCCTTGTGCAGTCCCGTGACCGGAGCCCAGCGAACCGGGCCAGGGTTCCGCTGCCATTCGGACTGCGCGCGGCCGATGGCGGCGGACTGACGCGAGATCGCGGCTTCGGCATCGGCCACCTTGCGGTCGATCTTCGCCAACTGCGCCTGCTGTTCTCGCGTCGGCGCGGGGACCACCGGCGGCGAATTGCCGTACTTCATCGCACGCCCGAGTTCGGGAACGTTGTTGAAGAAGGCGAAGAATCGGTAAAACTCTTTCTGCGTGACCGGATCGTACTTGTGGTTGTGGCAGCGTGCGCAACCCATCGTCAGCCCGAGCATCACCGTTGACGCCGTCTCCACGCGATCCACCACGTACTCGACCGCGTACTCTTCCGGAATGATGCCGTCTTCGGTGTTGGCGCGATGGTTGCGATTGAAACCGGTGGCGATCTTCTGATCGAGCGTCGCGTTCGGCAGCAGATCTCCGGCGATCTGATCGACCACGAATTTGTCGAACGGCTGATTCGCGTTGAACGATTCGATCACCCAGTCGCGCCAGCGCCACATGACGCGTTCGCCGTCGAACTGATAGCCGTTGGTGTC
>CADECY010000013.1:62366-78971 GCA_902825945.1 uncultured Acidobacteriota bacterium
GCGGGAAGTTCGGGGCGTTTCGGTTTGAGAAAGGCCCAGTGCTTTTCCCACTTCGCTCCTTCGGCGACCCACTGCCGCAAGGTTGCGACCTCTTTCTCCGAGAGCGTGTGTCCGGTGTGCGCGGGCGGCATACGCATCGCGCGATTCGGCGCGGTGATACGGCGGATCAGTTCGCTCTCTTCCGGACTTCCTTCGCGCACGGCCTTGCGCCCACCGCCGAGGTCGGCTTTCGCGGCGGCTTCCGAATCGAGGCGCAGGCGGATGTTCTTGTTCGCCGCGTCGGTGCCGTGACAGGAAAGGCACTTGTCGGAGAGGATCGGCCGCACGTCACGATTGAATTCGACGGCGGCGAAAAGCGGCAGTGACGCCACAAGGGCGAGGATACGCATCTGGTATCGATTTTATATCGCCCGCGCGGCCCTGAACGCGCCGAGGCACGACACCCTGCCCAAACTGGAGTGGAAGCCGCCGTTCAGTGGAACTCCGCGCAGCGGCGGCATCGAGGCGTGCAGATCCTCGACACTTCCGACCGGCAGCGATCATACGCTGAAACGTTCACCCAATCCAAGAGCGCGCTGAATGCGCCGCCGTGCGTGCCGGATGCTGATTTCTTTAGGATATACTCCGAATGTAGCCTCAAGTGAGTTCGCTTCAGGAGATTCCATGCGACGTCGTATTCTATTCCTCATTTTCGCTCTGAGCGCTTTTTCGCTCTCTGCGCAGACCGTGTCAACCCAGATTCTCGGCTTGGTGACGGATTCGTCCGGTGCCGTGATCGCCGGCGCCACGATCACAGCCAAACGCCCGGCCACGGGCGACACGCGCGCCACCACCAGCAATGAAACAGGCAACTACATCTTTCCCCTGCTCGATATCGGCGAGTATGAACTGAGCGTGTCGGCGCCCGGCTTCAAGACCGAAGTCCGATCCGGTATCCAACTGCAACTCCAGCAGAAGGCGCGCCTGGACTTCGTGATGCAGGTGGGGCAACAGGCGGAGACGGTGGAGGTCACCGGCAGGGTAGCCATCCTGCGAACGGAAGACGCCACATTGGGCTCAGTAGTTGAAGAAAAACGAATCCTGGACCTGCCGCTCAACGGCCGCAACTTCGCTCAACTCGCCACGCTCATGCCTGGCGTGCAGTTCGGCGCGAGCCGCATGGGGCTCAACGGGCAGGGCACCATCGCCTCGGTTCTGGCCATGCCGGGCCAGATCGCCGGCATTTCCGCCAACGGCCAGCGCGACGCCAACCAGAACATCACGGTCGATGGCGTGGTGGCAGTGGACTCGCACCACAGCGCGATGTTGTTCTCACCCTCTATCGAAGCGCTCGAGGAGTTCAAGATTCAAAGCGCGGTTTACTCCGCCGAGTTCGGTATGAACTCAGGCGCTCAGGCGAACCTCGCCATCAAATCCGGCACCAACCAATTTCATGGCACCGCATTCGAATTTCTGCGCAATGACAAGCTGGACGCGCGCGGATTCTTCCTGTCGCCAACCGCGCAGAAGAACAAGCTCCGCCGCAACAGTTATGGCGGAGTGTTTTCCGGGCCCGTCAACATTCCGAAACTCTACAAAGGCAAGGATAAGACCTTCTTCCTGGTGAACTACGAGGGCCGGCGGGAACGGCGCGGCACCCCGGGCACGACCGCGGTGGCGACCGATGAAATGCGGCGCGGAGACTTCTCCGAACTGCTGTCGAGCAACCGCTGGTATCCAGCCGACACGACGCCACGCCTGATTGGCGCCCCGGGAGGCACGGTGCCGTTCCCGAATAACCAGATTCCGGCCAGCCTAATCAATCCCGTCTCCAACAACTTGCTGACGTACAAGAAGAGCAGCCCGTTTTCCTACGGCGGCTTCGTCCCGGCCGCCAACCAGGACGCCCTTGCGCGCCAGCGCCGCAGCACGCTCAACCTGACGGGCCTGAACAACCAGGTGCTCGACAGCGACCAGTACCTGGCCCGGGGCGATCACCGTTTCGGTGACAACGACCGTATCTTTTCCCACTACATCATCGTCAACTCCACTTTCGTCGATGACCCGGTGACCCGCGCCTCCCAAACCTCCACCGGCTATCGCGCCCAGCACTTCGCCGCCGGCTACACCAAGATCCTCAGCCCGCGATGGCTCAATGAATTCCGTTTCGGCCTGAACCGCATGCGTGTTCTCCAGGGCGGCCTGCAAACATCCACCGACTTCACGCAACGCGATCTAGGCCTGGATTTCCGTGTCGCCCTCGACAACAACCGCCAACTCACGCCCTTCGAAGAAGGCCTGCCGAGCGTTGGCATCGACGGCTATGTCGGGCCCAACTCCGGCAACGTCCAGTTCAACAAGAAACAGGTTTGGGAGTGGTCAGATAACATGACCGTCACCCGGGGAAAGCATAATCTGAAGTTTGGTGGTTTGTACCGCTACAACATGGCCGACGGCGCTGGCGGCAACGTCCCTCGCGGCTCGATTTCGTTCACGCGGGACATCGCCAATGTGCCGGACGCCTTCGCCGCGTTCCTGCTCGGAGTGCCTTTGACGGCCAATTCGGCCGAAGGCGCACCGCCCACGTTCATTCGACAGAGCAAGGTGGGCGTCTACGCCCTGGATGACTACAAGGTGACCAGCCGGCTCACGCTGAACCTGGGCATCCGCTGGGACTGGTTCGGACACGTGACCGACGCAAAGGGCAGGATCCGCAATGTCTCCTTCGAACCGCAGAACATCCGGACGATCAACGGCGTTGTCGCCCCGACGCTGATCCCCAATCCGGGTGTCAGTCAGCAGCTCTATGACATCAACTGGAAACAGTTCATGCCCCGCGTGGGCATTGCCTACCGCTTGAGCAACACCGCGGTTCTCAGGATCGGCTCGGGCAACTTCTTCAACGCCCAGCAGACCAATAACTTCAGCATCATGAGCTTGAATCCGCCGTTCTCGGGCTCGTTCGTCTTCCAGAACGACCGGACCCGGCCGACGGCCACCATTCAGAATCCGTTCGCCGGCGCGCCGGTGACCGGAACCCCAGTGGCGCTGGTGATGCTCGGCTACTTGCAGCCGAACGGACGCTCCAACTACAAGAACAACCACATCTGGCAATGGTCGACGGAGTTGGAAAAGAGCTGGGGCAGGGATTGGGTGACGGCAGCCGGCTACGTCGGCAGCGCCGGATCCAACCTCGAGAATACGGTGCCAAACTGGAACAATCCCGACCCGGGCCCCGGTGCCGTGCAGGCGCGCCGGCCCTTCCCGTTCTATGTCGATTCGCGAGACACGAACACGCTGCTTCCATTCGGCACCATCCGGCGGCTGGAGACTTGGGCCAGCAGCAACTATAACGCGCTACAGTCCCGCATTGAAAAGCGCTTTTCCCAGGGCGTGACGCTCAACGGCTCCTTCACGTACCAGAGGGCGATGTCGATCGCCTATGGCGCCAACGAGGGCGCCGGATTCGGCCAAAACGTGGTCCAGAACCCGCGCAATCGCCTGGCCGACTATGGACGGTCCAACATTGACCAGCGTCTGCGATTTGTCTGGAGCAGCATTTATGAACTGCCCTGGATGAGGAACGCGAAAGGCGTAAAGGGTTTCGTATTGGGTGGCTGGTCATTGAACGGCATCGCGGTGCTTCAGTCGGGCCTGCCGGTGACGGTCAATCAAAACGGCGACTCGCAAAACACCGGTGCGCAGAGCAACCCGCGGCCGTATGTCGTGGCTGGCGCCGTGGCGCCGCGTGTGTGGCCGCAGCGCTCCGTCACCAAATGGTTCGACACCAGCGCGTACGTACGCGCCAAGTTCGAAGGCTCCACGGGAGAAGGCCTGTTCCTGCCCGGCACATTGGGCTACGGCAACGTCGGCACCGGGACCCTGGAGGCACCCGCCACCAAGACACTGGACTTCGCCCTGTTCAAGGAATTCCGCGTCAAGGAAGGACACAAGATCCAGTTCCGGTGGGAGTCATTCAATTTCTTCAACACTCCCCAGTTCAGCGGACCCGACCGAACCCTGGGCAGCGCTACGTTCGGCCAGATCACCTCCACCGTGGTCAACAATCGCGAAATGCAGTTCGGCCTAAAATACCGCTTCTGACGAGCCGCCGGTCTTCGGGGGGCGGAAGCCCATCGCAACTCGGACGCCGGCCGCTCCGCCTTCGAGCCGGCGTCCCCAGGAACTACCAGGTGCCGATGCGCAGCATCAATCCTACACTGGCGCGGAAGCCGTCATTCAACGGGACTCCACGCACCGGCGGCATCCAGGCGTGCATGTACTCGAGACTCGCCAGTCGAAGGGCGAACGCGCGGGAGAGCGACACGTCAAGCCCGCCTCCCATCGACAGCGCGAATCCGTTCCGTTCCCATGTGTGCGTCGGTGGCCGTTCGTCGTTCCTGTTCTTGGTGACCTTCAATCCGCCGGCCAGCATGTAGACGTGCGGGTTCCACCTTCCTGACGACGCGGGACGCCATCGCGGACCGGTTTGGTAGACGAGCGCCTCGCCCGAGAGCCAATTGCCCGGATTGACGATCTTGCAGCCGTTGACGTCGATCGCCCAGTCGAGCGTCTCCGTCAGGCGGATCGCGGCGTTCGCTCCGGCTCCGACACAGGTGTCGCGGCCGAGCCGCCGAACGTGCATGGGCGTGGCGAGCGAGAATCGCTCCACCTTTTCGCTTTCCGGAGTCTCCTCCACGATCTGCTTGGGAGGTTCGGGGACGAATCCGTATGACCAGATTCCGCCGCGATAGGGGCGATACCAGGGCACTTTGCCCGAGAGCACATTGGCAAACGATCGCGACGGATTCAATGCGCCGCGCAGGATGATTCGCACCGCGGAGTTTTCCACGCGATCCTCGATCTTGCGGATCACCAACTGATCGACGGCATCTTCCGCGATGGTCCAGACGAGCCCGCCGAGCGGGGTGACGACATGATCGACGAAGCCGTGTTGCGGGAATCGCGACTGGATCTTGCCGATCGAAGCCTCGCTGAACGGGCCGATCTCGAATTGCGTGCTGTAGGCGAAGGAAAACGCGGTGGCTCGCAGGCGGCTCTTCCAATAGAGGGCGTTCTTGCCGAATTCCGCATCACGATAGCGGGGATCGTTATTGATGAACAGGTGCGAAGCGACCGCACCTTGCATCGGATGTCCGACGTAGTTGACGTAGAACGGGTCACCATCGGCCCAGCCGTGCAGGTTGCCTGCCGCGTGGGTCCAGCCGCTGATGAACGGGCCTCTCAGGCCTGTCCGCGTGCCCGGCTCGGTGGCTAGGCGGAATCCATGTTGGATCGACATGAACCAGAACGCCTGGCGTGCGAGCGGCGCCCATTGAATCGAATCGGTTGCGTTGGAGGAGGCCTTTGCGGGGCGCGGAGGCTCGATCGGGTGGATGGGCGCGGGCAAGGTCGCGTTTTCGCCATTGTCCGATGCCTTGGCGGAGAGTAGACCGAGGAGGAAGATGCTGAACAGTGCAAATGTTCGCATGATGCTCTGCTTGCATCATACGATTCCGGCCTCGCGATGACAAGCGTGTTCATGTTATCGCCCGTACATCCACGCCACGGGCACGATCCGCTGCTTCAATGAGTACATCTTGGTTCGCTCGGCGTAATAGGTGAACAGCACTTCTCCGCTCGCCAAGAAGGTGATGCTCGTGTAGGCGAAGGTGAATCCCGGCGTCTCGTCGAGGTTGCGTACGTGCTTCCACGAACGGCCTTCGTCTTGTGAGATGGCGACCGTCAGCGGAAAGCGGTCTTGCGTGTGGACTGCTCCCGGCTTGTTGTTGTTCCACACGATCATCAAGTCGCCAGTCGAAGGCACCCGTGCGATCGAGGCGGGCGCGGTGGGAGCGGTGAGCCGCATCGGCTCCGGCACGGACCAAGTCGCACCGCCATCCTGCGAGATCGAGCGGTAGACTTGGCCCAAGTCGCTTCGCACGATCTGAAGCACGCGCCCGTCCTTCAACTCGACGACCCCGGGTTCATCGGCGCCCCGCTTGCTCGCCGGAATATCCACCACCGAGCTTTGCCGCCAACTCTTGCCCTGATCGTCCGAATAGAACACGGCGTTCCGGGTGTGCTGGCTTTTCGCCCAATCGTCGACGAAGAAAACAGGCATCAGCAGCCGGCCCGATTTCAGTTGCACCAAGCGGTCATTGTTCGTGCCCCAATACTTGACCGGAGCCGTGATGGTCACCGGATCCGACCATGTTTGGCCTTCGTCGGCCGAGGTCCGGAACTCGACCCGGCAGTCGGCCATCGAGTTCTTGCGGTTGTAGGCGAGAGCCAGGCGGCCGGACTGAAGCCGGAGCAGGTTCGCGTCCATCACGTTCATCTTTCCGCTGTTGGCGACGAGAGTGCGCGGCGCGCTCCAGGTCCGGCCGTTGTCGCGGCTGGTGCGGGCCGCGATTCTGGCCGCGCCCCAGTCGCTGCCATCGCCACCGGTGAACTCCGTGTAGGCAAGCAGCAGGCTTCCGTCGCGCAGCACCTCGACATCGGCTTCGGTGATGCGCGGAGTCGCGGCGGTGGCGGCTTGCACGATCGCCTCGAACGGGCGGGGTTGGGCGAGAGCCGCGGCGGCTAGCGGGAGAATCCAGACAAATCGCATGGGGAACGGTTCGCGGGCAACCCCGCTGGCTTATCATAGTGAATTGTCCCGCGTCTCGGCACCCGGCCCTTCCGCCCCGCTCCGCTGGCCGCTCGTCTACCTCGGCGTGGCGATGACCACTCTTGCCACCCTGCTGCTCGAGCTTTCCCTCACGCGGCTCTTTTCGGTGGTGTTCCGCTACCACTTCGCCTTCCTGGCGGTGTCGGTCGCCTTGTTCGGGCTCGGTGTGGGTGGTGTCCTCTCTTATGTGCTCGCGGCGCGTGGACGAAACGTGTTCCACGCGCTTGGCGTCGTTTCGATCCTGAATTCGCTCGTCGTCGTCGCCTCACTGACGTTCCTGCTAAGCCGTGAAGGTGAACTCGACAAGCTGACACTCCTGGGTGTCTACCTTTCGGCCTCGGCTCCTTTCGTGCTGGCAGGGGCGATCGTCTCGCTTGCCATTTCGGAGACCATCGAGCGCGTGGATCGTGTCTACTTTTTCGACCTGATGGGCGCGGCCGGCGGATGCCTGCTGCTGGTGCCCTTGCTGCAGGCGTTCGGTGGTCCGAACACGATGATCGCCGGCGCGGTCCTGTTCGCCTCGGCGGCATCGATCTGGTTCACTCTCGCCCGGTCGGCGCGCAACCGGATCATTGCCGTTGCCGCCGGTTTGGCGCTCGTGGTCCTGGTAATTTTCAATCAACGCCAGCGTGTGATCGACGTCCGCTACGCCAAGGGTGTCAAGGTCGGGCACGAGGATTTCGTCAAGTGGAACGGCATCTCGCGGATCGGCGTGGTGCGCGATGGCAACGGCACGCGGATGATCGTCATCGATGGCGATGCATCGACCGGGATCGCCGACAAGGATATCGACAACCTGAGCGAGGAACAGCGCCGCGGGATATTGCGCGAAGGTCCGGGGCTGCCGTATTCGCTCAAGCCCGGCTCGAAGACGCTGATCATCGGTCCCGGGGGCGGCTGGGACGTCATGCGCGCGCTAGTTTCCGGGAGCAAGGATGTCACCGGAGTGGAGATCAACAAGATCATCGCCGATACGGTGATGCGCGACACCGATCCGGCCACTCACCGGTCCGATTGGAGCCGCCGGATCTACTTCCGCCCGCAGGTTCGGATCTTCGTCGAGGACGGGCGCAGCTTCGTCCGGCGCAGCAGCGAGAAGTATCAGATCCTGCAGGCGACGCTGGTCGACACGTGGGCGTCCACTGCCGCGGGCGCATTCGCACTCACCGAGAACAATCTCTATACCACCGATGCGTTTCACGATTACCTGACGCACCTCACCGACGATGGGCTGATGACCTTCACGCGCTGGGGCTTCGAGCCGCCGCGCGAATCGCTGCGTTTGCTCAGCCTGTCGATCGAGGCGCTGGCGCGTCTTGGCGAGAACGATCCCGCGCGGCACGTGATGGTGGCGCGCGCCAATGTCGATCTCCTCGGTGCCTGGGGCGCCACCGACACCGTGCTCGTCTCGCGCAAGCCGTTCGCTGAGTCCGATGTGGCCCGGATGCGCGAGATCATCGCAGACGCGAAAATGCAGGCAATCTACCTGCCCGGCGACACGCGTGGTCCGTTCGCCGAAATCCTGACGGTGCATGATCGCGCCAAGTTCTACCGCGACTATCGCTACGATGTTTCGCCCATCGGTGATGACCGGCCGTTCTTCTTCTACACGGTTCAGCCGCGCGATCTGTGGGCATTCCTCCAAGACGCCTCGCGCGCCAGTGCCGATTTCAAGATCAACCAAGCCGTTCCGTTGCTTTTCGAGCTGGTGGCCATCAGCATCGTCGCGATCGTGATCATGCTGATTCTTCCGCCGCTCGTGCTCGGTACACGATTGCCCACCGAGAAGGGCGTTCGATCGTTCTTGGCCTATTTCGTGTGTGTCGGCACCGGATACATTCTGATCCAGGTGGCGCTGATTCAGAAGTTCGTCCTCTTTCTGGGACACCCCACCTACGCGCTGACCGTCATTGTCTTTTCGATGCTGGTGGCCAGCGGACTCGGTAGCTTCTTTTCGCGCCGCCTCGGCATGCAAGACACCGCCAGGCTCAGCCGCGTTCTCGTGCTCGTGGCGGTGTTGGTGACGGTGCTCGCGTTCGCGGTAGGGCCGGTGACGGCGGCCGGAATCGCCTGGCCGCTGCCGGTGCGATTGTTCGTGGCGGCGGCGATGATCGCCCCTGTCGCGTTTTTCATGGGCATGCCTTTCCCGTCGGCACTGGCGCGGCTGGAAGCCTGGCACCGCCCGTCGGTGCGCTGGGCGTGGTCGCTCAACGCGGCGGCGAGCGTGATGGGATCGGCGCTCGCGATTTTCCTCGCGCTGTATCTCGGACTTCGCGATACGTTGATTGCCGGCGGTGGACTCTATATCGGCGCACTCTTCGCGTTACGGGTCCGGCCATGAGTGCGACGACTTTCGCGGTCCGCACGATCCATCTGGAAGGACCTCGCGTCGAAGACGGTGAGTTCGATCTCGTGCCCGCGCTCCCGCAAGGCCAAGTAGTCTGCAACCTCTTCGCCGAGTTCCTAGCCGCGGGTCCGCCCGAGTTTCGAGAGAAGCTGCCATTTCTGAACAAGGTGCATGTGGAACTCGAATGGGCCGCGGCGGGAGGCGGCGCGGCGTTCATGGTGCTGCATTCGGCCGAAGGTCCGCTGGCGATGGGAATCCTGTTGAGCGGCGCCGATACGGAAGCCGGCGATCAGATGGTGGCGGCGATGCGGGAATCGATTCTCGAGCCCATGCTCGGTGGCGCGGGCGAGCTCCTCGATGTGCTGGCCCGGCCCGCCGTGATCCTGCTGCAGTTGCCCGATCAGCCGGAGCACTTCGCGCTGGTTCAACTGCTCACCACGGCGCTCGCGTCGGTCTACTTCCGTGCGATCCAACGAATGGCGGAGGCGGCGCCCGTCGTCAACTGAGATGTCGTACCTTTGGTCTTTGCTCGTCAAGGATCCGCTGATTATCCTTTGTACGATTTTCATGGGCACGCTCTCGGTCGGCACTTCGTTTTTCGATCCGCTGGGACACAAGCAGCATGCGATCGCGCGTGCCTGGGCGAAGATGCTCATGTGGCTCGCCGGAGCCAAGGTAACCGTGCGCGGCATGGAGCGGATCGATCCGGGCCGCAACTACGTCTTCATCGGAAATCACCTCAGCCTGTACGACACGCCCCTCGTTCTCTCGAACATCCCGCAACAGTTCCTGTTTCTGGTTGCCGCTCGCTACGTGAAGATCCCCTTTCTCGGAACCCACCTCCGCCGGAGCGGACATTTTTCCGTCGATGCAAGCGATGTCCGGGCATCCTTGAAGGTGATGACCGAGGCGGCCAAGCGCATCAACGAGCGCGGACTCTCCGTGCTGCTGTTTCCCGAGGGTTCGCGGGCTCGCGCGGAGATGGGCGAGTTCAAGGAGGGTGCTGCCTACATCGCGATCAAGGCGGGGGTGCCTGTGGTTCCGTTCGGAATCCGCGGGACACGTGAACTGCTCGCGATCGGGAGCTGGCACGTCAAGGGCGTTCCGGTCGAAATGATCATCGGCGATCCGATCCCGACGGCTCATCTTTCGATCAAGGACCGGGAATCGCTCACGGGCGAAATGCGCGCACGCGTGGCCGCGTTGCTGGAGACCTAGTGTTCCACCGGAGCCGAAACGAAAGTATCCAGGCGATCCAGGCCGGGCTCGACCTGCTGATCGTGGGAGGTGGGATCAACGGCGCGGGGATCGTGCGAGATCTCGCTTTGCGTGCTCCGGATCTGCGCATCGGGCTCGCCGAGGCCCGCCATTTTTCTTCGGGGACGTCGGGTAAGAACTCGCAACTGATCCACGGCGGTCTGCGCTATCTCGAAAACCTCGAGTTCGATCTGGTGCGCGAGGCATTGCTCGAACGCGAAATCCTGGTCCGCATCGCGCCGCATCTCGTCGAACCGCTTCCGTTGATCATCCCCTATTACGGGCTCGCGAAGCGGCTCTACTACGGCGCGGGATTGGTGCTCTACGATCTCCTAGCGGGCAAGCGCAACATCGGACGGCGGCGGCAGCTTTCGGTGTCCGAAACCGCCGCCCTCGAACCCGGCTTGTCGCGGGAGGGACTCACTTCGGCGGCGGTCTATTTCGACTGTCAGGTCCACTCGGCGCGGCTGGTTCTCGAGAATCTCTTCGATGCCTCGCGGCGCGGAGCGGCGATTGCCAACTATCTGCGTGTCCGCTCGTGGGTGAAGAAGCCGGAAGGCGGATTCTCGGTGCAATACGAAGACGCGTTCAGCGGAGAGAGGTTCGAATCGAGCGCGGCCAAGATTGCCGATGCTCGCGGACCGTGGGAAGGCGGGCCCAATCTCCGCCTGGTGCGCGGGTCGCATATCGTCGTGCCCCGGATCACCCGCAGCGATCACGCAATTGCGCATTTCAATCCCGATGGACGTATTCTGTTCGTCATCCCGTGGGGGACGCGCCACGATCTCAATCTGATCGGCACCACTGATGTCGATCACGAGGGTACACCGGACGAGGTTCGGATTTCGGCGGTCGAGGTGGACTATCTGCGGCGTGCCACTCAGGCTCTGTTTCCGGACTCCGCAGTGGAGCCGCTGGCGGCGTACGCCTCGCTTCGGCCTCTGGTGGCGGCGGGCGGACAATCGGCCAGCAAGACCAGCCGCTCGCACAAAATCGGTTTCGGCGCCGATGGTGTGCTGAAGATATCGGGAGGTAAATACACCACTTATCGCGTGATGAGTCTCGAGGCGGTGGACATGTTATTTCCCGGGTTGGCGGGACGTTCGGGTACGGCTACAGAGCCCCTGGGGCGGAAAACGGCCGAGGCGGTGGGCCTGCTCCGTTTCCACGGACAGAACGCGTCCGCCGTGCTCGCCATCGAGGCTCCGTCGGTCGAAGAGCGTATCATCGGGCACGCCGTCCGGCATGAAATGGCGATGCGCCTGGCGGATGTGATGTTCGTGTCGGCGTATTGGGGGCATGAGCGGAACTGGACCGCCGAAACCCTTCGTCCGCTCGCCCGGTTCATGGGCTCGCTAACCGGGTGGGACCAAGCCCGTATCGAGGACGAGATCAACCTCGTGCTTACAACCGCCCGGATGCCAGAAGTAACCCAGCCGCCACCGCGAAGATAACTCCGCGCGGTAAGGTGAGCGCGGCCTCGCCATCGATCCCCAGGTCAGGATTGTTCTCGTGCGGGGCTTCGGCCCGGCCCAGGCTCCGGAGAATTTGCCCGGTGTTGCGAAGCGTGCGCCCCAGCCGTCCTTTCGCGATGGCCAAGCCGATTGCCGCGACTCCTCCGAGGATCGCGTTGATCAGGAAGAGATAGATGAAGTTCATCGATCCCGTCATCGCTCCAGCCGCCGCCATGAGCTTCACGTCGCCGCCGCCGAGTCCGCGGATCGCAAACAGGGGAAGCGTGATCGCGGTCGCGATGGCGATCCCCCCCAAGCCGGTGAGCCAGCCCAGTCCGCCAAGCGCCGGACTCTGCAAAACGAACCCGGCGGCCAGACATCCGATCGTCAGCCAGTTCGGGATGCGGCGCCAGCGCCAATCCGTGAAGGCGGCGATGGAGACGAGGATCGCCAGGAGGATGCGAAGCTGCCAGGGCAGGGGAGTCAATGCGTCCTCTTTCGGAAGACGAGCATCGCAAGGCCAGGGAGCGCGATCGCACCGGCGAAGGCGAGCAGGAAGGACTCCTGGCCGCTCGCGTATGCACCCGTGGCCGCGTAGACGGCCGAGATCCCGAAGTTGGCCAGTGCGGTAATTGTCAACATGCGTCGCAAGGGCGCGCGCACGAGTCCGGCCAGGAATACCGACGCTTCGGCAAGCACCGGTATGGGGCGCGACAGAATCAGTGCCCAGTCACCGTAGCGGTCGCGGAACTCTCGGGCCCGCTCGAGGTCGCGCTCGCCGAGGGCACGTTCTGCTGGAGTCTGGAGTCCTAGGTAGTATCCCGCAAGGCAAGCCAGGGTCATGCCCAGGGTCGAGACCGCCAAGGCGCCCGGAAATCCGAGCAGCGCGCCTGCGGCGGTGCTCACCAGACTCGATGGGATGGGCAGCACGATGTCGAGCGCGAGGAGGCCGCCGAGGATAGAGGCGGTGGTCCACCAACCCGCCGGGCTCTTGACGAAGGCGCGGGTCCAGGCCTCGATGGGCTCGCCCCAAAGGAAGAAGGGTACTAGGACGGCCGCGATCGTCAGACACAGTAGGGCGATCCACTTGATCCAGGGGGGCATCATGTCTATCGTAGCCCGGGATTAAGGCGCACCCCTACATGGATTTCGAACCGCCGCCGATATATGGCGTATATCGTGGCCTGCCGTTTCCGGAGTTACCAATGACGCCATCCGCTGTGGAAACCCTTCGTCCGTCGATCGGAGTAGGGTCCGGAGTGCGCCGCATCCTGGCGCCGTCCTATTCCGACCTGATGTTCATTGCCATGATCGTGTGGCTGTTCGTGCTGGGCGAAGATGCCTGGAGCCGCCTGCTGGTGGACGGCGACACGGGCTGGCATATCCGCGTCGGAGAATACATCCTCGACGGCAAGGGAATTCCGAAGACCGACTTTTTCTCGCTCACCAAATTCGGGCAGACCTGGTATGCATGGGAATGGGGAGCCGACGTGATCTATGCGTGGCTCTATCGCGCCTGGGGGCTGAAGGGAATCGTGCTGCTCAGCGGGGCGCAAATCGCGCTCTTCGCGGTGCTTCTCGCGCGGTTCATGGTGTGGCGGGGAGCCAATCCCCTACTGGCCGTCGCGTTGACACTGCTCGCCGCCGGCGCGGGTTCGCTGCACTACCTGGCGCGTCCGCACCTGTTCACGCTCGCGATGCTGCCAGGCGCGATCTGGGTGATCGAACGCGATCGCCGCAGACCGGATTGGGCCATCTGGACACTGATCCCGTTGACCGCGATCTGGACCAACCTCCATGGTGGATTCATGGCGCTGATCGCCTGCGTGGGGCTGTTGGTGGTGGCCGAAGCCATCGAGCGCAATTGGGGGGGCGTGATCCGCTACGGGCTTCTCGGAGCCGGCTGCGGATTAGCCACGCTTGCCAACCCGTACGGATACCACCTGCATGAACATGTCATCGCATATCTGCAGTCGGACTGGATCAAGGATGTCGTCGAGGAGTTCCAGTCCCCGCGATTCCGTTCAGAGAACCTGATGCAGTTCGAGGCGCTGTTGTTGCTGGGCGTGATGGCCGCCGCGGCTTCGGCATGGAAGAGAAACTGGGCGCACTGCCTTTGGATCCTGTTCTGGGCGCATCAATCGCTCGTTTCGGTCCGCCATGCAACCGTGTTCGTGTCGGTGGCGACACCGGTGATCGCGGTCGAGTTGACGGCGCTATGGCGTCAGTGGGCCACGGGCGCCAGCAAGAAGAGCGTACTCGGCATCTTCGATTCGCTGGCCGCAGACATGGCTCCGAACTTCCGCTGGACCAGCTTGTGGCCGGTTGGTTTCCTCGCCGCGCTGCTGTTCGTGGACGTGGGTTCCAAGTGGCCGGGGGATTTTCCGACACTCCGCTTTCCGGTGAAGACGATCAACGCCCACGCCGCCAAGCTGCGAGGACAAAGGGTTTTCACGACGGACGAGTGGGCGGACTATCTGTTGTACCGCTTCTACCCGGATCAGCGCGTGTTCTTCGACGGCCGCAGCGACTTCTACGGCCCATCCGTCGGCAAGGAGTACATCCGGCTGACGGGCGGGGGGCACGACTGGAAACAGTTGATGACAAAGCACGATTTCCGGGTCGCGCTGCTGCCACCCGACGTCGCGATCGCGACGTTGCTCAAGACCGACCGGGATTGGCGAATCGTGGCCGACGACGGTAAGGCGATCGTATTCGAACGGGTCGCCGGATTTCCAAAAACCCCTGCCACGGCACTAATGGAATCGGTACCTTCCGACGAACTTCCTAAGGGAGATCTCGCCGTCAATGGGCGGCGCGTTCCAACCCATTCTGGTGAAAAGCGATGGAACTGAGCAGCGTGGAACTGGCAAGAGCGCAAATGTGGATCACGGGTCTGGTCGGCGGAGCCGCCACGATCGAGGATCTGGCGCGCCGCACCGTCTCGAACTGGCTGTCGCTTGCGGCGCTATCGGCGGGCATCGTGTGCCAAGCCATGGCGGGGGGATGGAAAGGGTTGGGAATGGCCCTGCTCGGGGCAGTCGCGGGTTTTGTCGTGTTCCTCGTCTTCTACCTGCTTGGGGGCATGGGTGGCGGGGACGTGAAACTGATGGCCGGTTTCGGAGCCGTGTTGGGGGTGAGCCGCGTGTTGGAGGCGGCTTTCTGGACGGCCCTGGCCGGAGGTTTGTTGGCGGCGGCAGTGATCGGCTTTGCCACGGTGCGGTCACACATGCGCAAGGACGGCGGCAAGGATCCTGTTGCGATTCCATATGCGCCGGCAATCGTGCTGGGTGTTTGGCTCACCCTGATGGCAAACAAGTAAGGAGAAGGAGTTATGGACCGTAGGTTTTTGACCGTCTTGGGCGTCAGTCTCGTGTTCGCGCTCGTCGTGTCGAGCATCTTTTACCAGATGTCGTCCAAGGCAGGCACCAGTCCCAAGGCCGAGGCACAACAAGTAGACACGCTCGACATCGTTGTGGCGGCGAAACCGCTCAGTGTCGGCGGCGCCATCAAGGCTGACGACATCAAAGTCATCAAGATCGCGCAGAGCGCGTTCCCCAAGGGAGCGTTCTCCAAGCCCGAGGATGTCATCGACCGGCCGATCATCAGCAATATCCTGCTCGACGAACCGGTGCTCGAGGGGCGTCTGGCGCCTCGTGGCGCGGGCAACGGCCTTGCCGGCATGATCCCTCCGGGAATGCGCGCGGTGTCGGTTCGCGTCAACGAAGTCGTTGGCGTCGCCGGCTTCGTGCTGCCCGGCATGCACGTCGATGTTCTCGTGACCGGACGGCCGCCAGGAGACTCGGCGGCAACCATTACAAAGACGGTGCTGCAGGACATCACCGTGCTGACAGCGGGCGCGACGGTACAGGCCGATCCTCGCGGGCAGCCGATCAACGCTCCGGTGGTTACGCTGCTCGTGACACCGGCACAAGCCGAGGTGCTCACTCTCGCCGGCAACGAAGCCCGCATTCAATTGGTGCTTCGCAATGGTTCCGACAACAGTTCCGTCGAGACCAAGGGCACATCGGTGAAGCGGCTCTACAACATGACTTCCAAGGGCTCCAACAATGGCGCCGGTTCGATCTTCCGCGACGACGATGACGAAGAACGTCAGCGGCCCCGTCCCCGTCCGGTAGCCACCGCTCCGGCCGCGGTAGCGCCGCCGCCCCCTCCGCCACCCCCGCCGCCGGTTCCGGACTCGGTGGTGGTCATCCGGGGCAATCAGAAAACCGTTGAAGTCATCCAGGGCTCGGCCCAGGCCAAGTAAGGACGGAGCTAACCATGAGACGAATTCTCGCATCAGCAATTACGTCGATCCTGTTCCCGGCTGTCAGCCTGATGGCTCAGCAGGCCGGGATGGAAGACCTTCGAATCACCCAGGGCCGCTCCGTCGTGATCGACTATCCGACCGACGTGCGGCAGATCTCGACGAGCAATCCGGATATCGTGGACGCGGTCGCGGTGTCGACCAAGGAAATCCTGCTTCACGCCAAGAATCACGGCATTTCGACGGTGGTGATCTGGGCCAAGACCGGCCAGCGCACTTTCTATAACGTCAGCGTCGAGCACAATCTCGAACCGATCCGCAAGCTCTTGAAGGACACCTTCCCCGATGAGGCGATCCAGGTGCAATCGGCGCGCGATTCGGTGACCCTCATCGGACGCGTCAGCTCGGCTGCTGTTTCCGATCGTGCCGCGCTCATCACTCAATCGCTCGCCAAGACGGTCGTCAACCATCTCCAGGTTGCGAACGGCCCGGTGGAAAAGCAGGTGATGATCAAGGTCAAGTTCGCCGAACTCGACCGCAGCTATTCGCAGGCCTATGGCTTCAACCTGTTGAGCACCGGTATCGGAAACAGGGCACAGGTAGCGCGCCACCACTTCGTAATTGC
>CADECY010000013.1:78981-105619 GCA_902825945.1 uncultured Acidobacteriota bacterium
AAACACACCCGGTATCATCTCGACCGGCCAGTTCAGTTCGGCTCAGCCGTCCAATCTAACGGGCATCATTCCCGGAGGTGTCAGCGGCACGGCGACCCGCTACAGTCTCACCGACGTGCTGAACGTGTTCGCCTTTCGCCCCGACATCAATCTCGCCGCTACGATCAAGGCCCTGCAGGGCCAAGGCGTGCTGCAGATTCTGGCCGAACCGAATCTGGTGACGACCAACGGCAAGGAAGCAACGTTCCTGGTCGGCGGTGAGTTCCCGGTACCGATTCTCCAGGGCGGCGGCAGTGCCGGCGCGGTGACGGTCCAGTTCCGCGAATTCGGTATCCGTCTGACCTTCACTCCGCAGATGACCCCCAACAAGACACTCAAGATGTATGTGAAGCCAGAAGTTTCCTCGATCGATATCGCCAATTCGGTCAGCTTCAGTGGCTTCCGCATCCCCGCTCTATCGACGCGCCGTATCGAGACCAATATCGAACTGGCGACCGGCCAGAGCTTCGTGATCGGCGGACTGATCGACGACCGCCTCGACGATTCGATATCGAAGATCCCTGGTCTCTCCTCGATTCCTCTGCTCGGACAGATCTTCAAGAGCCGCTCGGAGAACAAGTCCAAGACCGAACTCGTGGTCGTGGTGAGCCCGGAGATCGTCGACCCCATGAACCCGGGCGAACAGTTGCCCCTGCCGGTGATGCCTCGTGAATTCCTCGGGCCGGTGGTCAAGCCCGGCGCGATGGCGCCGTACAAACCAGCGCCGGCCAAGAAGAAGGTCTCACAGAACCTCCCGCCAGCGAGCGCGGCGACTCGTGCCGCCTCGACCAACTGAGCCGACCGTCTTCCGCTAGGAGCGACTGAACAACCATGGACGCGAATCGCAGAGGTAGGGAACAAACGCTGACAGCCCTGCTGATCTCTCCTGACCGGGAGATCGCGCAGGGGCTGCTGGCGACCATTCCCGACACCCGAGCCTTTCAGGTCCTGGCGGAGATGAAGTCCTACCCGCCGGTCACGACCCTCGAGATCCGGCTGCGTCAGTTGAAGCCGGATGTGGTCCTGATCGATGTTGCCAGCGACCTCGAGACCGCATCGAGCCTCATTCAGTTCGCGCACTCCTCCCAGCCGCCCGTGCAGGTGGTCGGGCTGCACCGGGAAAACAGCAGCGAGGCGCTGGTGCGTGTCCTTCGGGAGGGCGCGGCCGAGTTTCTTTACCTCCCGTTCGACGCCAACACCCAGCGAGAGGCAGTGGCGCGCCTGCGGCGCTTGCGCGAGCCGGAAGTCGAGACGAAGCCGTTCAGCTACGGGCGCGTGCTGGTGTTCTGTTCGGCAAAGCCCGGCGCCGGGAGTTCGACCCTCGCAACGCACGTGGCTCACGCGATCCGCAAGACCACCGGTGCCCGTGTTCTGCTCGCCGACTTCGACCTCGAGGGAGGAACGGCCGGATTCTACTTGAAACTGAGCGCTAACTACTCCCTGATCGATCTCCTCGATCCGGCGGTCGAGTTGAACGCCTCGGCCTGGACGGCCGCCGCGGCTCCGGCGGCCGGAATCGACGTGCTCGCCGCGCCCGAGCTTCCGTTCTGCACTTCGATCGAGCCGACGCGCCTGCACGACGTGCTCGAATCGGCACGGCTCTCCTACGACTGGATCGTCGTGGACGCGCCGAGCGTGTTCCACCGGGTTAGCTTGCTGGCACTGTCGGAATCCGATCAGGCCTACCTAGTGTCGACTTCCGATCTCGCCAGCCTTCATTTGGCCCGGCGGGCGATCACGCTGCTGACGCAACTCGGCTTTGCCAAGGAGCGCTACGAAGTCGTGGTCAACCGGCTGAGCCGCAAGGACGGCATCGGTGGCAGCGACATCGAAAAAATCTTCAACTGCCCCGTCCACGCCACGCTACCGAACGACTACTTTTCCTTGCACCGCGTCATCTCGCTCGGCCAGACACTCGGGACCGACTGCGAATTAGGCCGCGCCATGGCGTCGCTCGCGGCGCGCGTGTGCGGTGCCGCCAACCAGGAAAAGGCCGAGGCCGGCACCATGACCGGCATCCGGCCGGCACTATCGCAAACCTAAGGAGCCACTAGAGCACCGTGTTGAAAACGAATCCCCTGCTGCCCAGTTTCGACCAGAAGACCGCGACCCAGACTCAACAGTTGAGCTGGGAGCAGCGCCTCGTCAAAAACGCCGGAAAGTCGCGCGGGAGCCTCAAACCCGAATACCAGGAACTGAAGTTCACGCTGCACCGCAAGCTCCTCGACAAGATCAATCTCGAGGCGCTTGCGACGATCGACAACCAGCGGGTGCGCGGCGAAGTCCGTAACGCGCTGATGCAACTGATCGATGCCGAGCAGACGCTTCTAAGCTCGGTCGAAAAGCAGCAGATCTGCGACGAAGTCCTCGACGAAGTCTTCGGACTCGGGCCGCTCGAGCCCCTCCTGCAGGATCCGACCGTATCGGACATCCTGGTCAACGGCCACAAGATGGTGTTCGTTGAACGCCGCGGCATTCTCGAGGTAACCAACGTCACGTTTCGCGACGATCAGCACCTGTTGCGGATCATCGACAAGATCGTATCGCAGGTAGGCCGGCGCATCGACGAATCGACCCCGATGGTCGATGCCCGCCTGCTCGACGGATCGCGCGTCAACGCCGTGATTCCTCCGCTGGCCGTCGACGGCCCGCTCGTCTCGATCCGCCGGTTTTCAACCGACAAGCTGATGCCGGCCGACCTCGTCGAACGCCGGGCGATGACGCCGGGCATGATGGAACTGCTCGAAGCCGCGGTCAAGGCGCGCCTGAACATCATCATCGCCGGCGGTACCGGTTCCGGTAAGACGACCTTGCTCAACGCCCTTTCCTCGTTCATCAACCCCAAGGAACGTATTGTGACGATCGAGGATGCGGCCGAACTCCAGTTAAAGCAGCCACACGTGGCGCGCCTGGAAACCCGCCCGCCCAACCTCGAAGGTCACGGAGCGGTTCGCCAGCGCGAGTTGCTGATCAATAGCCTCCGTATGCGCCCCGACCGCATCGTGGTCGGCGAGTGCCGCGGTGAGGAAGCCCTCGACATGCTCCAGGCGATGAACACGGGTCACGACGGCTCGCTGACGACGATCCACGCCAACTCTCCCCGCGACGCGGTGTCCCGTCTCGAGGTCATGGTCTCACTCGCCAACTCCAACATGCAGTTGGTGAGCATTCGCCAACAGATCGCGAGCGCGGTCAATCTTCTCGTTCAGGCCGCCCGTTTGAGCGACGGGTCGCGCCGCGTGATCAGTATCACGGAAATCACCGGAATGGAAGGCGAGATCATCACGCTCCAGGACATCTTCGTGTTCGAAAAGCGCGGATTGAGTCCGGAAGGCAAGGTCATGGGACGGTTTGCAGCCACCGGTATCCGGCCCAAGTTCTACGAGAAGCTTCTGTCCGCGGGTATCCGCGTGCGCGCCGACCTGTTCGACGAAGTGGTGGAGGTCTGAGGCAGTGAGCTTCTTCATTATCGTATTTGCGCTGATCTGGATCGGATCCATCGTCGTCTGGGCTGTGTTGACCAAAGCGGTCCGCAGCGCCGACGTCGATAAGATCAAGAGCCGTCTTCTCGATGGCAACAAGAAGGCGGACAAAGCCAAGGAAAAGGGCTCGCCACTTCCTCAACTGATTCACACCGAGGATCAATCTGCGGGTAAGGTGTTCCGCCAGATTCTGAAGACCCTCGACCTCCAGGACAAGCTCGCGATGCTGCTCGAGCAGGCTGGACTGCGCTGGAAGCCGGTCAACATCGTCCAGGCGGCGGTCTTTCTGTTTGGCGGTACATTCTTCGCCGCGCGCGTTGCTGGGGTCCCGAGTATTCCATTGCAACTCGCGGCTGGGGCTTTCGCGGCCATGCTTCCTGTACTGTACGCGCTCCGTTTGAAGAAGAAGCGAATGTCGAAATTCGAGGAGCAGTTCCCGGAAAGCCTGGAGTTCGTCGCCCGCTCCATGCGCGCGGGCCATGCGTTCTCGGTTTCGCTCGAAATGATCCACCGTGAATTCCAGGATCCCCTCGGCGGAGAGTTCCGCCGCACCTTCGACGAACACAACCTCGGGCTGCCGCTCGAGACGGCGCTCCTCAAGCTGGGCAGCCGTGTTCCGTCGCTCGACGTACACTTTTTCGTTTCCGCCGTGCTGTTGCAGAAGCGCACCGGCGGCAATCTGGCCGAGATTCTGGACAAACTCGCCCACCTCATCCGGGAGCGGTTCAAGCTGCGCGGCAAGATCCGGGCGATCAGCGCCCACGGGCGAATGACCGGAATCGCGCTTACCTGTATCCCGATGGGCGTCGCGCTGCTCATGTTTTACGTCAACCCGAGCTACGTTTCGTTCTTCGTGGAGGACGAGATCGGCAACATGATGGCCGCAGCGGCCGTGGGGCTGCAGGTGCTCGGCTATCTCATCATCCAAAAGATCGTCACGATCGAGGTCTAGAACAGTGTCATTGCTCATTGCTGGTGCTCTCTTCGTTCTGATCATGGCCGCCGGGGCCGCCATCGGGCTCAAGCTCTGGGTGCGTCCACAGGAGGCGATCGAACGCGTGGCTGGCGTCGCTGGCGACCGGGAAGAAGAAGCCGGCGGCGGACACCCGAGTCTGGTCTTCCACGACCTGGTCAAACGTCTCGGAACCCTGATGCCGGTCAATCCGCGTGATGCGGGTGCCATTCAGCGGCGGATGATCCGCGCGGGCGTGCGGAATCCGAACGCGATGAAGTACTTTTACGGCGCCAAGGTTCTGCTGGGCGCCGGTGTTCCGCTCCTGATGACCGCGCTCGTCGCGGGGTCGGATGCCGACTTTACCAACAAGGCCATGGCGGTGCTCGCCTCGATCGCGGCGGGATTCTTCGCGCCCAACGAATATCTCAACCTGCGCGCCAAGAAGCGGCAGAAGGAGATTCGGCGTGGTCTTGCCAATGCGCTCGACCTCCTGGTCGTTTGCGTGGAGAGCGGCCTCGGTCTCGATCAGGCGATCATCCAGGTGGCCAAGGATCTCGAGCAGGCACACCCGGAGATCAGCGAGGAGTTCGCGATGGTCAACTACGAGCTCAAGGCGGGCAAACGGCGCGTGGACGCGCTGCGTAACCTTGCCGAGCGCAGCAACGTGGACGACCTCAAGAAACTGGTCGGCGTACTGATTCAGGCCGACCGGTTCGGCACCGGCGTCGCGCAGAGCCTTCGCGGCCATGCCGACTTCATGCGCGTCCAGGCCCGGCAGACCGCCGAGGAGAAGGCGGCGAAGCTGGGCGTCAAGCTGGTGTTTCCTATATTTTTCTGCATTCTGCCGTCTCTGTTCGTCGTTACTGTCGGACCGATGGCGGTCAAGATCATCCGAGAACTGCTTCCGATGATGAACAACATTTAGAGGCTCGGTCCTCTTAAGAAAGGAGAAAGGCGATGGATCCCACTACTGTTCGTTTGGTGTGTTCGGTATTGGCCATTGTGATGCTTGGCCTGATCGTTCTACGCCGGAAGAAGAGCGCCGAGTAAGACCGGGAAATTGGGCGGGCGGGGCAGGCTTTCGAGCCGGCTCCGGCCCGGACCCTAAAGGAACTGGATAGGAATACCGACTGTTGGAGTGAGTGTTTATGCTGAGGAAGTTTGGATCGAATGCGAAATTGACGGCCTTTGCGGCCTGGCTGCTGTTGACGGCCGGCCTCGCTTCGGCGGGCACGTTTGGCCGCGTGGTGAGCATCGGGGGGCAAGCCTCCGACCTGGCTCTTGACGAGGCCCGTGGCGTTCTATATGTCGCCAACTTTACCGCCAACCGGATCGAGGTCATGTCGCTCGGCGACGGATCGATTCAGACTTCGATCAACGTGGCGGCGCAACCGGCCTCGATCGGCCTGTCGCCGGATGGCAGATATCTCGTGGTCGGCCACTTCGGAAACTTCGCCTCGACGGCGCAGTCTTCGTCGGCCAATGCCATCACGGTCATCGAGCTTGACAGCCGGACGCGGCAAACCTATGCCACGCGCTCTCCGGTGCTGGCGCTGAGTTTCGGAAACGATGGGCGGGCGCTGGTGGTGACTCCGGTCGATTTTCAACTCTTCGATCCGGTAACGGGCGTATTTCAGATTCTCGACACGATCACAAATCTGACGGCCAACACGCTGCCCGCGTCCCTGAACAACGCGCCTCCGTCCGTTGTGGCTGCCTCGATGGCGACGACCGCGGACGGACGCCGGATCTTCGGGCTCACTGACGCCTTCGTCTTCCGCTACGAGGTCGCAGGCAAGGTCGTGAGTGTTCAAAACTACATCTCGGACCCTACCATGGGGCCGCGGGCGATTTCTGCCGCTCGCGATGGTTCTTACTACATGGGCGGGTGGGTGATGACCAACTCCGACGGGCACAACATCTCTCAATTGCCCGACGTTCAGGGTGCGCTCGACTTCGGCACCAATGCCATCGACTCCGACCGGGGCGTGGTCTACAGCCAATATGCACGCTCGAGCCTCGGCCCGTTGATCTCGCAGAAGCCGATTCTGCAGGTCATGGACGCGCCGAATTTGCGGGTGCGCGAGAAGCTCCAATTACCCGAGCCATTGGCCGGCAAGAGCGTGCTGAACTCGGACGGATCCATCATGTACGCAGCGTCGGCGAGCGGAGTCGTGATTCTTCCGGTGGGATCGCTCGACCGCGTGCCTCGCGTTGTCGCCACCGAGGAAGAGATCGTCATCCGGGGCAATTTCTGCGACCGCCGCGCCTCGTCGCAAGACATCGCGATCGTCAGCCCGGGTGGAATTCCGGCCGACTTTACGCTGGTCAGCAACACGGCGGGCGTTCGAGTCACGCCATCCGCCGGAGTGACTCCGGCGACCGTGCGGATCACCGTCGATCCTGCGTTTTTCCAGAATCTCAAGGGCACGGTTACCGCGACGATCGAAGTCAAGTCGAACGCCGCGGTGAACATTCCGGCTTCGATTCGAGTGGTCGTCAACAATCGCGAGCCTGACCAGAGGGGCACCATGGTCAACGTTCCCGGTTTCCTGGTTGACGTGCTGCCCGATCCCGCTCGCGACCGGTTTTACATGTTGCGCCAGGACACTAACGAGGTACTCGTCTACGACGGCACCAACTACGGACTGATCACCCGGATGAGCACCGCCAACACGCCGACGCAGATGGCGGTCACCTTCGACCGCCGCTATCTTCTGGTCGGGCACGAGAACGCGCAGATCGTGGGCGTCTACGATCTGGAGACGCTTGAGCAACAGGCTCCCGTCATCATGCCGCGCGGGCACTATCCGCGGTCGGTGGCGACTTCCGGCAAGGCGATTCTCGCCGGATCGCGATTCGGCGGCAGTGCGGTCATCGACCGTATTGACCTCGGCAGCCGGTCGGCAATCCTGCTTCCCTCTCTCGGGGTCTACCAGAACCAATTGAACGCAGGCATCGCACTGGTCGGTTCGCCGAACGGCGCGCGAATCATGGCGGCGATGCAGAACGGCGATGTCATGCTCTATGACGCCAACGCCGACACCTTCACCGTCTCCCGCAAGATCGCCGACAAGCTGAGCGGGGCCTACGCCGCGTCGAGTTTCGATCAATTCGTCGTCGGCAGTACACTGCTGAACGCCTCGCTCGTTCCGGTCAAGACGCTCGACGGCACGGCGACCACCAAGACCGCGGGTTTTGCCTTCGTCGACCAGACTGGCTTCCGGTTGACCTCAGAGCAGGCTGCCGCCTCGACAGTCTCGGGTGTGGTGACCTCGCCGTTCCCGAACGCGAACAACCCCAATCCGAG
The DNA here is from genome assembly GCA_902825945.1 of uncultured Acidobacteriota bacterium. GTDB lineage: Bacteria > Acidobacteriota > Terriglobia > Bryobacterales > Bryobacteraceae > SYLY01. Next base: position 86,768 of record CADECY010000013.1, read on the forward strand.
ACCGGTAACCAACACCAACGCGCCCGATCCTCCCTCGGTCCTGCCGGCGGGCGTGATCCAGCGCACCGACCTCGCCTCGGGTTCAGGGCAGCGGGCAACCCGAATCGCCGAAGCGCCGTTCCAGGGAACCGAACAGTTCCCCTTCACGAGAACCCTTGCGCCGCTCTATAGCCGCACCGGGATCGTCATGCTGACCGTCTCCGGCTTCACGGTCGTGCCTTGGAACTACGATGCCCTCGTCGCCATCCCGCAGATCACTCGAGTCACCAACGCCGCCGACGGGTCGGGAAGTGTGGCAACTGGCGGACTGGTGTCGATCACTGGGCGCAATCTCAATCCGACCAACGCTGTATCGCGCGAAATGCCTCTGCCCACCGCTCTCGGCGAAAGCTGTCTGACGGTCAATGGTGTTCCGACTCCGGTTCTTTTCGTTTCTCCCACCCAAATCAACGCCCAGATTCCGTTCAACGTCGAGGGCAATACGACACTCGTCCTGCGAACTCCGGGTGGTGTGAGCGACAACTATAATTTGGTGGTTCGTTCCGCCGCTCCGGCGGTCTTCCGGGGCCAGGGTGAGGCGGAGGGTGTCCCCACGGTAGTGCGGGCTCGCAACAACGAACTCGTGACCCTCTCCAACCCAGTCCACCGGGGCGACACGATCTCGATCTATCTGACGGGCATGGGCAAGACCGCACCTGAGGTGGAAGCCGGAGTCCCCGGCCCGTCCAATCCGCCAGCGGTCGCGCTCACTCAACCTGACGTCTCCATCGCCGGGTTCCCCCTCGATGTCATCTTCGCGGGTATGGCCCCGGGACAGGTGGGAGTCTACGTGATCAATGCGAACGTACCCCGAGGGACGCCGCTCGGCCTCGAACTGCCGCTGAAGGTCGACCAGGGGTCCGGTTCGGCCACTGTGAACGTGCGAGTCGTCGAATAGGCTCGCAATAAAGAAAGAGGTATCGCGAAATGCGTGTGTCAACCATTCAATCCCTTGTGCTCGCCACTGCCATTGCGGCGGTTCCGGGCTTCGGCCAAAACTTCGAAGTCGGTGTCGCCGGAGGTGGCGGCTTCTACCTGAGCAAAGGCGTGAGCGGACCTCGCGGATCCGGCAACGCCGGCTTTTCGCCCGGATTCTCCGTCGGCGGCTGGGTCGGGCACAACTCGGCCGGCAAGCTCGGTGGCGAGTTCCGCTACATGCTTCAACGCAACGACATGAAGGTGACTTCCGGAGGCAATTCCTACAATTTCGGCGGACGTTCGCACACGGTGCACTATGACGTCGTACTCCATGCCAACTCTGTCGAGGATAGCGTGCGGCCTTACGTCGCCTTCGGCGGCGGCATCAAGGGCTACCAGGGAACGGGCGCTGAGCGGGCTTTTCAGCCGTTGTCGAACATTGCCATACTTACCAAGACCCAGCAGTGGCAACCCGTGCTCTCGTTCGGAGCCGGCGTCAAGTGGACGATCGGTTCGCGTGTCATGCTTCGCGCCGAGGTGCGAGACTACGTGAGCCCGATCCCCAAGGACGTGATTCTGCCCGCGCCCGGCGCCAAGCTCAGCGGGTGGTTCCACAATCTGACGCCAATGATCGGGATCAGCTATCTCTTCCAGTAGCGAACGCCCAATCTCATCCTTCACTCACACGCCGTCCCTTCTCGGGGCGGCGTTTCCCTTCACTGGGAAACGCGAATTCGAATGCCTCGCACTCGCGGCTCGCTTTTTTACATCCTTATCGAGGCGATTCTCCTATATTGGAAGAGTGGGCACCGTGCTCCGGCTTGTCATTTTCTTTGCGATCCTGACCTCGGCGGGTGCGCCTGCATCGGCCGCTGGACCCACTGACGGCTACGTTGGAAGTAACGTTTGTAAAGCCTGCCATCCGGACGTTTGGCTGAACTTCTACAAGAATCCGCATTTCAAGAGTATTGCCTCCGGCAAGGAGGCGCCCGAGCGAACCGGGTGCGAGGGATGCCACGGGCCCGCGAAAGGCCATGTCGAAGCTCGTGGAGGCAGCAAGACCATTCCGCGCGCTTTTTCGCTCATGACGCCCCGGCGTCAACTCGACACCTGTCTCGCGTGCCATTCGAAGGACATGTCTCGTGGCGAGATTCGCCGCTCCACGCACACCGAGAGTGAAGTCGTCTGCTCGACTTGCCACTCGATCCACAAGCCGCGGACGCCGAAGTTCCTGCTCGCCAAGACCCAGAACGACCTTTGCTACGGCTGCCACAACGCGGTGAAGGCCCAGTTCTCGATGCCCTTCAAGCACCGCGTCAACGAGGGGTTCATGTCGTGCACCGACTGCCACAATCCGCATGGCACGTCTTCTCCCTCGTGGCGAATGGGTGCGCGTCCCCGCCTCACCTCGACAGGGCACGATGGTGAGCAATCCTGCGTCCGTTGCCACACCGACAAGAGAGGGCCGTTCGCCTTCGAGCACGCTGCGCTTCGGACCGATGGCTGCGAGACCTGCCATAGTCCGCACGGCTCGACGAACCCACGCCTGTTGCGGCGCCCCACGGTAATCACGCTTTGCTTGGAATGCCACAACGGGGCCGGGACATTCGGGCGGTCGGGCACCGGGATTCAGACGCAGTCTTCCACGCACAACATGGCCGACCCTCGTTACCAGAACTGCACGGTCTGCCACCTTCGCATCCATGGGTCGAATGCCGATCCGAGGTTCTTCCGCTAGGAGCACGCGCATGATCAGGCTGATCTTCCCGCTCCTCGCCGTTGCCGCCAGTGCCTTGGCCCAACCTGTCATCGCCCCCACTGACGCGCCGGTTGGACCGCGTCGTGGCCAGGAGAGCGGCGGGTACAACATCGTGAACTCCGCCGAGACCGGTTTCCGGCAGGCGTGGATCGAAGGCAACGAAGCGCGCTATCGCAGCGACGTCAACTTCGGGAACGGCATTCGGTTGCTCGGGTCCAATCTCGCGGTGAACTCGAAGGACGGGCATGGGCGCTTGTTCGATCAACTCCTGATCGACACCCGCGGGCTCGGTAACGATCCCTATCAATTCGCCTCGTTGCGGATCGAGAAGAACCGCTGGTATCGCTACGACATGATCTGGCGCGCCACCGATTACCTCAATCCGGGGTTGACCGGTGGCCTGCTCGGCGGACACTGGTTCGATACGCGGCGCCAGATTCAGGATCATGATTTCACGTTGTTCCCGCAGACGTCCGTCAAGATCGTCGGCGGCTATTCGCGGAACGGGCAGAGCGGTCCCGGGATCCTGTCGGGTCAGTTCTTTGACTCCCGAGGCGACGAGTATCCATTGCTCGCCAACGTCAATCGGCGCCAGAGTGAGTACCGTCTCGGCATCGACGCCAAGTGGAAGGTGTGGAAGCTGGTGATTCTGCGCGGATGGCAACGCTACGACGAAGCGTCCCCGCTCTCGTTACCCATCGCCTCCGCCGGGGCGAACACGGCGGACCGCAACACCCTTTCGGCCGCGTTCCGGCGGACGGAACCGTACAAAGGCAGCACGCCGTTCTGGCGCGGCAACCTCTTCACCGACCGGAACGCCTGGTATTCGGTGAATGCGCGATTCTCGTACGCCGGCGGCCGCCGTACCTATCTTTTCGACGAATTGGCCACCGGTACCGATCGCCTCGGTGCGTTGCGCAACCGGCAGATCGCCGTCAGCGGCGGCGCCCGCCGCCCGGTCAGTTCCGGCGGATTGACGCTCAGCCTGTTCCCGTCCACCAAGCTCACCCTGAGCAATCACACCGCCTTCCATCAGATTCAGATGGACGGTGACTCGTTCTATCGAGAGGCGGAAAACCAGACACAGTCCGACACTCTTCTGCGCTTCCAGTATCTGGGTATCCGCACTTTCGTCAACACGACTGATGCCTCCTACCGTACCTCGAAGTGGCTGGGCATGTTCGGCGGATACCGGTTTTCGACCCGCCGCATCCGGTCGGTCGAGGGCACCCAGTTTGCCCCGGATTTCACCGATGTCGAACGTGCCGAGCAGACCAACCGCCTGAATGCGGCGACAGGCGGCGTGCGCATCCAGCCCGCCAAGGCGTTGTCTGTAACGCTCGACACCGAGATCGGGCGGCAAGACCGGCCTTTCACGCCGATCGCCGCGAAAGACTATCACATCTTCGGCGGACGGATCCAATACAAGACTCGCAACGCCCAAGTGACGGCATCCAGCCGGACGAACTACAACTTCAACTCGGGCTCGATCTTCACACACAGCGCCAAGTCGAGGACGCAGTCGATCGACGCCTCGTGGACCGCCTCGAAGGCCCTCTCACTCGACGCGGGCTACTCACACGCCCATTTCGACTCGGTTACGGGCCTCGCCTACTTTGCTTCGGGCCGGCGGGTCACCGGCGACCAGTCGGTTTATGTCAGCAATATCCATACGATCACCGGATCCGCCCGGTTGTCGGTTGGCCGCGTCGACCTGTTCGCCGGTCTCAGCCGGGTCCAGGACACCGGCGACGGGCGCGCAGCGTCCACGCTCACCGGCTCCCGGCCTGGTACGAGCCTTCCGGTATTCGCCGCCGCGCAGACCTATCCGCTCGGCTACACTTCGCCCTACGCGCGCTTCTCGGTGAGCGTGCACCCGAAGGCGCGCCTGAACTTCGGCTATCAGTACTACGATTTCGCCGAGGATTTCGCCGTCACTCAAAACTACTCGGCACACACGATCTTTGCAAGCGTGCTATGGTCTTTTTGAGGAACATCGCTCGAGTGGCCCGGCGGCTCAGTGGCCCTGTGCGATCCTAAGGATCACGATTGCGCTACGCAGCCAACAACGTCACGACCTTCGTCATGATCTTGCTCGTCATCGGGCAGGTCGCCGCCCGTTTCAAGTGCGAGCCAGGGAGCAACTGGCCCCTGGTCTTCTACGGTTTCTTGCTGGCTTATAGCCAGGCGAATCCGGATGTGTTCTTCTTCTACTACGTCGCGGCCGCGACCGTTGTCGCCTGGTTTCTCCGCTACGAATTCCTCGGCAAGCACTTACGCTGGGCGTTCGTCGCCGCCGAGATGATCGGGCTTGCCTACTTCGGTTCCCGGCTGATCGAGGTGCTGATCATTTGAGGCGCGCCGCCATTGCGATTTGTCTCGCCGTTTTCCCGGCGGCTTCCATGGCGGCCAGCCCGGAGGCCGCATCGTTTCAGCGGAAACTCGAGGGCATCGAGAACGAGACTCTTCCGGCCGGCTCGAAAGTGGTGCTTACCTCCGGCGAGATCAATGCCTATCTGGCGAATCTGATGGAGGAGGAGACCGCGGGCGGAGTTCGCAAGCCCAAAGTGGCGCTCGGAACCAATCGCGCCGAAGGCTCGGCAACGGTTGATTTCGTGAAGTTGCAGACCGGGAAAGGCAAGCCACCCGGTCTGTTCCTCTCGTTGTTGCTGCGTGGTGAGCATGACCTCGGGGTTCGCGTGCGCGGAAAGTCCGGGGGCGGAACCGCGCAAGTCGATATCGACGAGGTCAGCATCGACGGGCTGGTGATTCGCGGACGGACCCTCGAACTGCTGCTCGAATACTATCTGATGCCGCGTGTTCCGGATATCAAGATCGGGCAGCCTTTCCAGTTGCGCCACAACGTCGAGCGATTCGAAGCCACGCCCGACGGAGTCACGCTGTTCATCGGTCCCAAGCGGCCGGCAGCCAAATGAGCCCCGGCCCCCGCAGGTTCCGCCTTACAGTCCCTTGCGTCCCAGAAACTCGATGAGGTCCACAACACGAGTGGAGTAGCCCCACTCGTTGTCATACCAAGCCACGACCTTGACCAGGTTTCCGTCGAGCACCTTGGTCAACTGCGCGTCCACGATCGACGAGTTGGGGTTGTGCATCATGTCGGTCGATACTACCGGATCCTCGGTGTATCCGAGGATACCCTTCAATTGGCCGGCTGCCGCGGTCTTCAGCGCTCCGTTGACATCAGCCGCGGTGCAAGGCGTTTCGGTCACGCAGACGAAGTCCACCACCGAGACATTCGGAGTGGGCACACGCATCGCATAGCCGTCGAGCTTACCCTTGAGCTCAGGCATCACGAGGCCGATCGCCTTCGCGGCGCCAGTCGACGTCGGAATCATGTTCAGTGCGGCGGCACGGGCGCGGCGAAGGTCCTTGTGCGGGAAATCGAGGACATTCTGGTCGTTGGTGTAGGAGTGGATCGTGGTCATCGATCCCTTCTGGATCTTGAACTTCTCGTGCAGAACCTTGACCACGGGCGCCAGGCAGTTGGTCGTGCAAGAGGCGTTCGAAATGACCTTGTGTTTGGCCGCGTCGTACATGCCATCGTTGACGCCCAACACGACCGTTAGATCCTCGTTGGTGGCCGGCGCCGAGATGATCACCTTCTTCACCGAACCACGGAGGTGTTTGGCGGCATCCTTGGCATCGGTGAACCGGCCAGTCGACTCGACGACGACATCGGCTCCGAGCCCATTCCAGTCGATCTCGGCCGGGTCTTTGATCGCGAAGACCTTCAGTTTTTTCCCATTGACGGTAATCGAGTCCGCATCGGCGGTGACCTCGGCGTGCAAGGGCCCCAGGATCGAGTCGTACTTCAGAAGGTGCGCCAGGGTTTTGGTGTCGGTCAGGTCGTTCGTGGCGACGATTTCGATTCCGGGCCGGTCGAGCGAGGCGCGAAGGACGTTGCGCCCGATACGGCCGAATCCGTTGATGCCAACTTTAATTGCCATTTGTTTGTGGAAGACTCCTTCGGTGGGAACTGGTTCCTTCTCATTCTAGCAGCCACCATCCGGGTCCGGCCCGGGTCGAAAATGTCCGAAACATCCATCTCTTGAAACGTTCATCCAGAGTCCTGTTTCAAGCGCGCAGTGGAGCCGGGTACGCTCGCCTCCAGGGCCGTGCCTTGCGGGCGCCGCGCTCTCGGGGCTAGTGACAGCCGGGGTCTGGCGCGCGCTCCGCGCCAGCGGAATCGAAAAGGCAACAACGCCACGCTCACCAGTGAGGTCAGCAGCATGCCCGGCTTGGGGGCACGGATTTGCCACCGGTGCCACCCGTGCTCATCGCCCGCCACGATCCGCCGTTGGCGAACGAGCCGATCGCCAAATCAGGCCCCAGAGGAGTGCGGCGGGACGAGCGAGGGGGCGTCCAGCCGCGCTACATTTGCAAGGGTGAGCCGCCGCACCGCATTCGTCTCCGCCGCACTCGCCTCACTCCTTGCCGCCTGCATGACCGAAAAACCGCCCGCCCCGCCTCTCCATGCCGTCGACGTCCACTCGTACGCGCAGCCGCATCTCGTTGCGGCCAAGCATGTCGAACTCGACCTCACCGTGGACTTCGACAAGAAGATCCTCTCGGGTTGGGCCGAACTCATCGTTTCGCGGCCCGATCCCTCGGAGCCGCTGATCGTCGATACCCGCGACCTGGCGATCCACAAGGTGGAAGCCGCAACCGGCGAGAAGGGTGAGCGTACCCCAGTCAAGTTCACGCTCGGCCCGGCGGACAAGATCCTCGGCGCGCCCCTCACGATCGACCTTCCCTCCGGCGCCGATCGCGCTCGGATCCACTACACGACCTCGCCGGGCGCGAGCGCGCTTCAGTGGCTCGACCCCGCGCAGACCGCCGGCAAGAAGCGCCCGTTCCTGTTCACGCAATCGCAGGCGATTCACGCGCGAAGCTGGATTCCGCTGCAGGATTCACCCGGAGTCCGCACTACTTATCGCGCGCGCATCCGCACTCCGAAAGATCTGATCGCGCTCATGAGCGCCCGGCGCGACTTCCGCCTCGGTAATCCCAAGGAAGAGCCCACTGGCGACTACACTTTCCGCATGCCGCACCGGATTCCGTCGTATCTGATCGCGCTTGCGGTGGGTGATCTCGGCTACCACCACTTCGGACACCGCACTGGCGTTTGGGCCGAGCCTGCCGAACTCGATCGCGCGTCGAAGGAATTCGACGACACCGAGAAGATGATTCAAGCGGCCGAGAAGCTCTATGGTCCGTACGCGTGGCTCAAGTACGAACTGCTCGTGCTGCCTCCGAGCTTTCCGTTCGGAGGAATGGAGAATCCGCTGCTCACCTTCGTCACGCCCACCGTCATCGCGGGCGACAAGAGCCTCGTCAGTCTCGTTGCGCATGAACTCGCCCACTCGTGGTCCGGCAATCTCGTGACCAACGCCACCTGGCGCGACTTCTGGTTGAACGAAGGATTCACGGTTTACGTCGAACGCCGGATTCAGGAAGCTGTCTACGGAGAGCCTCGCGCGCGGATGGAAGCCGTGCTCGGACGCCGCGAACTCGAAGAGGAGTTGAAGAAGCTCCCGCCCGCCGATCAGATCCTGCATCTCGACCTGAAGGGACGCGACCCGGACGACGGCGTCACTTCGGTCGCCTACGAGAAGGGCGCTCTGTTTCTGCTCGCGCTCGAACAGGCATTCGGCCGCGAACGCTTCGACCAATTCCTGCTGCGCTACTTCAACACGTTCCGCTTCCAAAGCATCACCACGGCGGACTTCCGCGCCTTCCTCGACAAGAATCTGCTGAGCACCGATCCGGCCGCGGCGGCGAAGGTTCCGGTCGAGGAGTGGGTCACACAACCCGGAATTCCCGCAAGCGCGCCGCAACCCACGTGCGAGTTGTTCACGCCCGTCGAAGAGGCGGCGAAGAACTGGGGCGCGAAGGTTCCGGAAACGAAGTCTTGGAACACGCACCAATGGCTGCATTTCCTGCGCGCGTTTCCACAAGATCTCGGCCGCGCCAAGATGGAGTCGCTCGACCGCGCGTTCCATTTCACCAAATCGAGCAACTCAGAGATCATCAGCCAATGGCTGTTGATGGCGGTGCGCAATCAGTATGAGCCAGCCTATCCGAAACTCGAGGAGTTCCTGACGAGCGTGGGCCGGCGCAAGTTCCTCCGGCCCTTGTACGAGGAACTGGTGAAGACGCCAGCGGGCAAGGCTCGCGCGGAGGCGATTTACGCGAAAGCGCGCCCCGGCTATCATCCGATCTCCGCCGGATCGATCGACCTGATCGTGGGCCGGAAGTAAACTGGGCAGAATGGCCCTTCGCACGATTGCACTCATTCTCTGTGCCAGCCTGGCAGCGCTGGCGCAGTATCGCGGCGAGACCGGATCTCTGCGCGTCAAGCACGGCATCGAAAAACTCGAACGCCTTGGCAGTGTCCTGATGATCGCCGCTCATCCCGACGACGAGAACACCGCGCTCCTCTCCTATTTCGCGCAGGGCCGCAAGCTCGACACCGCCTATTTGTCGCTGACCCGTGGTGAAGGCGGACAGAACCTGATCGGATCCGAACAGGGTGAGCTCATGGGCCTCATCCGCACCCAAGAGCTTCTCGCCGCCCGCCGCATCGACGGAGCGCGGCAGTTCTTCACGCGGGCGATCGATTTCGGATTCTCGAAAACAGCGGACGAGACGCTCGCCAAATGGGGACGCGACCGGATCCTCGCCGATACCGTCTGGGCGATCCGCAAGTTCCAACCCGACGTGATCGTGATGCGCTTCTCGGGTACGCCGCGCGATGGGCACGGCCATCATCAATCCTCGGCGATTCTCGGCAAGGAAGCCTTCACCGCGGCCGCCGATCCGAAACGTTTCCCCGAACAGTTGAAGCACGTTTCGCCGTGGCAGGCCAAGCGGGCTTTCTGGAACGTCTTCGCCTTTTCCCGCCAGATGCAAGAGGAAGCCGCGAAGATGCCCGGAAAGATCACGCTGGATGTTGGCACCTTCGACCCCGAACTTGGGCTCTCGTTTGGCGAGATCGCCGGAATCAGCCGCAGCCTCCATCGCAGCCAAGGCATGGGTGCGGGCGAACGGAAGGGCGCGCTGCCGGAATTCCTCGTGCTCGTCGCGGGTGAGCCCGCACAATCGGACCCGTTCGATGGAATCGAGACCGGGTGGCCGGCGCGTGTACCGGGCGGTGAAGCGATTGCGAACGCGCTCGAGTCCGCCCGGAAAGCGTTCCGGCCCGACGCGCCGGAAACCGCGCTCCCGGAGCTTCTCGCCGCTCGCGCCAGAATGCTCGACCTCGCGCCTCGTCACGCCTGGGCCGCGCGAAAACTCGCCGCGATCGACGAAGTGATCGCGGATGCCGCGGGCCTGTGGGCCGATGCTTCCACTTCCCGCCAGATCGCGGTTACCGGCGGCAAACTTCCGATCCAGTTGACCGCGATCATCCGCTCGCGCACCGCCGCGACCCTCGACTCGGTGGACCTGGCTGGCTTTGCGAGCGACATCAAACAACAGCCCGCGCGTCCGCTCGAGTTCAACAGGCCCACCCTGGTTGCGCTCGAGGCCACTCTGCCCGATCGCCCGAATCAGCCCTACTGGCTCGTCGAGACTCCCGGCGAAACCACCTATCGCGTCTCCGATCCGTTGCGAATTGGCGAACCCGAACCCGGCAACGAACCGGTCGCGCGATTCCGTTTCGGGATCGGCGGGCAAACCATCGAGTTGGCGCGCCTGATCCGGAACCGCTACGTCGATCCGGTGCGGGGAGAACTGACGCGGCCCGTGATCGTCGCGCCGCCGGTTTCGGTTGGATTCTCCGAACGTTCGCTTGTGTTCCCGAGCGCGGCCTCCCGCACCGTCGAGGTGCAGGTCCGCGCCAATCAGGCGAAAGCCGCCGGATCAGCACGAGTGAGCGCGCCCGCGGGCTGGCGTGTCGAACCGGAGTCGCGCGATTTTTCGATCGAGGATGCGGGCGCGATGGCCACCGTCCTGTTCACCGTGACGCCTCCGCCCACCGACGCTCGTGGCGAACTGCGTGCCGTCGCCGTGGTCGAGGGCACGCAGGTCCGCCACTCCCTGCGGACCATCGACTATGAGCACATTCCGCCGCAGACCGTGTTCCCCGAAGCCCGTGCGGCGATCGTGCGGACCGATGCGAGGCTACTCTCGAAGCGTGTGGGCTACGTGATGGGCGCTGGTGACGACGTCCCCGCCGCGTTGCGGCAACTCGGCGCGGAGGTTACCCTGCTCGCGCCCGCTGATCTCGCCCGGGCGGACCTCACCGGGTTCGACGCGATCGTGACCGGCGTGCGCGCCTACAACGTACACAAGGATCTCCGCGCCAACCAGTCGCGTCTGCTCGATTTCGTCGAGCGCGGCGGCACGATGATCGTCCAGTACAACGTCGCGCCGAGCGGCTTCATGGGCGGCGATCCCAAGATCCTCGAAAAGATCGGACCCTATCCCATGCAGGTATCGAGCGATCGCGTAACCGTGGAAGACTCGCCGCTCCAGCCCACGCGCCCTGATCACTTCCTGTTGCAGGCCCCGAATCGAATCACGGCCGCCGACTACGAAGGCTGGACCCAGGAGCGTGGCCTCTATTTCGCGCGCACCTGGGACTCGCGCTACACCTCACTCTGGGAGGCCTCCGATCCCGGAGAGAAAGCATCGCAAGGCGGCACTCTCTTTGCTCGCCACGGCAAGGGAGTGTACATCTTCACGCCAATGTCGTGGTTCCGCCAACTCCCCGCCGGAGTTCCCGGCGCCTACCGAATCTTCGCCAATTTCCTGAGCGCGGGCAAGATCGCCGCGCGGTAGTACTCATACAGAATCGCCGGTATGGACAGCGCCGCCGCGGGCTGCGACCATATCTGATTGCCTCGCCCCGTACCAGACGCGCCCGTTGCCCGATGGGAAAAGGCCGCTGTGTCCGCCATAGCGCTCGTACTGTTCGCGCTGCTGGTATCGCTCGCTTGGAAGACCGGCATCACCGTCGATGAGCCGAGCCATATCGTCTCGGCCAACCTCTACTGGGAAGGGCGCGACCACCTGAAGCCCGGCGACATGCCGCCGCTCATCCGAATCGTGGGCGGATGGGTGCCTCGCCTTCTCGGCCTGCCGCTGCCAGCGGCCGATCACCCCTGTTGGAAGACTGACCATGAGTGGGATGTGGCGCTCCAGATGATGATCGGGACGACGAACCCGGGCATCTACCGCCACTATTTTTGGGCGCGAGTCGCGCTGATGGTCTTCCCGCTCGCAACTCTCGTGCTGCTTTGGCGGTGGGCTCGCGAACTGATGGGACCATGGCCCGCGCTCTTCGCCGCCGTGATGTTCGCATTCAGTCCATCGGTGCTCGGACACGGTGCGCTGTTCAAGAACGATCTTGCCGCAACGTTCGGATTTCTTTCCTTCTGGTATTGCGCCTGGAGATTCTGGCGGAAGCCGGGCCCGCGCTCCACGCTGGGGCTCGCCATCGGTTTGCTCGCCGCCGTGCTGGCGAAGTTCTCGATGCTGATCCTGATTCCCATGGGACTGCTGTTGGTCGCGGCCCGATATTGGCGTGGGCTGCCAGTCCTGATTCTCACTCTCTGGATCGGTGTCAACGCCGCTTGGCAATTCCAGACTGACGCTTTGAAGCCCGCGGAGTTCGAGGCGTGGTCGAAGAACCCCGCCGTCCCGAAACCTCTGCTTGCCTTCGTTCGCGCCGCCTCCGCGATTCCTTCTCCGCCACGTCTGTGGCGCGGAGCGGTGTCGCTCGTCGAATCGAACGGAGATGCCGCGCCAATCTTCTTCCTGGGAAAGCTGCACACCGGCGGACATTCGCTCTACTTCGCGACGGCATTGGCATTGAAAATCCCGGCCGCGGTGCAGATCCCGATGCTCGCCGGCTTCGCGGTGTGTCTCGCGCTGCTGTTCCGCGGGCGGATGCGGCCCGATGACGCCTTTTGGCTCCTGCCAGGGTTCCTCTACCTTGCGCTCGCCTCCATGTCGAACCTGCAAATCGGCAGCCGCTTGGTGCTGCCCGCGATTCCGTTCCTGCTACTAATCGCGGCGCGCTTGCTCGACGTGGAAAGTCGAAAGCGGCGCGCGCTCTGCGTGCTGCTCCTCGCCTGGCTCAGTGTTCGAACGGTCACCGCGTATCCGTACTATCTGTCGTTCTTCAACTACTGGGCGGGCGGACCGGACCGCGGCCTCGAATACCTCTCCGACTCGAACATCGACTGGGGTCAGGATCTTCCATCCCTGCGGCGATACGTGCTGGACAACAACGTCCCGAAAATCAACCTCGCCTACTTCGGCACCGACAATCCGCACAACTACCTTGATGACACCCGCCTCGCTACAATCGTGCCGCCCTGGGGTGAGGACTTGGTCAAGTCAGAACGCTTCGCGCCCGCGCCCGGCTACTACGCGATCAGCGCCACCCTGTTGACGGGGCAATTCTTCCCCGAGCGCTTCCGCGGATACTTCGGCGCGTTCCTCGCCCGCGAGCCGATCGCCAAGGCCGGCTACTCGATCTTCATTTATCGGATTCCGTGAGTTCGTCCTCGCGGAAGAAGACGATTTCCCACTCCGAGAATCCGCGCACATAGAGGCGCGGCGTCCGGCCCGCAACCGTGTCGGTCTCGCCCGCCTCCACTCCGAGCACTTGCGGATACCACCCGCCGTGCGGCACCATCAGATCCGGCGCGGTCCAACCGGAAGGATTCGAGATGTCCCGGTTGAACGCGACATACACGCCCTCTTGGGGCCAATCCGGCGCGCAGCAGGCGCGATTCATCAGCACGACATATTGCTCGAGGTGCGTATTCCAGTGAATCGACGGACCCCAGAAAGCGTCGGTGTCTTCGCGCTGCCAGTCCACGCGGGCGGCGAATACCGGCGTCACGTGACCGCCAAGCCCCGGTTGCTCCCAGCGCCCTCGATAGTACTTCTCGACCGAGCTGGCCGGATCGAACCGCCGTTCGAACGGCATCCGTGCAATCGCGACACCCTGCTCGGAAGCGGCCCCCCCGTAGTTCGAAAACAGGAAGTAGAAGTAACCGTCCACCGGGTTCAGGATCACCGAAAAATCGCCGTGCCCTCCGGCAAAATAGCCGTTCCGGGACCCGCAATCCGGCGCCTCACCCGATTCCAGGACGAATCCGAGATCACGCAGCGTCCTGCCGCCGTCGTACGATACCGCAGCCCCGATTTTCGGCACCGTGAGCGAGGTTCCGGGGCAAGCGTCCAGTTGCTCGTGGTGATACCAGAGAAACAGGGCGCCGTCGCTATCCTGCCACGCCGCTTCGATCCACAGCGGCGACGGCCGGGATCCATCCGAATCGACGAACATCGGATAGCCGAGACTGAACTGATCAGGACCGGTGTTGATCAGCGGCTCCCCCGTGGAACTGAAAATCGACAGTCCACCGTCGCGCCAGAAGGCGGGTGTATTGGAGTCGACGAGCGCGGGAAGCGAATTGGGCTCTACCGGTCGAAGCTCGAAAGACTGGGCCCAGACCGGCCCTGCCACGAACACCGCCAACAATCGGCGGAGCGAAGAGGAAGAGAGCAACAGCACCTCACACAGATGGACGTGGACCCTCTTTCTACATTAGATACCGCCAGCCGGCCAAAAGTCGCGAAAAAGTTGTCCGTCAGGATAGATCCAGTGAGCCCACCCCTTCCGTATCGGTTGGTGGAGCCCCCAATATGACCCCGAAACAACTCGTCCAAAGTCTCTACGATGCCTTCGGCCGTGGAGACATCCCCTTCATCCTGGAACGCATCGCGCCGGATTGCCGTTGGATCGCTCCGGGTGAGGGAATCCCCAACGCCGGCAGCTACAACGGCCCCGAAGGTGTCGCGCAGTTCTTCCAGCGTCTTGCCTCCTCAGAGAATGTCACCGCTTTCGAAGTGAAGGAGTACTTCGAGAACGGCAACAGCGTTGTCGCCCTCGGATCGGAGGCATGCACCGTGATCGCCACAGATAAGCCCGCCCATACCGATTGGGCGATGCTCTTCCGCGTGCAGGATGGCAAAGTCACGATGTGGCAGTCCTACTACGACACCTCTGCGTACATGACCGCTCACGCCCGCTGATCGCGACAAATCAGTTTCGACCAAACGGCTGCATCGCGGTCAGGATCCTTGCTGTTTGCGCCTCGCTGGCCGGCGGCATCGGTGGTCTCGGCAAGCCCCCTTCACGGCCTTGCGCTCGCATCGCCACCCGAACGTTGGCGGGCAGATTATGCGCGTCGATCGCGTTCCAGAGCCGCAGCAGCTTCTTGTGCAGATCGAGGCTGACCGCGTCACCCACGTTCGAGCGCGTCGCTTCCCACAGGGCGACGCTAGCTTCGGGGACGGCGCTGAGAATCGCCGCCACGGCGCCATCCGAGCCGAGTCGAAAAGACGGGTAGAGCAACGCGTCAACCGCCGACAAGATTCGCACGCGGTCGCGGATTCCCGCTTCTTCGCTCAGCAGAAGGAGGTCCGCCAGTGCCTTCATGTCGCTCGCGCTCTGCTTCACGCCGATGACGCCCGGCGCGTCGCGCAGGATTCGCACCAGCAACGGAGGCAGCAGATATGACCACGGAATCACGTTGTAGATGATCACCGGGATCCCGGTGCGATCGGCGATCGACGCGAAGTGGCGGACCATGGAGTCATCGTCGGGCCGGAATACATAGTGGACCGGCGTCACCTGCAACGCGGCGACGCCGAGATCGGCTACCGCGCGGGCCCGGTCGATCGTTGCTTGCGTGCTGTCGGCGATGATGCCCGCGATCAACGGAATCCGGCCGCGCAACTCCTCCGCCGTCCAGGCGACGATGTTGCGCGTCTCTTCGGTCGAGAGCGTGTGGCCTTCACCCGTGCTGCCGCACACCGCGATTCCGTGGACGCTCGCGCGCTCCAGCATGAATCGTACTTCCGCGCGATGCGCCTGCTCGTCGATCGACCCGTCCGCGCGAAACGGAGTCACCAGAGGCGGAATGATTCCGCGGATATGGGCGTGGTTCACCAACGATGAGTATTACTGATCGGTTCGCGCCCGGTCAACGCGACACTGGACGCTTGCGGCGCAGAGCGAGGATCGCCAAACCCGCTCCGATCATCAGGTACGTCGAAGGCTCGGGCACTTCGGCCGTTAGCCTCAGCGGCAAGGGCTCCTCGCCACCTGTCGAGGTCCCTGACGCGCCATCGGGCCGTACGTTCTCGCGGCGCTTGGACAGCGTATCGGAACTGGGACTGGAACCGGAGGTGCTTCCGGCGTTGCCATCGGAGGGATTTCCCGGCGGGAGTTGCGCGGCGCTGTTGGCGTCCGCTGAGAACGGATGAACGGCGCCTTTGCCAGAACCGAACACCGAGCCGGACTGCCCGCCGGTTGCCGAAAGTGTCTTGACCTCCGCCTGTCCTCCCACGAGGCTCAATCCAGTTGACCCGCCGGAACCAGAGCCAGCCCGCGCCAGCAGATTCGAACCGTCTTGTCCGGCACCGAGACCTGCCGCGGTGGCGCTCGGACTCGGCGAGCCGAAAAGAGAAGACATCACGCCGGATAGCCAGCCTCCGCTATCCGCTCCGCTGGCAATTTCCTGGAAGCTCATGTCGCCGCCGAACTTGTCGGAGCTCGAGATCGTGTTCGCCGCCGCCATCGCGTAGACTGCGCCCTCGGACGATGAGCCGCTCGAACCCGAGCCGGAGTTCACTCCGCCACCACTGGACGCTCCGCCGCCCGCGCCCCCGCCGCCCGCGCCACCGCCGCCAAGGCGCACGCCGCTGCTTCCGCCAGCGCTGCTTCCACCACCGAAACCACCACTGCCGAATCCGCCGCTACCGATTCCCGCGCCGCCGCCGGAACCGGATCCCGATTCAGATCCAATGCCAGCGACATAGGCATGGAGACTTCCCGCGTCGCCGGTGTCGCGCTCGAGTGCAAGCTTCGGCATGACAGGCGCGGGAACCGCGACGCCGGCCGATGGATCGAGCGATGGCTTCAGCGATGGATCGGGCTCGTTCATCTGCTTGGCGGGAGGCTCCACGTTGAGCACGGGAGAACGCGGTTTGTCGGAGATCATGTTGCCGCAACGTCCGCGGATCTTGTGGACGCCATCCGTCAACACGACTTCTCCGGGCTCGATCTCGACCTTCTTCTTGGTCCAGTAGATCCGGTCGCCGACACGATACGAGACGTAGCCCTGTTTCGATTTCTTGTTGTTGACCGGGCGGAGGCTGGCGACAGCAACGCCCTGCTCGCCGTAGTGTTTCGCCACCACGGGATCGAGTTTCACCGCTTTTTCCGCTTCCATGCGATCGTAGATTCCGCCAGACACCACCGAGAACGGATAGACGGGCCGGCCGGATTGTCTCTCAGTTGACGTGAGCTCGAAGAACGTCTGCTTCCGGCGGACTTTCGCCGGCGGCTCGGCGAAGTAGATCAACGCCGCCGCGACGAGAACGGGAACCGGGAGCAGGTAGCGGAGGTGCTTGCGAGTGAAGGTCATCCCAGCCCTTTATACCGGTGGCGGAACGCGGCTTGAATCCCCCGTACGTTCTGTCTGGGTATGGAGCACGGCCCAGTACCGGAGCGAGGTAAAATGGCCCTTCATGTCACATCAACAGAAAGCCGAGAGCCTCGGCATCACCTTCGCCAAACAGACACCCGGATACCTGAACCTGTGCGCGCGACTCGGAAATCAGCTCATCTCCTCGGGCCACGTCAGCAACATCAAAGGCAAGCTGGGCGCGGGTTTGAGCACTGAAGAGGGCCGCCAGGCAGCGCGCGAATGCGCCATCAAAATCCTGCAGTCGGTCTGGAACGCCCATGGAACTCTCGACGGATTACGAGTCGTGAAAGTACTGGGCTGCGTGAACTCCGCGCCCGACTTCATCGAACAGCACTTGGTCATCAACGGCTGCTCGGACCTATTCCACGAGATCTTCGGAAAGGAGGGCGATGGCTTCCACGCGCGCAGCGCCCTCGGTTTCGCATCGCTTCCGACCGGCGTTGCCGTCGAAGTGGAAGCGATCTTCGAAGTCAAATAGGCTACTCGATCGCGATGGGCCGGAGCGCGAATCCCGCGACGGCCCCCCGCACGCGGTTCGTCGTGCCGACATAGGTGAAGCGGGAAACTCCGGCGCGCGACAACCCTTCGAGGTTGTGGAACTCGCCGATGTGCACGCCCTGCTTGACCAGCAGGTATTCGTGAACCGCGTTCGGGTAGTTCTTCATCGCCGGATCGACTCCTACCTCGAGTCCGCTGGTGTCAGATCCGACCATGACGGCGCCTTTCTGCTCCACGAGCCATTTCGCGGCTTCGAGCGTGATTCCCGCCGAATCATGCTGTGCGATCTTGGCGTGATCAGCGCCGGATGCCCCCCAGTATCGGAGCGTCCCGGTGCGGATCATCACTACGTCGCCCGGCTCGACATCCACTTTCTGGCGCGCGAGCGCGGCCTGCAATTCCTTGGACCCGATCGCGAAGTTCGAGGGCAGCGCGTCCACGCCCTTCCATGCCGCGACGTCGATCATCACACCGCGCGCGATGATCGGCGGAATCTGATCGGCGTCCGCCTTGCGGAGTCCGAAGTCGGTGCCGTGATCGGATTCCTTGAAGCCGTTGTACCAATGGTTGTCGGCGCCTGTCGTGATGTGGCCGAGGCCATCGATCTGCGTGCCGACATTGTCGGAGATGAACAGCGCGCAACTGTGCCAGCCGAGGCCGGAGGGATGTCCCTTGAAGGGGCTCGTATCGGGCGCGCGCTTCTCGCCTTCCGGGCCGCGGTAGCTCATCACCTCGGTGGGTGAGTGGCCGGGCCACTTGTAGGATGTGCGATCCACCGGCACACCCATGTCGAATACACGACCAGTTTTCACGGCTTTCATCGCGGCGAGGATCTTGGCCGGACTGTTCACCGTGTTGATCGCGCCGCGCTCGTCGGTGGCGCCGAACGTCCAACCGTAGCCTTTTCCTTTTTGCCAGCCTTGGGCGAATGCGCCAGGGGCGAAGAGACAGCCAGCGGCGATCGTCAATGCGAGGGATCTCATCAGCATGCGTGAGATTGTACCGCGCGGACCGGAGGTTACCGGTTCGCCGTCAATCGGGCCAAGTCCGCGTAGAGGCTCATTGCTGGACTGCCATTCTTGCGGATCTCTTCGCCCGCCC
>CADECY010000013.1:105629-112965 GCA_902825945.1 uncultured Acidobacteriota bacterium
CTCCGGTGAGATCTTCAAGAGACTCCCGACGTGCAGCAGCCACTCGGGAGGACTCTCTCGCTCGATGGGCGAGGCCTTCAAGGCGGCCACGTACTCTTGGATCACTGACTGGTGCAGCGGGCCAGGAGGCACGATGGCGAGCATCGCGCTGTACTGGAAGCACATCTGGTGGAAGAACGTGGTCTCAGAATCGGAGTGGTTGCGGCGCCACTTGTCGAGATCCTGCATATGCTCACGTGCCCGTGCTTCCCACTCGGGAGTGCGGCGCAGTTCCTCAGGGAGGAAGTGAACCATGCCATCCGGGCGCGGCGGCCGCTTCTTGTATTCGGCCTGCTGCTCTTCGGTACCGAATCGCAGGCTCTTGTAGTTCGTCATGATCTGGCGCGATCGATCGTTCGTCCAGAAGATCTCGAATTCGGCCGGGCCGCCCAGCGATTGCGGTTTCACCTTCTCGAGATCGATCGGCTCGACGGAATCGATCTTCATTTCGGCGACCATCTGTTGGTTGAAGGTCTGCTCGACCAACTGCTTCACCGCTTCCTGTTGGTACCGCTCGCCAGCCTCGGCGCAGCGTGGCGCGCTCAGGTGGCGCACGAGGTAGGAACGGAAGGCGCGCGGCAGAGGAAGAGTCTGCCTGGTCTGCTTGGCAACCAGGCGCGCCAGATTCATCATGGATTGCCCGGCACCCGGTGCATTCTCCTCGAAAGCGCGCGGACCCGCATCCATTTGCTCGACCGCATCGGCAAGCACCACCGACATCGCACCGAACCGCTCCGCCGGCATTGGGAAATCGCCAAGGAGCAGGGTGATTGGGCGGATCTGTCGCGGAATCGTTGCTCTCCGCACCGCGCTTTCGATCAGGTCGAGATGGCGCTCCTCGGACCTTTCCTTCTCCGTGAACGTGTTCAGCGCCACTTCGCGGAGCGTCTGATAGTATTCGGCGACATCGGGCACGAGCGCATCCTTGCATTCGGGTTTCGGGAATGGGCCCAAGCGAATGCGCTCGAACATCTCGCGCGCTTTCACCTTGGCGAGCGGAAGAGCGAGCCGCACCGCCCGGCATCGCAGCGACAGGCTCGACAATCCGGGACGGAGCGCGGCATCGCGGATGCCGGGCCCGGAGTCCGTGTTCCCGGCAGGACCAACGGCGGCCGACTCCCGGTAGGCATACCTCGCCTGGGCCGCCGCCTCGAACGCCTGTTCGATCGCCTCGAGCCGCTGCTCCTTCGACGGAATCCATGAACCATCGGCTAGGCGCAGCAGGATGTCGGCCGCCAATTCCGGCGGGGCGGCTGGCGCGGACCCCAGCAAGAGTTCGACTTCGCGCGCCGGTTTCGGACGCTCCGCCAACAAGGGCGAAACCAGGAAAACCACGAGAAGATACGGCGTTCTCATCGGACCTCCGATGGCCGTATTGTAGCTGCTACGGCTGTCCGGCGCCCGGACTCCTGCGCTTGGCGAGGATCAGCGCTTTGGTCTGCTCCTTCGTCCATTCGCAGAAGATTCCGATCTCGTTTGCGCTGAGCCGGCTTTCCGGATGCATCAGTTGATAGCCCTTCAGCGGCATCCGGCCCGATTGCATGTTGGCGCAGGCTGCGGCGAGCGTGGCAATGGCCTTCGCTGGAGTGCGGCCCGATTGGGTGGTCCACTCGGAGAAGTTGACCGCGGCGCGGGCCCTGTTGACGTCATGAGCGAGCATCCACGACATCGGAGCGACACGGCCATACCAGGGCCATACCGTGCCATTCGTATGGCAGTCCCGGCAGGCCTTGTCGAACACCGTCTTCACGGGTTCCGGCATCGGCAGATGCGTCTCCATGGAGCGCTCCGGCGCCGCGGCCGAGACGTTCTCTCCCGGTACCGGAATCAACTGTACGATCAGACCTGCCGTCAGGAAGATGCCTCCGAACATCTTCCATCTCTCCCCGAGAAACGAACGCAGAACGGAGCCGGTCGCGAGGATTGCCGCCTGTTTCTCGCCATCTGGCGCCGCGGCTCCGCGGCCCTTTACGCCCCCGAGTATCTTCTTCATGAGTCCAGTGTGCGGCTGGACCCGCGCTACAGTCGTGGGCGAGACGTGAAGATTTCGTAAAAAGGGCGCCGCTACGCGGGATCGAACGACGGCACCTTCATGCGCTCGCCACCCTTCAGCGCCGATTGATGCGCTACCAGGCCGGGCGCCATCATCGCGAGCGCCTTGTAAACGTCGATGAACGGCCGCCGCCTTTCCAGGAGCGAATTGATGAACTCGGCCGAGAGAAAGACGTGCGAGCCGCCGTGACCGGAAGCGTGCCGCATCGAGGCCGGGATCATCGGGTCTAGCAGGTAGTCCGGGTACTTCACGGGTTTCGCTTCGCCGGGCCGCGCCGATTGCAGATCACCATGCCGGCCCGCGTTGGCCATGTAGAGCGTGCCGTTCGCCCCATACCAGTTGGCGCGTTCACCGTCCTCGGCCACCAACCAGAAGATGTTGCAGCGGACCATGTGACCCTCGCCGGTCTCCATCAACGCCGATTCGTTCCAATACGGATTCCGGTACTGGTTGTCGAGATAGGGATGCTTCGAGCCCCAGCCGAGCGCGGACACCGACTTGATCCGCTCGTTGGTGACGCCCACGACGAATCCGGTGCAATGCGTCGGATAGTGCATGGGCGCGAGGCCCCACCGCCACGACTTCTTACCGTCCGGCTCGTAGAAACGCGAATTCTTGTTCTCGACGAGTTCCTTCAGGTCTCCGCGATCGTGATAGTAGTTGATCTCGGAGTAGAAGATCTCGCCGAGCGCGCCGGTCGAGTTCAAGTGCCGCGCTAGGATGCATCCGGGGCGATAGAAACTGGTCTCGCCGAGCATGTAGGTGAGCCCGGTCTTTTCGACGATCGCCTTCAGCCGCGCCGCCTCTTCGAGTGTTTGACACGTCGGCACCGCGCAGTAGACATGCAGCCCGCGCGTCATGCAGGCCTCGACGTGGCGGACGTGGTCGAGCGCGCCCGAGAAGATCGCGACCGCGTCCAGCCGCTTCTCTTTCGCGAGCA
The DNA here is from genome assembly GCA_902825945.1 of uncultured Acidobacteriota bacterium. GTDB lineage: Bacteria > Acidobacteriota > Terriglobia > Bryobacterales > Bryobacteraceae > SYLY01. The sequence goes on from CADECY010000013.1 coordinate 108,662, forward strand.
TTTGGTCGAGCGAGTCATAAGCCGTGTCGCAGCGGTAGACCTGCTGGAGCTTGGCGCGCCGGTCCGCGCGGAGATCGGTCACCGCCGCGACGGTGCAATTCGGATGCTCGTGAAAATGGAACTGCGAACCGAAGCCGCCGCCCACGACTCCGAGCCGGATTCGCGTGCTCGACGCCGGAGCCGGACGGCCCACCTGCATCGCGGCCAATGGAGTGCGCGACGCCAATGCGGCGCCGCCAGTAGCGAACAACACTTCTCGTCTGCGCATGATCGAGACTCATACTATCGCAATCCATCTGGTCTCGCGTGGCCTCCGCCGCTCTCCGCCACGTTGGTTGCCCGCGCTTGGCCTTTGAAAGAATAGTTGACCCGGGATTCCCTCCGTCCGCGCATGAAGAGGTACTGGAGGAGAATCCATGAAACAGAAAATCATCCTGGCGAACCTGCTTCTTGCCGCGTGCTCTCAGGCCGCCACTTCGACCCTGATCAACAGCGTCCCATGGTTATCGATGGGTGCCCCGAACGGGCGCAAGATCGCGACGGCCGGCCCACGGCTGTACAGCGCCGCCGCCGCTGATGACGGATCCTCGGCGCTCGTGATCAATTCGACCATCGACGGAGTGAACTGGTCCACCCAAAATATTCCCAATCTGGCCAGTGTGCCGCTTCACTTCGCACTGGCCAGCGACGATGTGACGCTCGCGGTGCTGTATCAGGATGGGCCCTCGCAGTTGAAGCTTCAGTGGTGCGTGGCATCCAACTCGACGGGAAACTGTTCCTGGAACGGTCCGGTGAACGTAGGAACGGGCACGACACCGTCGCTCGCGCTCGTCAAGGGCGTGGCGTACGCGGCGTGGATCGATGGCAACGCGATCCGGATGTCCACGTTCGCGCTCAACACCTGGAATCCACCGGCGCCCGTCACGATCCACCCCGGTTCCTCCATCGAACGAAACCGCCTGCCCTCGGTGACGGGCTGGTGGAACACCGCCGCCGGGAAGCCGATCGTCGATATCTACTGGCACTACAGCGCAGCCAGCGCGGCGCCGTGGCCACTCTCCTTGTGGATCGTCCGGCGTCACTCGCTCGATACCGCCGGAAACTGGACCTCGTCGAGCCGCAAGGTCGCGCTGACGCCGATCACACAGCATGTGACCGCCTACTCGGTGGCGTCTTCAGTCAACTCATGGACCGGCGCGGTGACGGTGGCGGTGTCGACAGACGACTGGAGCGGAGGCCCGAAGACGTTTCTGTTCAACGACACCTCGGAAACAGTGATCGCGCAAGCCGCGTGGGTGACGCTCGATTCGAGCCCGGGCTGCAATGCAGCGGGCGTTCGAGTAGCCGTGGCTCCCTCAGGGCCTGGCACCTCGTTCCATCGAGTGTACAACCGGTCCACGCTGGCGCCGGTTGGGAACGCGGTGACGCTGCCGGCGGGTACGTTCATGCCAGTTGCGTCCACCTGGAGCCGCTACGCAAGCACTATCTCCGGCGTGCTGGCCACCGGCTACACTGACTACGTCGATTCGATCCACGGCGTGCCCAGCCTCGGCTTGCTCAACCTGGTGGCCGATTCGCGCCGGGTGAACGGACTGCAGTGGACTCAGCCCTGCTTTTCGTTCTAGCCGGGGGCCGAATCACATCGCGGACGTGCGATCAATGTGCCGTCGAGCCGTGCAACAACCGGACGATGTGGGGCAGTAGATCGAGGATCGCGTCGAGGGATTCCACCGCGCCTTTCGGAGAACCCGGGAGGTTCACGATCAAGGTCTTGCCACGGATTCCCGCCACGGAGCGGGACAAGTAGGCGAGCGGGGTGATGGCGGCGCCCACCGAGCGCATCCGCTCGCCCAGTCCCGGTATTTCCCGCTCGATGATGTCGCGGGTGGCCTCCGGGGTGACGTCCCGGAGGGCCGCGCCGGTACCACCGGTCGTGAAGATGACATCGACATCCGAGTTGTCGGCGAGGTCGCGTAGTTTCGCCGCGATCTGGTCGCGCTCATCCGGCAGGATCTCGACCGGAGTGACCGTGGCTTCCTCTTCCTCGAGGCGGGCCTTGACCGCCGGCCCGGACTCGTCGCGGCGCATTCCCATGTAACCCAGGTCACTAATCGTGAGCACCGCGCACTTCATCGGTGGTAGTCCCCACTCTTGCCGCCGGTCTTTTCGAGCAAATGGATGTCGGTGATCTCGATGCCCTTGTCGAGCGCCTTGGTCATGTCGTAGACGGTGAGCGCGGCGATCGAGGCCGCCGTCATCGCCTCCATTTCGACTCCGGTTTGCGCGGAGGTCGACGCGGTCGCGATGATTCGGACTCCGTTCGCCACGACTGTTACGTCGACATCGGCATGCGCGAGCGGGAGCGGATGGCAGAGCGGGATGAGATCGGAAGTCCGCTTGGCCGCCATCACACCCGCGATGCGGGCGACCTCGAGCGGGTTGCCTTTCGGGTTTTCCGGGAGCTTGGCGAGTACTTCCGGGCTGAGGCGGACGAACGCGTGGGCACGGGCGGTGCGCTTGGTGACGGACTTGGCCGAGACGTCGACCATGCGCGGCGAGCCGGCATCGTCATAATGAGAGAGCTTGTTCATTTGATGAGAACCTGGATGAGGTCGCCGGGGGACCATGACTCCCGATTCGGATCGGCGACCAGATAGGCGTTGGCGCGTGCGGTGGCGGCCACGTCGCTCGAACCATGCCATCGGACTGCCGTCACTTCCGTTCCGGACGGTGAGAGCAGTGCGGGAAGGAAGCGGGTGAGCCCGGGCTTGTGGGAGAACTCGTGAGTCAGGCGCGCGAAGGGCATGAAGAGCGGCGCATCAGTTTCACCGCCCAGCAGGCGGACCGCGGTGGAGGCGATGGTCTCGAAGGTGACCATGGTCGAGCCAGGATTTCCGGGCAGGCCGAAGAAGAACCGGTCGCGGACGCGGCCGAAGACCAGCGGCTGACCGGGCTGGATCAGCACGCGGTCAAAGTAGAACTCGGCGCCGAGGGCGGCGAGAGCGGGCTCGACATAGTCGTACTTACCCGCGGAGACTCCGCCCGAGAGCAGGAGCAGATCCGCCTCGAGGCCCTGTTCGATGAGACGGCGTGTAGGCTCCATCTCGTCCGGCGCGACCGGCAGGATCAGCGGGTCGCAGCCGAAGCGCGCTACCTGGGCGGCGACAGACCATGCATTCGAATTGCGAACCTGACTCGGCACGGGTTCCGATTCGATGGGGACGACCTCATTGCCAGTGGAGAGGATCGCGACAAGGGGGCGGCGATGGACGGAGACCGCGGTCTGGCCGATCGTCGCGAGCAGCGCCACGTCGGAAAAGAGCAAGCGCTTGCCAGCCGGGACGATCACCGTGCCCGCGAGCGCCTCGGCGCCGCGCGGATTGATGAACTCGGCCGGAGCAGGTTTGCGTGTGGTGGTCATGACGCCGTTCGCGGATTGCGTGTGCTCGACCATCACGATCGCGTCGGCCCCATCGGGTACCGGCGCCCCGGTCATGATTTCGACGCATTGGCCGGATTCGACGCGCCCGGCGAATGTCGCGCCGGCCGCGACCTCGCCGATGACGGTGAGCGAACCGGGCAGATCCACCGCGCGCACCGCGAATCCATCGCGGATGGATCGGGCCAGGGGAGGGTAGTCGCGATCGGCGCGAGCGGGTTCGGCGAGGACTCGGCCGAGGGCCGCTCCGAGCGGCACGGATTCGATGGACGGTGCCGGGCGGTGGGCCGAGACGGTGTCGATCACCATCCGGCGCGCCTGTTCGAAAGTACACGTGGCCACTCGAGTTATTCTACAAGTCCATGCTGTCGTTACGTGAAATGGCGCGGCTGACCCGCGCGGGCGAGGTCTCACCAGTGGAGTTGGTGCGAGAACATCTCGACCGGATCGAAGCCGATCGGGGGCGGGTGAACGCGTTCGTTCAGGTGCTGGCGGACGAGGCGATGGCGGAGGCGCGGCGACTGGAGGCGGGGCCGCGAGATGGACTCCTGTACGGCGTGCCCGTGTCGATCAAGGATTCGATGGATGTGGCCGGGCTGCCGACATTGTGCGGCTCGAAGTTCCGGACCGGGCATCGCGCGAAGGAGGATTCAATTGCGGTGGCGCGCTTGCCGCAGCGGTTGCAGTGGCGATTCAGGGGCGATGCCGGTGGCGAATCCGCGGACCTACCCCATCACGGGTTGAAGAAGTTACTGCAGGAGGCGAATGTACTGCCTTGGTGGCGTGGGCGATTGCCGCTGCTCTGCGCGGGCGATAATTTGCTGGCATTGGGCGATCTGTGTATCGCGCGCGAATTCGCGGCAAC
>CADECY010000014.1 GCA_902825945.1 uncultured Acidobacteriota bacterium
GAGGCATGGGCGGCCGGCGCTGGCGCTGGACCTGATGGAGCCCTTCCGGCCGTTGATCGCGGACTCGGCGGTGCTGAGCGCAATCAACACGAGGATGGTGGCGGCGCGGGACTTCATCCAGGCGGGCCCGGCGGTGGCGCTGACGGCGAATGGGCGGAAGGGGTTTTTCCGGGCGTACGAGTTGCGGATGGATACCCTGGCGACGCACCCGCTGTTCGACTACCGGGTGAGCTACCGGAGGATGCTGGAGATTCAGACGAGATTGCTGGCGCGGGTGGTGGAGGGGGAGGTGCATGAGTACGCGGCGTTCGTGACGAGGTGACGCGAGCGGTCCGGCGGCGTGAAAAAGCCGGGGGCCGCTCGCGCGGTATAAATAGGCGATTTTTGTTGTGGATAGGGTGGAGGGCCGGGTGTATACTTGTCGCTTCGGAACGATTTCGATGGGGCGCTCGCAGAGTGGCCCGTAGATGTTTGATATTCTTATAGTTAAGCGGCAGCTATTTCCGCCCTTCTCGAAGGGCGGCCCCATTGAAGCGAGCATGCGAGGTCCACGAGCACGTGCGGGCTTTCATTTCCGCCCTTCTCGAAGGGCGGCCCCATTGAAGCAGCAATTCCTTGCGTCGGGATCGGCCCCGGTCTTGCCCATTTCCGCCCTTCTCGAAGGGCGGCCCCATTGAAGCCTGATCGTCCACCTGTCGTCAGTGGTGGCGTCCAGCGCATTTCCGCCCTTCTCGAAGGGCGGCCCCATTGAAGCGGCGAGAAGATCGAAACGATCGGCGCGGCCACCTTGATTTCCGCCCTTCTCGAAGGGCGGCCCCATTGAAGCAGCGAATTCTTTGCGGGTTCTCGCGCCGAAGTTTTCAATTTCCGCCCTTCTCGAAGGGCGGCCCCATTGAAGCCTTGCCATCTTCGAGCGCATCCTCTGGCAGGTAGGCTTATTTCCGCCCTTCTCGAAGGGCGGCCCCATTGAAGCAAAGCCCACCAAATCATCCAAGTAGCGCGGTCGCATTGATTTCCGCCCTTCTCGAAGGGCGGCCCCATTGAAGCAACGCTCGGCGCAACCGGAGCAAAAAGCCACCAGGATTTCCGCCCTTCTCGAAGGGCGGCCCCATTGAAGCGGATTCTTCCCGTCGATCATTGCCTACCCGAGCATCATTTCCGCCCTTCTCGAAGGGCGGCCCCATTGAAGCGGTCTGACCCTTGGATAATCCACAGCGCTCCGAAACATTTCCGCCCTTCTCGAAGGGCGGCCCCATTGAAGCCCTGCTTCGCGAGCGCGGCGGGCGTGCTGATCTGGGCATTTCCGCCCTTCTCGAAGGGCGGCCCCATTGAAGCGCGAAGTGCGTAGACGGCCTTGTACCGGGTCCGCTCATTTCCGCCCTTCTCGAAGGGCGGCCCCATTGAAGCATTCCTTTCGAGATCCACGAGGTGATAACCGATGTTATTTCCGCCCTTCTCGAAGGGCGGCCCCATTGAAGCTGCGATCAGTGTTGCCACGTTCGAAGTGTCATCTCCGATTTCCGCCCTTCTCGAAGGGCGGCCCCATTGAAGCCGTGGCGGCCTTGCGCACCGGTTTGCGGGCGGCCTTCATTTCCGCCCTTCTCGAAGGGCGGCCCCATTGAAGCACCGTGAAGTTGACCCACTGGTAGCCGTTTAGTGTCTTATTTCCGCCCTTCTCGAAGGGCGGCCCCATTGAAGCTGCAAGGGGCTGGCGACCACTCCCCACGCGACCGTATTTCCGCCCTTCTCGAAGGGCGGCCCCATTGAAGCAGTTCCGCCATGTGGTTGAACGTCAAGGCTGCCGAAGATTTCCGCCCTTCTCGAAGGGCGGCCCCATTGAAGCCGTGGAGCGGCTGCTGGCTTCTCTTCCGCCTTCGGATTTCCGCCCTTCTCGAAGGGCGGCCCCATTGAAGCGGCGCGATCGCCAACCGTTCCGCAGTCAGCAACCGCAGCGGAGGCGATCTTTGGCGCCGTCCAACTGCCGTTCAGCCGCCTCTAGTTGCGGGAGATGATTCAGAACACTCCGCTCGCACTCTCCGACGCGGACGAGAAATAGCCGCTCCCCGAGTCAGCTCAGAAAATCGGCGGCGGCGGCCGGGTTGATGATGCGTTCCCGGAAGAGCGCGTAGGCGATGCTTCCGGCTGGCGGATCGAGGTCGCCGCGATAGAGGAATGCCAGGGCGGGGTTTTCGATGGGGGAAGCGGGCGGCTGGTCCGCCACGGCGTGGTCCTGGATGCGGTGGAGGAACGATTCCGGGGATTCGGCGGGTTGGCGGACGATTTCCGCGATGGCGAGTCCGCGGTGACGGACGAGCACGCGCCGGCAACGCGCGGCCAGGTGGAGAAGGCCGAGGTCCCACATGGAAGGGCGGGTGGCGCTGGCGAAGTACCGGATGAGGTTCGGGCAGATGCGGGCGATATCCTGTTTGGAGGTTTCGATGTTGTTCATGGTGAACTCGCCGTGGGATTGGATGTCGAGCCAGTGGACGCGGTTGGCGCGCAGATCGTAGACGAGGGGCATGAAGATGCCGTTCTGGCCGCGGAGGGTAAACTTCCATTCGACGGAGCGGGGGTCGAAGTGCCAACCTTCGGCGCTGTCGCGGAGCATCAGGCCGGCGAAGCCGCGTTCGAGGGCGTCGAACGGCATGCCGGAGTAGGCGTTGACGACCATGACGGCGTAGCGGAAGTCCGCCCGGAGCGCGTTTTCGCGATGGATGTCGACGAACTCGGTGGCGCCATCGGGGAAGGGGGCGTTGCGGCTATCCCCGGCGGAGAGGGCGACGTTTCCGGCGCTGGGGTGGTCAAGGCGCAGTTCGTAGTAGGCGCACTGGCCGGCGAAGCGCCAATCTTCGCGATAGAAGGCAACCGACAGGTCGAGGTCGGTGTTCCAGCCGGCTTCGGGCTGGCACCAGTGGAGAAAGAGCCGCATGAGTTTGCCGGGCTCGACCTCCACGGTGGAGCCTCGGGGCAAGGGGACGGAACTGGCACTCGAGGTTCGCTCGTTGAAAGGCACGATCACGGTGCGCAGTTCGCGGTCAATGATTCCCTGTTCGAAGGCGGGTTCCGCGGCGAAGCGGCGGAGCAGTTCCTGGCGGATGGCGGCGAGGAGGGGTCCGGTGACGGAGGGCGGGATGGTGGCACGGCGGTCCGGGCCGAGGGCGCCCAACGCGACATGGCCTTTCGGCCAGTAGGCGCGAACCTCGGCTGGCCTGTGGCGGGTGCGAAAGTGGGCGAGGAGCGTGAGGAGCACGGGCGTGGCGAAGGCGTGCAGGTGCCGGTTCACGGCTCCGATGGCGTGGTCGAGCGCGGAGCCGGCCGGGGCGGTCCGCAAGAGCAGGTCGACCCGCCGCGCGAGTTCGCCCGGGCGTGCTTCGAGCACTCGAATGGCTTGGGTGGTCGCGCCAGCTTGCAGCGCCGACTCGAGGCGCGAGTTCCAGGTTTCGAACGGCGGCGCCGGGGTTCCGTCCAGACTCTTGCCGCGGACGATGGCGAAGGCGCGGGCGGCGTTCGGGTAGCGTGAGGCGAATTCGCCGGGATGGAGGAACTCGCCCACCCCGACCCAACACGAACGGTGGCGGAGCATGTCCTCGGTCAGCCGGTCCGCAGGCATGGCATCGAGCATGGAGAGGAATGCTCGGCGCATTCCGCGGGAGAGCTTCGCTACTTTGAAGCGGCGCACGCGGAGTGGCATCCACACGGACCTTTGGCCGGCGAAGGGGCGCCACTTGCCGGTGGCGGCCAACTTCTCGATCTTGCCTCGGAGGCGCGAGGCGGCGTCCCGCAAGGAAAACTGCCGGTAGATCTGGGCGGCAGCAAGGGCGCCATCGGTGCCGGAGAGAACGGCGATGGTCCGGAGAACATCGGTGGCGGTGGAGAGGCAGGAGCGGGCGCGGTCGAGCACCGAGTCCACTTCATCGCGCGGAAGCGCGGTTTCGCGGGCGAGCAAGGATCCGAAGATCGTCGCGGTGTTCTCGCGAAGAGGGATGCTGGCGGGCAACCACTCGAGGACCAGTTTTCGAAACTGGCGGGTGATGGCGGTGAGAGCTTCCTGGTCGCGGGGAGACAGGGCCTGTTGGCGCTCACACAGGCTGACGAACCAGTGCCGGCACTCGGCCTCGAGGGATTCGCCGAGATCGAGCATGGTGAAGCGGAACGACCCCGGCGGGCGTTCGGAATCGCCGTTTGCGGGCAGGAAGAAGGGCGACGAGCGATCCACCTTGTGCTCGCAGACCGGACAGGCGCTGTAGTTCGAGCCGTCGAAGCAGTGATCGCAGACGACGTGCCGGCACGGGGAGAGGACGTGGGTGGTCCCGATCTTGCGGCAGAAGAGGCAGGGTTGTCCGGGAGCTTGGAGGAAATGGACGAGGACCTTGGACCACCACAGTTGGGCGGTGTTTTCGGGGATGCCGTGGGGAAAGTCGCGGAAGAGGGGCTCGTATCTCACGCCGGAATCCGCCGCGAGCTTGCGGAAGCGGCCGAGTTCGTGGAGGGAGCTATGTCGAAGGCGATCGCGGAGGCGAGGGGAGAGGACGTATCCGGAGTCCGCGATTTCGAGTTCAACGGTTCGGATGAGATCTTCCGGGAGGGGGCTGCCGGAGCCGCGGATGCAAACGAGTCCGCGGTGGGCGAGCAGGAGTTGCGCGGCGGACCGGGTACCGGATTCATCCATTCGGGAAACAGGGAGGAAATCGCCCGAGCTATTGGCAATAGAAGGAAGCCCGGGCTCAGCCTCCCCGGAGCGATGTTACCACGGTACCGCGGCGGGGTACTGGTGCTGTGCTCGCGAAGTCCCGGTTGCTGGAACAACGGCGAGTGTCGTACGCTACCGAGACCGGGGCGTGCGCTGCGATCGGAAAATTATGGCCCTCTTCCCTGCCTGCTCCCGCTTCATGAGGGTGAAAAGGACGTCCTGTATGCTCACAAATCTAAACCGGCTTTTGCCGGTGCTCCCCAAACTGATTCTCGCGACTCTGGCCGCCCTCCCGGCGGCGTGGGCCCAGCCGGCCCGCGGGGTGGCGTGGGCGCTTGTCACAGGCGGGGCTTCGCCAACGGTGCCAGCGGCGTCGCAGTACAATTCGGCGGGAGGCACTATCACGGTGGCCCGCTTCCAGGTGGGACTCTACTCCCTGTCGATTCCGAATCTGGGAACGAGCGGTGGAACGGCTCACACCGTCGCATACAACGGGAACCACTACTGCAATGATCTTGCATGGGCACCGCAGGGTACCACGCAGGTTGTCCAAGTCCAGTGCTACAACGCGGCGGGTGTGGAGGCGGACGGCGACGTCAGTGTGTTGTTCTACAAGGAGAACCGGGCGGTTACGACGTGGTCCGGCGGATACGTGTATGCCAACGATCCGGTGGCGGCGTCATATGCTCCGGACGCGGGGTATAGCTGGAATTCGCGCGGCGGGATCAATACCATGACGCGATCAGGCACCGGAAGATACTCGGCGACGTTCCCGGGGCTGGGACCGCTGCCCAATTTGGCGAACGTGATGGTGACCGGATACCAGACTTCCGCGCGGTGCTCTCCGACATTCTGGAACAACGTAACCGATGTTCAGGTGAACGTCGCGTGCGACTCGCCCGCCGGCGTGGCGACCGACGCAAGGTTTGTCGTGAGTCTGATCACCGACACCGCATTCGGCGTCAACAATGGCCAGGAACAACTCCGTGGCGCCTTCGCCTGGGCGAATGATCCCACCTCCGCGTCCTATGTGCCGAACCTCCGGTATCAGTCCAACAGCGCGGGGGCGCCCATCCGGGCGCGGAGGACCGCGGTTGGCGACTACCAGCTCGACATTCCAGGCTTGATCCCGTCGAACTCAGCGAATCTTCAAGTGAGCCATTACGGGACTGGCGGATACTGCAATGTCCTGCGCTGGGAGGCAGGTCCGCTGAACGGCACCACCGCGTCCGTCAAGTGCTTTAGCCATGCTGGCGCCGCTCGAGATGCGCAGTTTTTGATCACGTATCTGACCAGTCAGTCCGCCACGGCGGCCTTGCCCGCGGCGAGCGCGCCTAACCGGGCGAAAGCTTGGGTCTATTCCGACGGCACGGGATCCAACGCGAATCCGAACGCGCTGTATCAATACAACTCGGGCGGCGGCACCAACACGATCACACGCTACACCACTGGCCGGTACCGAGTCGATTTCCCGGGACTGGGGACCACCAGCGGTATCGTGCACGTGAACGCCTTCGGCGGGAGCGCCTACTGCAAGGCCAATACCTGGGGACCCAACGGGACCGTGCAGGAGGTCTGGGTGATGTGCTTCGACTCGACCGGCGCCACGGTGGACAGCCAGTTCAACGTTCTCTTTTACAAAGAGGAGCGGGCCGGGGTCTCGTGGAACGCGGGCTACGCAAGGGCGCATCTGCCGATCGTCTCCGCCGGATATGCTCCGCTCTCCACATACTCGTGGAACGGAAGCGGGCAGCCGATCAGTGTCACGCGGCTCGGCCAAGGCAGCTATCGGGCCACGTTCGGCGGTTTCCAGCAAACGAACGGAGGGACCGTGATGGTGACGCCCTACGGCGCCACCGACACGCGGTGCCGGGTGTCGAGTTGGGGAATCACGGATGTGGACGTCTTCTGCCACCAGCGAGACGGCACGCCGATCGACTCTGAGTTCGGAATCAGCTACGCCACTGACGTGATTTTTGGCGCCGATCCGGCGGGCGCCGCACATCCCGGTGGCTTCGCTTGGGCAAATGTGGCGGGGACGGCCTCCTATCAACCGTCCACGTCTTACCGCTTCAACTCCTCGGGCGGCGGGTTCCTGGCGACCCGTTCCGCAGCCGGCGCGTATCAGATGGACTTCACGGGACTCAAGCCATCCAACAAGACCGTGCCGATCATAACCGCCTACGGCCCCTCCCCGCTCACCGCTCACTGCAGGCCGAGCCAACTGCCCGCCTCGAGCGGAGGCACGGGAACCAGCATCTCCATCGGCTGCATCGATTCGGCGGGCGCCGGTGTGGATACGCGGTATACGGTGGTGTATTTGACCACGCCGCAAACGCCAGCCACGCTTGCTGTCGTGAGCGGATCCGGCCAATCGGCACAAGTGGGCGCGGCATTCGCGCAGCCGCTCAGAGCCAAGGTGTCCGACGGCGATGGGAACGGTATCCCGGGAATCACGGTTAGTTTCACGCCGCCACCTTCCGGCGCGGGTGCCACGCTGTCGAGCACGACGGCGGTTACCGATTCGTCCGGTACCGCGACGGTGAACGCCACGGCGAACAGTTCGGCGGGCGCGTTTACGGTTACGGCGGTGGCAACCGGCGTGAGTGCCGTTCCTTTCACTCTCACGAATCTCGCCGGGAACTCGACGCTCCCCGCGTTCATCACCCCGGCGAACAACGCGACGATCACCTCGACCATCGTTTCGTTCCAGTGGACCGTGGTGCCCACGGCCACCCGCTATGAACTCCGTCTCATCGAGGCCGCCACTCCGCAGCAGTTCCGCGTGGAGGTGCTCGGATCCAGCAGTACGAACGCCATCTATACGCTGCCGAGCGGCAACTATCGCGCCGAGGTCCGGGCCTGCGACAACTCCGGCTGTTCGACTCCCGGCATAACGAACTTCGTGCTGGCCGGCGGGAGTGTCCCGTCCGCGCCGCCCACGGGGGTCCAGTGCACGGTAGCGAACGATAACAACCAGAATCGCCTGAACTGCGCGTGGACCGCTTTGACGGGCGCGCACTTCTATTTCGTGAACGTGGTGCAGCCGAATACGGGTCCGGGGGGCGGCGCGCTAACGGTAGCGGGGCAGCAAGTGGGCACCAACTCGATCAGTGTGCTGATTCCGAACGGCCAGGCCACGGTGCTGGTGCGCGGATGCACTGGCGATGGGTGCGGACCGTTCAGCGCGGGCGTCAACATCGCGCCCTCGATCGGCAATCCCACGGTTCCGATTCTGGGCGAACCGTTCGCCGGATCATCGGTGGACGCGGGTTCGAACGCGCCGCAGATCACCTTCGCCTGGAACCGGGTGGCGGGTGACAATGGCAGTAACTACCGCTACCGGCTCTACGTGCAGGATTTCGCGCGCAACGCTCCGGCGCTGGATGTGCTTACCACCACGAATTTCTTCGGGGCGTTCTTCAATCCGGGAACGCGCTATGACGCACTCGTGATCGCGATTCCGATAAACGGAGGTCCGGCACAGCAGGGTCCGCCGAGCGCCTTCCTGACGCGGGGACGTGTGCCGCGGTCGCCGGTGGCAACCTCTCCGACATACGGGTCCACGGTCGCTCGTGACGGAAACGGCCAGGTAACGGTGGCCTGGACACCGCTGGTGAACTCCGATGGCACGGTATCGACGAGAAACTACCAGTACTTCTTCGCGGGGCCCACTCAGGTGAGCGGAATCACCACGCTGACCTCGCTGCCGCTCACGCTGGGGCCGGGTAACTGGCAGGGGACGATGCGGGCATGCACCACGGGGACCTCGTGCACCGCTGGTTCGGAAACGGGCTGGGGTCCGTGGAACAATCAGGCTGGATCGGAGGGAGGCATGGCGGGTTTCACCGTTCAGTAAAGCTCGTCAGATACGTGTCAGAGCCCTTGCTCGAAGACCCGCGCGGTAAATGCATTTCGGAACTTACCGTGCGGGTCCTGGCGCTGTTTCACGGCGCGGAACTGATCGAACCGCGGTCCGAAGATCCGCGCCATGTCCTTGCCCGTGACGCTGGTCTTCTTGCCGAGATGCGGCTGGCCGCCATGCGCGAAGAAGATGGCCTCGGCCTGGCGGTAGACTTCCTCTACCGGCTGCGAGAGCGGAGCCGCGAGTTCGATGTAAGCGGTCCGGCGGCCGGCACCCGGACCGAGCAGGGCCTGTGACTTGTTTGGAGTGAACCGCACTTCGACGACGGAGAAGTAGTCGCGGCGATTCAGCATTTCCATCACTTCGGACACGCAGGCTCGCCACTGATCGAATGGCACACCGTACTCGATTTCGTCGTGCCGGTAGAAGAGGCGGCGTCCGAATCCGACGCTGCCCGGCATGACGAGGCGGTGATCGGGCGCGAGGAGATTGGAGACGAGCGAATCCTCGTCAATGGCCGCGAGGAGTTCGGCGATTGCCGGGGCGAAGGCGCTGATGCCGAAGTCGGTCAATTCGGAGAGCGTCTTCTTTTCCTCCCAATCTTCGGTGACGGGATCCGTTGTGCGGTTCCAGGCGTGCATGCGGACGGTTTCGCTATCGGTATCGCCGGCCACATAGTAGAAGCTGATGTGTTCATTCCGGGTGAGCACGGTCTCGATCTCGTTCTCGGTGGCGATTCGATCCACCATTTCGGTGGTCTTGGCCAAGTGGAACGAGGGGACTGCCTCGATCTCGGCTTCCACGACCGGACCGCACACGCCGATCGCACCGAAAGCGGCGTGAAACAGCGGATCACCGGCGCTCACGCTTTTGGTTTCGCCATCGGCCGCGATGACTTTCAGCGAGCGGACGCGTTCGGAGAGGAAGCCGAAGTCGCGGCCGGTTCCGTGGAGGTCGGTGGCGATGAGTCCGCCGATGCTCTGGGTGTCTGTGGAGCCGAGGACGGGCAGCCCGAGTCCTTGTTTCCACAGCGCGGCGTTGAGGTCACGCAGACGGATGCCCGCTTCCACGCGGACGCGGCGGGAAGCAGGATCGATCTCGATGATCCGGTTCAGGCGGTCGAGGGAGAGAAGCGTATCCTCGCAGAGCGGCGACTCGTTGAAGGAGTGCCCGCCTCCCACCACGCGCAGCTTCCCGGATTGGGCGACGATGCGGGCCGCGTCCTCAATCGTGCCGGGGCGCGAGTATTGCGCCGGCCGGACCCGGTAGCTATCCGACCAGTTGCGCCACTCGCCATCCTCGAAGTGGCCTTCGTGGCGCGCGGAGCCCGTCGTGAGATAGCGGACCCCGTGGACCGCGTCGAACAGGTTCGTCGCGAGGCGCAGTTTCAACCGGTCGAGGAAGCTCATGATGGATCAACTCATCCGCATCAGCCAGCGGACCGCGTTCTGTTGCAGCTTCACGTACTCGGGATTCCAGAGCACGGTGAGCAAGTGTCCGGGCGAGAGATAACAGACGCGGCCCTTGCCGTAGTCGTAGGCCCAGCCGGCTTTCGCGGTGGTGCCGTAGTCCTTGCCCTGGTGCTTGTGGCGGAGTCCCTCTTCGTTCACCGTCTCCATGAAGATGCTCTTCGGGTCCTTGTCGTAATCCATATAGTGCTGTTCGTCGGTGACGATGAAGTCGCGGACACCTTTGGTGATCGGGTGATCGGAGTTGGTGATCTTCGCCTTATAGGTGCGGATCGGCGGATGGCCCATGTAGGCGGCGCCGAGCACGTGGCGGAAGTCGGGGTCGGTGAGTCCGACATGGGTGACGTTGTGGAGGAAGAGAGCGGAGCCGCCGCTGTTGACGAAGTCGCGCACGGCTTTGCCTTGTTCGGGCTTCATCCAGAAGGCGGGTTTGGCGCTGGGCTTTGGGACTTCGGGATCGCTGACGATTTTGGGCGATCCGGTGGCGACCCAGGCGGCGTTGGTCCGCTCGTCGGGGTAGCCGTCGGGCCAGATCATGCCGTCACGGAGGATGATGAGGAGCTTGTAGCCTTTCAGGGTTTCGGCGTTGAGAGCGCGGGTCTCGTCGGTAAAGTCGATCGAGATGTTCAGGGCTTGGGAGATGGTGCGGTTGAGTCCGGTGCGGACGTAGTCGGAGTTGTGATAGCGGTCTCCGATCAATCCGAATGCGGTGGCTTTCTTCGCGCCGGGCAGGGCGCCCGCGGCCAAGAGCGGCAACATGGTGCGGCGGGTGAGTTTCATCAACGGGGATCGTATCACACGCCGTGGCTGGCTACTTGATACCGAACAGATCCTTGGGCGCGTTCTTGAAGTTGAACTGGGCGGGATTGACGGCCGTCGATCCGCCGGTATCGACCTCAATGATGCGTCCGTTCAACGGCTCGTAGGCGGCGCGGAATGCCACCGCGGCTTTGACGACGAGTATCTTCTGGCGTTCGGGAACGATGCCCACGCTGTAGAGCTGATGCAGCGAAAACGGCACCATGCGCTTGGAGGTGAGCAGGACGTAGTTGGGCAGGTCGCGCGTGGAGCCTTCGACTTCGATGACGGCGGAGAGTCCCTGATCGTAGTACTTCTGGCCGCCGTGACGGATCGCGGTATCCATGAAGACGCCGTCGTGCAGCACCTTCACCGTGCCGCGCACGCGAACGGGTGCGCCGTGGACCTTGTCGGTCTTCCCGCCCACCATCGCGTCGAACGCGCCGCCGATTCCGAGCTTCACGGCGCGCTCCACTTCGGCGGGATCGTAAATCACCGAGACCCAGCCGGTGGCCTTCTGTTTCAGGAGTTCGGCGAGCATGAAGGTGGAATCGCCGGCCGATCCGCCGCCGATGTTGTCGCCCATCTCGACGAGCGTCACGGGCAGCGTCTTGGTCTCTTCCATCGCCATCTTGACGGCTGTCGCGGGTGTGGGCAGGTTCAGCTTCAAGCGGTCACGCGTGTCCCAGAGCATGTTGGAGAGGCGCTTGGCTTCGCGCTCGGCACGGTCGCGATTGCCATTCACGGCGATGACGACGCTTGCGCCCACCGCGGGCACGTCGCCCCACTGATAGCCGCCGGCGACGGATGCGGCGAGAATCTCCGGGTCCTTTTCGAGCTTCTTGGTTTCGTCGACGATCGGCTTCAATGGTTCGGCGAAGGTGTGCTGGAAGCGGAGGTTGTAGATCATCGCCGGCTTGACGAGCACCTGAACGGGCTTGACGCCGTCCTTGACGATGCGGGACATGATTTCGGCGGCCTTGCGTCCGCGCTCCTTCTGGTCGATGTGCGGGACTTCCTTGTAGTTGAGCAACACGGTCGAGTACTGGACGATTTCCGGGGAGATATTGGCGTGGAAGTCGTGCGTGACGATGATCGGCATTTGCGGGCCCATGGCTTCGCGGACACGGCGGACGATTTCGGCGTCGGCATGCAGGTAGTCCTGCGAGACCATCGCGCCGTGGAGGGCGAGGAGCACGCCGTCGAGCTTGCGCGGCGCGGCCTTCAGTTTATCGACGATCTCCTTGGTGATGGTTTCGAAGGCTTCGCGGGTGACGGGTCCGGCGGGCATTGCCATCCGTGCGACGGTCGGATAAAAGTCGAAACCGTGCTTGCGGCCTTCTTCGATGTAGCCCGCGATCTCGTCGTTGTTGTCGGCCCAGGTCGCGATCAGATCGGCGCCGGGCGGAATGACGCGGCGGTTGAATTCGGCGAGCGGCGTGGGCACGGAGTGGAACGAGTTCGACTCGTGCTGGAAGCCGGCGATCGCGATGTAGGGGCGCTGGGCGAGGAGGCCGGAAGCGGCGAGGAGGAGCAGAGCTGGAAGACGCATGCTCTTTTGAATCTATCAGTGAAATGCGGAAGCGGTGCCTTCCAACGTTCTTGGAGTCCGGTGGCCGATCCGTGTGGCCGATAGGCTACAGTATTCACGCGGCGATCGGAGTGCGGTCGCCGTTATCCGATCGCGGAGGGTCAAATGCGGCTCGGGGACTTCGGCGACTGCAAGTGCGTCGGGCTGGAACTCCGCCGCGAAGTTGATGCGGTACCCCATACCGAAATCGACCGAAGTGGATGACTCAAGGACCTCGGTTCACCTGTTGCCCTATTGGCGATCTGCGACATCGCCATATCCCAGGCTGGGATTGGAAAAGCTCGCCAAGGCATCAGGTCTCAACCGGGAGAGTTGCTCTCTCTCAGGCAGGCCGTGACTGCCGAGCCTTATCGCGGTACTGCGGGGACTCGGTTTCCGGCTCAACGTGGAACCGGCCAGTCCTGTCGAAGCGAAGCTTCGCGGTGTGGCGTCTCGGCGGACGCGCCGCGCGCCATATCGTGGTCGCCCCAAACGGGGTTGACACCTCGTTCTAGGACTTCCGGCACCCGTGGGACCAATCCAGTAAAGGCTAGTAAAGATTAATGGCACGGCGACCCTGGAAAGCTGTACACTACAGGTGAGGAGAAGCGTCTCTACAGCTATGAGCAAATTTCTTACGCCACTTTTCGGTTTTGCGATTTTCGTTTCGACGGCCGCGGCTCAGGATGCAGCCAAGGGCAAGGAAGTGTTCGAGCAGTGCGGCGTTTGCCACAACGCCGACAGTGACGAGAAGAAGATGGGTCCCGGCCTCAAGGGCCTGATGAAGAAACCGACCCTGGCCGACGGCAAGACCAAGGTCACCGATGCGAGCGTCATGAAGAAGGTCGACGAGGGCGGCAACGGAATGCCGGCTTACGCCGAAATGCTCGACAAGAAGGAAAAGGCGAACCTGCTGGCCTACCTGAAGACGCTCTAAGCGTCGTTGTCTGGTTTCGTGGTATCCTGATTCTTCAGCGCCCGTGAGTGCATGCTCGCGGGCGTTTGCGTCCCCATCGTCTAGCCCGGCCTAGGACACCGCCCTTTCACGGCGATAACGCGGGTTCGAATCCCGCTGGGGACGCCAAACTATTTCTGGCATGCGAATCCTGCTTGGCGTAACGGGCCTCATGATCGCGGGATTGCTCGGGGCGGATGATCCTCCCTTCAGCCACAAGCGGCACGCCCAGCGCGGAATCGCATGTGCGGCCTGCCACCCTTCGCCGCCACCGGGCCGGAGGATGACCACCATCGGACCTCGCTCTTGCGATTCCTGCCACCGGTCCCGCGGCATTCGCACTCCGGCTTCGGAGCCGGTCGAATGGGAACGGGTCCATGAGCTTCCGCGCGAAGTCTGGTTCAGTCACAAGCGGCACACGCGTACGAAGTGTTCGGTGTGCCATGGTCCGGTGGAGAGGCGCGATCTGGCGGCCGAGGAGTTTCCACTGAACATGGCATTCTGCCGCGAGTGCCACATCGCGGCGGGCGCGAAATCGGAATGCGGGACGTGTCACCCGGTGAAGTAGTTGTTCCGGCGCTGGAGACCGTGAATCGGACCGCCTGCTGGCGCGCGGTTGGCTGTGTAGCTACTCCGACACGGCTCGGACGAGTTCGTGAACCGTCTTGATGATCGAGAACTCGACTCCCGGGGCCCAAGGCCCCGGCTGACCGTAGTAGATCATCGCGCCGCCTCCCTCGTATCCGCCCTCCTGTAGCACGCGCTCCGAGGGGATGTAGGCGAACACATCGTTCGAGTATCCGGCGACCCACAACTTGTCCGAGCCCAATTCGCGCTTGAGGCGCAGCGTGTAGTCCACCACCACTTCTCCGGCCAGCGCGACCAGGGTCAGGTCCTTGCCGAACCGCCACACCTGCACTGGATACGGATATTCGGTTGGCAGCCGGCCCTCGCGCGAGATGCGGTCGAGCATGTTCCGAGCGTGCCGGCCGGCGTACTTGTTTGGTTCGGCGAGCCTCGCCTCGAGATCCGCGCGCGAAGGCGCCGTATCGAAAACGAGGCTCACTTCACGATAGGCCGCCCGCAGGGGACCACTCACGCGCGAAACCACGCCGCTCAGCGCGCGAGCCGTGGCATCGGCAAGTTCGGCGCCGTTCTGATCGGCCGCCTCGACTGATCCGCGTCTCGTGGGATTGGCATCAGCACCGCAGCCGGTGATGAACATCGCGAGTGCGCCCGGATTCGCTTTCTCGATCTGGACCTGGGCCGAGCCCGCATAGTCACCGTGGAGCTTGCAGTAGTCGCCGCCGAGCGTCGTGTTGTGGCAGGCATATCCGAAGAGTACGGCAATCGGCTTTCCGCTTCGCGCGGCAACACGGAGCACCGGCACGTCATGGTCCACGGGGCCGCGCGGATCGAACGAGGTCCTGCGATTGCGGGCGAAACCGGCCGTCCCCCGGCCGAAACCCAAGGTTACCGGCTGCAAGCCTTTCAGCGATTCTCCGATGACGCGCACCACTCGATTCTCGAGAGCGTCGGTGTAGCGATCCACGTCCGCCCATTGGCTCTCGGATGCGTCGTAGGCAGCGGCGAGTTGGCGTTCGATCACAGGTCCGCAATGGGTGTGCGAAGCGTTGAGCAGCAGGCGCTCGCGCGATATCCCGAACTCGCGCTGGACACGCGCGGCGATCCGAAGCGACAGGGCGCGCGTGAAGCCCAGCATGTCCGCGGTAACGATCACCGACCGGGCTCCGCTCGAGTCCTCGAGCGCGAGCGCCTTCGCCCACAGGGTCTGCGCGGTTCCTTCCGACGGCTTGACGCGCGCCGCGTATCCGGCCATCCAGAGTGGACCGTCCGGCACGATCGATGTCTTGGCCGCACCGGCCTTCCAGGAAGACTGTCCGGCGGCGGAAAGGCACGTCAACAGCAGGAACGAAACGGATCGCATCTCCACCATTTTGGTACAATCCCCATGGCTAGGAGTTTCCACAAGCGAATGAATCGATTCTCACTGTCCGCCATCTGCGGATTGGCAATGTTGGCCGGCTGTTCGTCACCGCCTCCCGGCGGCAATCCCGAGGTGCGAGTCCTCGAGAATTTCACGTTGATCGATGGCACCGGACGGCCTGCGGTTCCGAACGCGGCGATCGCGATCGGCGACGACGGCCGGATTCTCTACGTGGGCGACAAGGCAGGCGCGCCGAGCGGTCCCCGAATGACGAAGGTCGACATGACGGGCAAGTTCATCATGCCGGGGATCATCAATCTCCACGGCCACCTCGGAAATGTGAAAGGGGTCACACAGGATCAGAAGTTCTACACGGAAGAGAACCTGCTCAAGCAACTGAACACGTACGCCCGGTATGGTGTCACTAGTGTGGTCAGCATGGGCAGCGATACGCCGCTTATCCTCGATTTCCGCGCCAAGCAAAGGGCGGGTAAGGCCACCACCGCGCGGGTGTTCACGGCGTTGCGCGGCTTCACCGCTGTCGCCGGATATCCCTCCACGGTGCCCGGTATGAAGGGTGTTCCGTATGAGGTGGCGAAAGAGGCTGAAGTCGAAAAGGCTGTCGAGGAGCTCGCGCTCAAGCAAGTGGACCTGGTGAAGATCTGGGTCGACGATCATCTCGGCAAGGAGAAGAAGATCTCGATTGATCTTTGCAAAGCGATCATCGCCAACGCCCGCAAGAACAATCTGAACACCGCGGCGCACATCTTCTATCACGACGATGCGCTGAAGCTCTCCGAAGCCGGCCTTTATGCGTTCGCGCACAGCATCCGCGACCAGCCGGTCACCGATCAGCTCATCACCACCGTCAAGAAGAATCACACCTGGCAGATCCCGACGCTCACGCGCGAAGTTTCGACATTTGTCTACGCCAAGCCGCACGAGTTTCTGAAGGACGCCTTCTTCCTGAAGGGCGCCGATCCAGAGGCCGTCACCGGCGTGCAGGACCAGAAGTTCATGGATCGCCAGGCGAAAGATCCGAATCTCGCGCGCTATCAGGAATTCCTGAAGACCGCACAGGCCAACCTCAAGAAACTGGCCGATTCAGGCGTCAAAATCGGCTTCGGCACCGACACGGGCCCTCCCGGGCGATTCACCGGATTCTTCGAACATTGGGAGATGGAACTCATGGCGGAAGCCGGATTGACCGCCAGTCAGATCATCGAATCCTTCTCACACAACGCGGCGGAGTTTCTCGGTGTGTCGAAAGATCTTGGAACGCTCGAAACCAACAAATGGGCGGACATCCTCGTGCTGAGCAAGAACCCGATGGACGACATCCGGAACATGCGGACGATCGAGCAGGTGATGATTTCGGGCGTGCCGGTCAAGTAGCGCCACGGTGGGCCGCGCTTGCGGCCCGTCTCGGCAATCTCGTATCCTGACCTTTCACCATATGATTCCGGAAAGGATCGCAGAGGGCCTCACTTTCGACGACGTCTTGCTGGTGCCGGCCCGCAGCGCGGTGATGCCGGCGGAAGCCGATACCAAGACTTGGTTTTCGCGGGGTGTTCCGCTGAACATCCCGATTTCGAGTTCGGCGATGGACACCGTCACGGAGGCGCATCTGGCGATCGCGCTCGCGCGCGAAGGCGGAATCGGCATCATCCACAAGAACATGCCGGTCGACCGGCAGGCCGAGGAAGTCGATCGCGTGAAGCGTTCGGAAAGCGGAATGATCGTCGATCCGGTAACGATCAGCCCGCACATGCGCATCGCCGACGCGCTCGATGTCATGAAGCGCTTCCGCATTTCCGGCGTTCCCGTTACCGAGCCGGGCGGACGTCTGGTCGGCATCCTGACCAATCGCGACCTGCGCTTCGAGACCCGCTACGACCTGCCCATCGAAAGCGTAATGACCAAGGAGAACCTGATCACGGTTCCGGTCGGCACCACGCTCGAGGACGCCGAGAAGATCCTGCACCGTCATCGCGTCGAGAAGCTTCTCGTGGTGGATGAGAACTACATGCTGAAAGGGCTCATCACCGTCAAGGATATTCAGAAGAAGCTCAAGTATCCGAACGCGGCCAAGGACGCCCAAGGCCGGCTCCGCGTGGGCGCGGCGATCGGCGCCACGGGCGACTTCCTCGAACGGGCCCAGGAACTGGTCCGCAAGAAGGTGGACGTGATCGTGATCGACACCGCGCATGGACATAGCGAGCGAGTGCTGGCCGCGGCCGGCGCGATCAAACGCGCGCTGCCCGATGTGCAACTGGTGGCGGGCAATGTGGCGACCTACGAAGGCGCGCGCGACTTGATCGCGCTCGGTGTGGACGGCGTGAAGGTCGGCATCGGTCCGGGATCGATCTGCACCACGCGAATCGTGAGCGGCGCGGGCGTTCCGCAGATCACCGCGATCGCCGAAGCAGCCAAGGCCACGCGGCCGGCGGGCGTTCCGCTCATCGCCGACGGCGGGATCAAGTACTCGGGCGATCTCACCAAGGCGATCGCCGCGGGCGCGGACTGTGTGATGATCGGCAGCCTGTTCGCGGGCACCGAAGAGAGTCCGGGGGAAACGATTCTCTATCAAGGCCGTACGTTCAAGAGCTATCGCGGCATGGGTTCGATGGGCGCTATGTCAATGGGTTCGGGCGATCGCTACGCGCAAGAAGGCGCGCAGAAGCTCGTGCCGGAAGGAATCGAAGGACGGGTTCCCTACAAGGGTCCCCTGGCGGAGATGGTCTTCCAGATGGTCGGCGGGTTGCGTGCGGGCATGGGCTACTGCGGATGTCCGAATATTCGCGAAATGCAGGAGAAAGCGACGTTCCTGCGCGTGAGCGGAGCAGCGTTACGAGAGAGCCACGTGCACGATGTGATCATCACGAAGGAAGCTCCGAACTATCGAGTGGAGCAGTAGCGGCGATCAAGCTGACAGCTTGGCGGCGAGGTATCGGAGCGGATCATCGTTCTTCTTCGCCAGCCGTTCCAGCCGGTCGTAGTCCTTCGCCATCAGGCAGAGCTGTTCGAGCGATGGGCAATTCAGGTACATCGGGTCGGCTTCCATGCAGTACCGCTCGTAGGTCTCGACCGCCGGCTTGAAACGTCCGAGCGTCACGAGCATCGCTACCGCGATCTGCGCCGGATAAGTGCCGATCTGTTCGAAATCGTAGGCCGCGAGCTTGGCCTCGAAGTGCGCGATGCACGCATCCACATCCTCGCCCAGGCGGGCACGAAGGAAGTGCGCGTGATCCGGGTAGAGATCCTCGAAGGGCGGGTCGCCCTTGTACTGCAGTTCGGGCGAGAGGCGCCGCCCGTATTCCGTGAGCTGGAGCGCTTGCCGCAATACGGCCGGATCATCGGACTCGGCCGCGTACCGCACGATCGAGCCGAGGTGCGACACATCGACGTAGTAGTCGTAGGGGCCGAACATCCACTCGCGCACGAGATCGGGAATCGAGTTCGACTCCGGAACAGTGCCTTCTACTTTCTCGAGGGCGCGTTTCAGATTCGCGACGAGATCGGTGTGGAGTGTGCGGACCAGCAGGGCGAGACTCTCGCCGCGGGTCGCCGGGTCGGGATACTGCGCGAACAGGGTGATCGCACGGCAGATGCCGTGATAGCCGAGCAGCATCTCGAAGCCCTTGCGCGGGTGCACCTGTTCGCTCAGCGCGACCTCGATCGCCTGATCGTCCGCCTTGGCCACCGGCAGCGCGTCGAGTGCATCGCGCACCGGCGCGGGCTCGCCGATGGCGCGGAAGTACGGCCACGCGCGCCCAATCTCGCCGCGCCCTAGGAACAACCCGCCGACTTCACGCGCCGCCGCGACCACGGTTTGATCGTAGGCCGTGCGAGTTTCGGCGGGAATCGATCCAGGCGCGAGCGCGTTCAGCGAAAGCCCGAGTTCGTGGCGGCGCTTCATCAGCATCGCTTCGAATTGCTGAGCGAAGTTTCCCTCGCTCCGAAACTTGTCGATCAGTTGGTCGAACGCCGCACCGGGACCGGCGGTCTGGACGGCTTCATCGATCCGAGCGAACGAGTCTGCTGGCATGAGCCTCTATTATGGCGCGGCCAGCGCCACCAGGAGAATCCGATCAGCAGAGCCGCGGGAAGAGCGTTCGAGGCCTCGGGTACTGCGCAAACTCCGAAAGCGGCACGGAGAGGTACTGGAATCCCGTGTGATAGATGAACGCCGGAACCGAGTCAGCAGGAAGCCGCCGGGTCCAATGAAGTCCGGTGGATAGCCCGAACTGACAGTCCCGTCGAGGAGAGGCGATTCGCGGGCATCAGGTGCACCGCCAGTAGTGGCGCGAACCTCCATCGGAACACCAGGGGCTCCTCCCATCGGCAGGCGGATCGCGTGCTCTTGCCCTCTGAGGCGCCTAAGGAAGCCGATAGGGATCAACGCGCGGAAGAGGCGGTCGCGTTCATCTATTTGAGCGCCAAGACCACGTCCAGCGGCGACCCGGTCACCTTGCCTTCCGTGCTCGTAAAGCCGGCTTCCTGAAGGAGATCGGCGTACTGCTGGAAGCTGCGTTCGCGTCCTTCGGTGCAGATCAGCATGTTGAGCGACTGCATGTGTGCATGCACGGGTCCGCTGAGGTCGTCTTGGAGAAGCTTCTCGGCGATCAGCAGTCCCCCGCCCTCGGGCAGCGCGGCATGGATCTTGGCGAGCAGCGTCCGGATCTTTGTTTCGTTCCAGTCGTGCAGGATTCGGCCGAGCGCGTAGATGTCGGCGGGCGGAAGCGGGTCCACGAAGAAGTCGCCAGCAATCAGTTCCACACGGCTTCCGGCGGTGAACTCGCGCGCGTACTCGACGGCCGGTGCGAGATCGAACACGGCCACCTCCATCTCCGGGTAACGCTCGGCCGCGGCGAGCGGCAGGTGTCCGGTGCCGCCGCCGAGATCCACCAGGCGGCGGAATCGCGAGAGATCGAACGCGCTCACCACCTTCGGGCTCGAGAGGACGCCGAAGCCATGCATGCCGAGCAGAAACTCGCGCTTCGATTCCTCGGTCCGGTAGAAGTGCGAGAAGAGGCCGCCTTCGAGTCCGAACGTCTGCTTCCAGCGGTTGGAGCCTTCGCGGACAGCGTCCTCGAGATTCGCCCACATCTTGAAGAGCACGTCGTTCGAATACTGCGCGTATCCGGCGAAGGTCGTTGGACTCGAGCGAACGAGGTAGGCATCGGCGACCGGCGTGTTCGCGAACGTGTCTCCGCTCTTCGATAGCAGCCCGAGCGACACGCAGGCATCGAGCAGGCGCCCCGTGGTATCGGGATCGGTCTTGATGTCGAGGGCGAGCGTAAGCGCGTCTTTCGGCGCGGAATGCAACCGGTCGAACACGCCGAAAGAGAGCGCGGTGAACATGGTCTTCGAGCGCCGGAACGCTTCGATCAGATCGAGAACGAGAGCAGGATCGGGTTGTGACATTCGTTACTCGAAGCGGAGCATCATCTGGCGATAGAACTCGCAGGCTTGTTCCACCTGCGCGCAGTCGACGTATTCGACCGCCGCGTGGGCCTGATCAATCGAGCCCGGGCCGAGCAGGATCGACGCCACACCATGCGCGGAGAGCTTGCTCGCATCACTTCCATATGGCACGCCCGATGGCGTTCCATCGAGCCCGATGTCGCGCAACACGCTCGACGCAATCCGCGCGATGGCCGAATCGGGCGCGGTCTCGAGCGGCGCGTCAACGAGCATCGGCGTATCCATCGTGGCTCCAGTGCCCGTTGCGTCGAGCAGCTTCTGGTAATCGGCGAGCACCGCGTCCGGTTTTTCACCCGGAATCAGGCGCCGGTCCACTTCGACCTCGCAGCCATCGGGTACGAAGTTGACTTGCACGCCGCCGCGAATCACGCCCACGTTCTGTGTCGGAGATCCGACGAGCGGATGGCTCTTCGCGGTCAACGCGGCATCGCTCGCATCGATCGCGGCGATCACCTTGGCCATGCGCGAAATCGCGTTGACGCCGAGGTGCGGCTTCGAGCTATGCGCGGCGGTTCCGTGCGTGCGGATCTTCCAGCGGAGCACGCCCTTGTGCGCGACGACCAGCCGGTTGCTGGTCGGCTCGGCGACCACAGCGCCATGCGCCACGAGTCCTTCGCAAAGCTTCAGCACTCCGCGGAAGGAATACTCTTCGTCCGCCGCGGCCACTACCCAGATCTCGGCCGGAGGAGTGATGCCGTCGCGCTTCAGCATCGCGAGCGCTTGCATCATACCCGCGAGCCCGCCCTTCGTATCGCAGGAGCCGCGACCGTACATAAGTCCGTTCTCGACGCGCGGCTCGAACGGCGGAATCGTCATGCCGTTGATCGACGCGGTATCGACGTGGGCCTCGAAGACCAGCCGCCGCGCCGGATTGCGTCCGGGCAGTGTCGCGATGAGGTTCGGCCGCTGGGGCATTGCCTCCTGCAGCCGCGTCGCGATTCCGTGGCCCGCGAACCAATCGCCGATCCAGGCTTGGATCTCCGCCTCGGGCCGGCCGTTGTCGTAGGAAGGATTGATGCTGTTGATGCGGACGAGATCCGCGAGTGTTTGAAGAACTGGTGTCATGGAGTTGATGTCGATTCGAGGCCTTCGCGGACCGTGCCGGAAAGTGCCTTCAAGAACGCCAGCAAGTGGCGCTTCTCTTGGGCCGTGAGATTCAGCTTGCGCATCTCGGGATCGAGATGCGCGTTCGCTTCGCCCCCCTTGTCATAATGCTCGATTACGTCCTCCAATGTCGCGAGGCTTCCGTCGTGCATGTAGGGCGCGCGGTTGGCGGCTTCGCGCAAAGTCGGTGTCTTGAACTCGCCGCGGCCGTCGCGGCCTTTGTCCTTGCCGGGTAGACCGGTGTTGTGAAAGCGTTCGTCGGTGAAGTTCGGACCGACGTGACAGCCCGTGCATCCGGCCTTTCCGCGAAACAACTTCAACCCCGCGATCTGCTCGGGCGTCATCGCGTCACGTTGTCCGCGCGCGTAACGATCGTACGGCGCGCCGCCCGCGAGGATCGTGCGGACGTAGGTTGCGAGGCTGCGAGCGAGTTCGGCGCGATCGATCGCCGGGTAGCTTCCTCGGATGCGGGCGAGAGCATCGTCGAGCTTCAGGTCCATCTCGTCCGGATTCTCGATGGGCATCGTGACCTGCTCTTCGAGCGTCGCGGTGCGGCCATCCCAAAAGAAGCTTTTGCCATAGGCGCGATTCAGAATCGTGGGCGTGCGCCGCGTGCCTTTGCGTCCGGCGATTCCGATCGCAAGCGGTTTCGCATCGGCGAAGCCGTGGTTCGGATCATGACAGGTCGCGCATGCGACCGTTCCATCTCGCGACAGCCGTTTGTCGAAGAAGAGCCGCCGGCCCAAGCGGGCCCGCCCGGCGGTGATCCGGTTGTCCTCGGGAGCCGGAATGAACTGGTCGAGGCCGAGCGGCGGAACGAGCAGATCCGCCGCGGCGAGACCCGCGCAAAACAGGGGCACTAGCGCGGCAGTCCGTCGAGAGCCCATATTTCCGATCCGGGTTTGCCTGCCGCGACCGCGACGTGTCCCCCCACCACCGATGCCGCGGAGATTGCCGCTTTCGTCGATCCCAGTGCGCGATTCGACGGCAGCAGCACAATGCCGTCCGGATGCACGGCGAGCCACTCGGTGCCCGCTCGCGTAAGCGTCTGCCATGGTTTCGATTCGCCGATCGCCTTTCCGTCGAACGTCTTCACCACACCGCCTTCGACGAACGCACCATCGGCGAGCAGGGTGATCCCGGCCGTGCCCTTGTGGATCGCCTGATCGGGCGCCAAAACCAGGTCCGAGCCGCGCGCGAAGACGACACCAGCTTCCGTATCCACCGCCGGATATCCGCGAAACGGTGCGTCCGTACTCTGTACGACCGGAGACACCGCGCCGGTCGAAGCGTCCACGCGGAACACTCCGCCGCGGCCCTTCCCATCGGAGCCGCTCGCCAATAGCGACTTGCCATCGCGCGCCCAGCGGATCGACTCGATGTGCGCGAGTTTCGGCGCCAACGGACGGTCGCGGCCGGCCGCAACATCGCGAACCACGATCGAGCGGGCTTCCTGCCCGAAGTTCTCCGCTCCCACGCGTACGAGCCACGCCAGCCGCTTCCCATCGGCTGAGAACGCCGGGCTCCAGCCTTCGCCCACCACATCGAGCTTCGAAGCGAACTTGCCATCCCACGCCCCCACGCGGATCTCGGTAGCGCCGGTCCGAATCGCGTAGAACAGGCTTCCGGCGGAAGTGAGGCCCATGGGCAGGATCCGCCCGAGGTGATTGCGCACGAGCGCGGCTTCGCCCGCCGCGCGGCCGTCCTTCACCGGAATCGCCCACAGACCGGTGGAGCCGCCGCGATCGCTGGCGAAGTAGATCCGTTCACCGGACGGCGACCAGACCGGGAACAAATCCTCGGCCGGATGTTCGATCAGTTTCGACTCCCGCGAACCATCGGCGGAGAGCACGAAGATGTCGCGTTGAGAAACGCCGTCGCGCGCGAAGTTGTCGTAGACGATCCAGCGTCCATCGGGCGAAAGGTCCATTTTCTTCGGATAGACCCAGTTCAGCGACTTCAAGACCCGGATCTCACCGCCCGCCGCGGGCACGAGCGCGATCTGGCTGATATTGTCTTTGCGGAAGAACAGCGTGAGGATCCATTGCCCGTCCGGCGACCACGAAGTGGGCTGCACGAAGCCCGCTTCCTCACTTCGAAACAGGACCTTCGGCTCGCCCCCGCCGATCGGCACCACGCGCAGATCGTAGAAGCCCTCGTCATTGAACCAAGCGTATGCGACGCGGGCGGAGTCGCGCGAGATCGCGGAAAAATAGGCGAATTCCTTCGCTGTGCCTTTGCGGGTCAGCCGCTTCAGCTTGCCCGATTCCGCTTCGCGCACGGCGAGATCGCCGCTCTCCGGGTCGACGCAGGAGATCCACTTTCCGTCCGCCGAGGGGGCGCCCTGATGCGTGGCGGAGCCGTCCGTCCAGATTGGACGGGGATCGGCCGAAACCGCGAGCGCCAATATCCAGGCGGAGATCACTTCAAGGCTCATCTTACACGTTTGATAGAATCGCGAGTGAACCCGAATGCACCGCACCGTCAAGGGACTTGCGGGAGTCGCGCTCGTCGTGTCGATCGGCGCGGGCCCGCTTCTCGCGCAAAAAAAGAAAAAGAAAGAGGAGATCACCCAAACGCTCGAGGTGCTCCCGGACCCGCCGTCCGCGTTGAAGGTGGATACGAACCGGCTCACCTTCCAGGTCTCGCCCCTTTCGTCGAAAGGGCTGCTGTCCGTTCAGGTCCGCGAGGCGATCAAAGCGCTCTGGCGGCTGAATCGCGGCGAGCAGATCGTGAAGCTGCGTGCGTTCGTGGCCGGAACCGGCGACATGCGGCGTGTGCAGCAGATCGCCACTGAAATGTTCAGCGAGAAGAAGCTGCCGCTCCCGGTGGTTTCGACGGTGCAAGTGGGCGGACTTCCGATGGAAGGCGCCGCGGTTGTGATCGAAGCGACGTCAGTCGCGAAGAAGCCCGCCAACCCGCACGGGCTCGCCTTCATTTCCGGGCAGGCCGCCACCGCCCCGCTGACCGCGGAACTCACGAAGATGCCCGTCGCACCGCTAGCCGAGAAGTCGGCCGCGAATTTGAAGACCGCCTTGAACGCAGCCGGACTCGGCCCCGCCGACACGCTCCGCGTCACCTGCTTTTCGAGCTCGTTCGACGACTATGCGGCGATGAGCGCGGTGATCACGCGCGAGTTCGCGGGCTCGTCGATCAACATCGTCCAAACGCAACGCGCGCCTCAGAATCTCGTTGTCGAGTGCGAAGCCGTCGCGCGCTTGAAGCAGGCGGCGCTCGCTCCGGTGAAGATGCTGAGTCCGGATGGTCTCGAGGCGTCGAAGAACTACTCGCACGTCGCGCTCATCAGCGCGCCGCGTCTGGTGATCACGGGTACACAGATGGGATTCCGAGCGCAGGAATCCGACGTGCGTCTGGCTTTCGACCGCCTCAAGGGCCAACTCGAAAGCCAGGGCGCCTCGATTTCGAAAGTGGTGATGTCGAGCATCTATCCGCTCACCAACGCCATCATGGAGCGGATCCGCGCGATCCGCTTCGACTTCTATGACCGCGCGAGCCCGCCCGCGTCGACGATGCTGCCGTTCGAGGGTCTGCCGTCGGTGGACGCCACGTTCGCGCTCGATGTGATCGCGGTGGCCAACTGACCCGCGCGCGATTGGGAAAGGTATCTATGTCAAAATTGGTTGTCTCCTTCGGTGAGATCATGGTCCGTCTGGCGCCGCCGGGCTTCGAGAGATTCCTGCAGTCGCCCCTGTTTCAGGCGACGTTCGGAGGAGGCGAGGCGAATGTCGCGGTGGCCATCTCCGGATTCGGCGGCCAGTCGCGCTATGTGACCGTGCTGCCTCCGAACAATCCGATCGTCGACGCGTTCATCGGAGAGTTGCGCCGCTTCGGCGTGGACGCGAATCACATCGTCCGCCAGAAGGGACGCTTCGGCATCTACTTCGTCGAGCCCGGCGCCAATCAGCGCCCGTCGAAGGTAGTCTACGATCGCGACAACAGCGCGATCGCGCTGGCGAAGCCCGGCGACATCGACTGGAACAAGAGCTTCGACGGGGGCGGCTGGTTCCACATCACCGGAATCTCGCCGGCGCTGAGCCAATCGGCGGCGGATCTCTCGATCGAGAGCGTGCGCGTGGCGCGCGAGAAGGGCCTCACCGTTTCGGTGGACCTCAATTATCGCAAGAACCTTTGGAAATACGGCAAGGCTCCGAAGGAAGTGATGCCGGAGATCGTCAAGCACTGCCACTACGTGATCGCGAACGAAGAGGACTGCCAGATGACGCTCGGGATCGAGTCCGCCGCCGACGTGCATTCGGGCAAGCTCGACTCGTCGCAGTACGAGCAGCTCACCAAGAAGGTGCTCACGGCGTATCCGAACCTGAAGGGCATCGCGGTGACGCTGCGCGAATCGCAAAGTGCGTCGCGTAATGGCTGGTCGGCTTGTTTCCACGATGGGTCGCAATTCCTGCTGAGCAAGCATTACGACATCACGCATATCGTCGATCGCGTGGGCGGCGGCGATTGCTTCGCGGGCGGATTGATCTTCGGTCTGATGAACCTCGCGTCCGCGCAGGATGCGCTCGAGTTCGCGGTGGCGGCATCGTGTTTGAAACACTCGATTCCGGGCGATTTCAACCGATTCTCTCGTGAGGAAGTCGAAGCGTTGATCAAGGGTGGCGGGTCCGGCCGAGTGCAGAGATAGTGCGCTCGCTTCGCTCGCGCTTCTGAAAGTTTTCACGCAGGGAGACGCGAGGGAACGCAGTTGACGGGGCTGGCTTTCCCATAGGGACCTCTTCCAGACTTCGGGGTCCGGGCGGAGGAGCCGTTTGTCTTGTTGGCCGATTCGCCAGGCGGCTAGGGCCAGTGCCATGACGAGGTCGCCGTGTACGAGTGAGGAGTGCGGTTCGTATTGGTTGCCTTTTCGAGGCGGTTGGCTTCGAAGAGGCGGTCGAGTGTTTCGATGAGGTCGACCTTCGGAACGTTTAGCCGCCGCGTTGGGTCGAGCCGACGGTTCCGGTGGCGGTGATCGTGACTGGGAGCAGGCAGCCTTTCTGCTGGTATTGGTTGGGCTGCGCCGAATTCGCAGAGGTAGTCTTGCGCGAACTGGCGCCTGGAGAGGCTGGCGCGCTGCTCGTCGAGGACGGCTTTCGAGATACGCGTACCTTGCTCGGCGGTGACGCAGAACCGATGCCACGTTTTCGAGTCACCGTTGTGCCACGTGTCTGCGAAGAACCTTGCTTGCCCATTGGGGTCGACATGAGCCAGACGGCTCCGTCGACCGTGGGGACCATCGGGAGTACCGCTGACCAGACTTCGTCCGATACGCGCACGGCTTGCACAGAGGGACCTCCCGGGGAAGCTCAACGCGGCAAATTTCGTCAAATCCGTTCCCGTCACATGGACTACGATTCCGCCAACTGGACCACGTTCCGCTCGTCACCTTCCGCCGGTCGAAGTCCCGGCGGAATCACTGGTCCACTTCGACCGGAATACGCAGCAGGCGATGTCACGCGCCCCCCTGGCGAGCGGGGAGCTAGCGACGGTTTCGGGCCGGTGCGTGTGGTAATCTCAATCTGAATGGGTCCCGTCCGCCGTTACCTTTGGCTTGCGCTGTGCGCAAGCCTGTTCGGTTTCGCGCCCATGCCCGACGAGGAAGAACTTCTGGCGGGGCGCCTTCGCGCGAGCCGTAGGCAAGCGCAACACCGTTTGGTTTCCGGCCACGACACGGATTCCGAGGCCATGGCCACCAAACCGGAGGCCGGAGCGGATGGGAATTTCGGCGGGTTGCCGAGTGCGGCGACGCCGGTCGTGTTTCCCCCATCCTGGTCAGCAGCGGCCGCACCGTTGACAGCAGAAGTGCATCCCTCTTCGGGGCGTCTGCAGCAGGTCCGAGGCCGAGCTCCGCCCCGAAGCTGACCGTCACCGCCTCCCCGTCATGAATCCCGGCCCGGCCGGAGCCGCCACCTGTGTGAGCGGTTCCAGCGGGTCTCGTCTCTCGGTCAATCACCAGCTCTTTGCCTATGAATCAACACTCTGTCAATTCTTGGAAACAGGACCTTCCCGCGGGACTGGTCGTCTTTCTCGTCGCGCTTCCGTTGTGCCTCGGAATCGCGCTTGCCTCTGGAGCACCGCTGTTTGCGGGAATCATCGCCGGCATCGTGGGCGGCATCGTAGTCGGGACCCTCTCCGGGTCGGAAGTGAGCGTTTCCGGACCCGCGGCCGGTTTGGCCGTCATCGTCGCCGCCGGAATCGGTACGATGGGCTCGTATCCGGCGTTCGCGGCCGCGGTCGCGGTATCGGGCCTGATCCAGTTGATCTTCGGATTCGCCGGCGGTGGCCGGATCGGCGACTATGTTCCGAATTCCGTCATCAAGGGGATGCTCGCCGCGATCGGAATCGTGATCGTGCTGAAGCAGATTCCACACGCGCTCGGCCGCGACGACGATTTCGAGGGCGATCTGGACTTTCTCGAGAAGGCGGGCAACAACACGTTCACCGATATCGTGAAGGCAGTGATGTCGAGTAACGGCGAGGCAGTGTTGATCGCGGGCCTCTCGATTCTGGTGCTGCTGGCCTGGGACCGGAAGCCCGTCAAGGGCTCGAAGCTCGCGCAATGGCTGCCAGGGCCGCTCGTGGTGGTGGCGCTCGGCATCATTCTCAACGAGACGTTTCGGGCCTTGCTTCCGAATTTCTACCTTCGCGCCGAGGATGGCCACCTGGTCAGCTTGCCCGTGGCATCGAGCTTCCTCGAATTCAGCCGCCAATTTGTCGCGCCGGACTTCTCGGTGCTGAACCATCCGAAAACCTACATGATGGCGCTGACGATCGCAATTGTCGGCTCAATCGAGAGCCTGCTGAGCGTAGAGGCCGCCGACAAGATCGACCCTCAGCGCCGGATCTCCGACACCGACCGCGAGTTGAAAGCGCAGGGCGTTGGTAACTTCGCCTCCGGGATGCTCGGTGGGTTGCCGGTGACGAGCGTCATCGTGCGGACCTCGGCCAACGTATACGCGGGCGGACAGACCCGGATTTCGACGATCTTTCACGGCGTGCTCATGCTGGCCGCGGTGTTCGCGATTCCCTCGATTCTGAACAAGGTTCCGTTGGCGAGTCTGGCCGCGATCCTGATCATGATCGGCTACAAACTGGCGTCGCCGAAACTGTTCCGCGACATGAGGGCGGCGGGCACCGACCAGCTCGTCCCGTTCCTGGTGACCGTGATAGCCATCGTCTTCACCGACTTGCTCAAGGGCGTGGCCGCCGGCCTGGTGTGCGGCATCTTCTTCATCCTGCGATCGAATCACCACTACGCCATCTCGCTCGTCAGTGATGGACACGACCACCTGATGCGCTTCAACAAAGACGTCACTTTCGTCAACAAGACCGAGTTGAAGACGAAGCTGCGCGAGATTCCCGATGGCGCCAGGTTGATCATCGAGGGCAGCCGCGCGGGCTATATCGATAAGGACATCTACGACGTGATCGCCGACTTCGAATCGGGCGCGGCGGCGCGCGAGATCAAGATCGAGTACAAACACTTCTTCGAAAAGTCTCGCGGAATCAAGCCTATCCGGGCAGCCGCCTGAAACGGAAAACAATGGAAAGCTACAAGAAACTTCTTCTGCAGAACAAGGCCTGGGTCAGCGACAAGCTCGACATCCGCGAGGACTATTTCAGGCGAATGGCCGACGACCAGACTCCGGAATTTCTCTGGATCGGTTGCTCGGATAGCCGCGTGCCCGCCGAGGAAGTCACCGGCACCGAGCCCGGCGAACTCTTCGTGCACCGCAACATCGCCAATCTGGTGGTTCACACCGACTTCAACATGCTCTCGGTGTTGCAGTACGCGGTGGAAGTGCTGCAGGTACGGCACGTCATCGTGTGCGGACACTACGGCTGCGGCGGTGTGCGGAATGCGCTGTCGCACCGGAACCTGGGCCTGATCAACAAGTGGCTGCGCCATATCAAGGACGTCTACCGCTTCCACAAGGAGGAACTCGATGCGATCGAAGTGGAGGCTCTGCGCTACCGGCGTCTGGTCGAGTTGAACGTTCTCGAGCAGGTTCAGAATCTCGCCGATACGACGATTGTGCAGAAGGCCTGGCACTATCACGGCCGCCCGATGCTGCACGGCTGGGTCTACGACCTGGAGTCCGGTCTGTTGAACTCGGTGGTGGAGACGACGCCGGGCTCGGCGATCGATCCAATCTACACCTACGACTTCACCTGAGCCGGCAAAGCGGGTCGCCAAGCAGTACGTTCATCCAGCTCAACCCGGGCAGCGAATTGTAGTAGGCTTCGGCGAGGGTCGCGCCCGCGTAGTAGGCCTGAAACAGCGGCGCCGGGCGCGGAGTGAGGTGGAGGTACGGCTCGGCGACGTGGCCGGTGACGGCGGTGGCGCCCTCTTCGAGATAGTCGGGCGCCATGCTCTGCGGACTCAGGGCAAAGTGGGTCGCGTGATTCTCCCAGGTGCCGAGTTGCCATTCCGCGGGCGGGCGCTCGAGCGTACGCAGGTTCGTCGAGACGAACTCGGTCACCACGGCGCCGGGAAGGAAGCGGAATCCGCTGAGCCGTTTCTTGCGGCTCTTGTCGTTCGAACCCCAGGAGGCGTAGGCAATCACATCCTGTTCGCCCTCGAGGACAGTGGCCGTCGCTTCGACCTTCACGCGTTCTCGTGGCAGCTTGGACACGGCGTCGAGCAGCCAGGAGTCGCCTTGGTGATCGAACGCCGAGCCACGCATGTCCGCGACGAACCTGCCGCGGTTGACGGCCTCGACGGAGCGTTCGATCATCTTCGTGATCGCCGCGAAGTCATAGGCGGCCATCCGGCAAACGAGGTACATCGGATAGCGGGATTGATCGAATCCTCCGGCAGCGCGCTCGAAATAGGGGTTGACCACATGCCCCTCGAGGGCAAGCGCGCGGCCGAGGCGACGCGCGTAGAGTGCCGAGAGCTCCGAATCGACCGAGGCCATCGTTCCATCGAGACCGCCGGTACCCTTGATCCGGATCGGGATCCCGATGGTCAACAGGATCGACTGGACTGGGGCCGAGCCGCGCGGGCGGCGATCGATGCAGGCGGCAACCGGCTTCTCGATCTTCTCGGCGTATGCCGTCCGCTCGATCTCCTCCGCGGCCGTCACGCGGATGGTGCAGAGGTTTCCAGCGGGAATCCGCCGCCGCCGCATGTAGTGCTCGGCGGTCTGGCGCGAGATCGATGCGTTGTAGTTTTCGACAACCAAGACGTTCGCCGCGTCGAGCGCGGCGAGCGGCCACGCCGCAAAGGCCGCGACCACCCAGCGCCGGATCACTTCAGGGTCTTCAGGTATTCGACGATCGCTTCGGCGTCCTTCTGGCTCATCTTGTAGGTAGGCATGGGCGGACCGGCGAAAGTTCCCCGAGGGGTCTTGCCCGTCGTGAGGTATTTCACCATGGCGGCCTCGCCTCCCCAGCGCCCCCAAAGGCGGCCCAAGGGGGTGATGTCGGGGGAGGTCTTGTGCCAATCCTTGATTTCGCCGATCGGCTGGTACTCCATCACCTTTCCTTTCATGAGTTTGGAGCGATCGAGCGAGCCGTCCTCCGCCTTAGGAGTGTGGCAGTCGGCACACTTAGCCACCTCCTCCGCCAAGTACTTTCCGTACTCGACTTTGCTGCCCGGCGACTGGGGGAATCCCGTGACGGCAAATGCGCCAGCGAGGACGATAGGAAGAACAAGGGGAAAACGCATCCTGTTCCGATGTTATAATTCCAGTCGACGGATCGCAACCGCTTTTCTGGTTGCCCATGGACCTCGATCAGCTTCACACCTTTCTCGAAATCGTCCGCCTGAAGAGCTTTTCCAAGGCTGCTCAGACGTGTTTCCGCACTCAACCCGCCATCAGCGCTCAAGTACGGCAACTGGAACAGGAGCTGAACACGACGCTGTTCGACCGGTTGGGGACGCGCATCGCGCTCACGCCCGCGGGCAAGATCTTCGCGGAATATGCCGGGCAGATGCTCGAACTGCGCAAACAGGCCCAGAACGCGATCAACGAACTCGAACGGGCGCCTCGCGGCGAACTGGTGATCGCCGCCAACGAAGCCACCTGTATCTATGTGCTGCCGCTCGTCTTTTCCGAGTACAAAGAGCAGTTTCCGAACATCCAACTACAGGTGGAGCGGACCTACGGCAACCGGATTTCCGAGGCGGTGGTGGAGAACCAGGCCGATTTCGGGCTGACGCAGCTTCCAGTGAGCGACAAGCGCCTGACAACGCTGCGGGTCTTCACCGACGAGATCCGGCTGCTGGCGCCACCCGGGCACCGGCTGGCCTCGCTTGCCTCGGTCCATCCGATGGATCTGTTGGGATACCAGTTGCTGATGCCGAAGTCGGGCACCACGCGCGCGCGGCTCAACCAATGGCTCGAAGTGGTGGAACCGGACCTTCAGATTTCGATGGAGCTCGACGCCACCGAGATGACGAAGCGGTTCGTGATGGCCGGGTTGGGCATTTCGTTCCTGGCCGTTTCACACTGCAAGGAAGAGGTGGAGGAGGGCCGGCTGGTGGCGATTCCGCTGGGTCCGCAACCGATGACACGCTCGGTGGGGCTCGTCTACCGAAAGGACAAGGCTTTGTCGAAGGCAGCCCTTGGATTCATTCAAGTGGTGCTCGACCACGCCGAGGAAACCGCCGGGCTTCCGGTGGCGGTGAATCAAGCATGAGAGAACCATGGAACGGCTGACGCACAAGACATCCACGGTTCTGATCTCGACCGGCGGACGCACTCGCGTCTTCCGCTCGGTTTCCGATGTGCCGCCGAGTCTCCGCAAGAAGCTGGTGGCGGCGACTTCCGGTCCGGCGGCGGCGACGATCCTGATCGCCGACGAGAACGGACGCAAGGAGATCTTGCGGTCGATCGAGGGGACCGAGGGCGCGCTCGAATCCCGGCTGCTCAAGAATGCGCTCGCCTCGCACCGCGATTCCCGATGGAACTGGCGGCATTGGGCCGAGTTGGCGCTGGTGGCGGGCATCGGCATCTGTCTGTGGGCGCTGAGCAACTGGAAGTAGGCCGGGGTCTAAGCGGAGTACGGTAATTCCGATCCTTGTTGGGCGAGAGGCTCCGGGCGTTTCGGTCGATATTCTTCAGTGATGGAACGGCGCTGTGAAGATCGACTCGCGGTGAACCAGCCGGTCCGGCTCACCGTGCTCGAGGAGTTTTCCCCGAGTCCGGCATCGATCGATGCCACGATTACCAACCTATCCAGCGGTGGGTTTCAGGTCTATGCGTCCTCTCCGGTAGCGGCGGGCAAGGCCGTTCGCGTCGATGTGCCTCTCGATGGCAAGCAGGCGCTCCTGCTGGGCGAGGTCCGCTACTGCCAACCGGAGGGCAATCGATTCGGGCTCGGCGTGAGCCTCGAACACAGCATCCTCGACCTTACCGGGCTCGAGCGCTTGCGGGTGATGCTCGAACAGGCAGATCGCGTCTCAGAACTGGCCGAGGTGGAAGCCTCGTAGCGCCTCGCGCCGGCGCCGCCAGGCCCGCCAGATCTTCCAGCCCGGCCAGCCGCCCGCCACCAGGAGCCAGACCAAGCTGAGTCCGAGTACCATGCGCCGCGTCTCGCTCGGAAGCTCACGCGCCGCGAAGCTCTCGCCTTCGCGGAAATCCAGCCACGCCTTCAGATTTAGCCGCACGGCTTCGCCACCGGTCGTCCGGTTGTCGATGAGCAGCCGGTAATCGCCGGGGCGTGAAATCCGGAGTTCGAGGCTTCCGTCGCGGCCAGCCTCCGTCTGGGCGAGTCTCCGAAAGGGCTGCCCGTTCCGGAACAACTCGACATCGCCCGCCGTGACGACCAAGGCGCGAATCGTCGAATCGCCTTGCTCCACCCGGAAGCGGCAGTGTAGCGTCGCTGGCCGCTCGGTGACCGCCACGCGAATCGCACGCCACTGGTTGCGCGGGATCGGCACGGTCTCATCGAACAGGTCGCGGCGGCTGTTCTGTGCCAATGCGGCCGCACACAGCGCCAGCGCGAGCGCCAGCTTCACTTCGACGCCTCGTGACGAATCACGCCGCCGGTAACCGTCAACTCGACTCGCGCGTCCCGGATGCCAGCTTCCGGCACCCGCATGATGTCCCGCGAGAGCATCACGAAGTCGGCCAGCTTTCCGGGTTCGAGACTGCCCTTCGTCTTCTCCTCGAAGGCCGCGTAGGCCGCGTCGATCGTCCAGCTTCGCAGCGCTTCCTCGCGCGACATCCGCTGCGAAAGTTGCCATCCGCCGCGCGCCACCGAAGCATGGAACCCGGCGATCGGATCAGCGTCCTCGACCGGAAAGTCCGAGCCGTTCGCCACGCGCACCCCGGCCCCAAGCATCCGTTTCCAGGCATAGGCCCCTTTGACGCGCTCGGCGCCCAGGCGTTGTTCGGCCCAGCGCATGTCGCTCGTGGCATGAGTCGCCTGCATCGAGGCGATCACCGAGAATCGCACGAACAGTGGAATATCGGAGAGCGAGACCACTTGGGCATGCTCCACGCGGAATCGTTTGCCGTTGGCTCCGCCGAGCACCGATCCGTAGGCGTCGAGCACCTCGCGGTTGGCGCGATCTCCGATGGCATGCGTGTTCACCTGAAATCCACGCTCCAGCCCTTGCCTTGCCACGCGCTCGATATCGGTACGCGACAGAATCAAGAGTCCACGCTGGGAAGGCTCGTCCGAGTAGGGTTCCTTCAAGGCAGCTCCCCGCGATCCGAGCGCGCCGTCGGCCATCAGCTTGATGCTCCGCACGGTGAGCCAGGGTCCGCTCAGCGGGCCCCGTTCGAGCCACTTCTTCCACAATTCGCCTTCGCCGCGAATCATCGCGTAGATCCGCACGGGGAGCCTGCCTTCACGAATCAGCTCTTCGTAGGCCGCAATGTCATCCGCGCCCACACCCGCGTCATGGACGCTGGTCAATCCGAGCCGTGCGCAATGCTCCGCCGCGCGGGCGATGCGCGCCTTGGTTTGCGCGGGGGAAGCATTCGGGATTCGCGCCCGGACCAGCCCCATCGCGCGATCGACCAGCACGCCCGTGGGTCTGCCCGCGCCATCGCGGAGGATTCGTCCGCCCGCCGGGTCCGTTGTCGCGGCATTGATATCAGCCGTTTCGAGCGCGCGTTGATTCACCCACGCGGCATGACCGTCCACACGCGTGAGAAACACCGGATTCCGCGGCGCGGCGCGATCGAGTGGACCCGAGTCCGAGAACTCGCCGCCCGGCCAGCGGGTCTGATCCCAGCCGCGTCCGAGAATCCACTCTCCAGGCTGCCGCGACGCAACGGCGCCCGCTACCGTTTTGGCCGCCTCTTCCGGCGATTTCGCCTGGCGCAGGTCGAGCACTTCGAGGCTTTCGCCGAGTCCGCGCATGTGCCCATGAGCATCGATGAATCCGGGGATAACCGCGCGCTCACGAGCGTCGATCACGCGTGTCTTCGGACCCGCGAGTGCGCCCAAATCCGCGCCTACCGCAAGAATCGTTTCGCCCTTCACCGCGATGTCGCGAGCGATGGGCCGCTCCGGGTTCACGGTGTAAATCCGCGCGTTGCGAATCATCAGGTCCGCCTGCTCCGCCCTGCCGGGGGGCACATACAGCGCCGCTAACAGGGCTAGAATAAGGGACATGGATGACAGTATTGCACATCCGATTCCGGCGGCTTCCCTCGAAACCGCCCCCTGGAAATCGGTTCTGGGCTGGGTCTGCGCGGGCGCCACTGCGATCCTGTTTCTGACGGCGGGTATCTGGAAAGCAACCGATCCGCTCACCTGGGCGCAACTGCTGGGGCAACTGCTGGTGCCGGGCTGGCTGACGGTTCCGGGAACGATCGTGCTCGCGATTGGCGAGATCTTCGCGGGCGTGCTCATCCTGATTCCGCGCTACCGCCGCTGGGGCGCACTGCTCGCCTCGGTGTTGCTCGTGGTCTTCATGCTCTACGCGGGCATCAACTACAGCAAACTGGTGGGCAAGGAATGCAGTTGCTTCCCCTGGATCAAGCGGACCATCGGCCCCGGATTTTTCGCCGGCGACGCTGCGATGCTCGCGCTCGCGATCCTGGCCGGGCTCTGGTCGCAACGTCCGCACGGTTTGCGCGGCGCCGCCCTCGTGCTCTCGGCGATCGCCGTCTTCTGCGGGGTCTGCTATGGCGTGACGATGTTCGAACAAACCGGCTTGGCCGCGCCCGCCACGGTAACGGTCAACGGGCAGCCCACGCCGCTACAGGAAGGCCGTGTGTTCCTCTACTTCTTCGATCCCGAGTGCATGCACTGCTTCGAGGCGGCCAAGCAGATGACCGGCTACAAGTGGAAAGACGTGCGCGTCATCGGGATTCCGACGCGCGTGCAGCAGTTCGCCAACCAGTTCCTGAACGACACGGGCCTGAAAGCCGACATCACGCTCGATCAGGATGCGTTGCGCGCGGTCTTCAAGTTCCAGGATCCGCCCTACGGAGTGGCGCTCGAGCGTGGCCGCCAGAAGACGGCGTTCGCGATCTTCGACAAAGAGCAGCCGGTCAAGGGGCTTCGCGAGATCGGCTTCATCGAGTAACGCGCGCTACGCCTTCGGATATTTCCACGGCGCACGATAGGCGCGGCTCAGCAGCTTGTTGGCGGCTTCGTCGCCCACCACTCGCTCGCGCATCCCGTCCCAGTTCAACGCCCGGCCCGTGCGCCCACTCATCATCGCGAGCAGACTCATCGTGGTGGCGCGGTGGCCGAGTTCGATGTCGCAGGCCACGCGCCGGCCGGACCGGATCGAATGGATGAAGTCGGCGAACAACTCCCGAATGTTCTGCGAATCGGGCTCGTTCAGTTTCGGGTCCATGTGGACCGTGCTCTTTTTCGGATCGGCCGGGTAGAACGTCCAGCCATCGCGCCAACCCATGTGGAACGTCCCTTCGGTGCCGTAGAAGTAGCAGCCGAGCGGAGCCTTTTCGGCGTTGTTTCCGCCGTACTGGCGATGTTCCCACGTGGCCGTGAAACTCTCGAATTCGAAGGTGGCGATCTGGGTGTCCGGCGCGTTGAGCGAATCCTGCTTGATATGGCGGCTGGCGGTCGAATAGACCCGGCGCGGCCACTTCTCCTCGTTCCACCAGAGGATCTGATCGAACCAGTGGATGCCCCAATCGCCGATCACTCCGTTCGCATAGTCGAGATGATAGCGGAAGCCCTTCGGATGCAGACTCGCGTTGAAGGGGCGCATCGGCGCGGGTCCGCACCACATGTCCCAATCGAGTCCCGCGGGCGGTTCCGAGTCCGGCGTCTTGGTTCCAGGTCCGGCAGCGTTGTGGACAAACGCGCGCACCATCGCGATCTTACCCACGCGGCCCGACCGCAGAAACTCCATGCCACTGATGTTGTGCGGCGATACGCGGCGGTGTGTGCCCACCTGGACCACCCGATTCCCGGCGCGCGCCGCGGTGACCATCGCGCGTCCTTCGAGGATCGTATGGGAGACCGGTTTCTCGACGTAGACGTGCGCGCCATTCTTCACTGCCTCGATCGCCACCAGAGGATGCCAGTGATCGGGCGTGGCGACGATGCAGATCTCGGGCTTTTCCTTGGCGATCATCTCGCGGAAGTCTTTGTAGCGTTTCGGCCGGTCCGAAGTCAGCTTCTCGACTTCCGCTGCTCCCGCCGCGATCTGCTTCTCATCCACGTCGCACAGAGCCACCATCTCGCAGTCACCCGAGCGGATCGCCTCGCGGGTGATGTTCATGCCCCACCAGCCGGTGCCCACGGTGGCCGTTCGATACCGCCGCCGGGGTTGCGCTCCGAGGAAGGCGGGCGCGGCGGCGAGAAGCGCGGTTCTTCTGGAAAACATGTTCGCCCTCGAATGTTACCATCGAGATAGACATCGGAGGAACATGAAGCTACTGCTCTTGGCGGCGGCCCTGTCTGCCTGCGCCGCGCAGACGCGCGAGATCTCGGCGAGCATCGGATACGCGGGAACCGGAGACGACGAAGGTTCGCTGGGCAAAGGAATCACCGGTGGCTTCGCGCTCGGCTACCGGACATCGGGCCGGTGGGGATTCGAAGCCGACTATGGCGCGTCGCGGAACTATCGCGACAACATCGGTGGCCGCGAATATCGTGGTGTCGCGCACGCTGTACTCGGCAACGCACTTGTCCATTTTTCGAGCGGCCGCGCGCAACCATATCTGCTGGTTGGAGCTGGATTGATGAACTACTCGAGCGGCGGACGGTCCGGCACCGGAGCCGCGGGGGCGATCGGGTTCGGAGTGAAGGGCATGTTGACCGATCACCTGTTCATCCGGCCCGAGTTTCGACTCACGGTGGGCGTGACCAGCGGGCTGAAGAGCGCGATCGAAGCGCCCGCGAGTGTCGCGCGCGTCACGATGGGAATCGGGTATGGCTGGTAGGGCTCAGAACCCGAAATCGAGTGCCAACTGCTGGCCCGAATCCTGCTGGCGTTGCGGCGGCGCGCTTCCGCTCGCCATCCACGAGAGCTCCCAATCGGCTTCCTTGCGCGCGGTCTCATCTCCACGCGATTCCGCGGCTCCGGCCAACCGCTCCATCACGCGGCGGGCTTCGTCATCGCGATTTCGCGCGCGCAGATAGGTGAACAGGCACTGCGACAAGCGGACCGCGAGCGGCCAATGATTCTCGAACCCCCACTCGATCGCCGTGGCGGCTTCGGGCAGCGCATCGGCGGCAAGCGCGCCATCGAGCCGCCAGCGTTCGATCGCATCGGCCACGGTCTCCGCGAGCGCGGCTTGGCGCGACGGGTCCGCTGGTTGCGGATACGAGAGGCGAATGCGTTTTCCCGCAAGGTCGAACCGAACCGCGTGCCCGCCTTCGACTAGCGAGGCTGCCGCCGATCGCGCGTTCTCCTCGAAAAGACCCGCCGCATTCGCCGCGATCGACACAGCCGCAGCGTGCGGACCACACGCGCGCAGCGTCTCGAGCAGCCGCCCAGCGTCTGATTCGGCCGCGACCGGGTAGGCATCCGGCGGCGCGGAGCTGTCGAGGTGAAACTCGCGATATCGCGATCGCAACGCGGGCAGACGGCTGGTGACCAGAATCGACGCGCGCGCGGAGTCGGCCAGCAACTGATCCTCGCCCGTGACGTTGTCGAGCACCACCAGCACGCGATGTTCGAGGAATGCCGCGGTCCCCGCCTGCTCGCGCAGATCGTTGTGGATGCGCTCGGGATGATTCGTGCCGCAATCGGCCCAATAAACCTCACGAAAATGCCGCGAGGCGAGGCGCGCGAACTCCTGCGCCAGCGCGGTCTTTCCACTCGCGGGTTCGGGATTGAGCAGTGCCGCTTGTCCCGGTGCGTCGACGAGCGCCGCGAACAGGGCGTCGATCTCGAGGTCGCGGCCTTCGAATCCGGGGACCGGCGCAAGGTCCAGCCGTTCGGCCGCGGGCGGATGCAAGGCGATCGCCCAGCGCTCCAGGTCGCGCAGAGTCTCGAAGCCGTCACCGGTCCAGGTGAAGAAGCGGCGCCGCTCCAGCATCTTCGGATAGGCGCAGTCGTCGAGTTTCACGCATGCGACCGGTGGAGATCCATTGGCCTCCACGTGTTCGAGCAAGCCTGCCCATTCTTCCCTCTGGACCCGAGCGCGCACGGAGGCCGGCGAAAGCAGCGCGATGATCGCGGCGCTGGCCATGCCGCGATCCCACAGTTCGGGAATCGCGCGATCAGGCAACACGCAGGGTTCGAGCCACGGCCGGACCTCGGCACATGCCTCGAGCCGCGCTGCGATCGCTTCCGCCGTGGAGAGATCTCGCGGTGCGTGGCAGATCAGGATGTCGAGCATGTGATCTCCTGTGATAGCACAAATGTTTCAAACAGATCCCGGAGATCTGGTCGAGCATCCGACAGGGAGGAGCGGACATAACGCCACTCACTACGCCCAATCCGGGAGATAGGCGGAGCGGGGACGCCCGGAAGCTACGTGGTCCGGAGATCGCCCGCGCGCAGCTTCACATAGCGGATTCCACTGCCATCGGGCTGGATGCACCAGAACAAGAGCAGCATCGAGCCATCGG
Organism: uncultured Acidobacteriota bacterium; assembly: GCA_902825945.1. Lineage (GTDB taxonomy): Bacteria > Acidobacteriota > Terriglobia > Bryobacterales > Bryobacteraceae > SYLY01. Next base: position 39,869 of record CADECY010000014.1, read on the forward strand.
GCAGCAGAGTGAGCGAAGGCTCGCCGAACGAAAAGTCCGTCCACTTGGAATGCCCAGCGGAGGTGCCGCGCCGGGTAGTGGTCTTGGCGCGCCACCGAGCCCGTTCGTTTCGAGCCCGAAGGCTGACTCCGTGGGTTTGGCACGCGCGATCCAGATTCCGGGTTCGCGGAATTTCCGCTGGTTGTAGGTCATCAAGACCGGCCTTCCGCCTGCGCGGTCAGGGAGACGGATTGACCCATGGTTTCCGTGTTGCCGGTGAAGCTCCAGGTGTCGCCGCCGTCGCTCGAGATCGCGTAGGCGTTCGAATAATCGCGCTTGGCCTCGTGATCGACGTGCCACCCCGCGCACAACAGGCGGCCATCGGAGATCTCGATGGTCCACGCTTCCGCGCTGCCTGAATGCTCAGGGTTCGAAGCGAAGCGCGTTGCGGTCGCGCCAAGTCGCGCCCTGATCATCGGAGAGACAGACCACCACGCGGCGACGGTCCACCCTCGTTTCCGGATCGAAGTTGTTGTAGGGCGAGTAGGTCGCGAGCCAACGGCCCTTCAACGTTACGCAAGGGACACGGCGCCTCGGCGGATCCGGGGCCGTCCATCGGAGTGATCGCGGGCGCGCACCATGTCGCGCCGGAATCGTCCGCGACCAGACGAGATCGTTCTGCATCCCCTGTGTCGCGTCCGACGTGCGGGTCTGCGCGATCGAACCGTGGATCAGGGCGCGGGGACAGTCCTTGTCGACACGCGCCCTTGGATGACCGATAGCGAACCATTGGCGCCGAAGTAGGGAGCCTCGATCAAGGCAGGTCCAACCGTTCCCGTGAAAATCGAGGATCGCGTGGTCGACTTACCGGTCAGGGAGTATCGATATTCGATTGCTCCGCTCGGATATATCGGAACGACCTGAGTGCGCGTCTTGGATCCAGTGGATTCTTCCGCGTAGGAATTGGCGCCGTCGTACATCGCGAATTCGCCCGTCCACGCTGATGGCGTGCCAGACCAATAGTACAGGAGCAGCATAGTCTCAGTGTGAATGTTCAACTCAATGCGGCGATCACCCCTCGTTCGGACAGCGCTCATCGGGGCGAGACCTCCTACGGACTCACATCTGTATTGCCGCTGAGTCGTCGTTCCCGGTGGCTGGAAGCCACAGGCATACCAATACACGTCCACCACCTCGCCGAATTGGGGGTGCGACACCGTGTTAATCTGCCCATAGGCATAGCTCGAGTCCGGACCTGTTCCGTAGTCGAGGCGCGCCGACGGGATGGATCCGGTTAGCGAATAGTCCCCGAATTGAGCGACGGCTGATGCCAAGGCCACAAGAGTCAATAACGCAACACGCTCGAGCATGACGCACCTCTCTCCCTCAAAATGCCCTGCAAGGGGGGGGTACAGCGAGCGGTCATGCGCAGTGGCTTGCCCCACTCGCTATCCAACTCGGTACCGTCCTGAGTATACGCGCGGTCCGCAACCAAGTCAATATCATTTCGAGGCCGAATCAGTGAATTAAATGTTCGTGTGTTAGGGCTTTGCACCAATGGCTTCCGGCTCGCGCGCCCACCGGATGAACACTAACGCTTCATCAGGAGCAATCCCACATCGTGGCCGGCCCACGGAGCCGCCAGATTAACCCACCTGTCCCGGTTACCGCGTCACCGTGTTGGACCATGCTTCGATGACGCACGCAGCCATTCGACCCGAGGGGCGGCCCCCGGATCTTGCTGAATCCGGGCCTGGCAGTGACTCAAATGCCGGTGCCGGCCGCCGATCCGCAGCCATCACATCCGGCCTCAAGGCATGATCGGGGCGCGAGATAAGGGAGATCGACGTGGCGAACCACGAAGTAACCGCGAATCGTCTTCACCGAGTCCAGACCATTCAATTCAACGGGCCGCTGGACGATAGATACTCGGGCCCGGCTTGTTGTGAATACGGATGCACCGAATATCGGGCCGCCGCCCAAGACATCGGGTGCTGGAAAGTTGCGCCTGTCCCGCGGCGCGAGCCAGAAAGTCTCGCCGGACCAGTGCGGCTTGCCGAGAGGAAGAGAGTGAACTTCCAGACGGGTCGGGATACATTCGAGTATCCAGCGCCGCCGTTGCCCACGCGCAACTGATCGGGCAGCGCCCTCTACCCGGTGACCGGCCGAGTCACGGCAGTCCAGCAAGAAGCCCGAAGCAGCCGTATCGCGGAATTCGTCCTCACGCGGTCGTCCGCGCTACCGGTCACGATCCACACGCCGCGATCGCGCAAGGTATCTGCGATCCCGATGGCGTTCGCCTCCGCGATCATTGCGTGGGCGCCGTCGAACTCGGCAAGGATCGACAGTTGCGTCACCGGCGCGGACTTAGCGATGGATCAAGGCGCTTGACGGCGGCCGCCCAGTGAAACGCCATGAATCCACCGCGGGAGGTTCCGAAGACCGCGACTCGCGCGAGATCGGGGCCCAGCGGCCACGAAGCAGTCGAGCACCGCGGTGGCGCGCTTCACCGTCGCGGCGATGATGTCTTCCTGGTGATCGATCCGGTAACGCCACGTCTTCAGGCCTCCCGGTTCGCCCGTGCGTTGATCCTCGCTGTGACCCGGAAGATCGATCGAGACCTTCAGGACATTCAGCCCGAGAGCCTTCTGACAGTCGACAAAGCGCTGCTCGGAGAGGCTCTGCTCCGCCGAACCCGCGAAGAAGAAGACCGTGGGAGCGCGACCGGAAGGTTTCGGCGTGACAACTCCGAATCGAACTCCATCCGGCGTCTGTTCGATTGCGACTTCCGCCACGAGCGCCAATGGAACGAAGAGCGCCAGCGACTTCATGTCGCGCGCAGCTTCACATACCGGATTCCGCTGCCATCCGGCTGGATGCACCAGAACAGGAGCAGCATCGATCCATCGGGCAGCAGGGTGAGCGAAGGCTCACCGAACGAAAAGTCCGTCCACTCGGAATGCCCCGCCGACGTACCGTGACGCGTGGTGGTCTTGGCGTTCCACGCGATGTCGTTCGACTCGAGTCCGAAGCTATCTGCCGTGGGTTTGGCACGGGCGATCCAGATTCCGGGTTCGCCGAATTTCCGTTGGTTGTACACCATCAGGATACGGCCATCGGCGAGCGACGTGAGCGCGACGGATTGGCCCATCGTCTCAGTGTTCCCGGTAGCGCTCCAGGTGTCGCCGCCGTCGCTCGATACCGCGTAGGCGTTCGGGTAGTCGCGTTTCGCTTCATGATCGACGTGCCACCCCGCGCACAACAGCCGGCCATCCGAGAGTTCGATGGTCCAAGCTTCCGCACCGCCGGAATGCTCCGGTTCGAAGCGAAGCGCGTTGCGGTGATTCCAAGTCGCGCCCTGATCATCGGAGAGACAGACCACCACACGGCGGCGGTCCACCGTCGTTTCCGGGTCGAAGTTGTTGTAGGGCGAGTACGTCGCGATCCAACGGCCCGTCGAGGTCACGCACAGCGGACACGGCGCCTCGGCCGATCCAGGCCCGTCCGTCGGAATAATCGACGGCGCGGACCATGTGACTCCGCGATCGCTCGAGCGCGACCATACGACATCGTTCCGCATCATCCCCTGAGTCGCGTCAGACCAGAACGATTCGCCGGGCTGACCGATCTTCATCCGGATTCCGTGCAGGAACGGGCCCGGTCCGATCGAGCAGAAGATCGAATCGGTCGCGCCGAGATCCGGGAACGCGGGTACGGGTTCGGACCATGTGATTCCGCCATCGTGCGAACGCGCGAGCAGCGGAACGAAGTCGTTGACTCCGAGTCCGGACTGCACCATGAACGAAGCGAGCAACGAGCCATCGGGCTGAACGACGCAGCGCGGTCCACAGGCGAATGGCGTTCGCAGAACAAAACCTTGCGCGATCGTTTCAAACATGATGGCACAAACCCTGGCCGGCGGCTTCACCGGTAAGACTGCCGTCGCGCACCCCGAACCGGCCATTCACGATCACGTGACGAATCCCTTCCGGGTCGCGAGCCGGATCCGAGTAGTCCGCATGCGTACCGATCTTCGCGTAGTCGAACACCACCAGGTCGGCGAATTTGCCGGGCGCGATCACGCCGCGATCCTTGAATTGGAACCGCCTGGACGCCTGGGCACTCGTCTTGACGATCGCATCTTCGAGGGCCAGCCATCCCTTGTCACGCACGTATTCGCCGAGGAACTTCGGATACGTTCCGAAGGTGCGCGGATGCGACAGCCCATCCTCGAGCACGAAGCCGTCGGTGATCACCGAGTTCAGCGGATGCGTGAGCACCTTGCGCAGATTGTCCTCGTTGTTGTTGAACGAGATGATGAACACATCGCCGTCCTGCTCCCGGATCAGCGTCATCGCCATGATGGGGGGCCGGAGGCCGCGATCGCCCGCGATCCGCTGGATCGACTTCCCGATCAGACCGCGCGCGCTATCGTGCTTGACGCCGCAGATGATGATATCGTCCCATGTGTTCGCCATGCCGTCGTCCGTCTCTTTCGCGATCCGGTCGAACTTTTGCGGATCGGCGAGTTCCCGGAGAAGGCCCGCGGCGCCTCCGTCCTGGCACCACTTGGGCAGGAATTGCAAGAGCGAACACGAGCCCGCGAGGTACGGATAGGCATCCATGTTGATGTCGAGCCCGGAGCGGTGCGCCGCTTCGATCCGTTCGAGCGCGGCATCGAGCCGGTGCCAGTTCTTCTGCCCCACCACCTGCATGTGCGAGATCTGCACGGGCACGCCCGCGCGGCGCCCCACCTCGATCGACTCTTCCACCGCCTCGATGACTTTGAACTTGTAGTCGCGCATGTGCGTGGTGTAGTAGGCGCCGTGTTCACGCACGGGTCCGCACAAGCGCACGATCTCATCGGTGTTCGAAAAGCTCGCCGCGCCGCAGTTGAGTCCGGTGGAGAAACCGAGTGATCCGGCTTCGAGGGAAGCGTGCAGCGCCTTCTCCATCACGCCGAAATCCTCTTCCGACGGCAAGTCACCACGCATGCGCATCGCGTAGACGCGCAGGGCCGAATGTCCGGTGAGCGCGGCGACATTCAGCACGGGCTTCGCCTTCTCGAGCGCGTCGAAGTATTGAGCCGCGGAAGCCATGCCTTCGACCGGTTCGCCATCGAAGATCTCGCCGGTCATCTTCGGCATGTTCGGAAGCGTGGGATAGAGCGAGAATCCGCAGTTACCGATCACCTCGGTGGTCACGCCCTGCAGCAGCTTGTTCGGCTTGCGCGCGAGCACCTCCATGTCGGCGTGGCTGTGGACATCGATGAAGCCGGGTGCGAGGTGGAGTCCTGCGCAGTCGACTCGCTCGGCTTCGACACCGGCATCGATCGCCCCAGTCGCGGCGATCCGGTCATCCTCGATCAGCAGCGACCCGGAGTAGGCGGGTGCCCCGGTTCCGTCAACAATGGTTGCGTTGGTGAGAAGCGTGCGTTTCATATTCAGGCCTTCGCGGCCATAGCCGCGCTGTGGAGTTGTACCCGCCGGCCCCAAAGGCAGACGAGCCCCGCGAAGATCACGATGATCGTGTTCGCGGCGAAGACCGCGCTCAGGTCGAAGTTCGACTTGAGGAATCCCGACGCCAGGATCGCGACACCGCCGGTGAACGTGTTCGTCGCGTTCATGATGCCGATCGCCGTGGATCGCCGGTGCGGTGGCAACACGTCGCAAATCACCGGCATCTCGTTGGCTCCACCGGAACTGCGAATCAGCCCATGCAGGAAAATCGCCAGGCCGACCGCGCCGAGCGGCGCCTTCACCGCGAACACCAGCAGGAGCGGCGCGGCGATCAGGTAACAGGTGCCGTGCAGCAGCAGACGCTTCGAGGTGTCGGCGCCGGCGAAACGGTCCGAGAACATGCCGCCGAGCGAGGCGCCGAGCGTGTTGCCTGCTTTCAGCGCGGCGGTTCCGGAGAATCCGGCGGCGGCGAGCGTGAGCCCGTGGACTTCGGTGAAATAAAGTGGCAGCCAGTTGGCGAAGATCCACGTGCCGATCGCGACGAGCGCGGCTTCCGTCAGGATCACGCGATAGAGCGTCACCCCGAAGATCTCGCGGACCGCGTCGAACGCGCTCTCCTCCTGCTGGCGCGAGGCAGCGACGCCGTGCGCGCGAGGCAGGATGAAGTAGGCAATCACCGCGAGCGTCAGCCCCGAGCCACCGAGCAGAAGAAAAGCGGGCCGCCAGCCGTACGCTTCTCCGAGCATCCCGGCGATCGTGCCGCCGAGAACCATTCCGAGTCCGAGGCCGGCGGAATGAGTGCCCATCGCGGTTCCCCGGGTATCGGGTCCGTGGAACTCGGCGAGCAGCGCGATCGCGGCGGGAAGATAGAGGCACTCGGCGAGTCCGAGCAGCAGCCGCAGCCCTTGCAACTGCCAGGCTTCGGTGACGAGTCCGGAGAGGCCGGTTACCGCGCTCCAGGCTACGAGGCTACCGAGCACGAGCTTGCGCCGGTCATAGCGATCGGCGATGCGGCCGGCGAAGGGCGATGCAGCGGCATAGCTCCAGAGAAACAGCGAACCGGTCAGGGCCATTCCGACATCGGTGAGGCCCAGGCCGGTTCGAAGAAGCGGGAAAAGGGAAGCGACGGCCGTGCGATCCGCGTAGTTCAGCGCGCCGATACAGACGAGCAGCGCGAGGAGGGACCACTTCGAACGCATCGGTCCATTAGATCAGAAAGAGTATCGCAGCGAGAACTGGATCTGACGCGAGGGGCCCGCCGAGAAGATCCTGCCCACGGTGGCCGATGAGAGATTGCTCACGGGGAACCCAAGCGCCGGCGTATTGAACGCGTTGAAAAGCTCGGCGCGAAACTCGAGTTGGTGTCCTTCGCGAATGAGGAACGACTTCTTCAGGGCAAGGTCGAAGTTCACGAGTCCCGGCACCGATACGATGTTGCGTCCCGCGTTGCCGAAGCAGACGAGCGGATTCTGCAGCGTGGCGAAAACGGAGGCATTCCGGCAGTCGGGCGCGTTGCGGAACGCGCCGGTGTCGAACCATCGGTCCGCGGTTTGCGTGGAAGGAATGGCATTGACGCCGCTGACGACATCCGGCCGGACCACGCTTCCAACACCGCTGTTCGGAGTGTCCACGCCGGATACGATCGTGGCCGGAAGTCCCGTATTGAGGCTCGCGATGTTGTTCAACTGCCAGTTGCCGAGCACCCAGGTGAGCACGTTGTTCGAGGAGCCGTACTTCTTGCCCTTTCCAAAGGGAAGCTCATAAATCAGGGCGTTCACGAAGCGATGACGCAGATCGAAGGTGGAGCGCCCGCGGTTCTCGCCGTCGAGGTTCCAGTTGTTGATCGTTTGTTGCGCCGTTCCGCCCGCGCGGATTTCGGTGCCCGTGTCGATCGACTTGCTCCACGTGTAGGAGTTGATCATCGTCAGGCCATGGAATCCGCGATGCTCGCTCTTGATCTGCAGCGCGTTGTAGTAGCTGTTGACGCGGGGCTGCGCGAACTGGAAGATCGCGGTGAACTCCGGATTGAACGGACGGCGCGGGTTCAGAGCGCCCGGGCCTGGATACGGGATGTTCGCGATGCCCGAGAAGGAAAGATGGCGGCCCGTCGAGCCGACGTAGGAGCCAGTGACGGCCCAGTTCCGCATCACTTCTCGCTGCAGGCTGACGTTCCACTGCTGCACGTAAGGAGTCGGGAACGAGAGCTTGCCCTTTTCCTCCTGGCCCATCGCGAAGTAGCTCAACGCCACCGCCGATCCCGGCGGCTGCAAGTCGCGCAGAGTGAGGAACGGGAAGATCGAATCCGGCAAGTCCGCGATAATGCGCGTCTGGAAGGGCGCGTTGCGGACCAAGTCGACCACGGTGTTGCCGATCTGGGCGTCATAGAACATGCCGTATCCGGCGCGAAGCACCGTCTTGTCGGAGCCGCCGAGGCGGTAGGCAAGGCCCACGCGCGGCGCCCAGTTGCTGAGATCGTTCTGCACGAGTCCCCGGGGAACTTGGCCGTAGCCCTGCACATTGACGCCCGCCTGAATCGGGATCGGGCGCGCGGGTCCATTGTGGTTCGGAACAAAGACGCTGGCAATGCGGTCGAACTTTTCGGTCAGCGGTGAGATGAAATCCCAACGCAGGCCGAGCGTAACGGTGAGATTCCGAGAAACGCGCCACGCGTCCTCGAACCACGGCGCGATCACTCGCCGGCGCAGGTAGACCTGACCGGAACCGGACGTCACTTGATTGTTGTGCGAGATGCCCAGAAGGAAGTCGGCAAACTCACTGCCGCGATTGATACCGGTGGGATCGCCAACGTTCGCCGTGAGGGGCGTGGCACGGAGTCCGTAGCTCGGCAGCAGGAAGTTAAGTGTCGCGTTGTTGAGCTGAAAGTGCGTGAACTGGAAGCCCGCCTTCAGAGTGTGGCTGCCCTTGACCATCGCCAGCGTGTCCTGAAACTGGTACGTATTGTTCCGCGTGACGGTCGGAATACCGAAGTTGGCGCCGCCGAAAGTGGTGATGCCATCGTTCGAGAACGCGACGTTCGGGACTTCCCACGCTGAAGGCGGCAAGCCATCCTGCCCTCGGATTCCGAGTTTGGCGGGGATGTTCTCGGTGAACGCATTCTTGTTCACGATGTTGAGGCGCAACCGTGTAAAGCCGAGGCGTGCTTCGTTCGTGGTGGTTGGCGAAAGCGTCCTGGTGTAGCCGAGGGTGACGATCTGCGGCTTCGGTTCGCGGCGCACACCCTGCGAAGTCAGTGCGCCGGGCGCAAACAGCTTCTCGTTCGACAAGCTGTACCGGCCGAACAACTGCGACTTCTCCGAGAGAAGGTGGTCGATCCGTCCGCTGAACTGATCGCCTTCCTGTCGAAGCGATTCGTTATTCAGGAAGCCGCCGAGTCCGAGGGGAAGCGCATTCTGATTCGGCATGTCCACGTAGCCCAGGATGCCGCGTGCGATCGGGTCGAGCCGGCCGCTGGGCATCGTGTTATTCGGGAACGGATCGCGCAGATATTGCGGATTCGCCGGCCCGGCGGGCTGCCCGGTGTTGAAGGCGGGATTCAGCCGCGTGGTCGCGGGATCGAAGATGGGTGTGACCTGACCGGCGGCATTGCGCCGGACGTTGAAATCGCCGTTGCGCATCGCCGCCACGGGGACGAAGGCGACAGCCGTCTGTGCACGAACGATTCGCAGCCCTTCGTAGCTCGCGAAGAAGAACGTCTTGTTCGCAACGATGCGGCCGCCGAAAGTGGCGCCGAACTGGTTCTGGCGAAATGGCGGATTCTTGAACGGCGCGGGCCGGTCGAACAGGTTCTTGGCGTCGAGAGCGGAGTTCCGCAGGAATTCGAACGCGCTGCCGTGGAACTTGTTCGTGCCGCCGCGCGTGATCAGGTTGATCTGTCCGCCCGCCTGCTGTCCGAATTCCGGCGAGTAGCTATTGGTCTCGACGCGGAACTCCTGAATGCTATCGACGTTCGGGCTGATCACGAAGGTATTGAAGTTCGGGTCCGTATTGAGCGTTCCGTCGATCAGGAAGAGATTCGACCCTTCGCGGTTTCCGTTGATGTTGATCGCCGAGCCGATCGTGCCGCGTTCGGTCGCCTGGCGGCTTCCCGGAGGAGATGGAACCGCGCCGGGAACCAGCGTCGCCAGTTGCAGGAACTGGCGCCCGTTGAGCGGAAGATCCTGTACCTGGCGGCGTTCGATAACGCTGCTGACGCTCGACGAATCTGTTTGCACGAGCGGCACCGAGGCCTCGACGCTCACCTCCTGGACTACCTCACCGATCTCGAGCTTCGCGTCGATGCGGACCGTCTGATCCACCTGGAGCACCACACCGCGGAACGTGCCGCGCTTGAAGCCCTGGCTTTCGACCGTGATGTCATAGCGGCCGATGGGAAGGAAGTCGAGGCGGTACGATCCGCGCTCGTCCGATTCCGTGGTCCGTTCGGCGTTGGTTTCGGTGTTCTTCGCCGTCACCTTGGCGCGGCCCACGGCCGCTCCCGTGTTGTCGGTGACGTCGCCGAGCAACGTCGCGGTGATTCTCTGGGCGCTAGCGATAGCGCTACCGAAAAGGATGGCGCAAGCCAATCCCAGTACCCGTCTCATGATGTTCGACCCCCTGAATGTGTCGGTATTGAAACGAACTTGGTCTAGGCAGAGATTGTAGCTCAGTCCCAAGCGCGAATCTCGTCGAGCCACTCCGGCGCGAATTCGAGCGCCGCCGCGGAAAGCGCGGCATCGAGATGCGACTGCGTTCTCGCACCGATCAGAACGACATCGACCTGCTGGTTTTGAAGTACCCAAGCCGTCGCGAGCCGGGCCACGGGGACACCTGTCCGCTCGCTCAGCGCCTTTAGTTTTTCAACCCGCGCGAAGTTGCGCTCGCTGAAGTAGACATCGCAGTGTCCCGGAATCACGTCGAAGCGCGTGCCTTTCGGAAGCGCGCCGCGATCCGCCGTGTACTTGCCGGTGAGGAAGCCCGCGCCGAGCGGACTATACGTGATCACGCCGATCGATTCGCGCGCGCACAGTGGCAAGACGTCGCTCTCGATATCGCGGATCGCAAGGTTGTAGTTGGACTCGATCACTTCGAACGCGCGGCCCACTCGCAGTGCCGCTTCCAACTGCGCGCCTGAGTAGTTGCTCACGCCTCCCGCGCTCACACGTCCGCTCGCCAGAACCTCTTGCATCGCCGCGACCGCCTCTCCGGGAGGAGTCTTCGCGTCGAACGAGTGGTAGAGGTACAGGTCCGTCGAATCGGTTTGCAGACGTTCGAGGCTCGCCGCGAGCGCTTCCCGGACATGGTCGCGTGTGTGGTTCGTGGTGACCTTGGTGAGCAGCACGATATCCTTCCGCACGCCGCGCGACTTCAGCCATCTGCCCACGATCTTCTCCGACGAATGCATCTCGCCGCTCACCTCGCGCACGTCATCGACGCCGAGGTAGTTCTTGCGATAGTCGCGTGCCTGTCCGCCGCCGTAGGCTTCCGCGGTGTCGATGAGGCGGATGCCGTGCTCGAAGGCGTAGTCGAGGATGCGGAATGATTCCTCCTCGTTGATCTCGCGCCCGAAGGTGGTGGCGCCGAGTCCGAGGCGAGACGCGGTAATGCCGGATTTGCCGAGTGTGCGTTGTTCCATTGTCATTGAGCCACCGAATAGCGAACGAGCGGTTGAATCGAGGCGGGCAACTTGTCGTACGTCGCGCGATCGAGCGCGGGCACCACGGAATCTTTGCCGTCGTTGGCCACGACGATGTCCTGGTGATCGATCGTGCCGGGCCGCAGCGTGTCGAGGTTCAACCACCACGGAGCGTATCGAACCAGCACCGCGACACGATCGCGATCGCTTCTGTTTTCCGCCACCGAGTGCCACAGGCGAGCGTCGAACACGGCAACCGTTCCGGCTTTTCCGGTGAGTTGCACCTCGCCGCTGGCCGGCTTCAGGCCCTCCCCGCCGAGCGGGTGACAAGGCCGCTTGTGGCTTCCGGGAACCACGATGGTTCCGCCATTTTCCTCGGTGAAATCGGTGAGCATCCACATGGTAACGATGTGCAGCAGCGCGTCCGGATACGGAGCCAGAACATGAGCCGCGCCGCCCTGGTTGTATGGCCAGTCGGAGTGCAAGGCGCCGCGCGGGATGCCGCGGCCATTCACGATTCCGGTGAACATCGAGATGCGGACGTGAGGTCCGAAGAGCGACTCGACAAAATCGAGCATGCGCCGCGACGCCGCGTAGGGGGCGGCCGACTGGTTGTATCGCAGAAATCCGGGAACGTAGCCCGTGGGCCGCTCGAGCGTGTTGTGGGCCCAGACGTCGCGCTCCACCGAGTCGCGCACGGCGGCCACTTCATCGGGCGGGATCACTCCCTCGAGATAACAGAAGCCGTTCTCGAGGAGATCCCTGCGTTGCTGATCGAAACTCATCGGAACGGTTATACCATCAGCGGCGATCCCACCGCGAAGGATCGATACCGGGCGCTTGCAATGCCATGCCTTTCGGCTTGTTTCCCCCATCGAACATCCAGCGGCGCTTGCTTCGATCTCCGCACAACGCGCGGACCTCTGGCGAAAGACGCGCCAGATCGGCCGGATCCCATTCCGCCACCGGCTGCATCGGGCCCGCCCAGCCGGGCCGATACGCAATCGCCAACATGTCGCGTGCCCGATCGCCGATATTCGGAAAATTGCCATGGAAGACGCGATGGTTGATCAGCACCGCGCCACCCGCCTTCACCGGCACCATCACCTCTTCAGGATGACTCTCGTACCGCAAGTACGGATTCGCATCGGCGTGGAGTGAGATGTGCGAACGGGGCACCACACGGAATGGCGACACCTCGGCAGTGAGATCGTCGAGATAGTAGAGCACGCGCACGAGAGAGGGGCAGCTTCCCTCGAAGCCGAAGATCTTCGACCCCCAATGCTGCCCGTCGGCGTGAAGACTGATGCCCGGATGTCCCGGCTCGGATCGCGCAAAGCCGTAGGACATCATGATGATCTCGTCCCCGAAGAGTGCCCGCAGAAACGCGATCATGGGCGGATGTGCGATCAGCTCCGTGATCTCGCCGCCGCGGAACTGAATTCCGGGCGAACCCTTCTGATGCGGGCTGTAGTCGACCGCCGTGAGCGGAAGCTCGTTCGCTTCGTTCTTCAATCGCGCGATGTGCGCGGCGTCGAGCAAATCGGGCAGCACGACGAAGCCTTCCACTTCGATCTGGCGGATTCTTTCTCCGAGCGTCAGAGCGCTCCAGTCACGGTTGTCAATTTTGGCGTTCGGCATCGGTTCGTCTCGATCATATATGATGCGGAACGATGACCACACGCAGGACTTTTCTGGCTGTATCCGCGGCATCGGCGCTCGCCGCGGCTCCCGCCACTCCGGCTCAGTTTCGCGAAAGACTAGCAGGCCCGATCTGTTCTGTGCCCACCGTCTACAAGGAAGACCGTTCGCTCGATCTCGAATCGTTCCGGCGAATCATCGAGACCGGAGTGAAGGCGGGTTGCGTGGCCTTCGCGCTCACCTCCGGCAACAATCAGTACGACCGCCTTTCCTACGATGAAATCAAGCAGCTCACGCGCACGCTGATCGAAGGCGTGGCCGGGCGCGGATTGACGATCGCCGCCACCGGACCTTGGTGGACCGGACAAGTAGTGGACTACGCGAAGTTCGCGCGCGATCTCGGCGCCGATGCTGTGCAGGTCCAGTTGCCCGCGCAGGGCGATGCAGCCTCGTTGCTCGAACACTTCCGCGCCGCGGCGCGCGCGGCGGGGCGCGCGATCGTGCTGCATGGGCAAGTGCCGATTCCGTTGCTGCGAAAGCTCGTGGAGATCGACGAGATTTCGGCGTACAAGGAAGAGTATCCGGCGCTCTATTCACGCGAAGTTTTCGAGGAGTTTGGCAAGCGCATCAACATCTTCGCGGGCGGGCAGAAGGGCAACTTCATCACGTTCTGGCCCTACGGGATGCGCGCCTACTACAGCACATTCTCGACGTTTGCGCCGAAGGTGACGCGCGAATTCTGGAGCGCGATTCAGGCGCATGATCTCGATCGAGCGGGCCGCGCGGTGACGCGCTACGACGTTCCGTTCTTCCGCGGAACTCCGTTCGGCGCATGGACACACGCCTACTGGCGCGCGACCCTCGAAGTGCACGGAATCGCGAAGCGGTTCCTGCGTCAGCCGGAGGTGCCGTTCGACGACGCGCAGGTGGCGAAGGTCCGCGACTTTCAGAAGCAACTCGGATTACTGGAGGCTTGATCCATGCGGCGGCGTACGTTTCTCCAAACAGCGGGTGCGGTTGCCTTGCAGGCGCAGACCGCGAGCGATGGAGCAATTTATCTCACCGATCTCGACCGTTGCCAGCCAGCGGCGGCGTTGAGTGCGAAGTCCGCGCGTGGACGCTGGCGGATGCTGCCGTTTGAAGCGGAAGGCGCGAAAGGCACGATGCTCGTCGCGGGTCAGAACACGGGCGCGCCGGAGATCCGCTACGCGCCGAAGCGATCGGGCGTGTACGAGATCTGGTTCGGAACCCGCTCCTACGGAACCGGCGAGGACGTGACGCAGTTGCTCGCCAAACTGTCGGGCGATCAGGCTTTTTCGCGTCTGATTCATCGCGGCGAGGATCGTGCGCGAGTGGACGAGTACTATTGGAAAACCGCGGACCTTGCGAATCAGGACATCGTGTTCCGGCAGTGGCGGCGGCAGATCGTGTCGATCGATCCGAACTCGGTGGCGAATCCCTGCGCGGGTGTCTGGCTCGCCTACATCAAGCTCGTGCCGACCCTAGGGGAGCCGACGTCCAAAGCGAACAAACGGCTCTACGGGCATCACGACGCCTGGAGCTACACGTACGAATACCGGCCCACTTCCGTCGCCGACATCAAGCGTGAACTCGAACCGTTTCGCGACACCGATTTCACCCGCATCTATTGGGAAGGCGGAATGGGTGACAGGATGTACCTGCCCACGAAAACCGGCGTGCCCGCGACCGATCATTGGATCGGCGACCCGTACCGAGTGGGCGACCGTCTCGCGGCTGAGTCCTGGCAGGCACTGAAGCGGCAAGGCATCGATCCGTTCAAAACGGCGCTCGACTACGCTCACGCTCTCGGAATGGAGTTTCACGCGACGTATCGTCCCGCGGGTTTCCACTTCCCGGTTCCGGAAGACGAGTGGAACACCGGCGGCATCTACGACAAACATCCGGAATGGCGCGGGCAAGACAAGCAAGGGCGGCCCACTCCGAGACTGTCGTATGCGTACAAGGAAGTCCGCCAGGCCGCGCTCGGATTCGTCAAGGAGATGCTCGCCTATCAGGTGGATGGAGTGTGCATCGCCTACAACCGGCGTCCGCCGCTCGTCGAGTACGAAAAGCCGGTGCTCGACAGCTTCCGCCAAGCCACCGGACTCGATGCGACGCAACTCGACGATCGCGACCCGCGCTGGCTGAAGCATCGCGCCGGTGTTCTGACGCAGTTCATGCGCGAATTGCGTTTGATGGTGGGCGCTAAGCCGGTCACCGCGATCGTGATGAGCAGCGAGCGCGAGAACCTCTTTCAGGCGATGGACCTCGAAGCGTGGATCGCGGAAGGGCTGGTGGACACGATTGTGCCGTACACGTCGGTGGAGCGGCTCACCAGTACCGCCGACTCCTGGGACGATCCGCGCGATCTCGAGTTCTTCGTGCGCATCACGCGCGGAACCAAGTGCGAACTCGCGCCGAACATGATGCCACGCCTGATGCCGCCCGAGACGTATTTGAAGCGCGCGAAGGCGATTTACGATCTCGGTGTCGAGCGATTGTTCTTCTGGGACACCAACGCGCGCTACCACTTCGATCCGTCCTGGAGTGTCCTGCGCCGGCTCGGACACAAAGACGCGCTGCCCGTGCCCGCGCGGCCTGGGAAGAAACTCCGGAAACTCGGAGATTGGGACCTCACCTATGCGACTCCTGGCTAGCGCACTCGCGCTGAGTTTCGCGGCGCACGCCGCCGATTCCTGGATCACCGATTCGTTCGAGGAGTTCTCGCGCGGCAAGCTCGATGCGGCGGGCAACAATCTGTACGTTTCGCGTGACGGCACACTGCGCGCCATCAATCGCTTCGACCTGAATCGCGACGGCTATCTCGATCTCGTCTTCAACAGCACACACGACTATTCGTACCTGCTGCCGGCTGTCGCGGCATCGCGCGAGAGGCGGGTGGAACTCGGTGTCGACGGATCGCGCCGCGTTTGGGTAGGCGATCTGAATCGCGATGGATTCGCGGACGCGGTCTTCACGCCGAACGATAGCGGACTGCAGAGTCCGCGCCGGTATCTGAAGATCGCATGGGGCGCGGCCGATGGCCTCAGTCCATCGAGGGTGAGTGGTGTGCTTCCGGTCTACGGCGCGATCACCGCCGTTGCGGCCGACCTCAATGGCGACGGCTGGTCCGACATCGTCACGCTGAATCAGAAAGCGTGGGCACCGGGGCAGCCATCAGGCAACATCGTGCGCGTCTATTGGGGCGCACCGACCGGATTCCGGTCCGCGAACTTCAAGGACTTCGGCGTTGCGGATGCGGTCGATCTCGCGGCAGCGGCGAACGATGTCGCGGTGTTGACGAAGGGTTCGGTTCGGCTGCTGATCGCGGGTGCCGAGGTGAAACTCAGCATGACCGATGCGCGATCGATCGCGGCTTCGGGCGCGAAGTTCATCGTGGGTACGGCGAAGAAGGTGCTGTCAGTGAGCGTCCGTCCGCCGGCGGTCGCGGAACTCGATTCGCGCGGTGCGGCCCATGTCGCGGTGGATGGATCAACCGTGATCCTGACGGATGATCGCGGCGTCCGCGTAAAGGGCGGCACGGAGATCGCGATCGCGAACGCGACGGCCGCGGCGATGCTCGACTACAACGGAGACGGCAAGAAGGACATCGCCATCTCGCTGCTTCACGACGGATCGCGCATGGAAGCCGATTCGGTTGTCTATTTCGCGATGGGCAACGGCCAGTTCGAGCGCGGAGCCGCGATTCGCACGATCGGCGCGGCCCATGTCACCGCGATGGGTTCGACCGCGATTTTCGCGAACAGCCTCGGTGGAACGGTCGCCGAGAAGGTTCCGATCTATGTCTACTGGGGTGGCCCGGATGGATACCAGACCTCCAAGCGCTGGGAGATTCCGCTGCAGAGCGGCTATGAGTCGAGCGCGGCCGACCTGAATGCGGACGGATGGCCGGATTTCATCGTGCTGAACTCGGGCCACGTCGGCGAGGTGTCGACTGGCGAGCCGACGCTCGGCGCGAACATCCTTTGGGGCTCGAAAGACGGCTTCGACTGGAACCGGCGGACCACGCTCGCCGAGTTCGACATCGGTTCGAGCGCGGTGGCGGATCTCAATCGCGACGGCTACCTCGATGTCGTCCTGGGCGCGTTCGATACTCCGCGCAAGCGCGACCGGCTGATGATCTACTGGGGTTCCGCCGAAGGCTACTCGAAACAGCGCCGCACCGCGCTGAGCGACTCTGGGCGCGCGGTGAGCCTCTCGCTCGCCGACTTCGATGGAGACGGTTGGCTCGACATCGCCGCCGTCGATTCGACGCGTGATCGGGTGATCCTCTTCAGCGGATCGGCGAACGGCTTCGATCCGAAACGCATGTCGACGATCGATGTCCCGTTCGCGATCTCACTCGAGACGGCGGACCTCAACCGCGACGGCCGGCTCGATCTGATCATCGGTTCGTATCAGGACAAGGAGAGCGGCGCGCACGACGGCGGAACGTATCTGTTCTGGGGAGACGCAAAGGGCTTTCGGCAGGCAAATTCGCAGTGGTTGCCCGGATTCGCGCCAGTGGGACCCGCTGTGGCCGATTTCGATGGCGACGGCTATCTCGACCTGTTCACCCCGCACTACCTGGGCAACGGCACGCGAGAACAAGTTCCGAGCTATTTGTACTGGGGGTCGAAGGAGGGATTTTCGCCCCGCCGCCGCACGCCGCTCACGACGGACTCCGCTCACGATGCCCTCGCGGCGGACTTCAATGGCGATGGACTGCTCGATCTCGCGGTGTCATGCCACACGACGGACGGCGACCACAAGGCCGCATCCACGATCTTCTTCAACGACGGCCGCCGGTTCGCGAATCCGCGCAAGCAGATGCTGCCGACGATCGGACCGCACTGGATGTGGGATCAGGACATGGGCCACATCGCGACGCGGGCTTGGCGGCAGACGTATGAGTCCGAAGTGCGGGACCTCGGTAAGGCATCGGCGCGTGTCGATGTGGAGGCCGATGCGGAGTCGCCGGCCGGGGCGAAGGTGATCGTGGAACTCCGATCCGCAGCCGCGCGCGAACCAGTTGCGGCAGCGGAGTGGAAACCGGCGGGCGGTGCGGCTGAGCGGTTCGCGCAATACCGGTTAACGCTGGTGTCCGCGAACGGGGATGCTTACCCGGAAGTTCGAAGGGTCACGGTTCGATCAAACTGAGCCGGTCAAGAATCTTCGCCGAAAGATCCTCGAAGTCCTCCCGCGCCGATTGGACCGCTTGCAGGTGCGCTCCGATGGCGCCGTCGGCTGGCTTCAGGTGAAAGATCGGTTTGCGGGCATCCTGTGCGAGTGGGAACAGACTACGGTAGTGTTTCAACATCTTCAAGCAGTGCGGATCGTCCGCGGGGTTCGTGATGCTCGGCTCAGGCAGACCCAGAACAGACGTGGCGTATTCGGCTGGAATCTTCTTGATCCATTTCTCGTAGGCCCGAACCGGACGATCGAGGCGAATGGAGTGCTGGAGCACGACATACCCGGCTGGAACGATTACGCCCCGAGGGAGTTCCAGCGAGGAGTCTGGATTCTTGGCGAGACGCTCTTTCCATGCCTTGCGCCAATCGGCGAGACGTGGACCGAGATTCCGAAGTCCCTGGAGGGAGAACAAGTCCGGGGCCAGAGGGGTGACGACAAGGTCCGCGGAAATCAATCCCGCCCTGTTGATCGCGCCGAGATTCGGACCGAGGTCCATGAGCACCAGATCTGCTCGTCTGGAAGCAGCCGCGGATTGGATAATGCGCCAAAATGCGGACGTCACCCGGAAGGCGCGTTCGTCGCCGTCGTTACACTTCGGCCAGACCTCTGAGAGCGTATCTTCGAAACGGGCGAGATTCAGGTCACCGACCAAGAGGCCGATGTTGGACTTGATCTCCTCGATTGTTGGATCGGCAACGTCGCCGACCCCTCTTCGCAGAGGCTCGATACAACCAGCGATCGTTCTCTTGGGGGATCCAGGCTGCCAGTACGCCTCGAGATCATCTTCACCGAGGAATGCCGATGTCAGATTCGCCTGAGGATCGAGGTCAACCGCCAAAACGTTGAGCGCCTGATCCGAGTATGACCAAGCGAGGTGGTACACAAGTGTCGTCTTGCCGACGCCGCCCTTGTTGTTGAAGAAGGCGATCACCGGCACACTCATGGTCGCGGCCTCAGCGTCGCCGCCACGAACGAATCTTCCACAGTGAACTCCAATTCCGGATTGCCGTTACGCTCGAGCGCCTTCCGCGCGGTCGGGATGCCAGCGCCGAAACGTTGGACATATCCGAGATTCTTCATCGCTTCGGCAAGATGCGGATTCCGGTAGTCCGTGATTCCTGGCCGGCCGAAGTTGGCCTTCGAGACCTGACCAAAGGGCCCACCCGGGTTGTGGATCTCGATTCGATCGTCGAACCAATAGATCCGCACAGGTGCATTCGTGCCGTCATAGTTCCGATGCATCAAGGCGTTGCGGGCGAGCTGCGACAGTGCTTCGAGCGGATAGTCGGCATCCCTGATCTCGATCGGACCGGCCGTGAAATTGGAACCCGTACTGATCGAGTTCGCAAGCACTTCATCCAGCCTGGACAGCATCGAACTGAGCGGTCCGTCAATCTCCTTCTGGTTCTTGATGGGATCGGTGAGATCTTTGCCCGCGATCCGGAGGAACTGTACATAGGCTCCTGGCAGGAAGCCGCGAATGTTCTTTCCGCAGACCATCAGGCCCAAGTTCGTGGGCACGGGCTCATCCGGTCCAACGGCGAAGCGAAGGGAGGCGAGTTGCTCGACTGGAGTCCTTTTGTTCTCGCGCAACACATCAGCCGAAACAGCAGCGGGCAAATAACTGGCACGGAAAAGATCGACGTCGAGATCGTCGATCGATGCTGATGCCGCCGGACGCACGTCCCATGGCAAGTCCCGATGTCGCCGCCGTTCCGACAATCGGCCCTCTTCCTCCGCGGTTGCAATGGCTCGTCTCGGCCCAACCCGAATCCAAGTTCGTCCCTGGTATCGAACGGGAGGCGCATCGGAAGGGAACACCGTGACGACCGCGACATCGCATCCGCTCAGCTCACGCCTCTGCACCGTCATGTTCGGGGGCGGAAGCGTGTTGCCATCTGACCGAATGTCCGCCAAGCGGAGCAGCAGATCATCTGTCACCGGGTAACCAGCACATTCGCCATTGTCTTTGACCCCGATCAGCAGGACACCGGGGCGGCCATGACCCGGCATGTCGTTCGCAAATGCGCAAACAGCTTGGCGGATCTTCTCCATGTCCGACAGCCGCTCCTTGCGCTCGACTCGATCCGACTCTAGATCCTTCATCATCGAGACGAGTTGTTCGTCAGACAAAGGCTGGGTGTTCATCTTCAGTTCTCCAGCATCGCACGAGCGCGCGGCCATGATACGATCGATTGAATCCAGGGGAACGGTAGCGGGGCTCGGACTCTGTTCTCGCCACGTCCCCGTCAAGCAAAGGGGACTATCAGGATGAGACTGGCCGCCATTCTCGCCGTGCTGTGCTTCGCGCCGGCAATCTACTCTCAGCAAGTCACCGGAACCATCACAGGGTCGGTCATCGACTCGACCGGAGCCGCGGTTTCCGGCGCCAACCTGCGTCTCGGCAACACGCAAACCGGTCAGGTACGCGAGGCCGCTTCGAGCGAAGATGGCACGTTCCGGTTTCTCGTTCTTCAACCCGGCATCTACCGGCTCGACGTTTCGCAGGCTGGCTTCAAGGCCGCGCGGCGCGACAACATCGTGGTCGAGGCCGATCGCTCGCTCGCGGTTCCGATCACTCTCGAGGTGGGCGCGGTCAGCGAGGTGATCGAAGTGACCGGCGGCGCGCCGCTGCTCGAGCCCAACACTTCGTCTCTTGGAACGGTCATGGACCAGCGCAAGGTGGAGGAGCTGCCGCTCAACGGCCGCAACCCACTCGGGCTCGCCAACCTGATTCCCACTGTTCGCGGCATCGGGTTCTTCGGCGGACAAGTGCTGTCGAGTTGGCGCCTGGCCGCGATTTCGATTGGCGGCGGACCACCGCTCGCCAACGGCTTCCTCGTCGATGGAATCGCGAGTGAGAAGGTGACGATCGCGGGCACGCAGACGTTCCTCTCGATCGACGCGACGCAGGAGTTCAAGGTATTGACCAACGCGATGTCGGCCGAGTTCGGACGCACCGCCGGCGGCATCATCTCGATCGTCAGCAAAGGCGGAACCAACGAGGTTCATGGCAATCTGTTCGAATTCCTTCGCAACGACAACCTGAACGCCAACGATTTCTTCGCGAACCGCGCTGGACGCAAGGTGGGAGCGCTCGCATACAACCAGTTCGGCGGATCGATCGGCGGGCCGGTACGAAAGAACAAGATCTTCTTCTTCACCAACTACGAGGCTTTCTTCGAGCGGCGCGCCAGCCAATCCGTCATCACCTCGCCGACCACGCTGCAACGCGCCGGCGACTTTTCGGAAACGCGCACGGCCGCGAATCAGTTGATCACGATCCATGACCCCTTCACCACGCGCGCGCAGGGTACCGGATTCGTGCGTGACGCGTTTCCCGGTAACCGGATTCCGGCGAGCCGCATCGATCCGGTTGGCCGCAACGCGCTCACCTATTATCCGGTTCCGAATCTGCCCGGAGCCCCCTTCACGCAGGCGCAGAATCTTTTCCTACAGGGGCCGGGTCCGATCGATCGCCACGCCATCACGGCGAAAGGCGATTGGAACATTTCGTCATCGCGCCGCATCAGCGGGCGCTACACGTGGGACGATCTCGACTGGGGTTTCCCGCGCCTTTGGAATACACCGGCCGAGCCGGATGGACGAAAGGTCCTGATTCCGCGCAACAGCTCTTCGCTGAACTACAACGACACGATCACGCCGACGCTGCTGCTCGAAGCCCGAACCGGTTTCAATCGCGAGCACGAACACTTCTTCACACCGAGCGAGGGCTTCGACATCGCCTCGCTCGGCATGCCCGAAGCGTTCAAGCGCCAGACCTACGTGGGACGGGGTGCGGACACAGGCCGGTTCCCGCTGATGAGTGTCGCGGACGCGGCCAACTTCGGCGCGATCGCCTCGCGCGGCGGTCCGTCGCATACCACGCTCACCAGCGCGGCTGTGACCAAGATCAAAGGCGCGCACACGATCAAGACCGGGTTCGAGCATCGTTGGTATGCCGCCAACGACTACGGCCGCGAGAACTCGGTGGGCACCTACGCGTTCAATCGCGGCTTCACGCAAGGCCCCGATCCGCTGCAAGCGTCCGCGACGGCGGGTTTCGGAGTCGCGTCGCTGCTGCTCGGAACCCCAGCTTCCGGATCCGCCCGGTTGCAGACCGACGGCACCGCGAGTCTCCACTACTACGCCGCGTTCATCCAGGAAGATTGGAAGATTAGCCGCTCGCTCACGTTGAACCTCGGCCTACGCTGGGAGAACGAAGCTCCGCCGACCGATCGCTACAACGTGTTGACCAACTTCGATCCGAATGTCGCGTCTCCGCTGCGAGTGCCTGGCTACGACCTCCGCGGCGGACTCACTTTCCCCGGCGTCGGCGGACTGAGCCGCTATCAGCGCGAGCCCAACCTCAATGACTGGGGCCCGCGCGTGGGCTTCGCCTGGCAGGCGCATCCGAAAACCGTGGTGCGCGGCGGATTCGGCATCATGTTCGTGCCCATCACGATCTCACTGGCTCGCACCGGCTATCTGAATGACACGCCGATGGTGAGCACGCTCGACGGTGGACGCACGCCACAGGATCGCATGAGCAACCCCTTCCCGAACGGTCTCACTCCGCCAACCGGCAGCAAGGATGGCCTGCTCACCGGAATCGGAACAAGCATCGCCGGCCAGTTGCGCGAGGCCAATCGAGGCTACACCGAGCAGTGGAACTTCACGCTGCAACACCAGCCGTGGAACAATTGGCTGTTCGAAGCGGCGTGGGTCGGCAACCACGGTGTCCGATTGTTCGGCGACGGGCGCAACCTCAATCAGATCTCGGACGCCAACTTCCAGCAGTTCGGGACGCAGTTGGCGCAGACGATTCCCAATCCCTTCCGGGGCCTGATCTCCACGGGCCCGCTGGCGGGTGCCACCATCACGCGCCAGCAGAGCCTGCTTCCTTATCCACAGTTCACCGGGGTCAACGGCGGATACTCCTTCATCAACAACTCGATCTACCACGCGCTCGCGGTGAAGGTGGAAAAGCGGATGTCGCACGGACTCTCGTTCCTGTTGTCGTACGCGGCATCGAAGCTGATCGATGACGGTGCGAATCTCGGGCAGGTGCGCCCCGGGGCAGCGGTCACCACCACGCCGCAGAACTGGAACAACCTGCGCGCCGAGCGGAGCAAGAGCTCCCAGGATGTCCCGCAGCGCATGGTATTCAGCGCCCTTTGGGAACTGCCCTTCGGCAAGAGCGGATCGGCGCTCGCTCGCCACGTGATCGGCGGATGGCAGTTGAACGCGATTCAAACCATGGAGAGCGGCACTCCGCTTTCGTTGTCCGCCGCCGTGGCCGGCGGAGGCAACCGCCCCAATGTCGTGCCGGGCACATCGGCGCGGCTCGCAAACCCCACCATCGACCGCTGGTTCGACACAGCCGCCTTCTCGAACCCCGCAGGTTACACCTACGGCAACGTCTCGCGAACCCTGCCCGATGTCCACACCGATTCGGTCTACAACATGGATCTGTCGCTGTTCAAGAACTTCGCGATCAGCGAGCGCTACAAGCTTCAGTTCCGGGCCGAGGCATTCAACATCTCCAACACCCCGACCTTCGGCGAACCTGGACGCGCAATCAACGCCGCGACGTTCGGAGTGGTGACCGCCACCGCGTTCAGTCCGAAGCCCCGCGAAGTGCAACTCGCGTTGCGCCTCCTGTTCTGAGGGTGCGGTTTCCCGCATGGAGCCATGGCTCGGCTCCATGCGGCGAACGCGAACGTCAGAACCAGAGCCTGGCCACGAACAGTCCCGAGAAAGATCCGCCGAGGCAGCACCAGCCACCCAAGACTCCGGTCGGTTTGCCGAACAATCCAGGATTGGTCAGGTTGACCGACGGCGTCGGGTTGCTGAAGTTAGCGGTCTTGAAGATGTTGTTGATGTCCAACCGCAGGTCGAGGTTGTAGCGCTCCTTGACCGTGATGGTCTTGGCGAGATTGCCTTGCGACCACGTCAGGCCCGGACCGTCGATGACGTTGCGGCCCGCTGCTCCCGGCGTGTAGGCGTCCGGATAAGCGAACGATTGGATGTTCCACAGCGGATTCTTCAGATTGTTGTTGAAGCGGTCACCGATGTTCCAGTTATCCACTTTGATCTGATCGTAGGGTACGCGCATGTTTGGGCGCACCGTTCCGGGCAAATAGCGGTTCGGGCTGCCGGCGACGGTGAAATCCACCGGGGTCCCGCTCTGGAAGGTCTGGATCCAGCCGATCTTCCAGCCGCCGAGGACGTAGTCCTTCACGCCGCCCTTGTTCATCCACTTCTTGCTCTTGCCGAACGGCAGATCATAGGTGAGGTAGGTCACCGAACGGTGACGGAGATCGAACCCGGCGCGGGCTTTCTCGAGGCGCCGGTTGTAATAGGTGACTCCGCCCGCTCCGCCATCATTGTCAGCCTCGTCGATCGCTTTGCCCCAAGTGTAGAACGATGTCATCGTGAGGCCCTTCGAGAAGCGTTTCTCGGCCTTGACCGTGCCCGAATGGAAGCTCGAATGGCCGAAGTTGCTCCACAGGTTCAGCCCGCCGAAGTTCGTGTAGGGGCGGAAGTTCTGCTGGTTCGAGAAGATCTGGTCGAGCGTGGTGCGGTCGCGCGAGATGTCGAGCGGAATCGCGTTGATGTTCCACGCGTTCAACAGGCCAACACCCGACGAGCCCTGGTAGCTCAACTCGAGCAGCCAGTTGCTCGCGAAGTTGTATTGATACGTCGCGTTCCAGTTCATCGTGTACGGATTACGCATCTTCGGGTCATACCAAGTCGCATTGCGGCCGCCGAAATTGGCTCCCACGAACGGCGACGTTCCATCCGGGTTGATGGGATAGCGCACCTGTCCTGGACCCTGGCTGATCCGGAACACGGGCCGCGGATCGCCCGGAGGCGCCTGGAGGCTCACGGCGGTGAAGTACTCCTCGAAGTTCTGATCGAGGCCCACAGTGAACAGGTCCACGGTCGTGACGCCGAACCCGCCACGGAACACCATCTTGTTGTTCATCTTGTAGGCCATGCCCACACGCGGCTGGAAGTTGTTCAGGTCACGCTTGGCGAGCGGGGTTCCGGGATGTGTGATCGCTCCGCGGCGGCCGGAGAGCGGATCGGTGGCGTTCGGATCGAACTGGCTGTGCTGTCCGTACTTGGTGGTGAACGGCGATTCGTACGACCAGCGCATGCCGAGATTCAGGGTCAGCCGCGGAGAGACGGTCCAGTCGTCCTGAAAGTACAGCGCGTGTCCCCACCAGCGCGGCAGCCAGTTGGCGAGCGCGGTGTTGAAATCGGCGCGTACGACCGAGCCCAACAGGAAGCCCGCGAAGTCGTTCCCTGTGTTCGGAGTGAACGGCATGTCGGTTCCGCCGAAGCGGTAGACACCAGCGGGCAGCGATTCCGCGCGCGTATTGGCGCGGGTCCGGACCATCTCATAGCCCGTCTTGATCGCGTGGCGCCCGCGGATCAGCGTCATGTTCTCCTGCCAGGTGAAGTTCTCAGTCACCTGATAGTACGATCCGCGCGGCATGCTCGCGTCATAGAAAGCGCCGCCGCCGGAATTGTAGAACGACGGGAAGGTCTCGCCGCTGATGCCTGGAATGCCCAGTTGCTGGCCCCAGTTTTCATTGACGCCGAGCGGTGTGCGCGACTCCTTGCGCCGATTCATGCCGAGCCGCGTCTCGAGGATCATCGTGGGAGTGAACACATGCGTGTCGGAAAGCACGGTGTTGATCTGATCGCTCGGCAGCATCACGCGATTGCCGTCGAGCAGGGTCCAATTGAGGGCGATCGCGTTGCCCCAGGCTCGATTCCGGACGTGTGAATAGCGCCCGAACAGGCGGTTCTTCTCGTTGAACACGTGGTCGATCTTGGTGTCCCAGCGGGTTCGATACGAGCGATACTTCGATTCGGTGCCGAAGTTCTGGTGCGGACCCGTGCGGTCGATGAAGCTCGCGCCGCCGAGATCGTTCGGGCGGTTCCACGGCTGATTGGAGAGGAACTTGGTGGCCACCGGATCGAACCGGCTGCGCGGGATGATGTTGCCCGCGAACGGATCGCGGACCCAGCGATTGTCCACCAGCCGCGTGCTCGCGGGATCATGGACCGGGAAGCCGAGACCATTGAACGAGAAGTCGCCGTTGAGCATCGCATCGTTCGGAACGTCGGCGAACACCTGCTGGTTGTACTTTTCGTGATGGCGCTGCCAGCCGAACAGGAAGAACGTGCGGTTCTTGCCGTTGTAGAGCTTCGGCAGATACACCGGACCGTGCAGCAGCCCCGACAGCTCGTGATAGCTGAACGGAGCGGTGGGCCGCAGCAGATTGAAGTAGGCGCGATGCAGCAGTGCGTTGTTGATGTAGCGATCCTCGGCCTCGAGGTGGAGATCGTTGGTGCCAGACTTGTAGGTAATGCTCAGCATTCCGCCCGCCGAGTGGCCGCTATCGGCTGGCAACACGGTGGTGACCATCTTCACCTCTTCGATCGCGTTCTGCGTTGTCGACAGGATCCGGTTGGTTGCGACGCCACTGCGCACGGGCTCGGTGGCGGGAATGCCATCGGCCTGATATCCGATGCCGCGGTCGCGCGCACCCGCGATGTGGAATCCATTCATGCTGGTGACACCGGGCATCAGATACATCGCCATCCAGGTGTAACGCTGCATGATCGGAATCGCGTTCATCTGCTTGCCCTCGAGCACGGTGCCCGTGGTGGAGGTCGCGGTTTCGAGCAGCGGAGTTTCACCGGTGACCTGAATCCGCTCCACCTGGTTGCCGACCTGCAGTTGCACGTCGACCGTGACCGTGTCGTTCGACCGAAGCACGATTTCGCTGCGTTGCAGCGTGTTGAACCCCGGCTTCTGGAAGCTCAGGTTGTAGGTTCCTGGCGTCAGATACAGGATTCGATAGATTCCCAGTTCATCGGTGGTGACCCGGTTGCTGATTCCGGTCGCGGGGTTGGTGGCGGTGACCTCCACGCCCGGCACGATCGCGTTTACCGGGTCGGTGGCGTGACCGATGATGTTGCCGGTGGCGGTCTGCGCCCATGTGGGCGTTGCCGCGATAGCAAGGGAAAGGAACAATTGCAAGCGCCGATTCATGATTTGCGACTCCTTCGCTCGATGTCAAAACTTCGCGCGAGGCCGACAGAGGCTTCTCGACGCCAGAATCATATCACGCCAGCGGTGCGGTAGAGTAGCAGGGATGCAACGCCGCCAGTTTCTTGGTTCGCTCCTCGCGGGTCCGCTCGCAACAGCCGCTCAGACACGGCGCCCGAACATCGTGGTGCTACTCGCCGACGATCTCGGCTGGGCCGACGTGGGCTTCCACCAGAGCGAAATCCGCACGCCGAATCTCGACCGGCTGGCCGCGCAAGGGCTCGAATTCGAGCGCTTCTACTCATGCCCGCTCTGCTCGCCCACACGATCGGCTCTGATGACCGGCCGCCATCCGATGCGGCTCGGTACCGGATACACAGTGGTGCGTCCATGGGCCGATTTCGGCATTCCGGCCGGAGAGCACTTTCTTCCGCAAACGTTTCAGGCGGCGGGCTATCAGACGGCAATGACGGGCAAATGGCATCTCGGCCATTCACGAAAGACGTATCTTCCCGGCGCGCGCGGATTCCAACGTTCGTACGGACACGTAAACGGCGCGATCGACTACTACACCCACGAGCGCGATGGCGGGCTCGACTGGCATCGCGACGGTCGCGCGCTGCGGCAGGAAGGCTATTCGACGGATCTGATCGGACAGGAAGCCGAGTCAAACATTCGCGGCCGCGACAAGTCGAAGCCGTTCTTCCTCTATGTTCCCTTCAACGCGCCGCACGCGCCGCTGCAGGCGCCGAAGCAACTGCTCGACCGCTACGCCTCCATCAAGGACGAGCGGCGGCGAACCTTCGCCGCCATGGTGGACTCGATGGACACCAACGTGGGCCGGATTCTCGGTACGCTTGATTCGGAAGGGATCGCCAACGACACGATCGTCTTCTTTTTCAGCGACAATGGCGGACCCACTGGCCAAGGCGCTCGCAACACGCCGTTGCGCGGGGCGAAGGGTTCAACGTGGGAAGGTGGCACGCGCGTACCCGCCGTGCTGCGATGGCCGGGACACGTGAAGGCCGGGAAGACGAGCCAACCAGCAGCGGTGATCGACCTGTTTCCGACACTCGCCTCGGCGGCTGGAGTCACGCCGGGCAACCAGCGCAAGTTCGATGGGGTTGACTTGTGGCCGGCGATTCAATCGGGCAAGCGCCAGGATCGCGGTCCGCTCTACTTTTCGATCGAATCAGGCCACGGCCTCCACTTCGCGGTTCACGAAGGACCTTGGAAACTGGTGGTCGAAGACGGCAAGAGCCACCTGTTCCGGATCGAAGAGGATCGCGAGGAGAAAAATGATATCGCGGCGGCGAATCCCGCGGTGGTGAAGAGGCTCGAAACGCGGCTCGCCACCTGGCGCAAGACGGAGTTGCCCGGATCACTGCGGCACAGCGGAGAGGCTCCCGCCGGCTTTCGATCACCGAAGGAGTGGATCGAGGCGGCGCGGTAGCGGTCAGGCCAAACGCGCGATGCGGTGAGTGGCCTTGTCCTTGTACATCGCCTGATCGGCGGCGGCGAGCAGTTGAGCCTGATCCATTCCCGCCTCCCACTGCGCAAAGCCCAGGGCAGCGCTCAGGTCCACCTTCACCGGCGCCGGAGCGGACTTCAGGGTGTAGGCCCCGAAGGCCCACTGGCGAATGCGGGCTTCCATGCCCTCGGCGCCTTTCTGATCGCACTCGAGAATCACGACGAACTCATCACCGCCCCAGCGGGCAACCAGATCGGAGGCCCGTACCACGTGTTGCAGCTCGTCGGCGAAGTGCTTGAGGAGTTCGTCGCCGGCGTTGTGGCCGTGTTCGTCGTTCACACGCTTCAGCCCGTTCAAGTCCGCCATCAGAAGGCAGAAATGGCGCCCCGCCGAAACACGGCGCGCGATCTCGCTCTCCGCCCGGCGGCGGTTGGCGGCACCGGTAAGTGCATCGATCCAGGCGGCCTGTTCGGTGACTTCGAGTTTGGTGCGATAGGTAGAGATCTCGGCCTGCAGCGCGGTCACCGTATCCTGCCCCTCTCGGTGCATCTGTTCCACGGTGCGGTTCAGTTCGGCAACGCTCTCGAGAACCGTGGCACGTAGGCCCGCCAGATCGTCGATCGCGGCGACCGCCTGGAGCCTCGCCGCCAGTTCCTGGAACTTGGGCCCGTAGCGGCGATCGCGCTCAGCCACCAGTTCGGCGGTGCGCGCGATCATCATCATCAATTCCTTGACCTCGCCGGCCTTCTGTTTGTAGAAGCGCGATGCGCGGTCACGCCAGCCGCGAAGCTCGGCTTCGGCCTTGTGGCCGCTTTCGGTGATCGCGTCGGCCGGTAGATCGGCCGAGAGCACCTCCTGGAGCTTGGCCAGGCTCGCCCGTGTCTCTTCCGCGACTGGTTGACACACTTGTACGGCGCAGCCGGAAATCTCCTCGAGCAACGCCTGATAGGCGGTTCTCCAGGCATCGGACAATCCCTTGGGACGCGGGTCGAGGTAGCGCCGCAGCGAAACCATATGTTCGTCTCATCGGCCCGTCCCGCCGAGGCTTTGCGGAATTCGCACGCGCGCGATACGAAATCGGCCCGTATTGCGCGTTGTCCGGTGGAGAACAAACGATGCAGACATTCATTCTTCGAACGGCGCTCGCGTTGATGACCGGCACCGTCACCTTCGCCCAGACACCGGAACTGATTCGCGGGCTTTTCGCCATGAACGCTGCCAGCCTCGCCGCCGAGGGACTGCCCGCTGCGGGTGTGGCGCCCGGCGCAAGATTCGCCCTACTCGGCCGCAACCTCGGCTCGACCCTCGAGCACGTCACCGCGCGCGTCACCATCGATGGCGCTTCGCTCGACGCCACCCTTCTCTCGGTTACGCCCCAACGGATCGATGCGTTGCTGCCCCTCCATGCGCCGCTCGGCTTGGGCTCGGTGGCGCTCGAGGTCAACGGAACCCAACTCACCGCGCCCATCCGGATCGTCGAGCGCGCCTTCGGTATCTCGTCCGAACCCGTACCGGGAGCGAACGGACGCAGGCTTCGAGGCACCGGTCTCGGCCGCGACCGTTCGCCTGCTGGGATTGAAGTGATCGTGGCCGGGCAATCCGTTCCCGCCGGCGGTGTCACGAGTCATCCCGATGGTTGGGAAGACATCGACTTCGATGTTCCCACTGGAACCGAGTCCTGCGCCACGCCGGTCGGGGTGCGGATCAACGGACGCGTGAGCAACACCGCGATCTTTGCGACCGCGAGCGATTGTCCCGCGCCCGGAAGCGGAAGCCGTGAGGATCGGAACACCGGCACGATCGTGCTATCGCGGACCCATTCCGCCTTCGAGGGGTTCAGCAGCATCGCCGACTTGGGAGATGGCGCGTTTTTGCGCGGACCCGGATTCGCCGGTTCCTACCGGCCGTTCGGGACGGTCCAGGCCGGATCCTGCACGCTGCAATACTTCATCGAGCAGGATGCTCCCGAGATTCCGTTTCAAGAGCTCGACGCCGGGCCGCGCCTCGACGTTCGAGGTCCGAAAGGGACGCGCGATCTCGAGCGGCGATCCAAGGGGCACTACACCCGGGAGTTCGGGCAGCAGTTGGAGACCTCGATTCCTGGCTTGCCACAGCAATCAAGCGAACTCTACCTCGAGCGGGGCGAGTATACGATAACGGGCTTCGGCGGCGCCGATGTTGGCCCGTTCAGCACGCGCATCACCGTTCCCGCGCCAACCGTGTGGACAAATACCGAGGTAGCGGCATCGATCGATCGCGCCCGCGATCTTCAGATCGAGTGGCGCGATGGCTCGGAGCAGCAGATCGTGACGTTCCAAGGAGCTTCGGTGGCGGGTGAAAGGCCCCAGGTGGCGGCTGCCTTCACCTGCGCCGAGCGCGGTGACAAAGGTGCGCTGACCGTTCCGGCGAGCTTTCTGTCCGCGCTGCCCGCCACGCAGCGGCGGGGTGACTCGATCGTCACCTTCTCGGTGGCCGCCGAGCGGCCCGTGGAGTTCACCGCAACCGGACTCGACGGCCCCGGAACACTCTCCTACTCACAGGCGGGAACGAACCAGGCGCAGTTTCGCTAGTGTTCGAACGCGCCGAGGTCAATCGGCCCGTTCGCGGGACGCGGTTCCACGGCGCGATGCCTCTGGTACTGGAACGCGGGCCACTCGACCGGAGTGCCCGCGTCCACGCAGATCGAGAAGTCCGACAGCCGGTAGTCCTGCGCCGCCTCATCCACGAAGTCCGGAGACGCCGATTCGATCGCGGTGTCCTTGCCTCTGATACTGGCTTCCACGGGCGCGAATCCGTCGCGAACTCCGGGCTTCCACCAGTTGCGGTCGAGCTGGAGTTGGCCCGTGTTGTCGACCAGCGCCAGCGTGTCGCCATTGGCCGCTGCCGTGTAGACGATGTTGTTGCGCGCCTCGGCGCGTTCGGCGTTCGAGGAAAGGCGGAAGAGCGTGGTCCGGTCCCGCCGCAACGAGACCACTGTGTTGTTCTCGAACCGCAACGTTCCTTTTCGATAACGGCCTTCGTTGCCGCTATCGCCTCCGTAGTGGACGATCTGGCGGTTGCCGTCACCATCGGGTTCGATCAGGATATTTCCGTAGACCTCACTGAGCCGGTATTCGGACGAAGCGAGCAACGAGGGCGTGCCCGCGTCCACCAGATCGAGCTGGCGATTGCCGCCCTCGATCCAGTTGTAGCGGACCACCAGCCCGGCCGAGCGATCCTTCAGATTGTTGCCATTCGCCCTCTCGCGTAGCGGACCGTAGCGGTTGTACTCGAACACGATTCCCGCTGCTTCGGTGTAGCTATTGTGCTCGAACGCGCTGCCGGGGTTTCCGTTGGAGTGAATGTGATTGGCCACGATGGTCACGCGGCGTGTCACGGCCGATTCGCTCGATCCGATGAAGAGTCCGTTGCCGCTGTCCGAAAGGATGCAGTTCCGGACGGTGAGATCCTCGGCTTTTTCGACGTCGATCGCCGCGGCGTTGGCCGCGTACTCGTGACGCTGCCCGAACCGGTCCGTGAAGAAATTGCCTGGACGGGCGCCGCGGATCTCGAGGTTCTCGATGACGATGTGCCGCGGCATCGTGTCGGCCGGCACGTTCGCTCCGCCCACCTTGATCACGCCACGCGATTCACGCCAATAGTTGAGCGGGCGGGGCGTGACGGCCTCGGCGCCTTCGAGTACGGGAAGCTCGCCTTCCGGTCCGGGAACGCCGCGAATCGTGATGGGCTGTTCGGCCGTTCCTTCGCGACAGAGCACGAACTTCTCGCGATAGGGCTCCGGACGCCAGTGGATCAGCACCACGTCACCCGGCTGGAGTTCGGCAAGCGGGGCGTCACCGATCGAGGCGAAGGGCTTGCCGGGTCCGACCTCGTGGACCTCCGCGAATCCGGCGAACGCGGCTAACAGCGGCAAACAGCGGCGCATGGCCTAATTGTAGCGGGCTGAGATCACGGCCACGATTTCAGCGCCGCCAAGACAGAACGGCCGAGAGGCGTATGGCCCTCCGGCTGTCTACATCTGGGCACTCTCCGATCCCGTTGAACTTCGCGATCAGGCGTACTTGCCATCCATTTTCCCGGCACTATTTCATCCGGTGAGCCGGTTTCCCCGTGTGGTGGGCATAGTGAAAGCGAAACGGCCGAGAGCACCAAGCCCTCGGCCGCCGATTCGAAAAATGATTTCAGTGAGATATATGGTCGGGGCGAGAGGATTCGAACCTCCGGCCTCCTGGTCCCGAACCAGGCGCTCTAGCCAGGCTGAGCCACGCCCCGACAATCCGACTCCTTCAGTGTAGTCCTTTCCACCCCGCTCGGCAACCTTAACTTTCCGCGCCGCTCTCGCACAATGCTATCCTTGGGCAAAGAAAAGGCGAACATGAACCTCTCTCTCTTCAACCCCGCACTCGCTCCCCGCCGCGATGTCGAGGCCACCGTTTCACGATTCCGGGAGCTCATGGCCGCCAATCCCGAATCGCCCATCCGCCACATCCGCCATCAGCCTGCGCGGGAAGCCACCCTCGCTCCGATCCCCGATGGCGTCCACCCGCAACTCTTTCAGGCGCTCCAAGCGAAGGGGATTCGCCAGCTCTACTCCCATCAGGCACGCGTGTTCGAGGCGGTCCAGCGGGGGCGGAATGTCGTGGTGGTCACGCCCACCGCGAGCGGAAAGACGCTGTGCTACAACCTGCCGGTCTGGCAGCAACTCCTTACCGATCCCTCGGCGCGGGCCTTCTATCTGTTCCCCACCAAGGCGCTCTCGGAGGATCAACTCTCGGAGTTCAACAACGCAGTCGACGCGATGGGAGCGGGAATCCGCGCGTTCACCTACGACGGCGACACCCCGCAGGACGCGCGGCGCGCCATCCGCGAACGCGCAAACGTGGTGCTCACCAATCCGGACATGCTGCACGCGGGCATTCTTCCGCACCACACGAAATGGGCGAAGGCCTTCGAGAATCTCCGCTACATCGTGCTCGATGAGCTGCACTACTATCGCGGCGTCTACGGCTCGCACTTGGCCAACATTTTGCGACGGATGAAGCGGATCTGCGAGTTCTATGGCTCCAAGCCCAAGTTCATCTGCTCGTCCGCGACCATAGCCAATCCACGCGAACTGGCCGAGGCGTTGACCGAATCCGAGTTCGAGCTGGTGAACGAAAACGGCGCGCCAGCCGGCGAAAAGTACTTCGTCTTCTACAACCCGCCGGTGGTCAACCGCCATCTCGGAATCCGGCGCAGCTACCTTCACGAAACGCGCCGCATCGCCACCGATTTCATCGAACACGGTCAGCAGACTCTGGTGTTCGCCAACAACCGGCTCGCCACCGAGATTCTGGTGACCTATCTCAAGGATGCCTGCGAGAAGATGCCGATGGGCGCCGAGGGCGTGCGCGGGTATCGCGGAGGATATCTGCCGCGCGAAAGGCGCGAGATCGAGCGCAAGCTGCGCGATGGCGAAATCCGCGCCGTCGTCGCGACCAACGCGCTCGAACTCGGCATCGATATCGGCTCGCTCGACGGCGTGGTGAT
The DNA here is from genome assembly GCA_902825945.1 of uncultured Acidobacteriota bacterium. Taxonomy (GTDB): domain Bacteria; phylum Acidobacteriota; class Terriglobia; order Bryobacterales; family Bryobacteraceae; genus SYLY01. Next base: position 73,867 of record CADECY010000014.1, read on the forward strand.
GGCCGGCTATCCGGGCACGATCGCCTCCACCTGGCAGCGCGCCGGACGCGCGGGCCGGCGGCAATCCACGTCGGTCGCGGTGATGGTCGCCTCGTCGGCGCCGCTCGACCAGTTCATCATCGAGCATCCGGACTACTTCTTCACCCGCCCGCCGGAGACCGCGCAGATCAATCCCGACAACCTCGAGGTGATGATCAATCACATCAAGTGCGCCGCGTTCGAACTGCCTCTCCGGGACGACGAGAAGTTCGGACACCATCCGGTGAAACCGGTCTGCGAATTCCTGGCCGAGAACCGCCTCCTGCATCATTCGGGCAACACCTGGCACTGGACCTCCGACACCTACCCGGCCGATGCGATCAGTCTGCGCTCGGTCACCAGCGACAATTTCGTGGTCATCGACGAAACGGGCGAGCCGAAGGTGATCGCCGAGGTGGCCTTCACGGCCGCGCCGTCGGAACTGCACGAGAAGGCGATCTATCTCCACGAGGCCCGCCAGTTCCAGGTGGAGCGGCTCGACTTCGAGAATCGCAAAGCCTATGTGCGCCGCGTCGAGTGCGACTACTTCACCGACGCGATCGACTACACGCAGGTGAAGGAGCTCGACCAGTTCGACTCGAGTCCTCTGAACGGAGCCTTCGCCCGCCACGGCGAGGTCCGGGTGAACCGGCAGATCGTCGGATTCAAGAAGGTGAAGTTCTACACGAACGAGAACGTGGGCGCGGGCAACCTGATGCTGCCCGAGCAGGAGATGCACACCACCTCGTTCTGGATCCATTTCCCGCACGAGTTTCTGAATCGCTTCCCCGACCTTTCCCCGACCGAAAAACAAGCTGGACTCAGCGGACTGGCCAACGCCTTTCGCGCCGTCGCCGCGCTGCTGCTCATGTCGGACCCGCGCGACCTCGGTGTCGCGATCACCGAGGCCGTGGAAGGGAGCCTGGTGACGTGGGAGCCCGACCTGTTCCTGTACGACAACTTCGCGGGCGGTGTCGGCCTGAGCGCTCCGCTGCACAAGATGACGCGAAAGCTGCTCGAGCTGTCGGCGGAACTGATCCGGGACTGCTCGTGCGGAACGGGCTGTCCTTCCTGTGTCGGGCCTCTGGGAGAGACCGGCGAGCGAGGAAGGGAAGCGGCAAGCCGAATCGCGGCGGAGTTGCTCGGGTCAATGCAAAGCGCCGCCCCCCGAAGGAGCGGCGCGTAGTGACCGCCCAGCGACGCCGTGCGCAGGTCGTCGCGGAGCTTGCCGAATGTCTGGGGATCGCGGAAGTCCACCAGGGTGCAGGGATCCGAGAATCCACTCTTGGCGAGTGACGAGTGCTGCTTGTCGACAATTGAAACCCGCTTCGACCGCAGATAGCGGCATGGCGGGGGCGGCGGCACCCGGACCGTGAAGACCGCGTCCCGATGCTCATCAGCGGCGAACAGAGTTTGCGTCGAGACGCCGAACGCGAGCGCATACGGACTACCGAGGTCCGAAGCGAACCGGCGCCGGCTTCTCCAGTCGAGGGCCATCGAGGAGATCCGAGCAATCAGGAAGACGCGGCGTTCCGCCGCCGGATATCGAGCGCGGGTTGCAATCCGATCGCGTCGAATCCGGGAACGAGCGCAGCCGGGCCTTCGCGGAGCTTCAGTTCCATCTCTTCGGGATAGAGCGGAATCAGGAACATCATCGCGATCGTCTCTCCGCTCTCCGTGGTCAGTTCGAGGAACTCCTCCGGCATCCAGAACGGCACGGCAACCAGCACACCGATGAAGCGCGTGTCCGCGATCGGTTCGGGCGGATCGCCGTTCGGGATGGTGTGTCCGAGCCCGATCCACGTCTGCTCTTCGTGCGGAAGGCGGGCGATGGAGCGAAGCCACTGAGCGGGCCAAAGAGAGGATTCGGTGTGGGACTCGGGTCCGGTGACTGCCAATCCTTCGGGAGCGCGATCAGAAGTTCAGCGCGCGAGTAGCAGCCGGCTGGAGCCGCCATCGCCTCGTCGCTCATGCCGCTGGTGGCGAGGATCTGATACGGGCGCGCTTCCGTTGCAGGGACGTGCAGCAGGTCGATGTGGACGTGACTCGACACGAACTCGTGGAAGACGTTCTCGACCTTGCCGATGTGCTTTTCGAGGTGCGCGGTGATGTCGCGGAGGTGAAGGGCGGGATTTCGGGGCGGCTGAAGCATGGCTCGCAAAAGGCGAACGCCGCCCCCGAAGGAGCGGCGTTCGGTTGATTCGGACTGCCTGGGGCTTAGAACTGCACCATGACGGTGATGTTCATCAGCGGCTGACCGCCCAGCGACGCCGTGCGCGGGTCGTCGCGGAGCTTGCCGAATGTCTGGGGATTGCGGAAGTCCACCAGGGTGCCAGGGCCGGTGAAGTTGTAGGTCTTCAGAGCATTCTGGAAGTCCCAACGGAACTGTGCGTTGAAACGCTCCCTGATCTTGAAGTTCTTCTGAGCCGAGACTTGTGCCCACACCAGACGAGGGCCGGTGGTGATGTTCCGTCCCGCGTTGCCGATCGTGAACTCGGCGGGCGCGGAAAAGGCGTTAATATCGATCACAGCCGGCCGGTTCAACTCGACGAAGCGATCTCCGCCGCCGTTGTTCCAACGGCCGAAATCGTAGACTGGCGTCGAGACGAGGTTTGGACGGCGCTGACCAGAGAAGCCCGGATAGTAGTTGTTCGGATTGAGAGGCGCGAGAGGGTTCTGGAACGTGAAGTTGAGCGGGTTACCGGACTCGATGGTCTGGATCCAGCTCAATTCCCAGCCGCTCGCCAGCCATCCGCCAATGCCACCGAAATTGGCGAAGCGCTTGCCCTTGCCTACTGGCAGTTCCCAGTTGATGGTGCCGATGTAGCGGTGGTTACGGTCATAACCCGCCCGGCCTTTCTCAAGATTGCGGTTCTGGATCGGCATCACTCCACCGCCGGAGTTGTCCGTATCGGAGGAGTTGAGTGCCTTCGAGAGTGTGTAGAAGCTGGTGAAATACAGTCCGCGCGACATCCGTTTTTCGAACTTGATGGTTCCGGAGTGGAACGTCGAGTGGCCGAAGTTGGAGCGCATGTTGATGTTCCCCAAGTGCGGATAGGGCCGGAAGTTCTGTGCCAGATTGACGTTGGGGCGCAGGAGCGCGGTGTTAGCGTCGGTGAAGGGAATGGCGTTGAGCTCCCAGCGCTCGATCAGCCCGACACCGTTCGAACCCTGATAGCTGAGTTCGATCAGATAGTCGCGCATGATCTCGTGCTGCACGCTCATGTTCCAGTTCATCGCGTAGGGATTGCGCAGGCCCGGATCCCAGTAGCTGATGTTGCGCCCGCCGAAGTTGGTGCCGACAAACGGGGCGACGCCATTGACGAGGCGCGGCGCCGGAGGCGCGGTGGCCCGGCTGATCTGGTAGATCGGCCTCGGGTCGCCCGGAGCCGGCTGCTGCAGGGCGATGGCTTGGTATTCGTCATACATCTCGCGGCCTGCGGGGAACTTCACGTCCACCGTGTAGACGCCGATGCCGCCGCGGAACACCCACTTTTCGAGGGGGTGCCAAGCGAGTCCCAACCTCGGGTTGAAGTTGTTGTTGTCGCGGCGGTTCAAGCCCTTGGTCGGGTGCGTGATGGCTCCCGCGCGCCCGGTGAGCGCATCGGTGGCGTTCGGATCGAACTGGCTCATCAGCCCGTACTTGGTGGTGAACGGGCTTTCGTTGGAGTAGCGAAGGCCAGCGTTCACGGTGAGCGTGGGCGTCACCTTCCAGTCGTCCTGGAAGTAGAAGCTGTGGATGGAGGAACGCGGCAGCCAGGAGGTCAGCTCGTTGGTGAACGTCGCCGACGTCGCATACCCGGTCAGGAATCCGGCCCACGGGCTACCGGTGTTGCCGATGGCCACGCCGCTGGGCAGCAGGCCGACGGTGGCGCCGGAGAAATCGTATCGCACCGGATTGGCGATCACGGCGGAGTTGAGCCGGAAGCGGAGCAGATCGTAGCCCATCTTGAAGGCGTGCCGGCCCCGGATATAGGACAGATCGTCCCGGAACGAGACCGTCTCATTCACGTTGTAGTTGGGCGACGCGCCGCTCAAGCCGTACATGGAGTTCGGACTGTTGCGGTCGCCGGAGCCGAAGGCAGGCATCAGATCGCCGGGAATGTTGGGAATACCGAGCGTCTGCGGCCAATTCTTCCCGTAGTTGGTCACCTGGAGTTCGTTCCAGCGGCGCGTGTATCCCACTCGGGCGTCGTTCACCACGGAGGGCGATACCACCCAAGTCTTGCCGAACGACATCAGCTGGTTCCGCGATGGCGAGAAATTGCCTGCCACGTGATCGAAGTCGGGCGTTTCATCCTTGATGTTCCACGGGCGCTGGAAGCCGCTGTACCGGTTGTCCGTCCACGAGAAGTACACCTTCCAGGCGGGGTTGAACTGATGATCGAGCCGCAGGCTGTAGTCGTCGAGGAATACGCGTGCGAATTCATCCGCGAGGTAGTTGCCGGTCGCGCCGGTCGAGGTGAAACCACCGGCACGGTTCGGTGCCCGCCACGGGTCGGCGGCCAGGACCTTCTGTGCCACCGGATCGATGCGAGAGGCCGGAATGATGTTGTTGGGGAAGAGGTCTCGCTGCCATTCGCCGCCCACGCTGCGCGTGGTGGCCGGGTCGTAGATGCGGTTATAGGCGCCCAAGTTCATGTCACCACGCCGCATCTCGAGGCTCGGCACGGACGCGTCCACCTGCGCCACCTTCTTTTCGTGCAATCGCTGGAAGCCAAGAAAGAAGAAGGTCTTGTTCTTGATGATCGGGCCGGAAATGTTGGCGTCGGGCATCATGAAGAACGTAGGCACACCATTAGGGCGCCCCGGTGAAGCCTGCGAAGTCTTGAGGCGGTCGAAGAACAGCCGATGTTGCATCCGGCGCGTGCGCCCGTAGAACGACCCCATGCCGTGCCATTCGTTGTTGCCAGTCTTCTTCACGGCGCTGATCACGCCGCCGGCCGAGTGGCCGTATTCGGCGGGAGGAACGGTGGTGAGTACCTTCACCTCTGCGATCGAATTCTGAATCGGCTTCGTGGTCTCGGTGCCGCCATTCTGGTCATTTCCGTTGACGCCATCCTCAAAGATGCCAATCGCCCCGGCGCGCTGCCCGGCCAAATGGTAGGCACCCAGTGAACCACCGTAGGCATAGCCACCGGTGGTCATGCCCGGTACGATGTTCATCGTCGAGTTCACGAAACGCTGATACAGCGGCAAGTCGTAGAGCACGGAGCCACTGACCACCGAGCCGGTGGCCGACGTTTCCGTTTCGAGTACCGCGACCGCGCCGCTGACTTCGACGGACTCCGATACGCTTCCTACCTGGAGCGTCATATCCACCGCGAGCGTGTCGCCGGTACGGAGTTCGACATTCTCGCGCACGATCTTTTTGAAGCCCTGCGCCTCAAACGTGATTTTGTACTGGCCCGGTTGCAGCGACAGAACCCGGTAGAGGCCCTCGTCATTGGTGACGGCGTTTTGCGTGAAGTTGGTGGCTGTATTTACCACCGTGATGTTGACACTGGGAACAACGGCGCCGGTGGAATCGACGACGCGCCCCGTTAACGTGGAAGTACCGATCTGCGCGAAGGCCGCTGAAGACAGCGCGGCAAACACAGCAGACACGGCTATGCGTGGAATGTGTTTCATGTTTCCTGGGAACCCCTTCTCCCAGCCCCTTTCGCCGGGAGGGCAATCTTGACGATTATATGTCAGCCTCGCGACGGGTACAATGGCCCCCTTCCCCCCTGTGCCCCGCAGCTCAGCCCGGGATGCCCGCCGGCGAGGGACCCCTGGAATTCCGTTCGATCCGTCCCCATCCTGCATCACGGGCCGTAGCCCCATCTCGTTCACGCGCGCGAGGCTGCACGCCGGTGCGACAATGGTCTCTCCCACCCCATGCTGGACCGCATTACCGTGCGCGGCGCCCGCCAGCACAATCTCAAGAACGTCAGCGTCGAAATCCCCCGGAACACGCTCACCGTCATCACCGGCCTGAGCGGATCCGGGAAATCGTCGCTCGCCTTCGACACCATCTACGCCGAAGGGCAGCGGCGCTATGTCGAAACGCTGTCGCCTTACGCGCGCCAGTTCCTCGATCAGATGGAACGGCCCGATGTCGATTCGATCGACGGGCTCTCGCCCGCGATTTCGATCGAGCAGAAGACCACCTCGCGTTCACCGCGCTCGACCGTCGGCACCATCACCGAAATCTACGACTACCTGCGCGTCCTCTATTCCTCGATCGGCACGCCGCATTGCCCGGACTGCGGCGTCGAGATCGCGCAGCAGTCCGCGCAACAGATCGTCGAGCAGGTTGCTGCGATGCGCGAGGGCGAGAAGATCCTGATCCTCGCCCCGATCGTGCGCGGACGCAAGGGCGAGTTCAAGAAAGACCTCGAGAAGCTTTCGCGCCAGGGATTCGTGCAGGCGCGCGTCGACGGTGTGTTGCGCGAGCTCGACGAAGAGATCCCGCTCGACAAGAAGCGCAATCACACGATCGAAATCGTGGTCGACAAGCTGGTGATCAAGCCAAACATCTCGGAACGTCTCGAAAAATCGATCGAGACGGCCACCAAGCTCGCCAACGGACTCGTGGTCATCGCGATCGTCAGCGGGGAAGAGCGCCTCTACTCGTTGAAGCTCGCCTGTCCGGAATGCGGCACGAGCGTCCCGCAACTCGAACCGCGCTCATTTTCGTTCAACAGCCCGTATGGTGCCTGCGAAACCTGTAACGGGCTCGGCAACAAATGGCGCTTCGATCCGGGCAAGGTGCTCACCGATCCCGGCAAGCCACTGTTCGATGGCGGACTCGGACCCGGCGGGTCGAGTTCTCTGACCGTCCATCGCGTCGAAGAGTTCGCCAAGAAGGCGAAGATTCCGCTATCGAAACCATTCGATCAGTTGAGCCCCAAACATCAACGTGCACTGCTCGAGGGCGAGGGATCGTTTCCGGGCGTGCTCGAATTACTCCAGCAGACGTATGACAGCGCCTCGGAGGGCTACAAGGAGTGGCTCTTCGAGTACATGTCGCCGCAACTGTGCACGGCCTGCGATGGCGCGCGGCTCAAGCCGTCGAGCCTCGCGGTCCGGGTGAAAGGGATCTCGGTGCGCGACTTCACGGCCATGCCGATCGACCGGGCACGCGACACGGCGAAGGCCTGGGAACTGACCTCGCGTGAACTCCAGATCGCGGGCAAAGTCGTGGAAGAGATCGCCAACCGGCTCGACTTCTTGTGCGCGGTCGGCCTCGAATATTTGAATCTGCAGCGTTCGGCCGCGACCCTCTCCGGCGGCGAGGCGCAGCGGATCCGGCTCGCGACGCAGATCGGCTCGCGCCTGCGCGGCGTACTCTACGTGCTCGACGAACCCTCGATCGGGTTGCATCCGCGCGATAACGAACGGCTCATTCAAACGCTCGGCCGGCTGCGCGATCTGGGCAACACCGTGCTCGTTGTCGAACATGACGAAGAGACGATCGCTCGCGCGGATTACGTGATCGACCTCGGACCCGGCGCGGGACGGCTCGGCGGGCAGCTCGTGGGCGTCGGCACGCCCGATCAGATCGCGGCCACGGCGGACTCGCTCACCGGCCAGTACATGTCGGGCGCGGTATCGATCGAGGCGCCCAAGAAGCGGCGGACGGGCACCGGGAACAAACTCGTGATCCGGGGTGCCACCGAGCACAACCTGCGCGAGATCGACGTCGAGTTCCCGCTCGGCATGCTGCTGGTGGTGACGGGCGTGAGCGGCAGCGGCAAGTCGACGCTCGTCCACGACATTCTCTATCGGGCCCTCTCGCAGCACATCTACGGCTCTCGGACCTGTCCCGGCGCGCATCGCGTGATCGAAGGGCTCGAACACATCGACAAGATCATCGAGATCGATCAAGCTGCGATCGGCCGCACACCGCGATCGAATCCGGCCACCTACACAGGAGTCTTCACGCCGATCCGCGACCTCTACGCGATGCTGCCGGAGTCACGCGAACGCGGCTACAAGCCCGGCCGCTTCAGCTTCAACGTCAAGGGCGGGCGGTGCGAGGCGTGCCAGGGCGATGGACTGAAGCGTATCGAGATGAACTTCTTGCCCGATGTCTACGTGACCTGCGACGTCTGTCGCGGCCGCCGCTACAATCACGAAACGCTGCAGGTGAAGTTCAAGGGCAAGTCGATCGCCGATTTGCTGGAGACCACGGTCGAAGAGGCGACGCCGTTGCTCGAATCGTTCCCCCAGATCTACTCGAAGCTGAAGACGCTCGTCGATGTCGGTCTCGGATACATCCACCTCGGGCAGTCGTCCACGACGCTCTCGGGCGGCGAAGCGCAACGTATCAAACTTGCGCGAGAGTTGAGCCGCCGCCAAACGGGCCGCACGTTCTACATCCTCGACGAGCCGACTACCGGACTCCATTTCGAGGACGTGCGCAAGTTGCTCGACGTGCTGCAACGCCTGGTCGAACTCGGCAATACGGTGCTCGTGATCGAGCATCAGATCGACGTGATCAAGTCCGCCGACTGGCTGATCGATCTCGGGCCCGAAGGCGGCGAGAAGGGCGGCTTGGTCGTCGCCACGGGTACGCCCGAGCAGATCATGCGGAACAAGAAGAGCTTCACTGGACAGGCTCTGGTAAAGGCGGCGGGAAGGGGAAAAGCGAATTGAGCGAATACCGGCAGAAGCCGCTCGAGTTGACCGGGTTGAAGACCGTGTCGTTGTACGGGCGCGGCGGCAAAGTCAATACGGAGCTGTTCGCGCAAACCCACGCTCCAGGCTCGACGCTCTCCGCGTGGCTCGACCGGCTGCCGAAGCTGCTTTCCGCCGATTCGCTGCGTGCGGTGGTAAACGCGCTGGTGGCGGCTCGCGAGAAAAAACGCGGCATCATCTGGGGAATCGGCGGGCATGTGATCAAGTGCGGACTGGCGCCCACGCTCATCGACCTGATGCATCGTGGATACGCAACCGCTTTCGCCATGAACGGCGCCGCGGCAATCCACGATTTCGAGATCGGGCTCGCGGGTTACACGAGCGAGGATGTCGAAGCGGTGCTGCCGGACGGTTCGTTCGGGTCCGCCGAGGAGACGGGGCGCGAGATGAACGAGGCGTTCAAAGATGCGCTGGCGGCTGGCATCGGAGCCGGAGAAGCCATTGGCGCGCGGCTGGCGCGGCTTGCCGATCCTCGATTCGCCGCCGCCAGTTTGATGGTGCAAGCGTGGAAAGCGAAGACGCCCGCGACGGTCCACATCGCAGTGGGTACCGACACACCGCACACGCATCCGGCGGCGGATGCGCAGGCGATCGGGCACGCGACGCTGACTGACTTCAAGCTGTTCTGCTCGGTGGCCCGCGAGATCCACGATGGGGGGGTCTATGTGAACCTCGGGTCCGCCGTAGTGATGCCAGAAGTCTTTCTCAAAGCCGTCTCGTCGGTTCGCAACCTCGGATTTCCACTGGCGAATTTCACCACGGTCAACTTCGATTTTCTCCAACATTACCGGCCCAAAGTGAACGTCGTGGAGCGGCCGCATTCGAAGGCCGGCGGACGGGGCTACTCAATCACCGGCCATCATGAGATCATGATTCCTTTGCTGGCCGCGTTGCTGATTGAAAAACAGGAATGACCACACAAGAGGGCGAAGAAACGTTCTGGGGTTGGACCGATGCAGTCCTATTCATCGGCTGCTTTCTGCCGGCGTTCGTGCTGGCCAGCTTCGTGGCCGGATTCGCGCGGGCCATTACCGGCGAGACGTTGAGCAAGGCCGCGAACGCCATGATCGCGCAGTTCGCCTGGTGGGGCCTCGCGTTCCTGGGCCTGCGGGTGATCTTCAAGTTCCGGCACCAGAAGCCCTTCTGGAGTTCCCTGGGTTTCGGCCCTCTTGGCTGGAAACCCGCTCTGGCCGCGATCGTGATGGGTCCGATCCTTTGGTTCGGAGTGGCGTTCGTCGTCACGCATATCGGCCCGGTGGAGGGAAAGAATCCATTCCACGAGATGCTCGACACGTGGCGCGCCGCGGTGATCATCGGCTTCTTCGCGACCACGCTCGGCCCGCTGTGCGAGGAAATCACTTTTCGTGGCTTCTTCCAGCCGCTGCTCAGCCGCTCGCTGGGGCCCGTTTTCGGAATGATCTTGTCGGCCGCGCAGTTCGCGATCGTGCATGGTCCGCAGTACGGCTGGTCCTGGCGGCACCTGCTGTTGCTGCTGCTCGTAGGACTGGCGTTCGCCTGGCAGCGCTTCCGCACCGGATCCACGCTCGCCTCGACACTCACGCACGCGGGTTACAACGCTTTCATGTTCATCGCCTACTTGGCGACTGAAGGAGACATGCTCGGGAAATGGTAGAGACAATCCAGTGGACCGCGGACGGAGTCGTCATGATCGATCAGACGAAGCTCCCGAGAGAGATCGTCTACGTCACCTGCAAGACCTACGAAGAGGTTGCGGACGCGATCGTGACAATGGTGATTCGCGGCGCACCAGCGATCGGAGTGGCGGCGGCGATGGGCGTCGCGATCGGTGTATTGAAGGCGGATCCGGCGAACCTCGACGCCGAGTTCGAACGCATCTGCACGATGCTCGCGCGCACGCGGCCCACGGCGGTGAATCTCTTCTGGGCGATCGACCGGATGAAGGCGCTCTACGCTACCCTTCGCGGACGGCAGGTCGAGGAGATCCGCGCCGCGCTCGTCAGGGAAGCCGAAGAGATCAAGGTCGAGGACATCGCCATCAATCGCGCGATGGGTTCGCATGGTGCCCCGCTGATTCCCGACGGCCGGACCGTGCTCACGCACTGCAACGCCGGAGCGCTCGCCACCGCTGGTTTCGGAACCGCGCTCGGCGTGATCCGCGCGGCGATCGATTCGGGGAAAAAGATCGATGTGTTCGCGGACGAGACTCGCCCGTTCCTGCAGGGCGCCCGGCTCACCGCGTGGGAACTTCAGCAGGATGGCATTCCCACCACGCTGATCACGGACAACATGGCCGGATACTTCATGCGGCAGGGCCGCATCGGTTGCGTCGTGGTGGGTGCCGACCGGATCGCCGCCAATGGCGATGTCGCGAACAAGGTCGGCACGTATTCGGTGGCGGTGCTCGCCAAGGAAAACGGCGTACCGTTCTACGTGGCCGCGCCGGTTTCGACACTCGACCTCACACTCGACACAGGCGATCGCATCCCGATCGAACAACGCAATTCGCGCGAAGTGACCGAAGTCTTCGGTGTGCCCGTGGCGCCCGAGGGAATCGCCGTGCAGAATCCGGCCTTCGACGTGACGCCGTCGCGCTATGTCACTGCGATCATCACCGAGCGGGGCGTGGCGCGCGCACCGTACGAAGAATCGCTGGCACGGCTCGCCAAAGGATAAGCGCGAACGCGGAGATCGTGATCGCGAGTCCAGCCGCGAGGTTCGGTTCGAAAAACATCCGGACCTCGTGGCGGCCTTTCGGAATCGCGATGCCCCGAAACGCGCCGTTGGTCATGAGGATCGGCGTTTCACGCCCGTCCACCTCGGCGATCCATCCCGGATAGAAGGCTTCCGAACTCGCAAGAAACGAGTCTTCCGGAGCCTCAACCGTCAGTTTCACCTCTTGCGCCGAGTATTCGAGAACCCGCGCATTTCCGCCCGCCGCGATGGCACTGCCTTCGACGATCGCGGCCGCCACCGGGTCGAACCCGGGATCCGCCAGCAAACGCAGCGACTCTTCCTTCGACGCCGATCTTTGCACGCGGCCGGGCATCCAGAACCGAGGCAGCACACGCGAGTTCCGATACAAGCGATGGCCAGGCAGATCCTCGACATAAGGCCATTGCGGATGATCGATGGTGCGCGTGGTCCACGTCATCAGGAACCCGGTATTGAGCATCGAGGCGATGGGCGAATCGAGCCTCTCGGGCTCGAGATAGCGCATCTGATTGTGGCGCGGCGTCGCGTAGAGCAGCCGCACTGATTGGTAGCGGTCGAGCACGAGCGGATCGTTCCCGCTCGGGGTGGCCATCTTCATGATTGGCGCTGAATTCGCCCAGTTCATCGAATCCTGCTGGATGTCGATGCGCTGGGGGGGAAGGCTCTTGCCGGTGTGTATGCGCAGTTTGACGAGCGTCTCTTCCGAACCTTCGAATGCCCGGATCGTCACCGCGGGCTCATCCGTCTTCGGCAAGGCGTGGAATCGCAGGCCGGAACTGACGAGCATCAGTTCGGTCACGGCGATCGTGCCCGACACCGCGGCAGCGCGCCGGGACAATCGCGCCGCGCCAATTCCGGCAAGGATCGCGAGAATCAGCAGAAACGGGAAGCTGAAGTACTCGAGATAGACCACCGAGCGAATCGAACCCGGCAGCAGCGGGTAGACGAACGGGATCAGCGGACCATGGAAGCCGAGCAGAATCACGGCGAACAAAGCCGCGCACAGCCAGAGCCGGCGATCCCGCGACCAGATCGCGAGGCCCATCGCGGTGACACTCGAGAACAGGTAATGGAACGTGACGTTGTGCGGGAGCTTGAAATTCTCCAGGTCGAACGCGTAGTTGAAATTTGGCCAGACGAGCGTTACGAATCCTTGCCACAGCATGCCGCCGTCGAGCCCGAATTCCTGATACCGGTTGGTGGCGCGCGTGAGGGGCAGCAGTTCGAGCGTGGGAATCAGTTGCACCGCGGAGAGCGCCACGGCCCACACCGATGCGAGCGCGAGTTTCGGCCACCGCTTGATACCACCGTAAACGAAGATCGATGCCGCGACGACGGGCATCGCCGGCGTGAACCCGGCGAGGAACGACATCGCGATCGCGAACGCCACCACCGCAACGCTGTCGATCGCGAACATCGCCACCGGCACCCACGCGACCGCATTCACCAGTCCGAGATGCTGCATGTGGCTCGCGAAGAATCCGCCGAGTTGGAACACGCTTGCTCCCAGGAGCGCCGCGGGTTGGTGCGCGCCGCGCTTCCGCAGAAGCAGATAGACGAACGCGCCCCCGAGGAAAACATGCAAGACGGCTTGCCAATGGAGAAGGCTCACCATCTTGCTTTCGCCGCGCAACGCGCCGATCCAGGCGAACAGGAGCGCGGGCGGATAGAAGGTCTGCGCCTGCGGATTCGCGTACTGCGGGAAGCCGCAGTAGGTGTAGGGCTCCCAGAATGGCAGCGTTCCCTCGCGCAGGCTCCGCGCCAGGAATTCGTTCAACGGGAGATGATAACCGCGAAAATCCCACGGAAAAACGTACTTCGTGGTGAACAGCGCCTTGCGAAAAAAGAGGAGCAACTCAGCGAGCAAGACCGCGAAGGGCCACGCCGCCGAAAGGATGCGCGTCACGTCAGCCCGCGCGACGGCCGAGCATCGCAATCGCCTGCGCTTCCGCCGAGCGTCCTTCGCCCACCGGTCCGACCTTTTCCGCCGTCTTGAACTTCACCGAAACACGATCCACGGCGATGCCGAGCGTCGCGGCCAGGCTCTCGCGGATCGCGAGCCGATAGTCTTTGAGTTTCGGCCGTTCGAGGATCACTGTCGTATCCACGTTGACGATGTCGAAGCCTTGCGCCGAGGCGAGATCCACCGCGTGTTTCAGTAGCTTCAGACTATCGGCGCCCTTCCATCGCGGATCGGTATCGGGGAAGTGCATACCGATATCGCCCTGCGCTGTGGCGCCGAGAAGGGCATCGGTCACCGCGTGCGCGAGCACATCCGCGTCGGAGTGGCCTTCGAGCCCGAACTCGCACTCGATGCGAACGCCGCCGAGCAGCAGCGGCCGGCCCGTGGCGATGCGGTGAGTGTCCCAGCCGAGGCCGGTTCGATACTCGGAATACGCCATCACTTCGCGGCCGCGGTTTCCTGCGCGAGAAACAGCTTGGCGAGTTCGAGGTCGCCCGGCTTGGTGATCTTGATGTTGCGGTCGCTGCCCGCCACCACGCTCACCTCCACTTGCTCGAGCCGCTCGACGAGGCTCGCCTCATCGGTGCCCGTGAATCCGTCGGCTCGCGCTTGCGAGAACGCCTGGTGCAGCAGTCCGTAGCGAAAGACCTGCGGCGTCTGCGCTAGCACGAGATGCTCCCGCGGAATCGTCTGGCGAATCTTGTTGCGATGCACCTTCTTCACGGTGTCGACCGGAACAATGCCGACGATCGCGGCGCCGCACTCAGCGGCTTCGGCGATCACCTTCTCGATCGTGGCCCGATCAATGAACGGCCGCACCGCGTCATGGACGGCGACCAGGTCCGTATCGGGATCTAGCGAGGCGAGCCCATGCTCCACCGATTCCTGGCGCGAATCGCCACCCTCGACGATGCGAACGGACTTGCCGAATTGCTCCGCCGCGATCACCTCGCGCACCCACTCCTGATCCTCCGGACGCACCGCGATGACGATCTCGGTGATCGCTGGTACGGAGGCGAACTTGCGGATCGTGCGGACCAGGATCGGTGAGCCATCGAGCACGAGGAACTGCTTGCGGCTCGGTACGGATTCGGCCGGACCGCGGCCCATGCGCGTTCCGAGTCCGGCTGCGGGGATGATGACGGAGACCTTCATGAGTGTGTTTCTATTCGTTGGCGGGCGGTGCGGCCAAAGGCTGGGGAGCGGCGCTGGAGGTTTCGCGCTGCGGACGTTCGGGCCGGTTGTCATGAACCGCGTGCTGGCGATCATCGAACTTTCCGAAGATCATCTTACCGGCGGTAGTCTGCAGGACGCTGGTGACGGCGATATCGATCGTCTTGTTGATGAAGCGCTTGGCGTTGTCGACCACGACCATCGTGCCGTCGTCGAGATAGGCGACACCTTGGTTGTGTTCCTTGCCTTCGCGCTGGATGAAGACCCGCATCAGTTCGCCTGGCAGCACCACCGGGCGCAGTGCATTGGCGAGTTCGTTGATGTTCAGCACCTCGACGCCGTGAAGCTGCGCGACCTTGTTCAGGTTGAAGTCGTTGGTGACGATCTTGCACTGCAACAGCTTCGCGAGTTCGATCAGCTTCATGTCGACTTCGCGCACATGGGGGAAATCCTCTTCGACGATCTGAACGTTGAGCGCGGGCATCTTTTGGATGCGCTGCAACACGTCGAGGCCGCGGCGGCCGCGGTTGCGCTTCATCGAATCGGCGGAGTCGGCCACCAGTTGGAGTTCGCGCAAGACGAACTGCGGAATGATGAGGACACCGTCGAGAAACCCGGTTTCGGCGATGTCGGCGATGCGGCCATCAATGATCACCGACGTGTCGAGCACTTTCAACTGCTGCGCCTGCGATTTCTCGCCGCCGAACAATCCGCCGAGCGCGGCCAGATTCAACATGTCGCCCTTGTTGGCCCCGACCACCAGTCCGACATAGGTCATCATGAGCAGGATCAGCAGTTGTAGAAACGGCACGGTGCTCGGGTTGTTGGGAACCGCCGAGCCGATCACGAGCGACATCAGGTAAGCGCCGAAGATTCCGAGTACCGACCCGGCCGCCGCGCCAATCAGCCGCTTGAGCGTCACCTGCCCGAGGCGGATTTCGAACAGCACGATCGCGATCCCGGTGATCACCCCGAGCAGCCCAGCCACCCACGCCTCGAGATTGAACGGTTTCAGAAAGTACGCGGCTGTCGCGAGGACAACGACGAAAACGCCGCGGATGATCAGCACGTCATTCATTCAAACCAGTTCTCCGCTGGAGGTGACGATCGAAGGTGTCGCCGTCTCCGTGACAAGAAACCCGCGGACAACCCGGCGGGGCTGACCGCTCTAGGCTGTGGAAAAGAGCAAAGCCGCCCGTATAGAAGTATAACACCGGCTGGCGCAACCTTCGTCGCCGCCGGAGGAGGGTGCACGTCGCAGAACTGACAGCAATGCGGGGGGCTGTCGTGCCACACGAACCATCCCCAGCTTCGGCTCGTCGCATCGTCAATCATCCGCACCAGATATCGCACTGGTTCTCCCCGGCCTTCCAGCCAGTCGTGGGTCGAGGTCCCACTGCACCAACTCCCCGTAGTGACTCCGCCGTGGCCGCCACGGGTGAACCTGTTTGACCTGGCGCGAGCGGCTCTCCCACAGCTTCTCCTCGATCATCCATCCCCTCACTGTCTCCTTGCTCACCTCGATCTGGTGCAGCTTGGCCAACTGCTCACTGGCAAGGTGGACCCGAAGTCGTGCCATTCCGGCGTCTTGAGAATCTCGATGGCTCGCGCCCGAATCTTGTCGTCAATCTGGCGGTTCGACTTCTGGCCCCGCAGCCCATGCACCACTACCGCGTCGCCCTCGGTTTCCATCTCCGCCAGCAGCGTCCGGACCCACCGGCCGGTGATCCCCATCTTCTCGGCGGCCATCTTCTGCGTCACTGTTCCGTCCTTGGCTCTCTTCAACCAGTTCAACCAATCTCGTTCATCCTGACTCATTGCGATTCGTTCCATTCCGACAGCTTCCAACCGCTGTCAACAGGAACGTTCTATTTGTCCATATAGGAATTTCTCATCTTGCCGCGACACGCCAGCGGCCGGGGTCATCTTCGATCGGCACGGCGTGCGATACTGATTCCTCCATGGTCAGAGTCGTCGCGCTATTCAAAGCCAAGCCGGACAAAATCGAAGAACTCCGCGAAGTGCTCACGGCCTTCGTTGGCCCTACCGTCAAGGAGAAGGGCTGCGTCTTCTATCAGCTTCATCAGAACCTCGCCGATCCCACGGACTTCTCGTTTCTCGAGGAGTGGGAGTCCGAAGAGGACCTCAATGCGCACTCGCGTTCTGAGCATATCCAGTCGGGCCGCAAGAAGCTGCCCGATCTGCTGAGCGCTCCCGGCGACGTGCGCCGCTACAAACTTCTCTTGTAAAGTTCCGGCAACGCCCCGCCAACCACGCTACCATGCGAAAGTGTCCGGACCCGCGATCTCCTCCAAGCTGGCGGTTTTGCTCCGTGTCAGCCTCTTTCTCGCCTTCGGCTACATCTCGCTCCAACTCTTGGCCAGCCTGCTGTACGAACTCTTCGGTCTCCTTGTCGCGTCGGTGATCGGTGTCTTCGCCGCCGCCACGATCGCCACGGCCCTCGCGATCCGGATTTACGAGCGCGGCCACCTCGCCGACATCGGCCTGCGCTGGACTCCGGGCTCCGGGCGCAATTTGATCGTGGGCCTGCTGATCGGAATCGGCGCCACCGTTCTCGTCCTCGTTCCACCATTGCTCTCCGGCGCGGCGTACTGGAAGCCCGCCGAGTCCGGCGCCACAGGCATCGCCTCGTTCGTGTTCATGACGCTGATTCTGCTGTTCGGCGCCGCGGGCGAAGAGATGCTGTTTCGCGGATACGGATTCCAGGTGATGGTGCCCGCGTTCGGCGAAGCGGCCACCGTACTTCCGATGGCGGTGTTGTTCGCCGCCGCGCATGCCGCCAATGAAAGCGTCTCGCCGGTTGGCCTGCTGAACACGTTCGCTTGGGGCGCGTTGCTCGGGGCCGCGCTGCTGCGCTCCGGAGATCTTTGGCTGCCCATCGGAATCCACTTCGGCTGGAACTGGGCCCTGGTGGTCTTCGGCGTCAACGTCAGCGGATTTACAATGAGATTGACGGGTTACGCGCTCGAATGGCGCATCTCCCCGCTCTGGAGCGGCGGCGACTATGGTCCGGAAGGCGGACTGATCTGCACGGTCGTGGTCGCGCTTCTGGGTTATTTGCTCGGGAAAGCTCCGGTGGCACGGCAGGAGTTGGTCCTCACGCGGACCCGCGAGGCGGAGGTGTCATGAAGTCCGGCACGTTGTTCCTGCTAGCGGCGGTTGCGCTCTTCGCGGCCAAAGAGAAGATGACGCCAGAGGACCGGATCGTCCTCGTGCGCGGCATGTCGGCCGAATTCGCCACGGCCAAGCAGTCCATTCCGCGATCCAAAAAGCCGCTGCCGTTCTCGAGCAACGGCACGTGGGACAAGGAGAAATGGACCGACGCGGGCCGCGAGAACGGACCGGCGGCGCGCGCCGGCGATCAGGTGCAGGTCACCCGTATCGAGATCAACGGTGACGACATCGAGGTCGAGTTGAACGGCGGCTTCCGCATGGGCCCGAAGTGGCATGAGCGGATCCAGGTGGGAACCGGCAGCCGGACCGCGCCCGTGTCGCGCGGCAGCAATCCCACCGTTGGCACCGTGATCTCGGTCAAGTTCGAGGGAGGCGTTCCGCCAATCGAATCGAAGGAACTCAAGAAGATCCTCGCGCCGATCCTCGACTTCGAAAAGCGTAGCGCGACGGAGAACTATCTCGAGTCCCTCCCCGATCCGATCAAGAACGCGATCAAGGAGAAGCGCGCGCTCGAGGGCATGGACAAGGATCAGGTTCTGATGGCGCTCGGCAAGCCGCGCCACAAGAGCCGCGAGACCAAGGACGGCACAGAACTCGAGGACTGGATCTATGGCGAGCCTCCCGGCCGCATCTCGTTCGTGACCTTCAGCGGCAGCAAGGTCGTCAAGGTCAAGGAAGCCTACGCCGGTCTCGGCGGTTCCACCGCCGAACCGCTCATTCCGAAATGAGTCCTGAGGAGTTTCGCGAGCACGCCCACCGCACGGTCGATTGGATGGCCGATTACCTTGCGACGGTAGGCGAGCTTCCGGTACTCACGCGGGTCAAGCCCGGTGATCTGACCCGCAAAGTCCCTTCGAGCGGGCCCGAACGGGGCGAGCCGATGGACGCGATCCTCACGGACTTCGAACGGCTGATTCCACCCGCGATCACGCACTGGAATCATCCGCGCTTCCTCGCCTACTTCGCCATCACCGGGTCGCCGCCGGGCATTCTCGGCGAGATGCTCGCGGCCACGCTCAATGTGAACGGCATGTTGTGGAAGAGCTCGCCCGCGGTTACCGAACTCGAAGCGGTGACGCTCAGTTGGCTCCGGCAGTGGATCGGACTTCCGGAGGAGTTCTTCGGCGTCATCTACGACACCGCCTCGATCTCGACGATGCACGCGATCGCCGCCGCGCGCCACATGGCGCAGCCGGAGTCGCGCACCGCCGGACTCCGCGCCAACCTCACCGTCTATTGCTCCGAGCAGGCCCACTCCTCGATCGACAAGGCCGTGCTCACACTCGGCATGGGTCTCGATAACCTGCGCAAGATTCCCTCCGATTCGCGGTTCAGCATGGACCCCGCGGCACTCGAGCGCGCCATCGGTGACGACAAGGCCGCGGGACTTCAGCCTTGCTGCGCCGTCGCCACCGTGGGAACCACTGCGCTCGCCGCGATCGACCCGCTGCCCGCGATCGCCGATATCGCAGAGCGCCACGGACTCTGGCTTCACATCGACGCGGCCTACGGCGGAACCGCGGCGATTTCCGAATCGCACCAGAACGTGCTCGACGGCGCGGGCCGCGCGCATTCGCTGGTGATCAATCCACACAAGTGGATGCTCACGCCGGTGGACCTGAGCGCCTTCTACACGCGGCGCCCCGATACCCTGCGCGCCGCGTTCTCGCTGATTCCCGAATATCTCCGCACCGAAGATGAGCCGGGCGTCGTGAACCTCATGGACTACGGGGTGCAATTGGGACGCCGGTTCCGCGCGCTCAAGCTCTGGTTCGTGATGCGCTACTACGGGCGCGAAGGCTTGGCCGCGATCATCGAACGTCACTGCCGCGATGCCGCCGAGTTCGCTTCCTGGATCGAGGCCGACCCGCGCTTCGAAGTGAGTGCGCCCGTGCTGTTCTCGCTCGTCTGTTTTCGCCATCGCGCGGGTGACGCCGCCAATCGGCGGATTCTCGATGGAATCAACGCGAGCGGACTTGCGTTCCTGTCGCACACCGTGCTCGATGGGCAACTGGTGTTGCGGGCCGCGATCGGAAATGCGGCGACCACGATCGAGGACCTGCGGCGAGTCTGGGACAAAATCCGCGAACTCGCGTGATAGCCTGTCGGTAGTCATGAGCACACGGCGCACCTTCCTCCATGCTTCGGCGGCCTCCGCCGCGTTCGCCGCCCGCAAACTCGAACCGCTTGCGGTGAACGGTGGTTCGAAGTCGATCACCGTGCCCGCCGCGCGCCATGGCGCCATCACCAAGTGGCCCCGTTACGAAGCCGCCGACAAGCAAGCGGTGCTCGACCTGATGGAGAGCAATCGGTACTATCAGGAGATTCCGCTACTCGAGAAGGAAACCATCGCCTACACCGGCATGCCCTTCGCGAAGGCTCACAACAACGGCACCAACGCGCTGATGTCGCTGTTCTTCGCGATCGATCTGCCGCCGGGCAGCGAGATTCTGGTGCCTTCCTACACCGCCTCGGCGACCATCGTTCCGATGCGCTTCTTCGGGCTGGTTCCGGTCTTCGTCGACATCGATCCTCGGACCGCCTGCTTCGATCTCGCGCACGCGGCGAAGGTCATCACGCCACGCTGCCGCGCCATGGTCCCGATGCATTCGTGGGGCCGGCCATGCGACATGGACGACATCGCCGCGTTCGCGAAACAGCACGGCCTGCTCGTACTCGAGGACGCGGCCCAGGCGCAAGGCGCGACACTCCAGGGCAAACAGATGGGCGCTTGGGGCACGGCGTCGATCTTCAGCTATCAGACGAGCAAAGTCCTGCCTGCGATCGAAGGCGGAATGGGCCTTTATCAGACTCGCGAACTCTTCGAGCGCGCCACCGCGTTCGGCAACTACGAC
The DNA here is from genome assembly GCA_902825945.1 of uncultured Acidobacteriota bacterium. GTDB lineage: Bacteria > Acidobacteriota > Terriglobia > Bryobacterales > Bryobacteraceae > SYLY01. The sequence continues at coordinate 94,450 of CADECY010000014.1, forward strand.
CTCCCCGCTGCGTTCCCGGCCGGCAGCCAATATCGCAAGTATCACGATACCGGCTTCGGCCCAAAGTTCCGCATCCATCCGCTCGCCGCCGCCATCGCGCGCCGCCAGTTGACGGTGCTCGACAAGCGCAATACGCTCGTTCGCGAGCAGACGGCCAAGCTCAATGCGCGGATCACGCAATTACCCGGACTCTCCGCGCAGACCGGACGCAAGGACATGGCCCGAGTCCACTGGGCTTCGAACATCCTCTTCTTCGACGCCGCCAAAGCCGGATTCTCGAAGGAGACGATGGTAAAGGCGCTCAGCGCCGAAGGCGTTCGAGCGGGCGCCGCGCCGTATCCAGAACAACACCAGTTCGCGATCTATCGCGAGGCTCAATGGTGGCATCACGCACCGGTGGTTCCGGAGGTGCTCCCCGGATGCGCGCAGGTGAACAAGTCGGCGATCCGGCTGCCGCTGTTCGCGGAACAGGCCCCGGACCTGATCGACCAGTACGCCGCCGCGTTCGAGAAGGTCTGGGCGCACCGGGACGGATTGTCAAAGGCGTAGCGGTCACTGGCGCCGTCAGCCGGTGGGCTCCGTGCTCATCCGTTCCCGCCATGCCCCGCCAGCGACCTCCCGATGTCCAGCAGCAGCGCTGTCTCCTCACCGGTAAACGTCCGCTCCGCGCGGTTCGCGACCCCCAACACTCCGGCGACTTCATCGCCGCGGAACATCGGCAGCGCGATCGCTCCTTCCAGTCCCGTTGCTTTCGCGCCGGGCCGCACATCGCCGCTCGTATCGGTTTGGATGTTGCACACGGTCACCGGGTGGCGCCGCTCGGCCGCGAGTCCGGCCATGCCCTTGCCCACCGGCACCGTCTGTACGATCGCAAGGACTTGGGGCGGGATTCCAGCTGACGCGGTCTCGAGATGCAGCGCGCCGTCCGGACCCATCAGGTGAATCGTGCCGCTGTCGGCGTTCATGTGCTTCACCACCGCGGCCAATGCGGAGGGCCATGGATCGGCTCCCGCGAAAATCGTATCCAGTTGTTCGAAGATCGTCATGCGATCAGCTCCTTCACGACGTTCCCAGCGACATCGGTCAGCCGCATGTCGCGGCCCGAATATCGATACGTCAGTCTCGTATGTTCGATGCCCAGAAGTTGCAGCATGGTCGCATGCAGGTCATGCACGTGGACCTTGCCTTCCACCGCGAAGTAACCGAACTCATCCGTCGCCCCGTGAATCACACCCGGTTTCACGCCACCTCCCGCCATCCACATCGTGAACCCGAACGGGTTGTGATCGCGCCCCACTTCCTTGTACCCGCCGCCATCGGGAAACTGCGCACACGGCGTGCGCCCGAACTCGCCGCCCCAGACGACGAGGGTCTCCTTCAGCAACCCGCGCGACTTCAGATCCTTCAACAGTCCCGCGATCGGCTTATCGGTCGCGAGCGCATTCGTGCGATGCCCCTTCTCGAGTTGGAGATGCTGGTCCCAACGGTCGATCCCCTTGCGGAACGGTGTCAGCAGTTCGATGAAGCGCACACCGCGCTCGACCAACCGCCGCGCGAGCAGGCACTCGCGCCCGAACTCCTCCGTTTCCCTGTCATCGATCCCGTACATCTTGAGCGTCGCGGGAGTTTCCTTGGAAAGGTCCAGCAGATCGGGAACCGCGCGTTGCATCCGGAACGCCATCTCGTAATTCGCGATCGTCGCCTCGATCTCGCTGACCGCGCCGAAACGATCGAGCACGCCCCGATTCAGTTTGCCGAGAAGCTCGAGCTTGCGCAACTGCGCGGCCGAGTCATTGTCCGCCGGTTCGAGATCGGCGATCGGATAAGCGCCCTTGCGAAAGAGGGTCCCCTGGTGTGACGCGGGCAGAAATCCGCTGCCGAAGCAATCCATGCCACCGGGCGGAATCAGCCCGCTTTCGAGCACGATGAATCCGGGCAGATTCTCGCTCGCGCTGCCGAGTCCGTATGTCGCCCATGCGCCCATGCTCGGCCTGCCCTGGAATCCCGAGCCCGAGTGCATGAAGTAGTTCGCCGCCGTATGTTCGGAATGGTCGGCCACCATCGAGCGGATGATCGCCATGTCGTCCACGCATTCGGCGATATTTGGAAACAGATCGCTCACCCAAGCGCCGGATTGGCCGTGTTGGCGCATCTCGAACGGCGATCCGAGGACTTTGTCCGAGATGTTGAACACCGTGGTGGGTGGCTTGAACGGAAGCGGCTTGCCGTGATCGGCCCGCAGGCGCGGCTTCGGATCGAAGGTGTCCATCTGCGACGGGCCGCCGTCCATGAACAGGAAGATCACGGACTTCGCCTTCGCCTCGAAATGCGGCTTTCGGGTGCCGGCGCGGGCGTCGCGCGCCATCAGGTCAAGCAGCGCGAGTCCGCCGAATCCGTTGGCGGCGCGGAGAAGCAGGTCGCGGCGGGTCATCGTTTCCCTCATTGCACGTAAATGAACTCGGCCGAGTTGAACAGCACGTGGCACAGATCGGCCCAGGCCTTGTCAGGATCCTTTGCCGCCGCGACGAACTTCGCGGACTCGATCCGTTCCCACGTCTCGGGCTTGCGGCCGAACGCGGCCAGATACATCGCGTCGATCCGTTCGGGCGCCGGGGCCGCTTCTTCCTTCATCCGTGCCGCCCAGGCTTCCGCGCTCCTGGCGACGAACTCGTTGTTCATCATTAGGAGGGCTTGCGAGGGAACCGTGGAGGATCCGCGATTGCCGATCGTCGAGATCGGCAGCGGATAATCGAACGCGAGGAACATCGGCGTGATGAAGTTCCGCCTCACCTGGATGTAGAGGCTGCGCCGGCCTTTTCCGTCGAGCGGGCCCGATTTCGGCTTGCCGCGTCCATCCTGATACTTGCTGATGTGCGGCATCACGCTCGGACCGTAGAGCGTGCGATCCAACTGGCCGGACACCGCGAGGATTGAATCGCGGATCGCTTCGGCCTCGAGCCGGCGCACCGGCATGTGATGCAACAGGCTGTTACGCGGGTCGAGCTTCACCGCCGCCGGATCGGGTTTGCTCGACATGCGATACGCGCTCGAAAGCACGAGTGTCCGGTGGAGTTGCTTGACGGACCATCCGCTCTCGACGAACTCCGATGCGAGATAGTCGAGCAGTTCCGGATTCGACGGCCGTTCACCGGTCTTGCCGAAGTTATCCGCCGTGCTCACCAGGCCCTGGCCGAAATGGTGCTTCCAAACGCGATTCGCCATCACACGCGCGGTGAGCGGATTGCTTGAATCGCAGAGCCACTGCGCCAGCTCCATGCGCCCGCTTCCGGCGAGCACCGGTTGTTGATTCTCGCCCGCGATCACACGTAGGAATCCGCGCTCGACCTCGGTGCCGAGATTCTTGTGCGAACCGCGGATGTGCAGCTTCGCGTTCCCCGGAGACTCATCGCGCGCGATGGTGCCGAAGGCGGATTCCGGAAAATCGCGTTCGAGATTCGCGCGCTCGCTTTGCAGCGCGGCGAGCTTCCGATCGGTGACCAGATCCTCGGCCCGCAGCGGAGCGTCATTGTTCGCGCTCGGATCGGCCGGCGGCTTCGACTCGTCCGAGAAGACGATCTTGTCCACCGCGATGTGGCCGTTCTGCGACCGGTCGACGATTTCGAAGTAACAGATCCGGCCGATCTCCTTCGTCATGCGGACGCTCCTCCACTCGAATCCGGGCTTGCCAGAGGGGAGAATGTTCTGACTCTTGTGATCGTCGGCCACGAGTGTCACGCGCACGGGCGCGTTGTCCTGGAGCGGGCGTTCCTGATAGGTCCCGGACATGCGGATGTGGATCCACAGCTTCGGCATGACGAACTTGCGCGAAGTGAGCGAGCCCGCGAGCCGCTCACTGCCTGGGCCGAACGAGTTCGCGATGCCCTCGCCCGCGTATCCGCGCAGGGGTTGGTTCGGTGCGATCCGGTGGGCCGGCGCATTGCCGAAAGCCGCGCCGCTCGCCGTCCAGTTCTCGTAGCCGATGCCTTCGAAATCCTCGAAGACCACGTCGCTCGGACGCGGCTTCCCCTCCGGGCGTGCCGGCTTGGCTCCGTCCGGCGGCGGAGGAATCAGTTCGCGGATCCGCTCGTTCACCGCCGCGATCCTGGCCGCGCGTGCCTCGATCGCCGCCGCGCGTTCGGGCGAATCGAGAACAGCCTCGCGGAGCCCTGTGGAGTGCATGATTCCGGCGAGCGCGTAATAGTCGGCGGTCGGGATCGGGTCGAACTTGTGATCGTGGCAACGCGCGCAGGAGACGGTGAGGCCGAGAAAGGCCTTACTCATCACGTCGATCTGGTTATCCACCGCGTCCGCGCGCGACTTCACCGAATCAGTGGCACTGTTCAGTACCTCGCCGAACCAGAAGACACTGGTGCCGAGCGGTGAATCCCAGTGTGCGGCGTCGAGGCTGCGGCGCTTGGCTGGAGCGAGGTCGCCCGCGACGTGCTCGCGCACGAACTGGTCATAGGGCACGTCCTGGTTGAAGGCGCGGATCACGTAATCGCGGTATCGCCACGCGTCGGGCTTGTTGTTGTCGAACTCGTGGCCGTTCGTCTCGGCGAATCGCATCAAGTCGAGCCAGTGGCGGGCCCAGCGCTCGCCGTAATGCGGCGAATCGAGCAGGCGCTCAACAACCGTCTTCTCCGCGCCGCCGGAAGTATCCTTCAAATAGGCGGCGATCTCGGTGGGCGTGGGCGGAAGTCCCGTGAGGTCAAAGGTGACGCGGCGCAGCCACACGCGTTTGTCCGCGGGCTGAGCAGGTTTCAACTTCGCCGCCTCGAGCTTGGCCCGCACGAATCTGTCCACCGGACCCGAGGCCCATGCGCTGTCGTCCACGGGAGGCGGATCGGCTTTTCGGATCGGCTGAAAGGCCCAGAACTGCCGCGCGGCTGTCCAATCGATCGCGCCCGGTTTCGGAGCCGTAACCGCTGGTGCCTCCGCGCGCGGATCGATGGCACCCGCCTCGATCCACTTCCGGAAATCGGCGACCACGTCATCGGGCAGCTTGCCCGTGGGCGGCATCTTCAGTTCGAGCTTCTGATAGCCGATCGCGGTGAGCAACAGGCTTTTGGCGGGATCCCCCGCCACGATCGCGGGTCCGGTGTCGCCGCCCTTGCGCAGCCCCTCGGCGGTGTCGATGCGCAGTCCACCGAGCGGCGCCTTCAGCTTCGAGGAGTGGCACTGGAAGCACTTCTCCGCCAGCACGGGGCGGATCTTCTTCTCGAAAAACTCGGCTCCCTCTTGCGCGCTACAAAGCGCGGCGAGGGCGGGCACGGCAAACCAACGCGGCATCGATTCCATGATATAGCGGAGGGAAAGTGGAGCTCTTCGCGGCGGACGCGCTAGAGCGTATGGCTGACTACGCGAGCCGGACTGAATGCGCCTCCGTCAGATCCGGCACCTCCCAACGTTCGAGCATCCGCTCGATCGCAAAGTCCGGAACCGCATGCTCTCTCGCGCGATTCTGCATCCGCAACTCCTCCGCCGGCACTTCGACGTACACGATCTCGATCCGCGCTCCATACGCTGCGAACAGATCGATCGGCTGACGGCGCAGGTCGCGGCTCAGGTTGGTCGCGTTCCACACGAACGGCTGACGGAGGCGCAGCAGTACGCGAGCCCGCTCGCGAGCCTCGGCGATGACCGCGCCCTGATCGCCGCTCGAGGCGGCTCCCGTCTCACGCCGGATCGCGTCGAGCGAAATCACGGGAAGCGCGGCGGCGTTGCGGAGGATCCAGTTATCCTTGCCCGCGCCGGGGAGTCCGGCCATCATCGTCACCGTGAAGGCGGTGTCATCGAAGGCGTGATAATCCGGATCGCGATCGTCGAGCCGGAAATAGAGGAAGCGGCTGTGATCGGAGGCGAACGTGCGTGGACGGTCGAGGCAGTTCTTCTCGGCGCAGTATTCGCGCCAGAGCGCGATGCGTTCGAGCAGTCCCGTCTGATCGGCACAAATGCGTCCGCGCGCATCGGCTTCGGCGAGTATCGCCAGCAGGTCGCAACGTGTAGACAGGCTTGCGCGGAAGATCGCCCGGTCGAGGTCTGGCTTGTCGATCCCTTGCATCGGAAGCTGATGGTGGCGAATCATGCCGCAGATCCGCTCGCGCGTCTCGAACGGCGTCTCCATCTCCCAGAGAATCCGCCGTGCATCGATTGCGCCGCGCGCCGAGTGTCCGCGGCTCGTGATGCGGCCTGCTTCCTCGCGCGTACAAGAAGGCTTCGCGATATCGTGGAGCACGGCCGCCGCGAACACCGACGCGCGATCAGGCTCGCTCGAGGCGCGCCAGGCGGGAAGCGCCGCCAGTTCCTCGAGCACCCTTCGGAGATGGATGAAGACATCGCCCTCGGCGTGATGGACTGGATCCTGCGGACATCCGCGCAACGGTTCGAGCCAGGCGAACGCTCGCACGAGCCCGTCCCAATCGAGACGCCAGCCAGGCGCGCGCGGAACGAACTCCAGCAACGGGCTCATCGCGAGAACAGGTCCACGCCGTCGCGCAACAGATTCGGCAGAATCGGGCGCGCAAGCCAATGACTCTCCGATTCCACTACAGCCGTGAGAAAGCTCGCGCGGATCCACTTGAAGCGATCCCTCACGACGCCCTCTTCCTCGCGCTTCAAGTAGAGGCCTTCCATCAATGGACTCAGATCCGTTTTCTCCACCGTCCGCGCGGTATCGAGCCCGAGCGCCGCGCTTTGCCTTGTGAGCGATTCGCGCCACGCCGCGCTCTTGTAGGCCGAGACGGTGACGAGGCTCGCCAATTCCGCCGCGTCGCGAAACACACGCTCGCCGATTACCGGCACGGACGCGACCGGCAATCCATCGAGCAGCGCACGCCGCGCCGGAGTCGAAAGAAAGCACTCCCGTTCGCGATCGAGCACATCGAACTCGAGAAAATAGTGCGACAGCGCGTCATAGAAGATCGTGTGCTTGGCGTAGACCCATTCGCCGTACATCACGTAGCGCGCGCCGAGAGCCTGGTGAAAAGCGCGCTGATGCGCGCCCGCCCACTGCTTGAACAGGTCGAAGTGGCGCTCGCGAGCGCCGCCCGTGAGGTAGTGTCCGCGGCTCTGTAAGAGCAGTTTGCCATCTTCGGTGAACGAAACCGCGCAGTTGGCTCCATCGACCTTCTCCTCGATCACGAGCGGAATTCCGGCCAGTTCCGCGAGACTGACCTGCGACAGATCCTGATCGCCGCGCTGAAGGCGCGAGCCTTCGATGTGCCGTGTGCGCGGATACTTGTGGATGGCGATCACTTCACCGCTACTCCGAGAAAGTGATTCAACACCGGCTCGAATCGCACGTTCCGCGCGCCCGCCTCCCGGAACATCTTCTCGAGCCTCGGCTTGGTGAAGAGCTGGATATGTTCCGGATTGTCGTCCTCATGCGAGGGCACGGAAAAAACCGCCGCCCGCCGCGCGGCTCGCAACGCGCACTTCGCGGCCGATTCGGGATCCGGCATGTGTTCGAGCACTTCGAGCATCGTGACGGTGTCCACCGAATCGGCCGCGAGCGGCATCCGCTGCGCATCCATGCGAATCACTCGCAATCGATCAATGCCGCCGCGATGGGCCGCCATCAGATTCGAGCACCGGCGCGCGTCGAGATCGGTGGCGATCACGTCGAGATGCGGAAACGCGTCGAGCAACGGCCATAGGAAAACTCCGCGTCCGCTGCCGATATCGAGCAACCGGAGCGGTGCCAGCGAACGCAGGATCCCGATCGCCCGTTGGACCCGCTCCAGTTCCGTTCGCTTGAACTTGTGGAGACGCAGACCCAAGGCGAGTCCCGCTTCGACGGCTTCTTCATCGGTGAGCGCGATCGTCTCGGGCCGATGGCCGCGCACGAACGCCGCCGCGAGCGCCGTGTAGTAGCGGCTCACGCCGCGGGAATGGCGACCTCCGGAGCGTCGCGCCACAGACGGTCGAGGTCGTAGTAGGCTCGCGACTTGGTGTCGAACACGTGGACCACCATGTCGCCGAAATCGATGAGGATCCACTCGCCGTTGTCGTAGCCCTCAAGGGAATTGGCACGTTCGCCACGAGCCTTCATCGTGCCGAGCACTTCATCGGCGATCGCCTGATTCTGGCGCGGATTGGTGCCGCTACAGATGACAAAAAAGTCGGCGAAGGTGGTGACCGGGCGCAGGTCCAGTACCCGGATGTTCAACGCCTTCTTGTCTTCCGCAGCTCTCACGCAGGTGAGCCAGGTTGGGTTGGGAGCGGCTGGTTCGGGGGGAGGCGCCGCCTTCTTTCTCGGCGATTTCGCGGCTGATTTCGATACAGCGGCTTTCCTGATGGCTTTGACGGGCGCGATTTTCTTGATTGCGATACGAACGGGTCTCCCTGAGGCGTATCGTACTACATCGGCTAGGGTCGCGGCTTCCCAACGAATCATGGTATCCAAGGAAGTGGTGGTGCCTGGGACCCACCGAGGAGTTCTCATGCATCGCCTGTTCCTGCTCTCCCTGCCTTGTTTCCCGCTGGCTTCCGCGCCGATCGGCTACGACTGTCGCGAGTACGACTGCGTGACCGCCTTTGCGCGGAGTCCGGTCGCAGCGCCGAATCCACCGGTTCCCTCCGGGGCGATCACCAACGAGTCCGGCCGTGCGATCTGGATCGGCGGATTCCGTCTGCACTTTTGGGACGGCACCACAGATTCGATGGGCAGTTCCGGCGTGATGCCCGATTTCTGGCCCTACGATCTCAGTGACACCGACATCATCGCCTGGCGCGAAGGTCCCGGGTCTTTCTTCCTGAAGGACGCGCGAAACCTCGACGCCTTTTCCTCCCGGCTCGGCATGGTTTTCGGCCCAGGCGGGTACTACGACTTGTTCTTCGCCGATCCGGTACACATCAACGCAGCCGGCAACGCAATCCTGTTCCGTGGCGTCCAGCGGCGCGATCTCGGCGACAATCTGATCGAGTCAGGGCTGCTGGTCGCGGTGGCGTGGGACCAGAGTGACCTCTTCCGGCTGGTGGGAAGTCGCGCTTCGCAGTTTACACCCACCCGCATCCCGGAGCCTTCCACCTCCGCACTGATCCTCGCCAGCGGACTCGCCCTTGCGGCTCGCCGGGCGTGGAACAGGCGGCGTACTACAATCGGTAAGGATGCGCTCGCCCTTTAGCTTGGCCGCCTGCCTCTGGCTCGCCGGCTCGTTGTGTGCCCGGGCGCAGGATTCCGAGGCCGCTCAGGCGCGGATCGAAACCGACCGCGTCCGTGAAATGGTGGAAGCGGGTGCGCTGCCGCGTAAGGCGCTCGACGAGGCTCAGGCGCACATGCAGGAGGCTGAGGATAACACCGTCCTGCGCCGGACGCTGTACGGCCGGCTCGGGCTCGAAGACATGACCGAGACGCAGGCCCGCGCGATGATCACCGCCGCGGAACGTCAGTGGAAGCGGCGCGAGGCCAAGGTGGAGGAAGCGGCGAAGCTGGTAGAGCTCGAAGTCCGGCCGCGTTCGAGCCTCGACGCGCTGAAGGCGGACGCCGAGCGCGCCAAGAGCGTCCACGCGATGACGGTGGCCCGGCTGAAGCTGTTCGACGAGTTGACGCAGATGGTCCGCGCCGAGCACACCGCGGTCGAGTTCGGGCACGCGGAAGACGACGCGCCAGAGGCGCCGAAGATCTCGGAGCGATTCGCGGGCGAGGGCAGCGTGCCATCGTTCGGGAAGATTCGCGCAGTCGAAGCCGCCTTTGAACGGCATTTCGGCATGGCCCTTCCGGTGTCGGCGCGCGGCGAGACGGAGCTGCACAAGTCGATGGGCTTCGATCACACCGGGCGGGTCGACGTCGGCGTGCAGCCCGACTCGAAGGAAGGCGTCTGGCTGCGCAAACTGCTCGAGAACATGAAGGTGCCCTACCTCGCGTTTCGTGGTGCGGTGAAGGGACAATCCACGGCGGCGCACATTCATATCGGACCGCCCAGCAACAGAATCAGGAAAGCAGACTAACCGGGGGAAGGCGTGGAGCAGGATCAGCAGCAGTACAAGACTCGTGTTCTCATTTCGAACGAGGTGATCCGGAAACGGATCGACGAGTTGGGACAACAGATCGCGAAAGACTATCCTTCGGGAACGATCCACATGGTCGGAATCCTCAAGGGTGCCTGCATTTTCCTGTCCGACCTGGTTCGCGCGGTGCCCGCGCCGGTAAAGTTCGACTTCATGGCGGTGTCGAGCTATGGCCGTGGCAAGACATCGTCCGGAGAAGTAAAACTCGCCAAGGATCTCGACATGTCGCTCGAAGGCATGGACGTGCTGATCGTCGAGGATATCGTCGACACCGGGGTCACGCTCACCTATCTCGCGCATGTGCTGCAGCAGCGGCGTCCGCGTTCGATCCAGATCGCCGCGCTGCTCGATAAGCCGTCGCGCCGGATGCGGCCAGTGCAAGTGAAGTACGTCGGCTTCACGATTCCCGACGAATTCGTGGTGGGCTACGGACTCGACTACGCCGAAGACTACCGCAACCTGCCCGACATCTGCATTCTCGATCCGGTGAATCCGGCCTGAACAAGCACGAGCGTGATCGAGCGGCTCTACATCCGTAACTACAAGGGATTCGTGAACTTCGAGATGAAGTGCGGATCTTTCGTGTTTCTGATGGGCCGGAACGGATCCGGCAAGAGTTCGATCCTCGAGGTGCTGTCACGGGCGAGGGTTCCGCTATCGAGTGGACCTGGCCGCTCGCGGTCGGCAAGCTGAGTCACGCCGAAGCTGTCTCCCAATCGTTCATTTCATGAGCCCTGCCTGTATCAGGCGGGAGCGCGGCAATCAGTAATGCAGTCGCGTGGGCGGCTCGTTTGTGGACCGACCTCGGCTGGAGAGCGAGAGCTCGGAGGCCGTTGGAGGTTCCAGCGGAAGAGCTTTGCGAAAAAAACGTTCTCGATGTCACCATTTCCCCGCTGAGTACGCTACTGGTGCGAGGAGACAGACAACTTGATCCGAAAACTGACCTTTTTCATCGCGGCGGGCGCCGCCTTGTCGAGCGCCGCTGTGATTTCGTCCTACAACGCGACATCGGGCGCGCCCGGTACGCAAGGGTGGACTCCGAATGGCGGCGTCCTGTCCGGCGCGCTGATCAATGACGGCGGCGTGAGCGCCTGGCAAATGACCGGCGACAATTGCTGTGGATACTGGTATGACACGTTGACATCCCAACAGTGGTCCAGTGCGTTCAGCAACGGCTGGAGCCTGCGCGGCATCGCGCGCTCTCCCACCGCCAGTTCCAGTACCGGCTACATTTTTCTCGATGTGCCGGGGACTCTGGCGAATCGATTCGACATTTCCTTCGGGTTCGACGGCACCAACGGCTGGGTGGGCCTGAGCATGTGGTCCGACAGCTCGAATCCGGCGCTCAAACACACGTTCTCCGGAAACGCCTATCACCTGTTCGACATGCGGTACGACCCTGCCACGCAGCGTGCCGGTCTCTGGGTGGACGGAATCCAAGTGCTATCCGGCTATACCGGACATACGCTGTTCCGGGAGAGTCACGGACCGGCGTTCGGCGTGACCGGCAACACCGTGCCGGCCAACTTCAGTTGTGTGCAGTTCACGGTCAACGATGGCACCTCGAGCGATGGCTGCGGAGTGACCACTGCCGGCGGCGGGGGCGGCGCGGTGCCGGAACCATCGACATTCGTACTCACGGCGGCCGCGCTGATCGCTCTTCGGCTCGGGCGGAACGCCGCTCGTTGCTGAATCGCGCCGAGGCTGCCGGAGCGCTCAAGACCGATTCCCAGGCCCGTGATATGCTCTTTGAATCTCTTGCTCACTGGCTCAGGAATCGAATGCAGCGTCCGGATTCGGCCTCCCCGCCCGATAGCGAGGAGGTTTCCCAGCTTCTCGCGCACTTGCGTGAACCCGAGTCTCGGGACCGCCTGTTTGCTCTGATTTATCCTGAACTGCGGAGAGTGGCGCAAGTCCGGATGAACTCCGAGCGGCAGGATCACACCCTGCAACCGACCGCGCTCGTCAACGAGGTCTTCCTGCGCATGGTTCGCCAGGAATCGGTTTCCTGGCAGAACCGCGCTCATTTCCTGGCTACCGCGTCGAAAATGATGCGGCGCATCTTGATCGACCATGCCCGCGGGCGCCCGATGGCGTCGCGCCCGCGTAGCGCGGGTCTGGATATCGAACAGGTTTGCGCGGGCGAGGGCTTTTCGCGGATCCTCGAAC
>CADECY010000015.1:0-24538 GCA_902825945.1 uncultured Acidobacteriota bacterium
GCTCGAGGCGATAGACGCCAAGGTCCGGCCCGAGGCGATTCTCGTCTCGTTCCTTCCCAATATCCGTTACCTCACCGGATTCACCGGGAGCAACGCTTTGTTGCTCGTGGCGCCGGGAATCAGTCTGATCGCGACCGATCCACGCTACGAACTCCAGGTGACGGCCGAGACCGATTGCCGCGTGGCGATCTACAAGAGAGGCTCGCTCTTTCACACGATTCTGCCGCGGCTGCGCCGGTTTGGATTCAGCAAACTGGGATTCGAGGCCACCCGGCTCACCTGCGACATGCTCGCCGTGCTGGCGGAGGGCCTCGAAAAAACGCGGATGGTTCCGGCGGGCGGGCTGGTCGAGGAGCTGCGGACGGTGAAGTCGGACGATGAGATCGAGAAGATCCGCCGCTCGGTTCGGATCAACTCGGAGGCATTCGAGCACGCGGTTGAGCACCTTCGCCCCGGGATTTCGGAGAACTTCTTTGCCGCGGAGATCGAGTTCCAGATGCGAACTCTTGGCGCCGAACGGGCATCGTTCGAGACCATCGTGGTGTCGGGCCCGCGTTCGGCGTGGGTTCACGCGCATCCGAGCGGCGATCCGATCCTGGCGAATGAGCTATTATTGATCGATATGGGAGCCCACTGTGAGGGCTACGCGAGCGATATGACTCGTATGGTTCTTCCGGGAGTTCCCACGCGGAAGGCGAAGCAGTACTACCGGGCCGTGCTCGAGGCGCAACTTGCCGCGATCGATGCGGTTCGGCCGGGGGTCAGTACGGTCAAAGTGGACCGCGCTGCGCGGGACGTACTGGCGAAATCGGGGCTGGCGGAGCGTTTCGTGCACTCCACTGGGCACGGTTTGGGCCTGGAAATTCACGAACCCCCGCGAATTGCCAAACGCCACGGATCGAAATTGAAGGCAGGCATGGTGATTACGATCGAGCCAGGTGTCTATATAGAAGGATTCGGAGGAATCCGGATCGAGGACACGGTGCTCGTGACCGGGAACGGATGCGAGATCCTCACTCCCACTTCAAAGGAACTGCTGGTGATCTGACCGGATCGGCCAGCGCCCCCCACAATGACAATCGACGAAATCAAACAACTCATTGAACTTGCGAATGAAACCGGCATCGCCGAACTGGAGCTCGAACGTGGAGGCAACCGCATCCGGATTCGCCGCTCGTTGGCGCAGCACGGCGGACAGGAGATCGTCCTGCACGCGGCGCCGCAGCCGGTATTCGCCCAAGCAGCCGCCGCAGCCGCCCCCGCGGCCGTAACGAGCGCCACACCCGCTGCCGTTACCGCCGATCCGACCCTCGTCTTCGCCAAGGCACCGATCGTGGGCACCTATTACGACGGCCCGAAGCCGGGCGCACCGGCCTTCGTCAAGGTGGGCGACACGGTTCAACCCGGACAGGTGCTCTGCATCATCGAATCGATGAAGCTGATGAACGAGATCGAGGCCGAGATCGGCGGCGTGGTGGTCGCCAAGCTGGTCGAAAACGGCCGGCCCGTCGAATTCGGCGAAGCCCTGTTCAGCATCAAGCCGCTCTAAGATGTTCAGAAAAATCCTGATCGCCAACCGCGGCGAGATTGCGCTCCGTGTGATCTGCGCCTGTAAGGACCTCGGCATCAAGACGGTGGCCGTTTACTCGGAAGCCGACCGCAATTCGTTGCACGTGCGTTTCGCCGACGAGGCCGTCTGTATCGGGCCCGCGAAGAGCGCGCGCAGCTATCTGCATATCCCGTCGGTGATCAGCGCGGCCGAAATCACCAACGTCGATGCCATCCATCCCGGCTACGGATTCCTTTCCGAAAACTCCGAATTCGCCGAAGTCTGCGAAATGTCGCAGTTGAAATTCATCGGTCCGAAACCGGACGTGACGCGGCTGATGGGGCTCAAGCAGGAAGCGCGCAAGGCAATGAGCGCGGCGGGAATCCCGATTCTTCCGGGGTCGCCCGGAGTCATCGATTCGGCGGAAGAAGCCATCCGGATAGCGGAAAAGATTGGTTATCCGGTGCTAGTGAAGGCTTCGGCCGGCGGTGGCGGCCGCGGTATGCGAGTAGTCGCCACGCCGTCCGACCTGCCCGATCTGCTCGCGCAGGCCCAAACCGAAGCGGGAGCGGCGTTCTCGAACTCCGACGTCTATATCGAAAAATTCATCGGCCGTCCGCGCCACATCGAGTTCCAGGTGATCGCGGACGAACACGGCACCGTGAAGGTGCTCGGCGAGCGCGAATGCTCGATTCAACGCCGCCACCAGAAGCTCGTGGAGGAGGCTCCGTCGCCGGCTGTTTCCCCGGAGTTGCGGGTCGCCATGGCCGCGCGGCTCGAGAAGGCGCTGGGCGAGGTGGGATACACGAACGCTGGCACGGTCGAGTTCCTGATGGACGAGACCGGCAACCTCTACTTCATCGAGGTGAATGCACGCATTCAGGTCGAGCATCCGGTGACCGAGCTGGTCACTGGAGTCGACTTGGTAAAGTCGCAGATCCTGGTAGCGGCGGGATACAAGCTGTCCGAGATCCTGCCGTCCGATATCACGATCCGGGGTCATGCGATCGAGTGCCGCGTCAACGCCGAGCATCCGGAGAAATTCACGCCGTCGCCGGGCCGCATTACCGGGCTGAACGTGCCCGGTGGAATCGGCGTGCGCGTCGATACGGCTGCCTACACGGACGGCGTCATTCCGCCTTATTACGATTCGCTGGTCGCCAAGCTGATCACGCATGGCAACACGCGGATGGAGGCGATCCAGCGGATGCAGCGGGCGCTCGAAATGTTCGTGGTCGAAGGGATCTACACCACGATTCCGCTACACCAGAAGATCATGGCGCACCCGGAATTTCAAGCGGGGGCGTTGGACACACATTTTCTGGCGCGGATGTAGGCCCGGGTGAAGGGGCATTCACCGCGTGAACGCACATGATCCTTCGCTTTCCGGCGTTCCGCGCGAATGCGTGCGGTAGCAGTGGGCTCGGAATGGGTGTTACGACGGGATAGCAGTCGCCGACCCACATGCCCCCATTCCGAGATGCTCGAGGACGCATTCGATCGCAGCGTCCACCTCGCAGCACGCGTTCTCAATTTGCTGGCCGGTGAGGTTGGGGTCGATCCAGTTGCCCTGGCGGTTCTTGCCGCCATGGGATCGGGGTGCTGGGCGTTGAGACCGGGCTCATGAACTCGCCCGTCGCCCGAGCTCTCCGATCGAGTTCGCCATCCATCTTCGCCATCGCTCCGTCTTCACCGGAGGCATGACCCAGCGGGTGCCCGCATCCCGCATTATGATGGAGCAATGCTTCGCCGCACCTTTCTTCCGCTCGCCTTCGCGCCGCTGCTGCCCGCCGAAGAGTACAAGTACGGGCCGGACTCCTTCCGGCAGGACGGAGTGCCGAAGGGCACCGTAACCAAGCATCAGTTCACCGGGAGCAAGGTCTACTCGGGCACCGTTCACGACTACTGGCTGTACGTGCCGGCGCAGTACGATGCATCGAAGCCCGCGGCCGTGATGGTGTTCAATGACGGATCGTCGTTCGTCAACGAGAACGGCGCCTTTCGCGTGCCCGTCGTGCTCGACAACCTGATCCACAAGGGTGACATGCCGGTGACGATCGCGATCCTGATCAGTCCCGGAACCACGCCCGCGACCGGACCCGACCAGCAGGCCCGCTTCCATCGCAGCTATGAGTACGATGCCGTCACCGGCCGCTACGCGAAGTTCCTCGGCGAGGAGGTGATTCCGGAAATCGGCAAGCGCTACAACCTGACGAACGATCCGAATTTGCGGGCGATCTCGGGTTCTTCGTCCGGCGGCAACTGCTCGTTTACAGCTGCCTGGCACCGGCCCGATGTCTTCCGCCGTGTGGTGAGTTTCATTGGCGGGTTCACGCATCAACGTGGCGCGTTGGTGTTGCCGTCACAGGTCCGCAAGTTCGAGGGTAAGCCGCTGCGGATCTTCCTGCAGGACGGAACCGGCGACCAGAACATCCAAAGCAACTGGGACATGATCGCGGCGCTCGACGGCGCGGGGTACGACGCGCGGCTGGTGGTCGGGACCGAGGCACACAATTCCAAGCACGGCGGTCCGCTGATGCCCGAGGCGCTGCGTTGGGTCTGGTATGACTGGTCGAAGCCGATCGCCAAATCCACGAAGTCTTTCGCATCGCGTTTCGTCGATCAGGAGATGGAGTGGGAGCAGGTGAGCGCCGGACACAAATTCACCGAGGGTCCGGCGGTGGACCCTCGGGGTGATGTCTACTTCTCCGATATTCCGAACAGTCTCATTCACCGGATCGAACACGCGACCGGCAAGGTCAGTGTCTTCAAGGAGGACACGGGCGGAGCCAACGGGCTGATGTTCGGGCCCGACGGGCGGCTTTTCGCCTGCCAGAACGGACGCAAGAGGATCGTGGCCTACGACGCCGCGGGCAAGGAGTCGGTGATCGCGGAGGGAATGGGCTCGAACGATCTCGCGATCACGGCGAAGGGCGGAATCTACTTCACCGAGCCGCGCGAGAAGAAGGTTTGGTTCGTCAGCCCGGGTGGCGAGAAGCGCGTCGTGCACGAGGGCATCGGATTCCCGAACGGCGTGCGCATTTCTCCCGACCATTCGCTGCTCATGGTGGCCGACATGCACACACGCTGGGTCTGGTCGTTCCAGATTCAGGCGGACGGTTCGCTTGCTCACGGCTTCGCTTTTCATCGGCTTGAAATGGAAGACGAGGTGGACGCCGGCACGATGCGCTCGGGCGCCGATGGCTTCACAGTGGACAACGAAGGCTTCCTGTACGTAGCGACGCGGCTCGGTGTGCAGATCAACGATCCGGCCGGACGAACGTCCGCTGTGTTGCTGAATCCGGAGGGCCGGGGAGTCTCGAACGCGGTGTTCGCGGGCCCGCAACTCGACACGCTGTACGTGACCGCGGGCGAGAAGGTGTTTCGCCGCAAGACGAAGCGGCAAGGTGTGTTCCCGTGGAAGGCCGCGAAGCCACCGGTTCCGCGCCTGTGATCTTCCAGTCTCCGCCGGGTCCGAGCCTGCCTGGCCCGTGCGGTCAGCGGGGAGTGACGCGCTCGTTCATCGTGTCGAGGTCCACCCACTTCACGATCAGCTCATTCGCTTTGATCTTCCCCTGAATCAGGGGCAACGCGAGAAACTCATCGAAGCGCGCCTGTCGCTCCCGGACGGCCCGGGTGAGTTCGGGATACTGACCGCTCGCGCCGGGATCGGCGGCGACTTTCTCCGCCGCGCAGTCGGTGTGGGTGGTGAAAACCACCACCTTCACGCCATTTGCCACAGCTAGCTGGAGCATCTCTCCGTCCTTCGACGCCAGTGCTGAGCCGGCCAGCCGCAACACGTAGTAGTAACGGCGGGTATCGCCGGCGATCTCGTTGGTGTCGAGGCGCGCATCCATGCACGTGACCAGCGCCACTACCGGGTGACGCGTAGATCGAGGCCAGCGCGACCGGACCGCCGCTGCCTCGCGGTTCTGCTCCAGGAATTCGCTCCAAACCTGGGCGGGTGTGACCTCATGATGCGCGAGATCGTAGTCCTCGAGCGGGTCTTGCAGGCGATATCCGAGGTTGACCAGCACCCCGCCCGCGATGAACTGCGCGCGGGCACGATGAAACCAGAGCAAGCCGCCGAGCAGTGCACAGACGAGCAAGAGAAGAAGACGCTTCACGGGTGGCCCCGAAGCGGAGACAGAGCAATTCAGCGTCCAAACTACGCGCCACCAGCGAGACGCAGATAGAGCGAGCGGAATTGATCGAGCGTCAACTGCTCGGCGCGCATCCCCGCTTCCGGCAGCGCATCCACGACTTCCGGCGGAAAGATGCCTCCCAGGTTGTTTCGAAGCGTCTTGCGCTTGTATCGGAAGCAGAGCCCGACGAAAGCGAGCATCGGCGTCGGGTCGGGGACCGCGCTGTCGCCCTCACGGCGGCGCGGTGTCAGCCGGATCACCGCCGAATCGACCTTCGGTGGCGGCGAGAACGAGCCCGGCGCGACCTTGAATAGCGTCTTGGTCTCGGCGGAAAGCTGCGTGGCGACCGTGAGGAATCCATAGTCGCGCGTGCCCGGGTGGGCAGTGAGCCGGTCCGCCACTTCCTTCTGAATCAGGAAGACCGCGTGCTGAAGGAGCTTGCCCATGGCAAGCACGCGCTCGATCACCGGTGATGTGATGTAGTAGGGGAGATTGCCCACGACAACCGCGGGACCCCACTGGGTGAGGTCCGTCGCGAGCACGTCTCCCGCCACGACTTTCACGCGCCGATCCAGCGCGAAGCGCGCCATTAGCTTCCCCACCAGGACTGGGTCCACCTCGATCGCGATGACTCTTGACGCGCGTTCGGCGAGTTGCTCGGTCAGTGTACCCTCGCCCGCGCCGATCTCGATGACCAAGGGAACGGGGGCAGGGCACGCCTCCTCGGCGATCCGTTTCAGGATCGTGGGGCGGCGCAGAAAATGCTGTCCGAGTTTTTGACCCAAACGCTAGCCGCGCACCTCCACCTGGCTCCGCCGCAACGAAATGCGGGTGCGTCCGGCCGCCGGCTGCCCGAAGAAGGTGGCCGGGGTGAACTTGGTGGTGAGCAAGGCGTTCTCGAGGTTCCGGACCAGCATCGGGTTCTTCGCCCAATTTTGGCCCTGCGGCAGCCAATAGTCAACTACTTTGCCTTGTTCGTCGACAAAAACATCGACGATGATCACTTCGGTGATCGTGCTGGAGGCCAAGTCGAGGGCGAACGAGGACTCGAGTGAGGCTTCGGTGGCGAGCCCGGTGGGGACATCGATTCCGGCCATCGGATAGATCGTTAGCGCCGGCGCGAGCATGGCGAACAGCAGCATTGACGAGATGAGTCCACCGGCGAACGGCACGGCGAACGGGCGCATCAAGTTGTCGGTGTGATGCGCGATTTCCTGGCCCAAGTAGGCGAAAAACGCGGCTGGGCTGGCCGTCCTGCGGCGGCGCAGTGCCTCGCGTGAACCGGTGATCCGCAGGCGCGCGGTCAGGTCGGCCGGGGCTTCCAAACGGGGAAGCGCGCGCAGGTCATGGCGGGGGTTACTTTGCATGTGAGACTCCCACTGACTGTGGCGCCGGGTCTGTTTTCTCGCTCCCGGAAATGATCGCCCTGAGGAATTCGCGTCCCCGGACAATTCGGGACTTCACCGTCCCGAGCGAGATCTGCAACACTTCGGCGATTTCTTCGTAACCGAGCCCCTCGATCTCCCGCAACACCAGCGCCTCCCGGTAGGGAGTGCGAAGCTGTTGGAGCCCCTCTTCGATACGAGTCCTGGTTTCGTGGTCGACGGTCACGTCGAATGGCGACGGACCGCTATCGGCGAGGACGTCTTCATAGGTGCGGCCGTCGCTTTGCTCTTCGTCGAGCCCGATCTGATTCCCGCGCCACCGGCTGAACCAGCGGCGGTGATTGTGGGCTTCGTTGACGGCGATCCGGTAGATCCAGGTCTTGAGACTGCTCTGGCCCCGAAACGCGCCAATACCGCGGAAGACCTTGATGAAGACTTCCTGAACGACATCCGCGGACTCGCTCGGATCGTTCATGAGGCGGTAGATGAGGTTGTACACTGGCGATTGGAAACGATGGATCAGGGCCTCGTAAGCCCAATCGTCCCCATTTCTTAGCCCCTCCACGAGCGCGGTGTCGTATCCCGTTACGTCATCGCTGGTAGCTGCCCAGCGGCCCGCGCACGCGTTGAAGTCGAAACCGACAATCGAATCGGCCATTTTGAGGTGCCTCGATTCCTATCCTACTCGCGTTAGACACGCCGCGCTCGGGGAAAGTTCCCAAGGTGCCCGAGTTTTTCGAAAGGCGGCTGCTCCGGCATCTGGCCGGTCGCGCGATCATGCCACAATGTAGTCGTGCCATTCGAAGTGAAGACGATCGGAAGCTGCGGCCAAATCTCGCTCGGCAAGCAGTACGCGGGCCGAACCGTCACCGTGGAAGCGACTGAGCGCGGCGTCTGGATCATCAAAACAGCCCAGGTGATTCCGGACAACGAACGGTGGCTGCACACCCCCAGAGGCCAAGGCGTCGCTCGACCGGGCCCTGGAGTGGGCTGCTCAGCATGAGCCGGCGGAATCCGACCTCGCAAAGCTGGCCCGGCGCGCGCGGCGGGGAAAGTAGCCTTTGAAGGTCCGGCTCGACCTGAACAGCGAGATCTTTCAGGAGCAGTGGCTTGCAGTCGAAAGGAAGAGCGCAAGGCAGTCACTTCCACGTGCGTCAAGCTGTCGGCGATGACCTGGGAGGAGATCTATCGCGACCGGGGCCTGAGGTGGGAATTGATCGAAAGCCGCACATCGAAGGACGGTAGCCGCATCTACTCGATTCGAGTCACGCGCAAGGTGCGGGCGGTGGCACTGCGGAATGGCAACATCCTTCGGCTCCTCAGCCTTCACCCCGATCACGACTCCGCCCAATGACCGGCGCTACGCGGCTCTGCGATCTCGCAGCGCCCGCAGCCGTTCCGGTTCGAACTCGAAGAACCGGAGTTGCTTCATGGCCGCCACCCGCTGGGCGAGCGGTTCGAGTTCGAGCAGGGACAATTGCTGCGGGGCGCAATTCTCCGGAGTCCAAAAACCGAGCCGGCGCATCCCCGCGCCTTGGTGCAGCGCCAGGATCGAATGGTTGTGGAGTCCGGTGCCCGCTGTCATGAACCGCGCGCCCATCCGGAACGCGGTCAAAGCCATGGCCATGAGCAGGTACTGAAATAGGCGTGTTTTCCGATACGGCTCGGCCAGAATCACGCTGCGCAGATGCGCCATCTGCCCTATCGGCGCAAGTTCGGCGAGATTGGCCGCCTGACTGTACGGTGCGCTTTCGTACGAGTCGAAGGCCTGATCGTAGAGGAAGAACTCGACCATGCCGGCTGGCTCGGGCACTTCGCTGGGCCGCCCGGCGGGCGGGTAGACGAAGAGGTAGGTGGCGTAGGGGAGCGGAGCCGCGGCGGGTCCCTCAGGGTCGAGTCCGACCGTGCGGCAAATCTCCTGGCGAAAGGCCCTGATCGTGTCGTATCGGTGTTCGGGCAGTTCCACCGTCACTCTCGGTGAATTCATCTCAATAAGGAAAGCGACGAAATCGGTCTCTCCCTTGCACGGATGCGAGGTTTTTCTCGTGCGCCACCGCCTTTTTGGGCTTCTGGGCGTATCATCAGTACAAATGGCGCCCACCGCCGAAAGAGTTCAACAGATCGCCGCGGGTACGGACCCGGTAGTGCGCAACCTTCGAATCACGCAGTGCTACCAGGATCTCTCCGTCGCGATCCGCGCCCGGATTCCCGGCGGCGCAAACTGGTGTACTTTCGCCACCTGGGCCTCCAAGCAGGCCGGACAGACGATTCGCGGTCAGGATCTCGAAAACCTGCTGCGCGAGCACCTCGAGCAATCGTCCAAGGTTCCGCTCATGCTCCGCGACATTCTCCTGTTCCTTTCCGGCGAACGCGGCATGCTGTTCTCGCACATTCGCGACATCGTGCTCGAACTCGGACCGTTGCGCCGGTCAAGCGAACAGGTGTCAGTGGGCAACCAGAAGGTGTTCGCCGAGATCGGACTCCTGTTCGCCCAATTTCTCGCGGCGGCCGATGACGATGCGAAGTTCAGCGCATTTCTCGCAGCGTTGCGGCCGGGTGGCCCGCCCGATGGGCAGGATCTGCTCGCTCGCGCCTTCAAGCTTTATCGCCCGCTGCTCGTGATGCCGGCCGGCAAAGCGAAGGCCGAGCAACTGTTGCTCGCGAATCTGCTCGTAGGACTCCATGAGCAAACACGGCTGCAGCCACAGATCCAGGGCGCGCTCGAAGGGGCGATCATTCGCGCGGAGGATATCGATGAGCTACTGTTCGGCCGGTTGCGGGCGAACCGCGGCAAGTTCATGCGGATGCTCGACTGGCTGATTCCATCGCGTCTCGATCCCTTGCGGCGGCTGACTCGTCCTCTGGCCGAAGAGGTGAAGGAAGCGGTGCGAATCGTGATCACCGATCACTTGATGACGCTCACCTTTCCTCCCGATCGCGTCCTGCGCCTTGCGCGCGACGTTCCCGGACGGTTTCCGCCGGATCTCGCGTCGATCGCCAATCCCGACCTCGCCGCCGAGCTGAAGAAAGTGGACCCGACCCCCGGCACCCCCGCGCAAAGCGGCGCGACCGATTGGTCGAACTTCCCCGAACGCATGCACTACATCGCCGATCTGTTCCGTGCGTTCCAGGAGGACGGATCGCTCTTCGATCCACCCTTCACGGCCGATCAGGTGGCGAAGATCGAAGACGGCGTGATTCCCTCTGGCGGACTCTGATCAGCAGCCGCGCCACTCGGGCGCCCGTTTGGCGAGAAACGCGCCGATCCCTTCCTGCGCGTCCGCCGCCATCGCGTTCATCGACATCACTTCCTTCGCATACGCGTACGCTTTCGGTTGATCGAGATCGATCTGGGAGTAGAAGGCCTGTTTGCCGATCGACACCGTCAGCGGACTCGCCGCCTCCACCTGCCGCGCCAGTTCGAGCGAAGCCGCGCGCAGTTCGCCGGGTTCCACCACGCGGTTCGCCAGTCCCCACTCGGCGGCGGCCCTGGCGTCGATCACCCGTCCGGTGAGCAGCATCTCCATGGCGCGCTTGCGTCCGATCGCGCGAGTGAGCGCCACCATCGGGGTGGTGCAGAAGAGGCCGATCTTCACACCGGGAGTCGCAAATGCAGCTTCCGTGCTCGCGAGAACGAGGTCGCACGTGGCGGCGAGTTGGCATCCCGCAGCGGTGGCGAGACCTTGCACCTCCGCGATCACCGGCTGGGGAATCGACTGGATCGCGGTCATCAGCTCCGTGCAAACGTCGAACAACTCGCGATACTCGCCGATGGTCCGCCCGGTCATTTCGGAAAGATCGTGACCCGAGGAGAACACCTTGCCCGCAGCCGCGAGAATCACCGCGCGCACTTCGCGCGACGCGCCCGCTTCTCGCAACGCCGCGATCAGCTCACGCATCAACTCGAGCGAAAGCGCATTGCGCCGCGCCGGACGGTTCAGCGTGATGACCAGCGTCGAGTCCACGCGTTCTTCAAGCAAATGCTGGTAGCGGCTCATGGACCAGTGATACCATAGCGGCTCATGTCCGCCCGCTTCCCAGATTGGCAAACCGATCAGCTTCCGGAGCCGCCGCGCTCCGATCGCCGCCGGATCGCTTCGCTGGTCGGGCCCGGACTCCTCATGGTGGGTGCCAACATCGGTGGCGGGGAATGGCTGTTCGGACCGCTCGTGACCGCGCAGTTCGGCGGCCAAGTCCTTTGGCTGGCGACGGTCGCGATCCTGGTGCAGGTGGCCTACAACTTGTCGGTGATGCGCTACACGCTCTACACCGGTGAGACGATCTTCGTGGGCAAATTCCGGACCTGGCCCGGGCCTACCTTCTGGACCTGCTTCTATCTGATGTTCGAGTTCGGCGGCGTCTGGCCGTACCTGTCGTCGAACGCGGCCGTTCCGCTCGCCGCGGTCCTCCTCGGCCGGCTTCCGACGGTTGGTGACGGCGAGTTCGTGCGGACACTCGGCTACTGCATCTTCCTCACCGCGTTTCTGCCGCTGATTTTCGGCGGCAAGATTTACACCGCGCTCGAACGCGTGATGGTGACCAAGCTGATTCTGATCCTTTCGTTCCTCGGCTTGGTTGCGATCTTCCTCGTGAGTTGGGAATCGCGCTGGGAGATCATCAAAGGCCTGTTCAGCTTCGGCAGCCTGCCCTCGGGCGAATTCAGTTGGGCAACGCTCGCCGCGTTTTCCGCGGTGGCTGGAGCCGGCGGATTGACGAATAGCGCCTTCTCGAACTACGTTCGCGACAAGGGCTGGGGCATGGGCGCGCAGACCGGCGCGATTCCGAGCGCGGTAGGCGGCCGCACGATCGAACTATCGCACATGGGCAAGGTGTTCGACCTGAATCCGGAAACAATGGCGCGCTGGAATCGCTGGCTGAATGTGATCCGCCGCGACCAGTTGATCCTGTGGGCGCCCGGCTGCATCCTCGGCATGGCGCTGCCCGCGATGTTCTCCTACGAATTCATCAAAGGGATGAAGGTGGTGGAAGGCAACGCCGTGGCCGCGATGTCGGCGCAGGCCATCGCCGCGCGTCACGGGCAAATCTTCTGGTTCCTCACGCTGCTGTGCGGATTCCTGATCATGGCGCCCACCCAGGTCACGCAACTCGACAACATCGCTCGCCGCTGGACGGACGTGCTGTGGATCGGGTCGAGCCGGATGCACAAGCTCGAAGGGCACAAGGTGAAGTACGTTTACTACACAATCCTCGCCTTCTACTGTGTCTGGGGCTTGATCGCGCTGCGGATCACGCCGAATCCGCTGGTGCTCGCCATCGCCACGGGCGTGATGTGGAACTTCGCGCTCGGGTTCTCGTCGCTGCATACGCTGGTGGTGGTGAACCGGTTGTTGCCCGCGCCGCTGCGGCCTGGGCTGTTCCAGAACCTGGGCCTGGTGGCGTGTTCGATCTTCTACATCGGGATTTCGGCAATCGGGTTCACGCAGCAGTGGCCGAAGATCCGGGCGTTTTTCGGTTGATTGAACCTCGCACCGGGCTCCCGCCGAGGTGAACCGCATCCCCGCTGCACCAGCCTCCGGTTCGCAGGTGAATTCGGAAGAGTATAATCCGGCCAGGAGGTTCCTCATGAGGAATTTAGTACTCCGTCTCAACGGCGCGTTCGTTGCCGTTGTGTTGACCGTTCACGCTCCGTCGCAGCTCGCGGCGGGGCCGATTTGTGGTCCAGGTCCGCACTGGGTGGATTCCTGCCCCGGCGGAACTTACGCTTTTCCCACTGTCACGAACGTGAATGCCGTTCTCGATCTCGATTGGGACGGAACGCTCGAAACGGGGCCCGTCTTGCTCCAATTCATCGGTTCGACCACCATCTTTCTCGGCCCAGGCTCGCCGCACTCCTTGGCGAGCGAGGTGGTGAGCATCAACGAGACTGGCCCGTTCGGCTCGATCCTGCGAGCTGGTGACGGAGTCGGCAATCTGGCCTCCGATGGACCGCTCTACTCGCCGGGCTTGATCACCGAGCAGGGCGGCAATCCCGCCTTCGCCGACAGCTTCTTCGATGTCTTTTTCGAGATCGAGTTGTCGCCGATCCGTTCCATGCGCAATCTGCAGCCCATGCAGGTCCGAGGTTGTCTGACACAAGCGCCGCCCGACTACGGCGCTCTGGGCGGCCCATGCGCGCCAGCGTATGACGTGGGCAACTACCCCATCCTGCTCTACGACTCGCGGAATCCGGCGATCCTCCGAGGGCAGTTGCTCCCGCTGCCGCAAGGCCCGGGATCGATCAGTCACCACGTGCCGACACCCGAACCCGCCACTTTCGCACTGATCGGCGTTTCGCTCGCGGCGCTGCGATTGGCGCGCAGGCGCCGCATCTGACGCGGCTCGATGGAGCGGTACAGCAGGTGCCGCTCCATCGTCAGTTCCAGATGTCCACGAAACGCGTCCGATCCTGCGCCGCCGCCCCGCCCGCATCCGTACCGGCGAGTACCATTTCCATTGGGCTCGCAACGCGTTTCGCCGGCGGTGCCAAATCGCGATCGGTTCCGTAACTGGACTGAAGTGGGCCGTTCATCCGTTCCCACGACACGCGCCTAGCCGAGTGACTCTGCACCATGCAAACGCGTGGGGATTCGATGGAACACGGCGGCTCCTGGACCCTCACATATCGGACCGTCGAACCGGATGGTAGTGCGATTGCTCTACCCACGACGGCGAAGGGGGAGGTGACCCCATGACGTATTCGAAGTACGGCATCGTCTTATTTGGGCTCGGCGTCGCGAGCCTTTGTCCGGCGCAGCACTCCGATCCTTGGGACCGGCTCCAGACAATACAGCCGAGCGCCAAGGTCGAGGTCCGCAATCTCGCGGGGAAGCGGGTGTCCGGTTCATTCGAGCAGGCGACCGCGAATTCGATCCGGGTGATGACCGGACAGGGGATTGTCAACACAACCAAGGCCGACGTCGCGAGCGTCTCGCTGGTGATGGGAAGGTCGCGGGGGAAGAAGGCGCTGATCGGCTTTGCTGCCGGCGCCGCGGTCATGGGGGGCCTTTTTGCCATCGGCTGCGCGCGGGACTGTGACAGTGAAGAGGTGCCGTACGCGGCCCTTGCTATCCCGTTCGTGGGAGGCATCACGGCGGGCGTCGCCGCGCTCTTCCCGCAACATCGCTTGGTGCTATACGAAGCGTCGCACTTTCGTGGATCCGCGAAATGAGCCGGTCAGGCGCCGCAGGGCGCTTGCCTGCGGTCGGCGGTCGGAGAGTCAGCGCGACGCGCGGAGCCCGGCGGAACTCGGTCCCGGATAACCGGTAGCTGAAAACGAAGGTCGCGGGAATGCGCCGAATAGCGGGTGCCATGGAGCAGGCTGCAAAGGGAACAGGCTGCCCCCGGTGATTGCTGATGCTGCGAGAATCGGGATGCCCGGTTCGAGTGCCAACAACTTCATCCCCGCGAGATGGCCGGCGTCCCTATGGCCGCGACGCGCGAATCGGAGCAAGCGCTCGGCAGCGGACTGACTCGAACCGCCGATTGGCGCCGAACTGGCCCGAGGCAAGACGAACTGAGCCATGCCCACGCCCGTTTCGAGGAATCCCTCGCCTCGAACCCTTGCAACGATTGGTAGGGACGGCAGGACTCGAACCTGCGACCCCCTGCTTAGAAGGCAGGTGCTCTATCCAGCTGAGCTACGTCCCCGTTCACTTCCATTTTATTCGACTGTTCCCGGAAACGTGCGCCAATTCACTCAGGCGCGCGCAGCTTCGCCCGCCTCGGGCGCCTCTCGGAACACCCGCCCCACCGCCCACATCGCCGCAGGGAACGCGATCGCCCACGCCGCCGCGATCCAGATGAACCAGTGCCAGTACATCTGTAACGCGATGAATGGCAGCACCGCGCCGGTCGCGATCAGAAAGCGGCGGGCCGTGCGCTCCCTGCCCGCGTGCCCGAACACCATGGCTGCGAACAGCGCCGCCAGACTCATGAAGCTGTAGCCGAGGATGTCGACGGCGTACAGGAACGAGTCGAACGGAACGAACAGAAATTGTTCCATGCCGGCGGTGCGTCCGGCCTCCAGGCGCGGCATCACCCAGGTGAGCTGCACGTAGTAGTTGATCGCGATCATCACGAGGTACACCGTGGCGAACGCGACTGCCGCGTGGCTCCAGACCTTGCGGGCGGGCGCGGCAAACTCATGGATGCACACCATGACCAGCAGGAACGACGGACCGAGCAGCAGCGAAGGCGTCAGCAGAATCGCGATGCCGAGCGGTGTGCTCATGCTTTCGGGTCCGCCCTTCGATCCCAGCCATCCGAGCCATTCCGCGATCTGCCCGATATCGTAGGTGACACTGAAAACCAGCGCCAGCGTGGCGGACCACGCGCCCAAGGACTTCGCGGATGGTGACATCGCGCACCTCCACCCGCGGCGATGCACATGGAGTTCCATAATGGTGGAGATGCCACTCACTCGCCGTGCACTGTTGGCGGCCCTGTCGGCTTCGGCACGCTGCGCCGAGTGGATTTCGCTTTTCGACGGCCGCTCTCTGGACGGCTGGAAGAAAGCCCCGATGCCACGGAGTGGGGAAGTCGGAGTCCGGGAAGGTACTCTCGTGCTCGGCAAGGGTGCGATGACCGGGATCGCCTCGACGCGCGACTTTCCGAAGTCCGGCTACGAGATCCGCTTCGAGGCCGCGCGGCTCGAGGGCAACGATTTTTTCGCCGGGATCACGTTCCCCGCCGGTGACACCTACTGCTCCTGGATCAACGGCGGTTGGGGCGGCGACGTCGTGGGATTGTCGAACGTCGATGGCTACGACGCCTCCGAAAACGAAACCTCTATCAATCGGGACTTCGTCAAAGGCCGGTGGTACGAGTTCCGCCTCGAAGTGACCGATGAAAAGATTCGCGCCTGGATCGATGGATCGATCGTGATCGACCTCGAAATCACGGGACGTTTGATTGGGCTCCGTTTCGACGACATCGACCTTTGCAAGCCGCTCGGATTCGCTTCCTACGGAACTGAGGGAGCGCTCCGAAAGATCGAGTACCGGCGCTTGCCTGAGCGCAAACGCTAGCGTCTCGCCACGGACACAAGTCTCGCCAGCGAGACGCCGGAGGTGCCACCATGCCATGTAAAGCATTGATCAGACGGGGCGGGACGCTGGCCCGCAATTTGCATGTTAGGGGCTGAGCCCGATCGTCACCCGCGCGGCCCGGAGCGCCCCTTCCCTCGCGGCCGGAATCCCTGGAGGAGAGCGATCGGGCTTGATTTCTTCCCCTGTTCCGCGGACGAGTTCTCCGCGGAACAGGACTTCTGTCATCCTGCCCTTCCGCGTCCGGAGCATCCGCCAACGCCGCGGCAGGCGAATCCGATGGAACCGGCTTGCTGACCGGATTCCCGGAAGTGGAGCCCCACGGCCCACGATTTTCGAGTACAGTATGAAGAGTCATCTCAACCTGCAAGCCAACTTTGGCTCTCGGGGAGTGCCAAAAGCACTCCCCAGTTTGTTTTCAGGCCCCCGCGCCGTTGGATAATTGCTCCATGGTGCGCATATCCGCCCTCACTCTTCTGCTGGCCGCCTTCGCCCCGGCCCAACAGTATGACCTCCTGATCCGCAACGGCCGCGTGGTCGATGGCACTGGCAATCCGTCATTCATTGGCGACATCGCGATCAAAGACCGCAGGATCGCCGCGGCCGGCAAGCTCGGCAATGTCACCGCCCGCCGGACCATCGATGCCACGGGGCTGCACGTCACGCCCGGCTTCATCGACATCCACAACCACTCGGACGACACCGTTGTCCGTGATGGGAACGCGCAATCAATGATCCGCCAGGGCGTCACCAGCATGATCTTCGGCGAGGGAGGATCAGCCGCTCCGAGCAAGGAATATCCCACGTTCGCCTCGTACTACGGCCTGCTCATGAAGCAGGGGATCTCGCCGAACGTCGGCAGCTATGTCGGATCGAGCCAGATCTGGACTTGGGTTCACGGAGAAAAGGCCGGACCCGCGACGCCGCAAGAGCTCGACCGCATGCGCTCCACTGTCCGGCAGGCAATGGAAGAGGGCGCTCTCGGAGTGGCGAGTTCGCTCAGCGGACCTCCCGGTTCCTGGATCGATACTGACACGCTCGTCGCGATGTGCGAGGCGGCGTCTCCCTACGGCGGGATTTACTCGACGCACATGCGCACGGAAGGCTTCGGCGTATTCGAGGCCGTCGCGGAGGCACTCGAGATCGGGCGGCGCGGCAAGGTGCCGGTCGACATCATCCACTTGAAGATCGCCGAGCACAAGCTGTGGGGGAAGATGCCCGAACTGGTTGCGACGATCGCCAATGCGCGGGCCCGCGGTCAAGAGGTCGAGGCCCATGTCTATCCCTATCGCGCCGGGCAGAACAATCTCTCGACGATCGTTCCGCCATGGGCGCACGAGGGCGGGCGCGATGCGTTGATCGCGCGATTGAAGGATCCGTCGCTCAAGGAGCGGCTGGTGCGCGAGATCGAGAACGGAATCCCGGGTTCGAACTGGTACAACCACTACACCGCGACGGGGTCGTGGGAAGGGATGCTGCTCGTCAATTTCTCGAATCCGGAATACAAGAAGTTCGAGGGCAAGCGGATGAACGAGGTCATCTCGGCTCTCGGCGGACATCCGGTGGACGTGCTCTTCCGCGTCCTCATCGACAATCGTGGGTCAGTGCCCACGGTCTATTTCCATCACTCCGAGGATGACATGCGATACGCCCTCAAGCAGCCGTTCGTCTCGATCGGTTCGGACGGGACGGCGGTGGCGACCGAGGGACCGCTTGCGCGCGGCAATCCGCATCCCCGCTACTACGGAACGTTTCCCCGCGTGCTCGGCCGTTATGTTCGCGATGACAAGGTTATTACGATGGAAGAGGCGATCCGCAAGATGACGTCCGCCAACGCTGCCAAGATCCATGTCTACGATCGTGGACTCCTGCGGGCAGGCCAATGGGCCGACGTCACGGTTTTCGACGCGGCCAAGATCATCGATCACGCGACATTCGACAAGCCGCATCAGTATGCCACGGGTGTGAACTACGTGATCGTGAACGGGGGCGTGGTGCTCGATCAGGGCAAACACACGGGCGCACGGCCGGGCGCGATTATCACCGGGCAAGGCAAGAAGTAGATGTCAGGGCTGCTCGCGCTCTGGTTCGCCTTCAGCGATCTCCACTCGGCGGTTCGCGCCGGGGAGCATGATCGTGTCAAGGCGCTTCTCGAGCGGGGCACGCCTGTCAATGCGCGCGACTCGCTGGGCGGAACGGCGCTGCACGATGCTTGCTGGGCGGGCGATCTGAAGATGGCTGGGCTGCTGCTCGATCACAAAGCCGATCCGAACCTCCGGCATCAGGAGGGGGGATCGACGCCGCTGCACTATGCGATCATCACCAACCATCCGGATGTCGTCGAATTGCTGTTGGCGCGCGGAGCGAACCTGAGGGCGGCGTCTTCGTCCGGGGCGACGGCACTGCACCTGGCGGCGAGCCGTGGATTCTTGCCGGTGGTCCAGATGCTGTTGGCGAAGGGGCTTGACCCGAACACGGCGGACAAGTCCGGCGCGACACCGATCGAGGAGGCTGCGTGGAAGGGCGAGACCGAGGTGGTGAAATTCCTGCTCGGACAAGGCGCCCTTGTGGGAAAGGCGCTGCACGCGGCGGCGGGCAAGGGGCACCCAGACGTGGTGAGAGTGCTGCTGGCGGCGGGGGCCGATCCCCTCGGAAAAGGTGGCGGATCCACACCGGTCGAAGAGGCCCTACGATCCCGGAACGCGGACGTGGTTGAGGTATTCCTTCAGAATAAGGCCAAGTTGGACGTAGACAAGCTGCTGCGAGATGCCGTACTCCGCGGCAACCTCGACATGGTAAAGGTGCTGGTCAAGCAGGGAAAACCCTCGACCCTGGACGGACTGCTCAACGAGGCCGCGTTGAAGGGGCAGGTCGAGGTCGCGGCGTTCCTGATCGAAAGCGGCGCGGACCTCAAGAAGAAGAGCCAGCAGGGGTTTACGCCACTGCACGAGGCCGCGCTCGCGGGCCGGTTGGCTTCCGTGCGGTTTCTGGTGGAGAAAGGCGCGGTGATCGATGAGCCCGATACGCCGACTGGAGCGACCGCCTTACATCACGCCGCCTCCTGGGGCAGGGCCGACGTCGTGCGTTATCTGCTCGACCAGGGAGCTAACCCGCGCGCTGGCAACAAGATGGGGGTAACGCCGCTGGCGGCGGCTGAGGCGAATCACCATGATGCGGTCACAACTCTCCTAAAGCAAACACGTTAATCGCTCGATAGACCCACTGTGACGGCAGAGTCCCTACCGATTCTCGCGGAGACAGTGCAGAGTATCCATGAAGGGGTACGTGCACTTCTGAGCGAGGTCGCCGCTTCCGTTCATCCCGGTTGGGATAAGGTCGAAGCGCGATTTCAGGAACGGCTCGAGGCCCTAGGGCATGACTCGTCGCGGCGTAAAGCCCTAGCGGCGATTACACCTGGCGCGGCCGCGCGCTCGTTCGGCCGGGGCAATCCACCTTCGGAGTTCATCGAGCAGGTCGCCTATCACGGACGCCGCTTGGCGAAATTGAACCTGACGCAATCGGAAGTGCTTACCGCGTTGGCCGAGTATGAGAGGATTCTGACGCCAGTGCTCCGGCGCAAGCTCACCGCGCGCGGTGACCGCTACCAAGCCGCGCGAGAGCAGTTGCACTTCACGACGCTGCTGACCGTGAACAACGCCTACTACCACGTTCGTGAGGCGGAGACTCAGGCTTTCTACGATCTGTTCTGGGCGGAGCTCGAATCGCGCAACCTCGACGGCCTAATGGACGGGTTCCTGCGGGTGCTCTCAGGGTTCTGCCGCGCCGATCAGGCTCAGGTCTATCTCGTGGACGGCGGGGGAATGCTGTCGCAGCGCGCCTGTTGGGGTGCAAAGCCAACCGAAGTGATGCGGCGCGCCGGGCGACGCTTCGCAGCGCCGTTCGCGACGTCGGACGGCAAGATGGGTGAAGGTGCCATCGATCCGCGCTGGAACGGTGATTTCGAGACCGTCTGGTCGGTTCCTATGCTGCGGGGCAAGAAGCTGACGGGCGTGATTCAGTTCGCCTTCGCGCGGCCCTACGAATGGCTGCCACGAGAGCAGGCGCTGCTCGCTTCCGCCGCCGAGCGCTGCAGAATGGCGATCGAGAAGCAACAATTGATCGAGCATCTCGACCTGCAGCAACACCAGATCCGCTCGCTCGCCGAGGGAATGCTGCATGTCGAGGAAGCGGAACGGCGCCGCATCAGCCGGGAACTGCATGACCAGACGGGCCAGGACTTGCTGTGGATCCGCCTGCAGATGGAAATGATCGAGCACGAGCTTCCGGAAGGTGAGCGCCGCTGGCGTTCGCGCGTCGCCGATGTCCGGGACATGACCGAGAAAACCATCGTCGAAGTGCGGCGTCTGATCGCCGCGCTGTCCCCGGCGGTACTCGAGCAGTTGGGCTTGGCGGCGGCCATCCGTCAACTGGTGAACCGCTTCCGGCAATCGCACGATTGCAAGGTGCGGCTTCAGATCGGAAAACTGGCCAACCTACCGAAACAGCTCGAAGTGATCGCCTACCGTCTGGTTCAGGAGTGCCTGAACAATGCGGCCAAACATTCCTCATGTTCCAACCTAAACATCAGCTTAGGCTCGGCCGATGGATTACTGAGGCTGCTTGTCGAAGACGATGGTGTTGGATTTCGTGTAGAGAGCGCGCTCGCAAAGCCAGGATCGTTCGGGCTGGCGGGTGTCCGGGAACGTGTTGCGCTCCTGGGCGGCAAATGCCTCATTGAAAGCAGGCCGGCAGGCGTTCCTGATCAGATCAGACAGGCACGCGTGGTGGCGGCAAGAGAAACGTCGGGAACCAAGATCTACGTGGAACTCCCCATCTCGAAGAATGGGAAGAACACCAAGACCCCGACCGCGAATAATCACCCTGCATCAGCTATCGCGGAGACCCAGGCGTTCTCCGCAAAGCGATAGACAGGGAAAGGTCAAGGATTCTCGGAAGACATATGGCAAAAGTTCGAATCTTGCTCGCTGACGATCACACGCTCTTCAGGCAGGGCATTCGTACCCTCATCTCCGCCGAGGCGGACATGGAAGTAGTCGGCGAGGCCGCCAACGGCGGAGACGCGGTCGAGCGGGCAAACGAAGTCCGTCCGGACGTCGTTCTGATGGATATCGGAATGCCCGGTCTGAGCAGTTTCGAGGCCACGCGGCAGATCAAGAAGAACAGGGCCGAGACCAAGGTTCTGTTCCTGACGATGTACGACGACGAAGACTACCTGGTCGAAGGCATGGAGGTCGGCGCGAGCGGTTACGTGTTGAAGGACAGCCCGTCCGGACAGCTCGTGGCGGCGATTCGCGACGCACAACGCGGCGGCAGCTATCTGAGTCCGCGCATGCTTTCGCAACTGGTCGACGATTTTCGTACCCGTATCAAGTCGGCCAACCGGATGCCCCGGTTTGCGACCTTGACCAGCCGCGAACGCGAAGTGCTCAAGATGCTCGCCGAAGGCAATTCGGTGAAGGAAATCGCCTGCGATCTCAACCTGTCCGTAAAGACGGTGGAGGCTCACAAGTTCAATCTGATGCGTAAGCTGGACATCCACAACAAGGCCCAACTGGTTCAGTACGCCATCCAGAAGAAGATCATCAAACTGCCGACGATGGCGTAGCGTTCCAACCCGCGTCCCCGGCGAGAGGAGCGAAAGGCGGTAGAATTCCCTTTGGTAGGAAATTCCCATGAACCGCCGCAACTTTCTCTCAACTTCGTTCGGCCTGCTCGGTGTCCGGTCAGTTTCCGCTGGTGACCGGTTACCGATCCGGAAAGCCGTATTGCTCGGGATGCTGCCCAAGACGCTCAGCTACGCCGAGCGATTTCAACTCGCGCGCGAAGCCGGTTTCGAGGAGGTCGAAGCGCATCAGTGCGACGACCCCAGGGAAGCCGAGGAGATCAAGCGAGCCTCCGATGGCGCGCGCGTTCGCATCCATTCGGTGATGAATGGCGACCACTGGAAGTTCCCGCTCTCGTCCGACGACCCGGAAGTGGTGGCCAAGAGTATGAAGGCTATGCGCACCAGCCTGGAGAACGCCAAGCTGTGGGGCGCCGACGCGGCGCTGCTCGTGCCGGCCGTGGTCAATCCGCGGACATCGTACCAGCAGGCGTGGGATCGTTCCCAGCGCCAGATCCGCGAACTGATTCCGCTCGCTGAAAAGCTGAAAGTGGTCATCGCGGTGGAAGAGGTCTGGAACAAGTTCCTGCTGAGTCCGCTCGAGTTCGCCCAATACGTCGATTCGTTCAAGACTCCCTGGGTACGCGCCTACTTCGACGTTGGCAACGTCGTCCTCTACTCCTATCCGCAGGACTGGATTCGCGTGCTCGGCAAGCGAATCGTCAAGCTCCACTTCAAAGACTTCAAGTTCTACAACAATCAGCGCAAGGCCGAATTCGTGAACCTGCGCGAAGGCGAGATCGACTGGAAGGAAATCTACAACGCGCTCAAGGAGACCGGCTATCGGGGCAGCGCGACCGTGGAGCTGTCGGGAGGCGACAAGACCTATCTCTCGGATGTGAGCCGCCGGGTCGATCAGATCCTGACGGGCGCATAACCGGATGAAGAAATTCCTTCTCGGTCTCATCGCCGGCTTCCTGCTGGCGGGTTTCGGCGCGGTGGTACTCGTGTTCGCGCTCGCGCGGGCGGGCGACCGCAAGCCTTCCGTGCCCGATGGCGCGACACTGGTGGTCAAGCTTTCGGGTGAAGTACCTGAAATCGCGCCCGTGGAGATTCCGCTCCCGATGTTCGAGTCGCAGAGTCCGCTCACGTTGCACGATCTGTGGGAGCTGTTCCGAAAGGCGGAGGCCGACAACCGTATTAAGGCCGTGGTGCTCGAGCCCTCGGGTGTCGCGGTGGGTTGGGGCAAGGTCCAGGAACTTCGGGATGCGGTCACCCGGTTTCGCAAAACCGGAAAGCCCGTGTATGCCTACCTGCGGTCGCCGCAGACGAAAGACTACTACCTCGCCACCGCTGCGGACCGGGTTTACATCGCGCCGGAAGATCTGATGGATGTGAAGGGCATCCGCGCTGAACTGAGCTACTATCGCCGCGCGCTCGACAAAATCGGTGTCCAGATGGAGATCGAGCACGCCGGCAAATTCAAGGATTTCGGCACCAACTACACTCACGACGCGATGACTCCGGAGACACGGGAATCGCTGGGAGCGCTGATCGACGGCATCTACGGGCACCTGATCGACACGATCTCCGCGAGCCGGAACAAGACGCCCGAACAGGTCAGGGCAATCGTCGACGAAGGGCCGTTTCTCGCGGCGGAGGCGGTGAAGCACGGATTGGTCGATGCCGCGAAATTCGAAGACGAGATGTTCGATGAGGTCAAGGAGAAACTGAAGCAGGACAAGGTGCGGAAGGTCTCACACCGCGACTACAGTCGCGTTCCCGCGTCGAGCGCGGGCCTCTCAACGGGAACCAGGATTGCACTGCTCGCCGGTCAAGGTGAGATCTATCGGGGAGGCGCGGCGGAGGGCTTCACCGATGACACCGGGATGATCATTGCCGCCCCTTACACCAAGTTGCTCCGTGACGTGGGCGAGGACGTGAGTGTCAAAGGCGTGATCCTCCGCATTGACTCGCCCGGCGGCGACGCGATCGCCTCGGAAGAGATCCTCCATGAAATCCGGAAGCTGAGCAAGAAGAAGCCGATGGTCATTTCGATGTCGGACATCGCGGCTTCGGGTGGATACTACATGGCCATGACGGGCGATCCTGTGGTCGCCTACCCCTACACGTTGACCGGCTCGATTGGTGTCGTGTTCGGCAAGCTCAACCTCAAGGGGCTGTACGACAAGATCGGGATCCGAACCGAGACCATCAAGCGCGGAAAGAACGCCGATATCGATAGCGCCTACAAGCCCCTCGATGCGGCTGCGCGTGCCAAGCTGAAGGCGGGAATCGACGCTACCTATGGCACTTTCCTCGCCCGGGTGGCCGAGGGACGCAAGAAGAAACGCGAGGAGATCGAGCCCTACGCAGAAGGCCGTGTCTGGCTCGGAACCGCCGCCAGGCAGCACGGGCTCGTCGATGAACTGGGAGGGCTCGACAAGGCGATCGACCTGCTGCGGCCCAGGTTGAAGATCGATGCGAAGGAGAAGGTCGAACTGGTGCTCTATCCGAAACGCAAGTCGATTTTCGAACAGGTCTTCGGAGAGCCCGACCGGGTGTTGACGCTGGCCGCACGAAGTCAGATCCGGGCGGCGCTCACACGGGCGGGACTGGAACACTTCGACCCGGTCCTATGGGGCAAGGGCGGGTTTCTCGCGATTCCCGCATACTCGCTCAAGGTCGAGTAAGCCGCGTGCGGGGGGCGTGAGCCGGACCGCGACCGGCGTGGTACCAGCCGATTTGGACGCGACAGCCATCTTTTCGAGCGCCAGCTTGTGGATCCGCGA
>CADECY010000015.1:24638-51958 GCA_902825945.1 uncultured Acidobacteriota bacterium
GTCAGTCCGCGAAGGCGGTGACTGACGTGATACCAGTCGATTCGAGCGCGACAGCCATCTTTTCGAGCGCCGACTTGTGGATCTGCGATACGCGGCTCTCGTTGATGCCCAGCACTCCGCCGATTTCCTTCATCGTCATCTCGTTCGAGTAGTAGAGAGTGACCACCTTCTGATAACGCTCCGGCAGGGTCCGCATCGCCGTCGAAAGCGCCGAGCGCAACTGCTCGCGGGCGCACATGATGTCGGGCTGCAAGTCCGGCGTTCCTGGGAAGTCGGGTGGGGGTAGATCGTCGCCTTCCTGTCCACGGGTCGAGGCCGAGATCAATCCGACGTTGCGAAGATCGACCATCATCTGGCGCCAGCGATTCTCGTCCACACCCAGCTTCTGGGCCACTTCGGCGTCGGTCGGGTTGCGTTGCAGTTCCGCCGTGAGGTCGCGGGTGATCGCCTCCACTTGCTTGTGCCGGCGGCGAAGATCTCGCGAAGCCCAGTCGAGTTGACGCAGGCTGTCGAGGATGGCACCCTTGATCCGGTGTTTGGCGTAGGAGGAGAACGCTACCTGCTTCTCTGGGTCGAACTTGTTGACTGCGTCGAACAACCCGAGAATGCCCGCGTGGACCAGATCGTCGAGATCGACGTGAACCGGGAGATTCTCGTGAACCCGCACCGCGATGGCTTTGACGAGCGGCAAGTGCTCGAGAATGACCTTGTCCCGAGTTGAAAGTTTGGAGGCCTGGGAGGTGGAGAGGCGTTTCGTGACCATGTGAACAGCAACCTTGTCGTGTTTTTATTCTTGTTTGCGGCAGTGCGGGTGGGCACTACGAAGACCAGCGGGAGGGTTGTCCGGCGAGTCTTGTTATTGCAAACTAGGGACCAAACCTGAGACACCCTAAGGGAAACCCCCTAGTGGCGGCGCCGCCAGGAAGGCGAAGGCCCTGTATTTCGAGTGCGTTGGAACTGCCCGGTAACAGCCGCTGAACCGAGCCCGGAATGGATGGTCACCCACACAGGATTCTGTTCTGAAACACGCCGTCCCGAACTCGCGTTCCAAGTTGGAACGCGATTCCAGATCGGTACCCGCTGGACTTCTACTTCCTCGCGAAAATCATCCTTCGGGTTTGATTACATCATGTCCAGCGGCGGAAATAACTCGGCGAAACACCCTAAGGGACACCGAGGTGTTGCCT
Organism: uncultured Acidobacteriota bacterium; assembly: GCA_902825945.1. Classification (GTDB taxonomy): domain Bacteria; phylum Acidobacteriota; class Terriglobia; order Bryobacterales; family Bryobacteraceae; genus SYLY01. The sequence goes on from CADECY010000015.1 coordinate 25,826, forward strand.
CAGTTGTTTCTCCCCCTTTAGGTCCGTTTCCCCTGATTCCCCACTTGGATCTTTCCCCGGTGAGGGGATTCACGCGACCTTATCCTCCCCTTCGAAACCCCTTGCCGAGATTCCCTTGGTGTCGGGCGTTGCCCACGCGGCCGCGTTGGGGCTTGCGTCCGGCGCCGTAACCACGCGCTCCAGTTCGCGATGATCCAGCCAATTCAATGCGCAACGCGGACAGTTGTCGATCACGATATTTCCTGGCCCACCGTACGCATATGTGTTCATCCTGCCCCCACACTGAGGGCAATCGATACACCTCCCGAGCTCGCTCGCCGCTGGCGCGGGAAATGGGTCCGCCGCTGTCCGTGCCTTCACCCTCAGCCTTCGTACCACTTTCATGAATTGCCCCATCGCGACCAGCACCCCTTGGCATCCGGGACAGCAAAGCAACTCGTGTGACCCGGCGATCGCGCGCTGCAGCTTGATCCGGCACACCGGGCACGCCACATCAGCTACCTCTCCGGGTAGTAAGCGTACCCCATCTGAGTTAGCACTGAGCGCATGGGCGTAGGTACAGTAGGAACAGTGGAGGGATTCCTGCCCCTGTTCGAGGTACATAGCTGCGCCGCAGTTGGGACAATTCATTCCCGCTAATGATCGGCAGTGCCCCGGCGGGGCTACACGGCGACCGCTTGAAATAGGCCTTCGGTCATCCATTGCCGGAAGACCGGAAACAGTGTGCCATCGTCCCGAACCCGCCGGAGCGCTATGCCCAAGGGCTGGCCCGCCGCCAACTCACCGAGGACCCCGAACGCGGGTTTGCTCAGCTCGATCCAGGTAACCGAGTAGTTCCGCCGAAAGACCACCAGACGGGTCCGCTTGCGGCGCCGCGCGGGCCGCGGCGCGCCCGCGTCCTGCCTCATCGCTTCGACATGAATGTGGACGGGGTAGTCGAGATCGAGGAGCCGGAATGCCGCTACCGGGGTCAGGCGCGCGCGTTCCCAGGCCACTTCCGGAATCGCGGCTACCGCCTGAGGCGTCATGGGCTCGGTTTCCGCCTCATCGAACACCTGGGCCAGGGCCAGTTCGAAACGGGCCAAGTCCCGAGAGTATCCTGGCGAGGGCAGCCCCTCCAGTCGCGCCAGAAAACCCGGCAGGGCCGCGCCGAGATCATTCAGTGTGTAGCTCCGTGACGGATGCTGCTGCACGTACATCGCCACCAGTTCGCCGAACAGATCGGCGCCCAGCAGTTCGGCGAGCGCCGGGTAGTCCTGGCGTAGCGCCTCGTTCAGCCGCGCCAGGTACATCCCGCGATAGACGTCCAGCCGCTCCTCGGGCGCCATCGTGGCCGAAGGCCGGATCATCCGCCGGGTACGCGCCGCCGATGGCTCCGGTTCGGCGATGATCGCCGTCTGCATCCAGCGCTGGATCTTTTCGAGCTCAAGCCGCGGCATAGCGTCCGGGGCCCTCCCGGAACCCGGCGGCCTTCCGCGCTTCGGCGTGCACGACATCGAAGCCCGGAATGTCTTCGTCCCATTCGAGCAGAGTCGAGACCCCGCCCATCCGCTGATAGGCACGCCGGTAGAGATCCCACACCGCGTCGATCACATGGTCGCTATGGGTATCGAGGATGTGGGTGCCTTTGTGAGTGTGGCCCGCAAGGTGAATCTGGACCACGCGATCGGCCGGGATCCGATCGATGTAGGCGTTCGGGTCGAAGCGGTGATTGAATGAGCTGACGTAGACGTTGTTCACGTCGAGCAGCACACCGCAATCGGCGCGCTCCGCGAGTTCCGCCAGGAAATCCCACTCATTCCAGGTGGACGCCTGGAACTCGAGGTACGTCGAGGGGTTTTCCAGGATCAACGGCCGTTCGAGGAAATGGGAGATCGTGCGGACTCGCTCCACCGTGTGCCGCAGCGACTCGTCCGTATAGGGCATCGGCAGCAGATCGTGCACGTTGAGGCCGGAGACTCCGGTCCAGCAGAGGTGATCGGAGACCCAGCGTGCACCGGTCCGCGCGGCGAGATCCTTCAGCTTGCGGAGGTAGCCGAAGTCGATCGGATCAGTGGAGCCCACCGACATCGAAACCCCGTGCAGCACCACTGGATAGCGCGCGGCCACCTGATCGAGCACGTAGAGCGGCCGGCCGCCCGTATCCATGTAATTCTCGGAAAGAATCTCGAACCAATCGACCTTCGGCTGCTGCGAAAGAATGTGGCCGAAATGGGCGCTGCGTAGCCCGACGCCGAATCCGAGATCGGGAAAACCCCACTTGTCAGGCATTGGGTTTCATGGGGAGGCGCGCGGCGGCGCCTCCCGGATCGTGAAGCTAGGCGACCGCCTCGTCCTTGCGCAACCGCAGCCGCGAATGTGTCATCGGCACGGAGCATCCGCCCTTGCCCTTGCAGGTGTTTTTACCCGCGCAGCCCTTGTCACCGGACTTGCACCCGCCCAGGCCCTTGCACTCGTTCTGCCCAGCGCAGCCATGCTTGGCGGTGGCGCATCCGCCCTTGCCTTTGCACGTGTTCTTGCCCGCGCAGCCCTTGTCGCCGGCCTTACACCCACCCAGGCCCTTGCAGGTGTTCTTGCCCTTGCAAATATGCTTCTCCGCCTTATCGGCGGCGGAAAGGCGGCTCGCGGCGGCACCCGCCATGAGTCCGGAAACGGCGGCGCCCAGCGCCCCGTTGAATTTTCTGCGATTCATCCCAAAGCTCCTTTTCGATTCGCCGGCCTCGGCGGCGTTCGGCGGTCACAATAGAGATACGCCGGATCGGCGTCCGCGGATTCAAGGAAACCGTTACGGCTCCTTCATCAACTGTAGCCGAACGGCGCGCGGGCTGCCTGCCGCCCGCGCCGATCCCCGAGCGCGGCGCCTCAAACAGTAGTAGCTCGATAACGAGAAGATCTTGCGATTCCCCCCTTGTTCGCGCCGGTGGCGCCCATCGCCCGCGCGCCTCGGTGCTGGTCGACCTCGGCGGACGCGAAGTGAACTCGCGCCAAGTGCGGCTCGAGGGCGGCGATTTGCACTCACAACGAGCGACGCAGTCTGAACATGGCGAAGATTGCGAAGCGGTGCCTGGCGGAGGTTCCGGCCCTCGCGCTGACCCGCGCGACAGCGTGTTCGTGCGCTCGGTCGATCTTCCGCGGCGGCAACTCCGTCAGTTCTGTGAACTCGACGCTGACTGCGCCGAGGCCCTCTGGGTGTTGGATCCGCCGCCAGGAAGATTCGACAGGCTGACGATGCTCCGCGATACCTTGGGATCACTCGATCTGCTGCGTGACACCTCAGCGCAATTTCGGGAGAAGTTTCCCCCGCCGAATCCTTCGTGGACTCGCGGAAAACGGAAGTGAGGATTCGCGCGCTCCCCATCCGCGCCAAATCCGAGTTGCGACCGCAGGGAGCGGCGCTCGAAGGCACGCCGGACAGAAAGAGCCACGGTCGTCAGCAAGAAGCACCCCACACCGGGACACAGCCCACGTTTTGTGACCGAAGAATAACGAATCTCACAACAGTACCGAGGGTCCGGCCGGGGGGATGGCTTCATTAGGACCGGTCCTCGAAATCGCGCGGGCCGCCCAAGCACGGTCAGCCCAACAGTAGTAAGCTCATTGTCAGTAAGACTATGCGGTTCCGCTCCCTCTTGGCAAAGATCGCGCCCATTGCCCTCGCCGCCGCCGAGCCGGACGAGTTTTTCGAAACCCGCGTCCGCCCGGTGTTCGCCCGCAACTGCTACGTCTGCCACACCGACACGCATCTCGGCGGACTCGAAGTGAACTCGCGCCAAGCCCTGCTCAAGGGCGGCAATTCTGGACCCGCGATCGTGCCGGGCAAGCCTGGCGAGAGCCTGCTGGTTCAGGCCGTGAATCACACGCACGCCAAACTGAAGATGCCTCCGTCTGGCCGCCTGCGCGAGGAAGAGATCCGCGATCTCACCGAATGGGTCCAACGTGGCGCGCCGTGGCCGGAGACGGCCGCGCCGGCCAACGCCAAGCAGCTTCGCATCACGGAGAAGCATCGAGAGTTCTGGAGCTTTCGTCCGATACGCAAGTCCGAGCCGCCGGCCGTCAAAAACGTCCGATGGGCCCGTACCGCGATCGACCGCTTCATCCTGGCCAAGCTCGAAGAGAAGTCGCTCGAACCGGCGCGGCCCGCGGAGAAGTCCGCGCTGATCCGGCGTGCCTATTTCGATCTCATCGGACTTCCGCCCACACCGGCGCAGGTGGATGCGTTCGCCCGGGATGAATCGCCCGGCGCGTTCGCGAAAGTAGTGGATCACCTGCTCGAGTCCGCGCACTATGGGGAACGCTGGGGCCGCCACTGGCTCGACATCGCGCGATACGGTGACGAGAAGCTGGCTTCCACGCGCGACGATCCGTATCCGAACGCCTTCCGCTATCGCGACTGGGTCGTGAAGGCGCTCAATGACGACATGCCGTACGACTTGTTCGTCAAGGCGCAGATTGCCGCTGATCTCATGCCCGCCGCCGATCGCGACAAGTATCTTCCCGGCCTCGGTTTCTACGGGCTCAGTCCCGAATTCCAGGACGACCGCGTGGACGTGACTACGCGCGGATTCATGGCGCTCACGGTTGCCTGCGCGCAGTGCCATGACCACAAGTACGATCCGCTTCCCACCAAGGACTTCTACGCGCTGCAAGGCGTCTTTTCGAGTTCGCGGCCGCACGAGTATCCTCTCGCGGCGCCGGATGTCGTGGAGAAGTGGCAGGCGCGCAAGAAGCGCATCGACACGCTCGAAAAGGAGCTGAAGGAGTTTCTGAAGCGCGAGACCGAACAGGTGGGCGACATCCTTGCGGGCCAGATCGCGCGATACCTGATGGCGACGGCGCGGACGCAACTCGGCCGCCCGCTCGCCGACAAGCTCGATCCGGTCGTGCTCGAGCGATTTCGCGTCTACTTCAGCGGTCCGCGTGAGCATCCTTATCTGAAGCGATGGGACGAACTGGTTCGCAAGGGCGCCACCGGCGCGGAGCTTCAGAAAGAGGCGGACACGTTTCAAGCCCTCGCGCTCGAAGTGATTCGCGAAAAGCGCGAGTTGACAGGCCAGAAAAAGACGCTCGACTCGGCGAAGGCAATCCTGTGGAAGGATCTCTACTTCGCCACTCCGAGGCCCGACCTGCCGTATCGCCCTCCGGTTGGCTTGCTCTACTTCGGCGAGGTGGCGCAGTATCCGTTGATGGAGCGCGAGGTCATTCGCTTCCTCCACGGAGACCGGCGCCAGCATGTCGAGCGGCTCATCGCCGAGATCGACAACTTGCAGGCATCCTTGCCGCCGCAGTATCCGTTTCTGAACGGACTCGCCGACTCCGCCAAGCCCTCGAACCAAAAGGTCCGCATCGGCGGCAACGCGGAAACGCTCGGCGAGGAAGTTCCGCGGCGGTTTCTCGAGATTCTCTCCGGCGGTGAGCCGAAGCCATTTTCAAATGGCAGCGGACGGCTCGAACTCGCTGAGGCGATCGCGAGTCCGTCGAATCCGCTCACCGCTCGCGTGATGATGAATCGTGTCTGGCAGTATCACTTCGGCGAGGGATTGGTGCGGACTCCGGGCAACTTCGGCCAACTCGGCGAGCGTCCCACCCACCCGGAACTGCTCGACTACCTCGCCGCGCAATTCATAGAACGCGGCTGGTCATTGAAGGCGATGCATCGCGAGATCATGCTGTCGGCGGTGTACCAGGTATCGAGCGTCGCGACGGAGAAGCACAAGTCCGCTGATGGCGATAACCGGCTGCTCGCGCACGCCCATCGCCGGCGGCTGGATGCCGAGGCCTTGCGCGATTCGCTGCTGTTCGTGTCCGGCCGGCTGGACTCGACGGTCGGCGGTCCCCCCGTTTGGCTCACGGAGAATTACGCGACGCAGAAAGGTCCGGACGGCGAAGCCGACAAGTACAGTCAGGCCGCCGAATGGATCACGGGGTTGCGCAGCCGCCGCACGCTGTATGGATATGTCGCGCGCCGCCGGCCCGATCAAACGATGGCGCTGTTCGATTTTCCGAGCCCTTCGTCGACGGCGGACCGCCGGTTCACCACCTCGACTCCGCTCCAGCGGCTCTTCTTCCTGAATAGCGATTTCGTGGCGCGCCAAGCCGAGGGATTGGCGGCGGCGGTGAAGCGCGAGCCGGGCGATGAAGCCCGGATCCGGCGCATCTACAAGCTTCTCTATGCTCGCGATCCGTTGCCGGAGGAACTCGCCGCGGGCCGCGAATTCCTGCGCGGAAAGACGAACGCGTGGCCCGAGTACGCGCAAGTATTGTTGGCTTCGAACGAATTCCTGTACATCAAGTGAGGTGCCTCGCATGACTCGCCGCCAAATGCTTTCGACCGTTGGCAACGGATTCGGCGCGCTTGCGCTCGCGGGATTGTCGCAAGCCAATCCGCTCGCTCCGCGGCCCACGCACTTTCCCGCCAAGGCGAAGCGTGTCGTCTACCTCTATCTGAACGGCGGACCGTCGCAAGTAGACACCTTCGACCCGAAGCCCGCTCTCACCAGGTTCGACTCGAAAGCCGTGCCCGATAGCTTGGACCTGAAGCATGCCAAGGGTACGCTGCTTGGATCGCCGTTCGAATTCCGCAAACACGGACACAGCGGACTCGAAGTGAGCGAGCTCTTTCCCGAACTGGCGAAGGTGATCGACGATTGCTGCGTCATCCGTTCGATGCACTGCGACAATCCGGGTCACGAGATCGCGCTGATGCAGACCAACACCGGCCGGCTGATCACGGGCCATCCCTCGATGGGATCGTGGGTCACCTACGGACTCGGCACCGAGAACCAGAACCTGCCGGGATTCGTGGTGCTCTGTCCCGGACTCCCTGTGATGGGCAACCAGTTGTGGTCCGCCGCATATCTGCCGGGAGTTTATCAGGGCGTTCACGTGCGGAACCGCGAAGAAGAGGATCCCGCCAAGCTGATCCACTACGTGCGCAACGCGAGCCGGTCATCGGCTGATCAGCGCCGCCAGCTCGATCTGCTGGCGAAGCTGAACCGGATGGAGATGACGCGCGATGGCGATGATACCGAGCTCGAAGCGGGGATCCAAAACATGGAACTCGCCTTCCGGATGCAGACCGAGGCGGTGGATGCGTTCGATATCCGCAAGGAGACGGCCGCGACTCGTGCGCGTTACGGCGAGGGCTTCTTCGCCAATGGCTGCCTGATCGCGCGGCGCCTGCTCGAACGCGGCGTTCGCATGGTGCAGGTCTACTTCGGAAATCGCAACCCGTGGGACAGCCACTCCGATATCTTCGACCATCGCAAGCTGTCCTATCTTTCCGATCAGCCGATGGCTGCGCTAATCCGCGATCTAAAGGCAAGCGGACTGCTCGAGGAAACGATCGTGATGATCGGCGGCGAATTCGGCCGCACCCCAGCACGCGATGGCGACGCAAAACTCGAGTTCTACGGCCGGGGCCACAATCATCTCGGATTCACGATGGTGATGGCAGGCGGCGGGTTCAAGAAGGGCATTGCGTACGGCGCGACGGACGATCTGGGGTGGAAGGCCGTGGAGAATCCGGTGCACATCCACGATCTGCACGCGACGGTACTGCACCAGCTCGGGCTGGATCATACCAAGCTCACGTTCTTGCACAGCGGCCGGAATTTCCGGCTGACGGATGTCGGCGGGCGCGTGGTGAAAGACGTGTTGGTGTAGTCGATCCCCCGCTGGCGAATGCCAGTTACGCGCTCGCGACCTGAACCAGACGTTGCGGCGGCGGGAACTCGTCGTGTAGGCGGCCGTCGAGCGTTCGCCCGGTTTGCTTCTTACGCACCCCTCCCCATTGCTTGAAGAAGAACGGCACCCGCTGTTCAGCGCAAAGGTCGCGGATCTGGCGGACCCACTCGGCAGCCATCGGCCGCGCCCCCGGACCCGATTCGCCGCCCACGATGACCCAATCGATCCCGCGGAGATCCAGTTCACTGATCGGTCCCAGCAGCGGTTCGATCGAGAGGAATTTCACCGCCGCTGCAGTCGACCGCAGGTGGACGATCCGGCCGGTGTATCGATCACTCTCCACACTGACTCCCATCCACACGTTCGCGGGCCATGAGAGCCATGGACCCAACTCAGCCAACCGCTCCGCGCGCTTCGTCAACACCTGGAATTGATGCCATGAGGCCTTCCGCATGACCTCGAAAACCCGCTGCACGTAGTCCACAGGAACATCGTCGTGGAATAGGTCACTCATCGAATTGACGAATATGCGCTGCGGCCTTCTCCAACGCAGGGGAAGCTCGAGCATCGCGGGCTGAAGCGTCAAATCAAAGCCGTTCGCGTAGTTGGCCTGGCCCATGGCCTGAAGCCGCTTGGCCATCCTTTCGGCGTAGCAATGCTTACATCCCGGGCTGATCTTGTTGCAGCCGGTGACCGGATTCCAAGTTGATTCCGTCCACTCGATCGAAGAGTTGCTCGCCATGGCCTCGAAACGATGATCGCATCATCAGGTTGAATGGCAGATGGGAATCGCGCCGTTTGCGATTCCCATCTGCCACACTCATGCGTGGCCCAACCGATCAACGCCTACTCAACGCAGGTCGAAGCGATCCAGATTCATCACCTTGGCCCAAGCCTTGGCGAAGTCCTGAGCAAACCTCTCCTTCCCATCCGCAGCCGCGTAGACCTCGGCCACGATGCGAAGCTCCGCGTTCGATCCGAAGATCAGGTCGGCCGGAGTCGCCGTCCACTTGACCGCGCCGGTCTTCCGGTCGCGCCCTTCATAGATGCCCGCCGTCGCTTCTGATTTCTTCCACGCGGTCGACATGTCGAGCAGGTTGACGAAGAACTCGTTGCTCAGCGTACCGGGCCGGCTTGTGAAGACTCCATGTTTCGCACCGCCGGAGTTGGCATCGAGCGAGCGAAGTCCGCCCACGAGCACTGTCATTTCGGGAATCGTCAGCGTCAGCAGGTTCGCGCGCTCCACCAGCATCTCCGCCGGCGACTGCGGCTGACCATTGCGGAAGTAGTTGCGGAAACCATCGGCCGACGGCTCGAGCACCGCGAACGAGGCGGCGTCCGTCTGCTCTTGCGACGCATCGGCGCGCCCCGGCCGGAAGGGAACCTGCACGGTGACACCACCGTCCTTCGCTGCCTTTTCAATCGCCGCAGCGCCGCCGAGCACGATGAGGTCCGCGATCGAAATCTTCCTCTTGCCCCGGTTGAACTCCTGCTGGATCGCCTCGAGACGCGGCAGCACCTTCGCCAATTCAGCCGGGTTGTTGGCCTCCCAGTCTTTCTGCGGAGCCAGCCGGACGCGCGCGCCATTCGCACCACCACGCTTGTCGGTACCACGGAATGACGCAGCCGAGGCCCACGCTGTGCGCACCAATTCAGGAACGGTGAGCCCCGACGCCAGAATCTTTGACTTCAGCGCCGAGATATCCTTGGCGTCCACGAGCGGATAATCCACCCGCGGAAGCGGATCCTGCCACGTCAGTTCCTCGGCCGAAACTTCCTTGCCGAGATAGCGCGAGCGCGGCCCCATGTCCCGATGCGTCAGCTTGAACCAGGCTTTGGCGAAGGCCATGCGGAATTGTTCGGGATTCTCCCGGAAACGCATCGCGATCGCGCGATAGCTGGGGTCGGCCTTGAGCGCAAGATCGGTCGTGAACATGATCGGCGCATGCCGCTTGGAGGGGTCGTGCGCATCGGGAACCAGATTGGCACCCTTGCTGTCAGCGGGGATCCACTGAGTCGCACCTGCGGGGCTCTTCGACGGAACCCAGTCGTAGGCGAACAGATTGTCGAGGTATTGTGAAGACCACTTCGCCGGAGTCGATGTCCACGCACCTTCGAGTCCGCTCGTTACCGTATTGACGCCGTGGCCGCTGCCGCACTTGTTGCGCCAGCCGAGGCCTTGTTGTTCGATGCCGGCGGCAGCAGGTTCAGCTTCCACACACTTGGAAGGAGCGTGCGCCCCGTGCGCTTTGCCGAACGTGTGCCCGCCCGCGATCAGCGCCAGCGTCTCCTCGTCGTTCATCGCCATGCGGCCGAACGTCTCGCGGATGTCGTGCGCAGCCGCGAGGGGGTCGGGATTGCCGTTCGGACCTTCGGGATTCACATAGATCAATCCCATTTGCACCGCGGCCAACGGCTTCTGGAGCTTGCGTCCGCTGCTGTACCGGTCGTCCGCGAGGAACTTCTTTTCCGGGCCCCAGAAGACGGGCTCCGGCTCCCAATCATCGGCGCGTCCGCCGGCGAAACCGAAGGTCTGGAAACCCATCGATTCCAGCGCGACGTTTCCGCTCAGAACCATCAGGTCACCCCACGAAATCTTCCGGCCGTACTTCTGCTTGATGGGCCACAGAAGGCGGCGCGCCTTATCGAGGTTGGCGTTGTCGGGCCAGCTATTCAGCGGATCGAAGCGCATCTGCCCGCCATCGGCGCCGCCGCGGCCATCGGTCACGCGGTAGGTGCCCGCGCTGTGCCAGGCCATTCGGATGAAGAGAGGTCCGTAGTTTCCGTAGTCCGCTGGCCACCAGTCTTGCGAAGTGGTGAGCACCTTGCGGATGTCCTGTTTCACGGCGTCAAGGTCGAGCGAGGCAAATGCCTTTGCGTAGTCGAAGTCGCGGCCCAACGGGCTGGACTCGGGCGAGTTCTGGCGGAGGCGCGACAGATCGAGTTTTTCGGGCCACCAGAACTGGCTGTTTTGCGGCTGCTGCGCGTTTGCGGCGCCTCCGGACGCCATCAGCGCCACGGCCCCCGCGAAGGCGGAGAGAAGCGTATTTCGTTTCTTCATACCTCGAGTGTAGGGGCGTCCTTGCCATAGATCAATACGATTGATACGATTGTGTTGATCGGAATTTCCTATGGCACAGGCAACAAAGGAACGCGGCTTCGACTTGCGGCAATTGGAGTGTTTCTGCGCTGTGGCAAGGGCCGGCAGCTTCACCAAGGCGGCCGTTGACTTGGGGATCGCTCAACCCTCGCTCTCCGAACAGATCACCAAGCTCGAACACAGTCTGGGTGCCGCGCTCTTCGAACGCCTGAGCCGGCGAATCGAACTGACGCCGCTCGGAGAAGCGATTCTCGGAAAGGCTCAAGCGCTCCTCGAGGACGCCGGAGCGCTGCGCGATCATTTCGAACGGGCCCGGGAAGGGGTTCGCGGACCGTTGCGCGTGGGCGCCATTCCGACCATCCTGCCGTACTTTCTCGCGCCTCTGCTCAGAACGTTCATGGAGCGCTTTGAAGACATCGATCTTCATGTCCGCGAAGGCACGACGGCGGAACTCGTCGAACAGGTGCTCGAGGGAGTGATCGACGTGGCGGTGGTCAGCCTGCCGGTGGAGGGCGCCGGACTCGTGATGAGGGAACTGTTCCGCGAACCTCTCTATCTGGCGGTTCCCGAAAGCCATCCCCTCGCCTCGTCCATGAAGGTCCAGTTGCGGCGGCTTTCGTCGGAGCGCCTGTTGATCCTCAAAGACGGCCACTGCCTCCGGAATGAGACGCTGGCGGTCTGCGACCGCGCGCGCGCCCGCTTTGCCGGGCAGTTCGAGGCGGATCAGTTGCTGACCATCTTCGAGCTGATCCGCGCGGGCTTCGGCGTGAGCATCGTGCCCGGAATGGCCCGCGGATTGAGCACCGGCTGCCGCCTGCTGGAAATCGAGCCCGCCGTCAGCCGCCGCGTGGGCTACATCCGCCTCGAACGGCGATATCTATCCAAGGCCCTGGAGGCGTTCACGGCGTATGTGCGGCGCGATTCGGAGAAGGCGTCCTAGAGCCCCGAGACCTCCCCCTTGCGATGGGCGTGGCGCTGGAGCATACTTGTCCATGCTTCGTCCCCGCCTCATCACTTTTGCGCTGGCGATTGTCAGCGCGGTCCCCGCGGTTGCGCAAGGCGACCGCGCAAGCATTCTGGGTCAAGTTACCGACGCCTCGGGAGCCGCCGTTCCTGGTGCCACAGTGACGATCACCAACACTGGCACCAAGGAGAAACGATCGGCGGTGGCTGATGAGCGCGGCGGATACGAGGTCCTCGCTCTGAATATCGGCGCGTATGAGGTCTCCGTGGAACAGACCGGATTCCGGCGCGAGACGATTCGCGGCATCGTGCTCGTGGTGGGGCAGCGAGCGCGTGTCGACCTGAAACTCGAAGTGGGAGCGGTGACGCAAGAGGTGACCGTGCAGGGAGCGGCGCCGTTGCTTTCGACCGACGACGCGACGCTCGGCCAATTGATCGACGAACGCAAGATCCGCGAACTGCCGATTCCGGGAAAGCGGAACATGTACATGCTGGCGCTGCTGGGAGCGGGCATGAGCCGGGGGCCGGCATCGAGCGTGACGACCTCGGGTTTCGGCCCGGGATTCGGGATCGCGGCGATGGGGCAGAAGGTCCACAACAACTGGTTCCTGCTCGATGGCGCGCCGATCCGCACGTCGATCCATGCGTCGATGCGGCTGCGGCCGTCGGTTGAGGCGCTGCAGGAGTTCAAGGTCGAATCGGGATTCTACTCGGCGGAGTTCGGTACGCAGTCAGGCGCGCAGATCGTCTCGTCGATCCGGCCCGGTTCGAACGATTTCCATGGCACGCTTTTCCACTTCCTTCGAAACGAAGTGCTCGACGCGCGCAACTTCTTCGAGAATCCGCTCGTCAAGCAGCAGCCGCTGCGCCGCAACAACTACGGCGCGGTGGTGAGCGGCCGCATCCTGCGCGACAAGCTGTTCTTCACGGCGAACTACGAGGCGTTCGCCGAGCGGCGGAACTCGCAAGGCTTCGCCGTGTTTCCGACGCAGCGGATGTTTCGTGGCGATCTGACCGAGCCGTTCTTCCGCAATGGCCGGACCGCGACTGGCGCATTGATTCCGATTCGCGACCTCACGTCGAACGCGCCGTTTCCGGGCAATCAGATTCCGGCGTCGCGCATCGCGCCCCAGGCGCAGCGGTTGTTCCAGTTCTGGGTGCCGGGCAACCTGGGCCAGAGCGAGTTCGATGGAACCAACAACTACTCGGGCGGGGCGCGCACCTCGATCGACGACCGGCAAATGTTCTGGCGCATGGACTACAACCTCGGCGAGAAGAACCGCATCTTCGGCCGGTACGGAATCCAGGATGTGAACGAGTTCGGCGGTGTGATCAATCCGCATCCGTTCTTCGGGCAGGACCGGCCGAAGCGCCAACAGAATCTAGCGCTCCAATACACGCGTCTGATCTCGCCCACCAAGCTCAACGAGTTCAAAATCTCATACAACCGCGACATTTTCCAAACGCTCGATCGTGTCAGCGGGCAGGATTTCAACATCGCACGCGACCTGCTGATTCCGGGTCAGACGAACGATGCATTCACGACAGGCGTGCCCTCGGTGAGCATTACCGGCGTGAGCGGGATCGGCAACGTGGTGCCGAACACGATCTGGGATGAATCGCGCCGGATCGCCGACACCTTCTCGATCGTCAAGGGGCGCCACTCGATCAAGATCGGCAGCGAATTCTTCCATCTGCTGCTGCGGCGCGAGACGTATCAATTCGTCACCGGACAGTTCGGGTTCACCGGCATCCACGCGGGTCAGGGCCTCGCCACGGCGGGCCGCGAAGCGCTCTCTTGGGCGGACTTCCTGCTCGATCAGCCGTTCCAGGTGCGCACCGCGCACAGTGAGGTGGAAGGATTCAAGCCCGGACAGTACACGCGGCTTTTCGGCTGGCGTTCGCACAGCTTCATCGCGGACGATTTCAAAATCACTTCGCGGCTGACACTGAACATCGGCTTGCGCTACGAATACAACTCCGTGCTGCGCGATGTGCGCGGCGGCACGCGCAACTTCGACTTCGCGACGCAGGATCTGTTCCCGGCGCCGGGCGTATCGGCGCCGCTCTACAAGCGCGACCTCGACAATTTCGCGCCGAGGTTCGGGTTCGCCTTCCGGCCCTTCCGCGACAACAAGACGGTGATCCGCTCGTCGTATGGCGTCTTCTACAACGTCAACATGCTGAACAATCTGACCGAGAGTTCAAAAAACATTCCGTTCAGCGCGGGCATCAACGAGCTCAACAATCCGGGGGTGATCCGGATCCGGATGTCGAGCGCCACGGTTTCAAACGTCGCCGCGACGTCGGCACGCGAAGTGCTCGCGGTGCCCGACAACTACGGCGTGGGCGATGTCCAGCAGTGGACGTTCAACATCCAGCGGGCGCTGCCGGCGAACATGGTGCTCGAAGTGGGATACGTGGGATCGAAGTCGAGCCACTTCGACCGTCCGCGCACGTTCAACGCGATCAACGTCCTGAAAGGCGAGCGAACCAAGCCCTTTCCGCAATGGGGCAATATCGAGCTCATCACCACCGACGCTTCGGGCAACTATCACGGGCTGCTGACGAAAGTGGAGAAGCGGATGGCGAGCGGACTGACCTTCCTCGGAACCTACACGTGGTCGAAGACGATGTTCGACGCCTTCGCCGGAAACGCCGGGCAACGGCACAACAGTCCGTTCGATCTCTTCCTCGAGAAGGGCTTGGCCGAGACCGACCAGCGTCATCGCGCCACGGCGTCGTGGCTGTATGAGCTGCCGTTCTTCCGCACGCGCAAGGATCTGGTGGGGCGCGTGCTCGGCGGCTGGCAGACCAATGGCGTGTTGACGCTCGAGACCGGAATGCCCGTGCATCCGAGCCAATCGGTGCAGCCCCTGGCCGATGAATGCTCGCGCTGCAATCGCCGGCCAGACCGGATCGCGGACGGCAACCTCCCCGATTCGGAACGCTCGCTGCGGCGCTGGTTCGACCCATCGGCGTTCGCGCTCGCCGTGGGCCACTACGGAACCTCGGGGCGCAACGTTCTCACCGCGCCGGGGCTTACGAGTCTCGACTTTTCGCTGTTCAAGAACTTCCGCATCACCGAGCGCAAGAATTTGCAGTTCCGCTGGGAGATGTACAATGCGACGAATACGCCGCCGTTCAATCCGCCGGGCCTCGCGATCGGCACGGGGACGTTCGGCCAGATCACGAGCGCGGGATTGCCGCGTGAAATGCAGTTCGGGCTGCGGCTCGAATTCTGATTTCGAGGAATCGACATGACCCATCCGAAACGAATGACCCGGCGCGCCACGCTCGCCTCGCCCCTCGCGCTGCCCGCCGCGGCCGCCGCCTTCGCCGCCACGCCGAAGAAGGTGATCAGCGAGGACGATCCGGCCAATCTCAAGATCGGCCACATCATGAACTGGAACGTCACCGATGACTTCCTACTGTTCTGCAAACAGATCGGCCTCAAGTGGGCGCGTCTCATGTACCACGAGGAGCCCGATCTCGAACGGCTGCGCGGAATCCAGCAGCGCTTCCTGAAGTATGGTGTGCGGATTTACAGCGGCTGCCACTATTCGTATCGATCGCTGAAGGTGCAACTCGGACAGCCGGGGCGCGACGAGGAGATCGAGAAGTTCCGCAAGTTTCTGCGGATCATGGGTCAGCTCGGGATTCCGGCGGTGAACTACGACTTCCATCCCGCCAACACCTACACCACGTCGTTCATCGAGCATCGCGGCTACAAGACGCGCCAGTTCAGTGTGAAGGATTTTCGCGAGAAGCTCGAGAAGCCGGCGTTCGACCGTGAGTACTCGGCCGACGACATGTGGGCCAACTACACCTACTTCATGAAGGCCGTGCTGCCGGTGGCCGAAGAGTCGAACGTCAAGATGGCACTGCATCCCGACGATCCGCCGCTGGCGAAAATGAACGGCGTCGCGAAACTGTTCGTCCACTACGACGGTTACAAGCGCGCCGAACAGATCGCGGGTAACAGCAAGCACTGGGGTTTGCGCCTGTGTGTCGGCACCTGGATGGAAGGCGGCGACAAGATGGGCAAGGACACGATCGGCATGATCCGCGATTTCGGCGGGCGCGGCAAACTATTCGACATCGACTTCCGCAATGTCAGTTCGCCGCTGCCGGTGTTCCACGAGACGTTTCCGGACGAAGGCTACACCGACATGTACCAGGTGATCAAGGCGCTGCGCCAAGTGAAGTTTTCCGACGGGATCGTGCCCGATCACATTCCGCCACTGGCGGGCGACACCCAGGAACGCCGCGCAGGCCTTGCCTACTGCATCGCGTATTTCAAGGCGCTGTTGCGGCGGGCGAACGAAGAGGTCGGCTAGCGATCACTGGTGGTGGGCTGCACGCCTGTCGTGGCGTAGTAGCCCTTCCGCGCTCGCACGATCATGTTCTTTTGATTTTTCACCTTCACCTCCACCGTGTGATATTTGCCGTCCATTTTGAGCGGAACTGGCTGGTAGAAGATGTTGTACTGATGGCGAAGTTCGTTCGCGATATTCTCGAAGTGCTGCGTGAGGTCTTCTACCTTGAACGGGAAGAACGTCAGTCCACCAGTTTCAACCGCGAAGTAGTTCAGAACCTTGTCGCCGTCGCTTTGGACGCGCGTGATGTTGGTCGAAATCGAGTAGACGACCACGTCCGCCTTGTGCGCCATCTCCAGCGCCTGGTCGCGTGAGTAGCGGCTCTGGTTGTCGTCACCATCGGAGAGGATGATCATCGCGCGGCGGAATTTGTGACGCGGCTGATCCTTTGCCAGCTTGTCACGGCATGAGTAGAAGATTGCGTCGTACAGACTGGTGCCGCCGCCGGGCCGGAGGTTGCGAACGCTGCGCTCGAGCACGTTCAGGTCTCCGGTGAGATCGGTGGCCATGGTGGCCTCGGTGTCGAATCCGACCACCATCGCCCGATCCACGGGGCGCATCACCTGACGGAGGAATTCGAGCGCCGCCTCCTGCTGGAAGCGGAAACGGTCGCGAATCGAGTTCGAGGTATCGATCAGCACCGCGATGCGCAGAGGCAAGTCCGATTCGGCGGTGAACTCGTTGATCGTTTGCTTCGCCTTTCCTTCAAAGACCTCGAAGTCGTCTTTGGTCAGGTTGGTGATGAAGCGGCCACGTTTGTCGGAAACGGTGTAGAGCACGTTGACGCGAGTCACGTCGACGATGATGCGGCTCGACTCGTCGGCCGCCAACGGCGTCTGAGGTTGCGGCTTTTGCGGGTCCGGCTTTTGGGCGACGGAAGCCTGAACCAAACACAGCATCAGCGTGGCTGACAAAAGTCGTTTCAACTGCATGGAAGTCCTGCCCCTTATTATAGAGGTCCGCTCAGCCACGCCTCGAGTTCGGGCGCGAGCGGCGAAATCACGGTGACGCGTTCGCCCGCCGCCGGACTCGTGAATACGATCCGGTGCGCATGCAGAAACTGCCGCCCGAGATCGCACTTCGGCGCGCCATAGAGCGAGTCGCCGGCAACCGGATGTCCGATCGAGGAGAGATGCACGCGGATCTGGTGCGTGCGGCCGGTGTGGATCCGCACCTCGAGCAGCGTGTGGCGTTCGAAGCGGCGCAGCACACGATACTCGGTGAGCGCCTCGCGTCCCTTGCCGGATTTGGTGGTCATGCGCGTGCGCCGGATGGGGTCGCGCTCGATGGGGGTGGAGACGCGGCCCTGTTCGTCGCGCACCAGTCCGAAAACGAGAGCGAGGTACGTCTTCTCGACGCTGCGTCCGGAGAATTGCCCGGCGAGCGCACGGTGCGCTTCATCCGACTTCGCGACGAGCAACACGCCGCTCGTGTCCTTGTCGATGCGATGCACGATTCCCGGCCGCACCGGACCGGAGACGGAAGAGAGCCGTTCGAAGCGGTGCAAGAGCGCATTGACGAGCGTGCCCGAGTGCGTGCCCGCGCCGATGTGGACCGCCATGCCCGAAGGCTTGTCCACCGCGATCACGGTTTCGTCCTCGTAGAGCACCGGAACGGGCAGATCTTCGGCGAACGCCTTCAAGGGTGCGAGTTCGGCGGGCTCCACGATGATCCGCTGGCCGGCCTTCAGCGCGACCGATGCCTTGGCCTCGGCGCCGTCGATCCGCACGCGCCCGCCCTTGATCCAATCCTGCAGGCGGGAACGGCTGAACCGCGGCAGGTTCCTCTGCAGGAAGATATCGAGCCGTTGGCCCGCGCCTTCGGGCGTGACGGTGAGTTCGTGAGTTTGCATCGTAAACTGAAATGATGGTCCGAAGCGCCATTGTACCGGTAGCGGGGTTGGGCACCCGTCTGCTGCCCGCAACCAAGTCACAGCCCAAAGAGATGCTGCCGGTCGCCCGGAAGCCGATTGTCCAGTACGTCGCCGAGGAATTGATGGCGAGCGGCATTCGCGACATCCTGTTCGTCACCGGCCGCGGCAAGACGTCGATCGAGAACCATTTCGACGCCGATCCGGAATTGACGGCCCAGCTCGAGGCGACCAAGAAGACCGACCTGCTCGGGCAGGTCGATTTCTCCGACATGCCTGCCAACTTCTTCTACACGCGCCAGCGTGTGCAGCGCGGGCTTGGTGATGCGATCCTGTGCGGCGAAAACTTCGCCGGTGAGCAGCCGTTCGTGGTCGCTCTTGGAGATTCGATTCTGGGCCTGCACGCGAAGTCGCGCTGCCTGCAGAAGATGATCGAGCTGTTCGAGGACAAGCGCGCCAGTTGTGTGGTGGCCGTCGAGGAGGTTCCGGAAAACGAAGTCTCGCAATACGGGATCATTCATCCGGTCGATGCCGACGGCGATGTGTTCCGGGTGCAGAACCTGATCGAGAAGCCGCCGGTCTCGGAGGCTCCCAGCCGTCTAGCGATCGCCGGCCGCTATGTTTTCGCCCCGATCATTTTCGACATGATCCGCCAGGTGAAGCCCGACAAACGCGGTGAGATCCAGCTCACCAACGCGATGAAGATGTTGTGCGAGGAAGGCCGCCGCGTGTTCGCGGTGAAGCTGCCGGCGGATGAGAAGCGCTACGACATCGGCAACTTTCCGAGCTATTACGAGACGTTCGTGGAGTTCGCGCTGGCCGATCCCGATCACGGACCGGCGTTCCGCGAACGCTTGCGGGAGTTGCTGGGGTCAAAGTAAATGTCCGCCCGCTGGCGCTGGGCCGTGCTGGCGGCGGTGGTGTTGGCCACGCGGCTGGCGCACTCTGGCGTTCTGTGGGTGGAAGAATCGTACCCGGCCGCGGCCGCTGTCCAGATGCTCGGCGGGCGCGTTCCCTATCGCGATTTCATTTTCGACAAGCCGCCGCTTGCTCCGCTGTTCTACGCCGCGTTCGGAGCCTGGCCGGGGGTGCCGGCGCGGATCATCGGAGCGGCGTACGTGATGCTGTGCGCGTGGCTCGCATTCGCATTGGCACGGCGGTTGTGGAATGACCGCGCTGGTTGGATCGCGGCGGTGCTCACGGCGTTTTCACTGACGTTCTACGTGCCGGCGGCGGTAGTCGCGCTCGCTCCGGACATGCTGATGGTGGCACCGCATCTCGGCGCGATGCTCGCGCTGATTTCGGCCAGGCCGCTGATGGCAGGCGTGCTCGCAGGCGTCGCGCTCGCCGTGCATACGAAGGGCGTGTTCGTACTGGGGGTGTTGCTTTTGTGGCAACCCGCGGCGGCGATGCCGATGATCGCTGGATTCACTTTGGTAAGCGCGGCGTGCGCCGCATCGCTCGCGATGCTCGGAGCCTGGACCGGCTACTGGCAGCAGGTTTGGATCTGGGGCTCCGCCTACGCGGCCGACCCGCTCTACTCATCGCCGTGGAGCGCGGGTGCGCTGCGCACCTTCAATTGGCTGGGATTCCACGCCGCGGCGGCGATTGGCGCGACTCTCGCGTTTCGCCGGAACTGGCGCTTGACAGCGTGGTTCGTGCTAGCGCTCGCGGGTGCGTTGCTTGGCGCGCGCTTCGCTCCCCGATACTATCTGCTGCCGCTCGTGCCGCTGATCATCGCGGGAGCGGGTCCGCTGGCACAGGGTCGCGCGATGCTGGCGCTCGTGCTGCTGGCGGTACCGCTGGCCCGCTTCGGTCCGCGATACGTGCAACTCGCGATCCACGGCCCCGCGGATTGGAGCGATCTCGCGATGTCGGCCGATAGCGAGCGGGCATCGGCGATCGTGACTCGCCTCGCCCAGCCCGGCGATACGATTCTGGTGTGGGGCTATCGGCCCGAGATCCTGTGGCGCACGCGTCTTCCGCTCGGCGCGCCGTTTCTCGACTCGCAACCGTTGACCGGGGTGCTCGCCGACCGGCATTTGACGGACTCGCGAGCGACGCTGCCTGATCTGGCGGGAGCCAACCGGCGGCGGCTGCGAGGGGCGAAGCCCACTTTCGTCGTCGATGGGCTCGGCACGTACAACAGCAGCCTCGCGATCCTTGCGTATCCAGACTTGGCGGATTGGCTCTCCAGCTACGAGGAGGCGGGGCGGACTCACGGCAGTATCATCTATCGGACGAGAGGGCGTTGACCTTCTCTCCCCGAGAATGCGGTCGTGGGCGCGGTGGCGACCGCCCTGATTCAGGCTTCGTCGGCAACGGTTGGAGTGGCGATCACCCTGGCATCGCAAGGAATGATGACCGTACCCGCCGGAATCGCGATCATGCTCGGGGCGGAGGTGGGCACGTGCTCGGACACGCTGATCGCCGCGCTCGGAAGGATCGCGCGCCACTTTGCGGACGGGCTTGTTCCACCTGCTGTTCAACATCTTGACCGCGGCCGCGGCGCTGTCGCTTGCGCCATGGTTCGTCGCATTGGTAACGGCGGCTCCGGGTGGCGGCAACCCGGCCCGCGCCATCGCGAACGGACACCTGTTGTTCAACGTCATGGGTGTTCTGCTGACAGTGGGATTCGTGCCTCGGATTGCTCGCGGCCTTGAACTGCTCGTGCCGGACTCCGCGGGGCCCTCATCACGCGCGCGGTCAACCGGCCATGGGCAGGCACCGGCCACTCCAGATCCCGCCCTCTCGGCGGCCAATGACCAGTGACTCCTCCGTTCCCGGACTCTCCGCCACCGGCTCGCCATCCTCGCCCCAGATCGCGCTCTTGCCCGCGGAGACTTCACCGCCCGAGACTCCGCTGTAGTTCGCCATCAGCACAGCGATGCCGTGCTGACGCGCGTAGCTGCGCATCAGCGGAACCTTTCGGACGTAGCCTTCCCCGTCGATCATTACGCTCGCAGCGTAGAGCTTGACGCCGCGAGAGGCGGCCGCGGCGGCATGCTCGGAAATCGCCGCATCCCGGCAAATCGCGAGCCCAACGGGAACGCCTTCAACCACCAGATCGCGGCCACCCGAGCCGCACTCGAACACATGCGCCTCGCTCGAATGCACGTGGACCTTCGTGTAGATCGAAACCACGCCCGTGGGCAGCATCGCGATCGCGCCGATGTGCAGCGCGCCGCCTTCACCGCGAATGGGCGCGCCCACGACGATCGTCATTCGCTCACTGTCCGCGAGTTGCCGCAGCGGCGACAGCACCATATCATCCGGATGCACGACATGATCGCGCGCGATCTCCAGTTCATAACCGGTGAGCGAAAGCTCCGGGAACACGAGCAACTGGACTCCGTGTTTCGCGGCGGTCTCCGCGAATCGCAGGTGCCGCGAGGCGTTCGCTGGGACATCGCCGCGTGCCGCCGAAATCTGCGCCGCGGCGATCACCATCACTTCACCTCGAGGCCCGCGAAGTGCGCCACCGTTCCGGGGCCGATCCAGAGCGCGAGCTTTCCCTTCTTCGTGCTCCGCGCGTCGCCCACGACCATTGTGGGCTGCTCGGCACGATTCACATAGAGCTCGAGCGAAGCACCTCGGGCAACCACGCGATAGTGCGTCCACGTGGCGGGCTGGAGATCGGCGTAAGTCTCGTATTTTTCGGGGAACTCTTTTCGCAGGCGCGACCAGGGAAAGTCCGGCAGCGATTCGTACTGTACGGAGTGATTCCGCCGCACCTGATCGTTGGCGCGGCCGTTGGTGGGGCGGAGGTAAAAGCTCTCGTACGTCGCGCCGTCGATCACGCGGAACGCCATGCCGGCGAACCCGCGCGCGGTGGCCGCCGCTCCTGGGCCCGGCTCGCCCGCCACTTCCACTTCGAATTCACCGTCCTGGAAATCGACGTCCTTCAGGATCGCGATTCCTCCCGTGTTGCCGCCGGTCTGCGCGTTGCCCCGGACCTGGAGCGCCTTCTTGCCCCGGAAGATCGTGGCTTGTCCTTCGCAGCGCACGAATTCGATATTTTTCAGATCGAGCAGGTCGATGCTCGCGCCGGGCAAGGCTCCCATCGAGAGCGCGGCGAGTGTGAGGAGTCGCATAGAACCCGACTCTATCAAAATCGATCGTTCGTTTTGACGAACGATGGGGCCGGGCTCTAGACTCAGACCGATGACCGTGCCAGAAGCCGCAGTCCGGGTGCAGTTCGCCTATCCGAAAATCTACCTCGCCTGCCATTCGTAACATCGGAACTCGCGGACCGCGCCGGCCAACATCTCGCAGCGCGACGCGAGCATCCTCGCGCATCTGAGCCGCGCGAAAGCGATTCCGCAGAACGTGTTGGCGACTCATCTCGGCCTGGCAAAGTCGACCCTCTCCGAGGCGCTCGCGTGGCTCGAGAAGTGCGCCTACGTCGTGCGCGAGCCGGACTCGCGCGATCCGCGAGCGGTGCTGGTCCGGTTGACGGACCGCGGACAGGACGCAATGCGCGATGGATCTGTTCTGCAATCGGACCGGTTGGCCACGCTCCTCGAAGGGTTGTCGGACGAGGATCGCACGTGCGCGGTGGAGGGCCTGGAACTGCTGGCACGCGCCGCACTGGCGTCCAAACGGAGGATGGGATGAGGTACGTCTGGATTTCGCTCGCGGTTATCGCAGCCGCGCTGATTCTTGCCTACGCTGCCGACAGTCTGCTGCCGGGCGAACACACCGCGACCCTGAGCCGATCGATTGGAGCGCCACCCGAGCGGGTGTTCGCGATCATCACCGATTTTGGTTCCGGGCCGGGGTGGCGGACCGGATTGAAGAGTGTCCGGGTGGAAGCGGATGGAGTGCGTTACGTCGAAGAGTCGAGCAACTGCCGGATTCCCTTCCGCGTGATCGAGCGGGTGCCAGATTCGCGGCTCGTCACCGAGATCGAGACGGCCGAGCTGCCGTTCGGCGGAACCTGGACCTTTGGGATCAAGCCCGCGGCGGGAGGCTCGGAAGTTTCGATCACCGAGAACGGCTTCGTGGGCTCGCCGTTTTCCGTCTACTGAGCCGCTTCGTCTTCGGACACGAGGCCACAATGAGGCAGTATCTTGACGATCTCGAAAAGCGGGCGCGGTAGGAAACGGTATAATCGCCTGTCTGTGTCCAGCAGCCAGGTTCCGCCGCAAAACGAGTCCCAATCGAAGGAACTTCCGCGGATCCTGCGGGGGTTGGCCATCCTGGTTGCCGTCTACTTCGCCTTCACGCTGCTGATTCCGAAGCCGGAGGCCGTGAAGCCCGAAGGCTGGCGCTTCACCGGGCTCTTTTTCGCGACCGTGGCCGGACTAATGCTGCAGCCGATCGCGGGAGGCGCGATCGTCTTAATTGCGATCACGCTCTCCACAGTCATCGGCGGACTCACGGTCACGAAGGCGCTCGAAGGATTCGGCGACCCAACCGTGTGGCTCGTGATGGCTGCGTTCTTCATTTCCCGCGCGCTGATCAATACCGGACTGGCGCGGCGTATCGCGCTCGTCTTCGTGCGGGCTTTTGGACAGAGTTCGCTCGGTGTCTGCTATGCGTTGCTGCTTTCCGACATGGTGCTAGCCGGGATCATCCCATCGAATGGCGCGCGTTCGGGCGGCGTGGTGCTGCCGATCGTGCGCTCGATCGCGGAACTGTACGGATCGACGCCCGCGAAGTCCGTGCTGCTTGGCGGCTTTCTGTTCACCGCGGTCTATCAGGGCATCTGCATTACAGCGTCGATGTTTTTCACCGGGCAGGCGAGTAATCCCCTGGCCGCGCAACTCGCCGGCAAAGCGGGCTACACAATCACTTGGTCGAGTTGGTTCCTGGCCGGTCTCGTGCCGGGAATCGTCTCGCTGATCGTGAATCCGCTGGTGGTGATGAAGCTGAATCCGCCCGAGATCCGGAAGACGCCCGAGGCGGCCGCCTTCGCCGCGGGTGAACTTCGAAAAATGGGGTCGCTCAGCCTACACGAGAAGATCCTGACCGTGGTGTTCGTGGCGGTGTGCGGCATGTGGGTAACGAGCGGAATCCACAAGATCGACATCACCATCACCGCGCTGATCGGCAGTGGCGCGCTGCTCGCAACCGGGGTTCTGAAATGGGAGGACATTCGAAGCGAGAAGGTGGCTTGGGACCTGTTCATCTGGTACGGGGGCTTGGTCAAGATGGGCAAGGCGCTCAATGAAACGGGAGTGACCGAGGCGTTCGCAAAGGGCGTGGGCGAGGTATTCCGGGAGACCGGGTGGATCCCGCTGTTCGTGGTGGCCCTGCTCATCTACTACTACGCACACTACGTCTTTGCGAGCATCACCGCGCACATTCTCGCGATGTTCCCGGCTTTCGTTGCCGTGCTCGTGGCCAAGGGAGCGCCCATCGGACTGGTCTGCTACGCCCTGGCCTGTTTCTCGAATTTCGCCGCCGGACTGACCCACTACGGCACCACTCCGGCACCGATGTTCTTCGCCCACGACTACGTCTCCATGAAGATGTGGTGGCGCATCGGTTTCGTGCTTTCGCTGGTCAACATCGCGGTGTGGTCCACGGTTGGATTCCTCTGGTGGAAGGTCCTCGGCTACTGGTAGAGAGATCCCGCGTGGGAAAATGGTGTACCTTGGAACGGATAATGCGAGTCACCACACGTTTCCTGTTCCTCCCGCTGCTGCTCGGGGTTGCCCCCGGCTGGGCGCAGTCAACGGCTGAAAGCAGCGAATTGGCCGGTGCCGTCACCGATCCCGCTTCTGCGGCGATCAGCGGCGTCAAAGTCACGCTCACAAACAAGTCGACGGGCCTTGTCCGCGAGGTTTCGAGCGGCGCCGAAGGGCAGTACCGCTTCCAGCAAGTGCCTCCGGGAACCTATGGCGTCAGGTTCGAGAAGGATTCGTTCCAGACGCAGCTCTTCAACGAGATCAAGCTGACCGTTGGCCAGATCGCGACTCTCAACGCGCAACTCGCGATTGGCGCGCGGGCGGAGGTGGTCGAGGTGAGCGGCGCGGTGGCGCTGGTCGAATCGGAGCGCACCAGTCAGGCGAATACGCTCGAGCGCGAGTTCGTGCAGAACCTCCCGATCGACCGGCGCGATTATCTGACATTCACGCTGCTCGCGCCAGGGATCTCCGACTCGAAGGCGCTCGCGGACAACAGCGACTACCGCGTCATCCAGACTCCCAACAGCGGCCTTTCCTTTTATGGGTCGAACGGCCGGGGAAATTCGATCACGGTCGACGGCGGAGAGGCGAACGACAACGGCGGAGGAGTCCGGGCGACGCTCAGTCAGGAGGCCGTGGAGGAGTTCCAGGTGAATCGCGGCAACTACTCGGCCGAACTCGGTGGAGCTTCCGGCGGCGTGATCAACATCGTGTCGAAGAGCGGATCGAACGCGTTCCGTGGGTCGGCGTTCGGATACTTCCGCCATCAATCGCTCGACGCCGGCGATTCGTTCGCTCGCGTGCTCCAGAGTGACGGATCGTTGCGCCGCGTGAAGCCGGATTCGAACCGGCAGCAACTCGGCGGCAGCCTCGGCGGACCGATTCGAGCGAACAAGACATTCTTCTTCGCGGCGATCGAGGCGCTGCGCAGAAGGGAATCGAACGTCGTGAGCCTTCTCACGGATCGATCGATCTTCCGCCCCACCGCCGAGCAGGAAGCGATTCTCGCGCGCCTTCCCGCGCAAGCCGCCGGGCCTCTGCGGGCCGCCCTCACAGCGCCGCAGTCAACGATCGACCTGTTTGAAAAGAACGGAGGAATCACCCCGTTTTCGACCGACGATTTGAAAGTATCGTTACGAATCGATCACTTGGCTAACCAGAACGATCAGTTCCTGTTCCGCACCAATTTCGGACGGACCGACGAGACCAACGCGAGCACCCGCGCGCTGGTGGGCTCGAGCCGCGGCTATCGATACCAGGAGACGACGCCCACCATGATCGGCGGGTGGACACATCTGTTCGGCACGAGCATGGTGAACGACCTCCGTGCGCAGTATTCCTACGCCGATCAGACGGTGTCGACGATAGAGCCGCACGGACCCGAGATCAACATCGCCGGCTTCGGCTTCTTCAACAAGGACATCTTCCTGCCGAGCGTCCAGTTGCAACGCCGCACCGAGATCAAGGATACACTCGGCATCCAAAAGGGCGCCCACTCGATCA
>CADECY010000015.1:51968-68746 GCA_902825945.1 uncultured Acidobacteriota bacterium
CGGTGCTGGCGCTGGCGGCGCGCGGCGGGGCCCGCGGGAACCTGCTGATCCGCAACTACCACGCGGACACCCCGACGTTCTTCGGCGGGCGGTTCAGTTTCGGCCCGTTGCCAGCGGAGCTCGTGAATCCGGCGCTCGGGGCCGCAACCTTGACAGGTCTTCAGGCGTTCAATCTCGGACTTCCGCAGTCGTATCAGCAGGGCTTCGGCGACCCGATCGTGACTGCGACGTATCCGTACTACGGGCTCTTCGTGCAGGATTCGTGGAAAGTAGCTCGGGGACTCACGATCGACCTCGGCCTGCGTTACGAACTCGACACGCGCAAGACGCCTCTGCCCACCGACAAGAACAACTTCGCGCCGCGTTTCGGTTTCGCCTGGGATCCGTGGCGCGACGGCAAAACCACGGTCCGGGGCGGCTACGGTGTCTTCTACTCGCCAATCTATTTTCAAATCGACTACGTGGTCAACGCGCTCGGTGTCGTGGATGGGCGCCGGCAGATCGCGCAGATTCTGACGACGATTCAAACTCCAGGCCCTGCGGCCGCCAACAACATCTGGGGAACGCTACGCCGCCAGGGCGTGATCGGCGTCCCCACGCCCTCGCGCCCGATCCAGGCGGAAGACCTCCGCCAGTTCGGAATCAACGTCAGTCAGAGCGGGCCGCTGCCGCCGCTATCGGTGATCTTCGAGCATTCGCCCGATTACGTGAACCCCTACACGCAGCAAATGAGCCTCGGCATCGAGCGCCAGGTGGCGCCGGATCTCGCGGTGACCGTCTCGGGTGTCTACGTGCGCACCGCCAAGATGACACGTGCTCGCGACAAGAACCTGCTGCCCGCGCCGGTTGATCCGCGGTTGGGCATCCGCGTGTGGCGCCCTCAGGATTTCGTCAATCCGCTTCTGTTCCAGCACAACGTTTACGAGTCCACGGCGAACGCCTTTTATGCCGGATTCATGCTCGAGGTGAAGAAGCGCTTTAGCAAGAAGTTCAGCATGGCGGGCAACTACACGTTCAGCAAGGCGACCGACGAAGTCACCGACTTCAACAGCGACTTCCAGCCGAACGATCAGACGAATCTGCGCGCCGAGCGGGCCCTGTCGTCCTTTGATCAACGCCACAAGCTGGTGTTGTTCGGCGTGTGGCGAATGCCGGGTGACGTCCAGCTTTCTCCGGTTTTACGCGCCAACAGTGCCCGCCCGTTCAATCTTCTGGCGGGAAACGACATCAACGCGGATCGCCACCAGACCACCGACCGTCCGCCGGGAGCAGGCCGGAACACGGGAATCGGCCCGGCGTATTTCGGCCTCGACGCGCGTATTTCCAAGCGCGTGAGTCTCGGCAAGGATACCCGCGTGCTCGAACTGATCGCCGAGGGTTTCAATCTCACTAACAAGCTGAACTACTCGAGCGTCAACAATACGGTGGGCGTGATTCCGGGTCCGTTCAACCTGCAGGGCCGACACGATCGCGGACCTTCTGATCCGCTCGGATTCACTTCGGCGCTCGAGCCGCGGCGGTTGCAGTTGGGGTTGCGCCTCGCGTTCTGACCGCCTATTGCGGTAGCGAAAGATCCTTGTAGAGTTCGGGACGCCGGTCCTTGATGTGCTTCGTCACCGTGACCTGTGAAAGGTCGATGTCGGAGATCAGCATGCCGGGGATATTCGACTGGTGTTTGGCGATGATCTGCCCTTTCGGGTCGGCGACGAACGCGACGTTCGGATGCGCGAAGGCGAGGAAGTTCTCGTTTTCGTAGGCTCGCGTGCGCATCCACCATTCGTTGTCCATGTGCCACATGCCGTACGAGGGCACCAGCGTCACACGGGCGCCGCGCAGTTTGAGCACGCGAGCGGTCTCGGGCCAGCGGCGGTCGGCGCAAATGAGCACGCCCATCTTGCCCCACTCGGTATCGAAAACCGGCAGATCCTCGCCCGGCGCGAATCGCAGGTCGTGCGCCTGCAGGTGCGTCTTGTAGTAGCGGCCCGCGGTCTTTCCGCTCTTGTCGATCAGCAGCGCCGCGTTGTAGTAGTTGCCATTCTTCTTCTCGGTGTATCCGAACAGAATCGAAATCTTGTGTTTTTCCGCCAGCTCCCGGACCTTGGCGATGTAAGGGCTGGTCTTCTCGTCCTGCGCGATCTGGTCGAACTTCTCCGGCGTCCAGTCTTTCGCGCTTGCCGCGTAGCCGTCCAGAAAGCACTCGGGGGTGATGACGATATCCGGTTTTTCCGCGACATGCCGGAGGAAGGTCTGCTCGAAAGCGCGCCAGTTCGCATCGAGATCCCACTTCACGGGCATGGCGGTGAAGAGTCCGAGCCGGACCCGCTCCTCGGCGGCGGCCAGGGTCGCAAGGGAAAGAAGCAACGCGGCGCGTAGCATGCCGGTATTGTAATACGCCCCCGCTCATACCGGGATTCCCTGGTACGGTTCCGTGGGAACCGCCGAGGCCGCTACAATAGCGGCGAATGTCAGAGCCGTGGAATGGATTCCCACCGCTGCTGCGCCGTGGTTGGGGCGGCTTGCTGAAAGCGCTCGCCGCGTTGATCCCAATGACGCTCGCGGCGGAAGCCGTGATCGAGCGAACGCCACAAGGAGTCCGCTACGGAACCGTGACGCCGAAGCCCGCGGCGAAATCGGCGCCCACCGTCTTCTTCTTCGCCGGATCAGCCGAACAGAGCCTCTCCGAACAACGGTTCATCGACTGTCAGAAAGCGCTCGGCGCCAACGTTCTCGGGGTCTCGATCGATCTGCCCGGCCACGGCGAGGATCAGCGCGAGGGCGAACCCGGCAGCCTCCAAACTTGGCGCCATCGGATCGACAAAGGCGAGGACATCATCAACGCGACCACCCAACGCGCGACGGCGGTGCTCGATCATCTCGTCGCCTCTGGGCAGACGGATCCGGCCCGGGTCGCGGTGTTCGGAACCTCGCGCGGCGGCTTCATGGCCTTCCACTGGGCCGCGGCGGACAAGCGCGTCCGGCACATCGCGGCGTTCGCACCGGTGACACAGTTGCCAATCCTCACCGAATTCCACGGTGCCAGCGCGATGGTTGCCGAGACGAACGCGGTCGCCGTCGCCGAGCTGCTGCACGGCTGCGGATTGTGGATCGTGATCGGCAGCAACGATGATCGGGTGGGCACGCAGGCTGCGATCGATTTCGCGATGGCTGCCGTCGCGCGTGCGCGCAACAAGAAGGTGAAGCCGCTGGTGGAGCTTCACGTGCTTCCCGCCAACGGCCACACGATTCCGGACGAGTCCTACATCACAGCCGCCAAGTGGTGGCTGGCGGCGATCCGGCCGTAAAGTTCGGCGTTCGGGAGATTGTTCTCACGGGGACCTCCTCGCCCGGCTACTAATCCATTCGATGCGGTCGTGCAGGTCCGCTTCATTTCATGCCTCCATCCGGACCGCTGCACCCGGAGATGGAGTGCGGTGACGCCTTTCTGATGCCGCCCCCTCGACCATCTTCTACAGCGACGCGTTGATCGTTGATGCTCAACGGCTCGACAACGAGACTGCTGCCGGCTTGGCGGTTCGAAGGCTCTTGCCCTTCGGCCACACGGAAGCTTGCCCGGGATGGCGCGGCCGACTCACGATCTCCAGACGAACTTCCTCAGTCGCCAACGACGTACCGCCGAACGCCCCGGATTCCGAGTCGCCGACACGCGTCAGAATTGGCAAGGGAAGTTCTCCTGGCCGCTCCAGAAGCGGGTCCAAGGTGGTCATGGGCAACTGACGGGAAAAGGATTCCCGGCCTGCCGCTTAGAAAATCAGCCGCAACATGAACTGAACCTGTCGCGGACCACCGAAGCCGGTCGGAGCCGAGTTGACGACACTCGTGATCCGCCCAAACTGAGCCGGATTCGAGATGTTGGCGTTCGGCGAGCCGTACTGCGCGCGATTGAACAGGTTGAACATCTCGGCGCGGAACTCGAGGCTCGCGCGTTCGACGATCCGGTGGCGGCGCGTGATGCCGATGTCGGTCTGCCAGAGACCGGGTCCGCGGAGAGCGTTGCGCGGAAGGGTTCCCCAGGTACCACGGGCGGGGAGACGGAACGCGCCGAGGTTGAGCCACGAGTCTGGAGTTTGCAGCGCCGAGTAGAGTGGCTGGCCCGCGATTACGTCGGGCCGTTGGGTGGGTGCGGAGCGGCCGGGCGTGGTGACGACGCCGTCCGGCAGATCAGCCGCCGCGCGATTCACCGTCACGTTGAACGGAATTCCGGTTCGCGCCGTGCCCACTCCGCTGAAGGCCCATCCACCGAGGATGGCGTTCGCGATGCCCTCCTGGAGGAACCGGCGGCCCTTGCCGAACGGCAGTTCATATACCGCGTTTGCCGTGACCGTGTGGCGCACGTCGAAATCGGAGTTGCCCCGGTCGCACTGGCGGCAGTTCGAGATCATGATGTTCTGGCCGTCGCCCGCGCCAGCGTTGTCGTTGATGTTGTGCGACCACATGTACTGCGTCTGCCACTGGAACCCGCCACGCGAGGCGCGATTGAACGACACCTGCAGCGCCTGCATGCTGCTGTTACGGTCATTGGTCTTGATGTCGACGTTGCTGAAGTTCGGATACGGCCGGCGCCCCGTGGCGGAGTCGATCGTGTTGACGAAAGAGCGTCCGAACAGGTTGTGCCCGTTGCCACCGAGGTAGGCCGCTTGCAGGACGAACGCCGAGGGAAGCTGCTGCTGCACGGAGAAGGTCCAGGTCTGGCTGTAGCCTTCGCGGCGGTCGCGCTGCAGCGCGCGAGCGGAGACGCCGGTCGAGCGGGCTTGGCCGATGAACTGCACCGCCGGGAACGCAAGCGCGGGCTGATCGCGCTGCGAAAGGTTGAACGTCTCGGGGTAGCTGTCGATGGCGGCGTTGACGTCGTCGATCTGCCCCGGGCCGTAGAACATCCCGTATCCGGCGCGGAACACCGTCTTGCCGTTGAATCGCGCGGGGGACCATCCGAGGCCCACGCGCGGCGCGAAGTTGTTCCGGTCGGGGAAGTACCACGGCGAACCTTGCGGGCAGAAGCCCGAGCAACGCGTGAGGTCGAACACACGGCCGCGGCCATCGCTCGTCTTGGCCACCGAGTAGTATTCGTAGCGGGTGCCGATCGACGCGGTGAGTGTCTGCGTCAGCTTGACTTCGTCTTGCGCGAAGGCGAAGTAGTAAGGGCGCAGGCCCTTCAATCCCGGCAGCGCACTGCCGAAGCTGACCGAATCGGCTCGGTTCAGCAGGAAATTGTCGCGGCTCGAAAAAGCCGTCGTGACTTGGCCCGTATCCGCGAGCGCGAGATCGATCTTGCGGATCTCGCCGCCGAACTTGAACGTGTGCCGGCCGCGGTTCCAAGTAACGTTCTGGCTCAGGCCATAGCTCGTCCCAATCTCGACCTCGGTGCGGTCCACTTGCAGATTGATGAAGCCCGGAATCGAAACGCCCTCGTTGAACGTGCCGTTTGTGTCGCGGCGCAGGGACGAACGATTCAC
The DNA here is from genome assembly GCA_902825945.1 of uncultured Acidobacteriota bacterium. Lineage (GTDB taxonomy): Bacteria > Acidobacteriota > Terriglobia > Bryobacterales > Bryobacteraceae > SYLY01. The sequence goes on from CADECY010000015.1 coordinate 57,440, forward strand.
GCCCAGCCGCGTCTCGCTCAGCAGCGTGGGTGAGAAGACATGCTGGAACTGGATCGCACCGTTCTGCGTGCGGAAGTTGCTGACGCGGGTCTCGAGCAACGCGTTGCGGAGTTCGCTGATCACGCCATTGTCGATGTTCCAGCGCACGAACATCGAGGTCTTGTCGGAAAAGCGATGGTCGGCCTTGATGAGTCCGCTGTCCTCGGTCCAGGGTTGCGAGGCGGCGGTCGAGAGCTGATCGATGTTGGCGTCCGCCGTGCGGGCGCTACCGGGCTTGAACGCGTCCATCACGGAACCGATGGCTGGGGAAGCCGCCTTGGCGCGAGTCTTGAAGGCTTCGCTCGGCACGAATCCGATGAAGGTGCTCGCCAAGCGCTGGCGAAGGCCTTCGTAGTTGGCGAAATAGAACGTGCGGTCCTTGATGATCCGGCCGCCCACATTTCCGCCGAATTGATTTAGACGAAACGGAGGCCGTGCCGCGTCGATCGGGCGGCGCGCATCGAGCTTGTCGTTGCGGAAGTATTCGAAGACGCCGCCGTGGAGTTCGTTGGTGCCGCTCTTGGACACCAGATTCATCTGCGCTCCCGCGCCATTGCCGCTCTCCGCATTGTAAAGGCCGGACGACACACGGAACTCGGCGATCGAGTCGAGCGAGATATTGAGACGCAGATTCGCCTCCTGGCGCGGATCTTTGACGCCCGTGGCGTCCACACCATCGAAGGTGAAATTGTTGTCGTCGCGCGAGCGGCCGAAGAAGCGGACCGAGTTCTGCGATCCGTCACCCGCGTTGATCGCGCCGGGAGCAAGCATCAGGAAGCTCGTCCAGTTGCGCCCGTTCAGCGGAATCGAGCGGATCTGATTCTGCCCGATCGCGAGGCCGATCTCGGCATTGGTCTGCTGGAGCGGGGTCGCATCGGCCACCACTTCCACTTGGCTCGAGGTCGAGGCGAGAGAAAGCGTAACGTTCAACACGCGCGCTTGGCCCACGCCCAGCACGAGGTTGCCGACTCGCTTGGTTTGGAAGCCGCCATTCGCGACGGTGATGGTGTATGTCCCGATCGGCAGGCCGGGCATCGTGTACAGGCCAGCCGCGTTTGATTCGGCTTCGCGGCGGAAGCCGGTTTCGCTCGATTCGAGCGTAACACGCGCGCCCGCGATCACGCCTTGGCTCTCGTCGGTGACGGTACCGGAGAGGTTCGCACGATCGACTTGCGCGGAAAGCAGAAAGGGAAGGAGGGTGAGGGAAACGCGGAGATTTCGCATGCAATGATGGAGTCAACGCCAAGCTAACATCGGAATGTTTCAAACTGGTTTCGTTTCGATGAATCAATGGCGACGGCGAGAAACAATATTGAAATGAAACACTTCCTACTGCTGCTGACCGTTTTCCCGCTGCTCGCGCAGGACCTTTCGCTCCACGCGGGTGTGGCGAAGGTGGATCTGACGCCTTCCGCGCCGATGGAAATGTACGGCTACCGGAACCGCCGCTGTGGCCCTTCGAACGGCGTTCACGATCCCCTCTTCGCCAAGGTTCTCGTGTTACAGACCGGTGAATCGAAACTGGCGATCGTCACGCTCGATCTCGGCAATTTCGTGTCTCCGGATCTGCCGCGCGAGATTCGGTCGAAGCTCGGCATTGCCACGACGCTCCTGGCTGCATCGCACACCCACTCCGGGCCCAATCGCACCGATGCGCTCCAGAAGGATCTCGACGCCAAGATCTTCGACGCCGTGAAGCGCGCGAGCGAATCGATGTTTCCAGCAACGTTGCGATTCGGCCGCGGCAATCTGCAACTCGGCTACAACCGCCTGCTGATGCGCGAAGACGGCCGCGCCCGCGCGATGTTTGACAATCCCGAACGAGTGCCGCTCGGGCCCGTCGATCCCGAATACGCGGTGCTGCGCGTGGATGACGCCGGCGGCAACGCGAAGGCGCTGCTCATCCACTACGCAGTGCATGCCGTCGTGCTCGGACCGTCGAATTGCAAGTACTCGGCTGACTACCCGGGAGTGCTGCAAGCGAAGGTGGAATCCGAGTTCGCGGGCGCGCAGGCGATGTTCGTTCAAGGCGGCGCGGGCGATATCAACCCGCTCTTCATGGCCCGTTCGGGCGACGAGGCGAAGGATTTCGCGGTGGTCTCCAAGATGGGCGAAACGCTTGCCGCCAGTGTGATCAAGACCGCGCGCGAAACGAAGCCCACCTCGCCCATCCGGCATCCAATTCAGGCACGATCGGAGGTGCTGAAGTTGGCCGACCGCTGGGACTCCACGAAGTCACTCGAGGGCGGTATTTCGACCGTGCTGATCAATCGTGAGATCGCGCTTGCCGCGGTGCCGGGCGAGTTCATGCACAAGCTGCAGACGATGTGGAAGCAGCAGGCCGACGTTCCGTATCCGCTGTTCTACGGCTACACCTATTCGAGCGGCGGCGAATGGTTGAGCTACGTACCCGATCTCAAAACCGCGGCCTATGGAGGCTACGGCGGCGACGCTCAGACGCGCGTCGAAGTGGGAGCAGGCGAACGGATCATGCAGCGCCACCTGATTCATCTTTACGACATGCTGGGCTACTGGAAGAGCGAGCCCGGCAAGCCGTGATCACTGTTGCGCCGTGCTGTTGCCGGAGATTCAGTTACGACCCGAGTCCAGCGGCGGAAGCGCACCCACGTCCAACTCGTCCAGCGTGAACGTGGTGCTTATCCAGGGAATCGCGATCACCGCTCCCGGACCCACATGGTCGCGCAACAACCACGATCCGTCCGGCTGCCTCGAGTAGTGCTCGACATGCCAGCGGTCCTGGTGAATGATGAGGTACTCGCGAAAGCTTTCGAGCGAGCGGTACATCTCGAACTTCTTTCCGCGGTCGTAGCCTTCTGATGAAGGCGACAACACTTCCACGATCAATGAGGGATTCACCACGCCCTCGGGGTCTTCTCCGAACCGAGGCGCTCCGCAAATCACCGAGGCATCGGCGAAGGTATACATATAGAGTCCGTGCGCTGGGACGTCGATGCGGAGGTCCGAGTTGAATGCGCGGCATCCCGGGGCCAGATTCTGGCACAGGAGCGAGCAGATGCTGCCCCGAGTAACGAGTGGTGCAAGGATCCGCCCGCCCTGGCGAACACCTGGCCTGCGTGAAACTCGTGCTTGGTCTGGGAACGCCGTTCCAGTTCGAGGTACTGCTGGGTGGTGAGCGGCGTCACCGGCTCGATGCCATCGCTACGCGACCTTTCGTTCCGGCGGAACCGGATAGTCGCACAACTCGCACACCCGTTGATGGAGAAGCTGGGTCAATCGCGTGCGGTCGGCGAGTGTGAGGTCGATCGTCGGAATCGGCTTGCCGATACGCATCGTCACCTTGCCGGGACGGATGATGCGCCCGTGCATGGGCAGCAGTTCGCGCGCGCCGATGATGCCGATCGGAATGAGCGGAACGCCAGCCTTGATCGCGATGTAGGCCGCGCCGTCCTTGAACGGATCCATCTGACCTTCGGTCCGTCCGGCCTCGGGAAACAGCAGGATCGAGATGTCCTTCTCGTTGATGACCTTTGCCGCCGACGACATCGTCTTGAGCGATTCGCGCGCGCTGTCATAGTGAACTGGCAGGTGTCCGGCTGCCCGCAGATAGTTCCCGATGAACGGCCAGTAGAAGGTGCTCTTCTTCGCCAGGAACCGGAACTGCGCGTTGATGAACGGCAGCACCAGCGGAATGTCATAGAACGAGCGGTGGTTGGCGGCGAAAACATAATTGCCGCCGGGTGGGAGATTCTCCGTTCCCTCGAGTGTCACCTTCACACGCGAAAGGCGCAGAATCCACTTCGCCCAGAAACGCGCGATCTGATGATGGCTGCGCCCGTTCTGCGAGACGTAGGAAAAGATCACACCGGCGGTGCAACACAGCGCCGTTGCCGTCAGAATCGCCGGCAGAATCAGAAACGTCGAGCGGATGAAGTCCCAAACCATCGGGTACGGCGGCCGCTCTGCTCCTTGACAGGAGCGCCATGCGACCGCTAGCCTATTTTAGCGCACTTTGCCCGTTTCCCAAGAGTTCTCACCGATCGACGCGGCTGCCGTTTTCCGCGAAAACGAGATCCTGTTCGCCGGAGCCAACGGCTTCGTCGGCAAGGTCACGCTGGCGATGCTCCTCGATCGTTATCCGGACCTGAAGCATCTCCATATCGTCGTGCGCGCCAAGCGCGGCGCCACGCCCCGCGAGCGATTCGAGAAAGACGTGCTCAACTCGCCGCCCATGAAGCCGATCGTGGCCAAGCTCGATCCCTCGATGCTGTGTAATCGCGTCTCCATTCACCAGGGCGACATCGGCGAGAGCCACTGGGGGCTCAGTGAGGAGACTCTCAAGAGCTTCGAAGGGCGAATCAAGCTCATCATCAACTGCGCCGGACTCGTCGAGTTCACTCCTCCCGTCGATGACTCGTTCAAGTCGAACGTCGATGGCGTCGAGAACACGATTGCGCTTGCCAAACGGCTCGGCGCGCGGATTTGCCACATCTCGACGTGCTTCGTATGTGGGGAAAGCGATGGCTTGGTGGAAGAGGACGAGCCCGTGCTCGGCTTTTATCCGCGCCGCAAGAATCGGGACGATCACAGCTTCCACTACAAAGACGAGATCAAGTTCATGCGCGAGCGCGTGCGCGAAGTCTACGAAGCGGCCAAGGCGGGCAAGGAGAACGCGAAGGAAATCAAGCAGCGCCTCTCCGATCTCGGCGTGCAGCGTGCCGCGCAGTGGGGCTGGGTCAATACCTACACCTATTCGAAGAGCCTCGGCGAGCAACTCCTCACGGGCGAGCCCGGCATCGACTACACGATCGTCCGGCCGGCGATCGTCGAAGCCGCGCTCGAGTTTCCCTTTCCCGGCTGGGTCGAAGGTGGACGGACCGCCGCGCCACTGATCATGATGGCGATGAGCGGACTCCGCCATTGGCCGCTGCGTGCCGAAGCGCCGCTCGAAGTGGTGCCCGTCGACCAAGTGGCCAGTTCGATTCTGATCGCGAGCGCGCTGCTGATGCGCGGCAAGGCGGACCGCGTCTACCAGATCGGAACCGCGGAAGTGAATCCGATCCCGCTCAAGAAGCTGGTTGAGTGGATGTACGAGGACTATTGCAAGGCAAAGGGCCGTCCGCATTGGCTGATGCCTGGTGTCCGGATCCTCTCGCCCGCCCATTCGCGCAAACGCGGGCAGAAGCTTCTCTCGCGCATCCAGACGGCGCACGAGATGGCGAATGGAATCAAGAAGCTCGCCCAACAGTCGAACTTGCCCGGCCGGAAGCCGATCGAAAAGTTTACCCGCTCGCTGCGCACGCTCGGCATCCAGGTGAATATCCGCGAGCAGGCGCTGTTGCTCTATCAGCCGTTCATGTACGATAACCGCTTCATCTTCGAAGCGGTGAATATCCGCCGTGGTCACGCGCTGCTTACCGAGGCCGATCGCAAGCGGCTGCCGTGGAGTCCGGAAAAGATAGACTGGAAGCACTACTGGCTCGAGAACGAAGTCCGGGGGATTCAGAAGTGGGTTCAGGAAGAGTCAAGCAAGGGGCGGACGTTCAAGCTGTAAAATAGCGGAGTGAACCGCCGAAGCTTCCTCGCCGCCTCGGCCGCGGCCACCCTGCCCCTGCCAGCCGCGCCGCTGCCGTTTCCCGTCATCGACTGCCACATCCATCTGTTTGACACCGAACGGCCGGGTGGAGTGCCCTGGCCGCCGAAGACCAACGCGACTCTCTACAAGCCCGCGCTGCCCGATCGCTACAAGAAACTCGCCACGCCATTCGGAATCAAGGGTGCGATCGAGGTGGAGTGCAGTCCGCTGCTCGAGGATAATCAATGGGTGCTCGACACGATGGCGAAGGATCCGATCATGATCGGCACGATCGGCGACCTCGAACCGGGTAAGCCGGATTTTCGCAAACATCTCGACCGGTTCCGCGCCAATCCGATGTTTCTCGGCATTCGCTGGGGAACGCTCTGGGGGCGCAAGTTCTACGAAGAGGTCCGAACGCCCGGAGCAATCGCCGACTTGAAGGCGTTCGCGGCAGCGGGGCTGACGCTCGATGGCGCCACATCGAGTCCGGCGCTGATCAAGGAACTGATCCGCCTCACCGACCAGGTTCCGGACCTGCGCATCGTGATCGATCACCTGCCGCAGATGAATCCGCCCGAGGATGCAGCCGCGCGCCGAGACTACGAGAAGGACCTTGCCGAGATCGGCAAGCGTAAGCAGGTTTTCGTCAAGATCTCCGAGGTGCTGCGCCGCGTGGATGGCAAAGTGAACCACGACGTTGCTTTCTACAAGCCGCGCCTCGATCAGTTGTTCGGCGTGTTCGGAGAGGATCGCGTAGTCTTCGGCAGCGACTGGCCGAACAGCGACAACTGGGCCGAGTATCCACAGGTCTTCGCCGTGGTACGCGATTACTTCATGGCCAAGGGGCCGAAGATCGCCGAGAAGTACTTCTGGCGGAACTCGGTGCGAGCCTACCGCTGGAAGCGGCGCGACAAGTCGCAGCCCGACCCGGCCAAGGCGTGACGGCGGAATGAACGCTCGCACCGCGGCAGCCTTCGTGCTGTTCGCGTTGCTGTTCGGCTGGCGGGTCGAAGAGACCCGGATCGGCTCCGGCTATATCGATCCGATCGGGAAGATCCAAGCGCAGGACGAGGCCGTCTACACATCCGCCTCGATTCGCATGGCGGAGCAGGGCGGCTGGATGACGCCGGTCTTTCTCGACCGCTTCTTCCTCTACAAGCCGCCGCTGCTCTACTGGTTGTCCGGACTCTCGGCACGCACGTTCGGAATCCGCAACCGGAACCTACGCCTGCCGTCAATTCTCGCCGCGGCGTTCGTATGCACGGTCGCTCTGCGCTACGGCGGGTGGCTAGCGGCGGCGCTGATCGCGGCCAATCCGCTGTTTTTCACGATGGCGCGACGGAACATGACGGATGCGATTCTGTGCGCGGCGATCGTGGCGCTGGTGGCCGCGGTCTTGCGGGATGGAAAGCTCGAGCGGCGTGGAACGCGCGTTCTCGCCGCGATTGCAATCGCGGCGGCGATTCTCGTGAAGAGCACCGCGGGCGCGATTCCGCTGGCGATTCTGGTGGTAGCGGGCGCGGTGAACCGGACTCCGATCGGCCGGCTGGCCGGTACGGTGGTGCTCGCGCTGGCAATCGCGGCGCCGTGGTTTGCTTATCAGTATCAAGTCAATCAGCGCTGGTTCTGGACCGAGTTCGTTGAGGTCGAGTTGCTCGCCTACGGGGCGGGCGCTCCGCCGCAAGCGGCTTCGGAATCGGGGATGGAGTTCTACGCGCGCCGCCTGTGGTACCTGGATCCGTGGCTGTGCCTGCTCGCCTTGGCCAGCCTTCCAGCGCTGCTTCGATCTTTGAGGAGGCCCGCCGGCAGCGAGGCCGCAATCCTGGCTGCATGGACGCTCATGCTCGGGCTGGCATTGGCGGGATATCAGTATCGCAATGCGACCTATCTATTGCCGGCGATCCCGGCATTGGCGCTGATCGCCGCGAGGTTTGTTCCGATGGCGGGGGGGCCGGTGGGCGGAGTAGCGGCGGTGGCATTGGTGGGGCTCCGGATGGGCGGCGGAGCTTATCACGCACCACAGGATACGTTGTCGGGGGTTGAACTCATCGAGCAACGATGCGCGCAGGGCCGGACGAACGAACTGATCCTGGTAAACCCGCCCGACCAGTTCTACACCACGGTTCTGCCAGTGCAAACAATTCGATACGCGCTGCCGGAAGGAGAGTTACCGCCTAAGGGGTTTTCCCTCGATTTTCGATCGATGGGGATCATCCTTTCGGTCGATGAGTACTTACGAATGGACCAATCCCGCCGCAAGTACTCCTCGCTCCTGCGCGAGTGGGGCCTTTTCTCCGATGCCTCGATCGGCACGGTGATTGCCTATCGCGACCAGAGGGATCTGGAGCGCTTGGTGGGCGAGGCTTCCCACGCGGATATTTTCGCGGCACGGACGTGGGGACTCGAGGCGGGAAGCCATCGGATCGGGCCTGTGCGGGGTGGGATGGTGCTGTTCGAAGCGCTGGCGGAGAACGTGTCTGCCAAGCCGGCGCGGGCCTGTCGTCTGTAGCCGCTTCCCAGTGTTTTTTCGGGCGCCACTCGAGGGAAACGTCCGACATCGATAATCGAGCCGGCAACCGATAGGGGTATTAGCGGGTGTCCGTCTCGGAGCGCTCGCGGACGGGGTTGAATGATCTATTTGTGTTGGCTGGTCGCTGGTTCGGCTCTGCTGTGGGCCGGTCAGGCGTCTCCGGAGCGCGATCGCGACACCGGAAGCGGCTTGGCGGGGGCCTCCCTCGAGGAACTGATGAACATGGAGATCAGTTCGATGGCGCGCAAGCGTCAGAAGATCTCCCATACGGCGGCGGCGGTCTTCGTGATCACACAGGAAGACATCGCGCGTTCCGGAGCGGTGTCACTGCCCGAAGTCCTGCGGCTAGCCCCGGGCCTTCAAGTGGCAAGAATCGACGGCTCGAAGTGGGCCATCAGTTCACGAGGTTTCAATGGACGGTTCGCGAACAAGATGCTGGTGCTCATCGATGGCCGATCCGTCTATACGCCGCTCTATTCGGGCACCTATTGGGACCAAAACGACATCCTGCTCGAGGATATCGACCGGATCGAAGTGATTCGGGGGCCGGGCGCCACGACCTGGGGCGCCAATGCCGTGAACGGAGTCATCAACATCATCACCAAGCCGGCGAGTGCGACGGCGGGTGCGTTGGCCACGTTTTCGGGCGGGCCCGGAGACGATCGGTACACCGGAATGCGGTTCGGTGGCAAGGCCGGAAAGCGGGTTCACTACCGGTTGTTCGGGCGCATGTCCCACACCGCTGGATTCGAAAGCGTCGAGGGCGATTCGACTTTCGATACTCAACGGGCCGGCGGGCGCCTCGAGTGGGCGGTCAACTCCCGCGATACCTTGACGGTACACGCCGATGGATATCGGGGCGATTCCGCCCAGACGGTCTCGGAAAGCCTCACCTACCTCGGACCGTTGCGGCCGCGAACGGAGAGGATCGGGATCGATGGCGGATACGCGCAGGTGCAGTGGCGCCGCGCGGGCGAACGTTCCGAGGCCGCGCTGCAAGGGTATCTCAATAGCGAGCAGCGCAACGAGGGTGCCGGAGACCTGAGAGTCCGGACCGTGGATTTCGACTATCAGCACCGCTATGGAGTTAGCAGGCGCCACGATGTGGTTTGGGGCGCGGGACTGCGTCAAACCGCTGACGAGGTTCGCCTGACGGCCGGATACACCGCGCGTCCGGAGTCACGCACGACCGGACTGGCGAGTGCGTTCGTGCAGGACGACATCTCGCTGATCGGGGACAAGCTGATCTTCAGTGTTGGCTCGAAGTTCCTCCACCAGCAGTACAGTGGGCCCGACTGGCAGCCCGGAGTGCGACTGCTTTGGGCACCCGATAACCGCAACAGTATCTGGACTTCGGTCACGCGCGCGGTGCGTACCCCATCGCGGCGCGACCAGGACATTTCATTCGAATTCGCGCTCCCGGCAACACTGGCTCCGCAAGGTGCCTTTGCGCGCTACCAGGGCAGCCGGGATTTCAGTTCGGAAGCCGTGGCTTCGATCGAAGCCGGCTACCGGCACCAGATCGGCGACCGGTTCTCGATCGACCTTGCTCTGTTCCGGTCCAACTATACCCGGCTGCAAAGCTTGCAGCCCGGCAACCCGATTCTGCAACTCCGGCCCGGCCCGAGGGTCATCATACCGCTCTTGGCCGCGAATGGCGGGCGAGCGCTGACGCAAGGAGGAGAGGCATCGGCGCAATGGAGGATCGCCCGGCGGCTCCGATTGTCAGGTGCGCATTCCTACCTTTCGCTGACGGCGCCTGGCACGGGATCCCTGCTCGGTGGTGGCGCCATTTCCCGCGACCCGCGCCATCAGATCCAAGCGCGGTTGAGTTGGGATCCTTCCCAGCGAGTCAGTTTCGACGCGTTCGTCTTCAAGGCCACGCGGCTCGAGGGGCCGGCGGTCCCCGGTTGGACCCGAGCCGACGTGCGGCTGGCCTGGCGCTTCCGGCCCGAATGGGAAATCTCGGTGGGTGGCCGGAATCTGCTCGACAGGCGCCATATCGAGTTCCAGCCCGAGGACTTCGTGATCGCCAGCGATGTCCGGCGTTCGGCCTACATCCGGTTGACGTGGAGGCCGAGGTAGTGAGGAGTGCATGGCTGCGGGCCGCGCCTGTAGCCCTCTTCATGCCTTTGTTGGCTCGCACCGGAACACCACCCGGCGGCGTGGCCACCGAGGCTGAGATCAAGGCCGCGATGGTCTTCAACTTCACCAGATTCATCGAGTGGAGCGGGAGCAGGGGAGATTCCAGGCTTCCGGTTGTCGTCGGTGTTGCCGGCGATGACCCCATCCATGACGCCATCGAGGAGTTGACCCGCGCGCAGACCGGCGGCCGTGCCGTCGAGCTTCGCCGAATCCGGCAAGTGGCCGATGCCGAGCCCTGCCACCTCGTGTTTCTCGGCGGCAGGTGGAAGAGGCGGGTCGCGGAATTCTCCGGGCTCGTCAAGCGGGGCCTGGTGACGGTGGGAGACGGGGATGGCTTCCTCGACTCAGGCGGCACGATAGGCTTCATCGTGGACGGCAACAAGCTTCGCTTCGCGGTGAATCTGTCCGCCACCAACCAGGCAGCCGTCACTGTGAGTTCCCGGCTGCTGCGGCTGGCAACAGTGGTGCACCCATGAGAGATCTTTCGCCGTTCCTGCGCCTGCCGATCAAGTCGAAACTGATCGCGGTCAACATGGTGACCGCGGTTGTCGCGCTCTCGCTTGCCACGGCTGGCTTCGGAATTTACGAGTTCTACGCCTACCGTGAAAGTGTCACGCGCGAAATGACCACGCTCGCTCAGATGCTTTCCGAGTCGAGCGGGCCGGCGCTGACGTTTGACGACCGCAAGGCGGCCGCCGAGACGCTGAGCGGGCTTCGCCATGAACCTCGAATCGTCGCGGCATGCATACTCAACAGGCGCGGAACCGTATTCGCCAGCCTCAACGCCGATCCGGCCAGATGCCCCGTGTTGAACGGGTTGCCCGCCGGGGCATCGTTCGCCGGAAAATCGATGATCCTGAGCCAGCCGGTTTCGCTCGCGGGTGACACGATCGGCACCGTCGTGCTCGAGCACGATCTCAAAGACATGTATTCGCGGCTCGAACGTTACGCCGGAATCGCCGTGTTCGTGCTCCTGGTCTCCTCGCTCGCCGCGCTCTTCATTTCGTCCGCCCTGCAGAAGCTCATCTCGGAACCC
>CADECY010000015.1:68756-104253 GCA_902825945.1 uncultured Acidobacteriota bacterium
CCTCGCGGGTGTCGCCAGCCGGGTTTCGGCGAATAGCGACTTCTCCCTGCGGGCCTCCAGGCGCGGCAACGACGAGATCGGCATTCTGGTGGACCGTTTCAACGAGATGCTCGCGCAGATCCAGGACCGCGACCGTGCGCTGCAGGAGGCTCAGGACGAACTGGAAGCCCGCGTCGAGCAGCGCACCCACGAGTTGCAAGCCGAAATAACCGAGCGCCGGCGCGTGGAGGAGCATTTGCGCGCGGCCAAACAGGTGGCCGAGCAATCGAGCCGCGCTAAGAGCGCATTCCTGGCCAACATGAGCCACGAATTACGAACGCCGCTCAACGCCATCATTGGCTACAGCGAAATGCTCGAGGAAGATGCCGAGTCACGGGCCGATGAATCCGCCGTCTCAGACCTTCGCCGGATTCGAGCCTCGGGCAAACACCTGCTGGTTCTCATTCAGGACATTCTCGACATCTCCAAGATCGAGGCCGGAAAGATGACGGTTCATATCGAGAATGTTTCCGTGCAGGCCGTGGTCGCCGAGGCTCGTGCCACGGCTGAGCCGCTGGCGCGCAAGAATCGCAACCGGGTCGACGTAATCCATGAAGACCGGGGCGAGGTCATGCTGACCGATGCGGTCAAGTTCCGGCAAAGCCTGTTCAACCTGCTGTCGAACGCCTGCAAGTTCACCGAGGATGGAGTGGTCACGCTCGAAGTCGAGACCCAGGGACGAGACCTGCTGTGGCATGTGCGGGATACCGGAATCGGGATCGAACCGGAGCAGCAGCACCGGTTATTTCAGTCGTTTTCGCAGGTCGACTCCTCTGCGACACGCAAGTACAGCGGCACCGGCCTCGGACTGGCGATCAGTCAGCGCCTGTGCCAGTTGATGGGAGGCGACATTACGCTCCGTAGCGAGCCCGGACGCGGATCGGTGTTCACGATCCGGATGCCGCTCGCCGGCGGCGAGGAGACCGCGTCATGAAAAAGATTCTGCTGGTCGAGGACAACGAAATGAACCGCGACATGCTCTCGCGCCGGCTGACCCGGGGCGGATTCCAGGTTCTGATCGCCGAGGACGGGCTGCGCGGGTGGGAAATGGCGGCCACAGCCGAGACCGCCATCGATCTCATCCTGCTCGACATGAGCCTGCCGGGCATCGATGGCTGGGAAGTCGCCCGGCGCATCAAGGCAGGTCCGGACACCTCCGGGATTCCCGTCATCGCCCTGACGGCGCACGCAATGGCCGGCGATCGCGAGAAGGCGATCGCGGCCGGGTGCGACGACTACGACACCAAACCGGTCGACATGCCCCGGCTGCTCGAAAAGATCGACAAGCTCACCCGCTCCAAGGAAGTCCAACCATGACCGAGACTGCCCACGCTCCCCACAAGAATCGCCCGCTGCTCGTCGTCGATGATGAAGAGTTGAACCGCGACGTTTTGTCGCGCCGGCTCGTCCGCGCGGGCTACCGTGTCGAGGCCGCTTGTAATGCCAAGGAGGCGCTCGACAAGATCGGGCACGAGAACTACGAACTGATATTGCTCGATAGCATGATGCCAGAGATGTCGGGTGTCGACCTGCTCCGGCTGCTACGCGGCACCTACACCGCCAGCGAACTTCCGGTGATCATGGTCACCGCGCTCCACGAAAGCGAAAAGGTGGTGGAAGCGCTGTCGCTTGGCGCCAACGACTACATCACCAAGCCGCTCGACTTCCCGGTCGCGCTCGCGCGGATCAAGTCCCAGCTCGACCGCAAGTGGGCTGAAGAGGCGCTCCGCGAAAGCCAGGAGCGCTACTCGCTTGCTGCTCGCGGAGCCAACGACGGCATCTGGGACTGGGATTTCCGTACCGGCCGCATCTATCTTTCGCCGCGCTGGAAGGAGATGCTCGGATATGGCTCCGGTGAGTTGACGGACGACGATCCATCGGTTTGGCTATCGCGCGTCCACCGCGACGACCAGGCACGCCTGCGGCGCGACCTCGACGCGGTGCGAGGGGTAAACGGACCCTCCGAGTTCGCCAACGAGCACCGGATCCAGCACCGTGACGGCTCTTGGTACTGGTTTCTCTCACGCGGCACCGTATTGCGCGACGCGGCGGGCAGCGCAATCCGGATGGCGGGCTCTCAAACCGATGTCACTCGCGATCGCGCCTTCGATCCACTGACAGGTCTCGCCAACCGTGTGCTGTTCGTCGAGATGCTCGAACGGGCGATCGAGCAGATGCGGAGCGAAACCGGACGAGTGTTCGCCGTCTTCTTCGTCGACCTCGACCGGTTCAAGGTCATCAACGATTCCCTCGGCCACGCCGCCGGCGACAAGCTGCTCAAGGAGGTGGCCGCGCGCCTGGATGCGGCGGTTCACTCCTACTCGCCGGGAACGATGGGCCAGTGCCTGGTGGCCCGGATGGGTGGCGACGAGTTCGCGATCCTGGTGCCCGGCGTTTCCAATTCCGGGCAGGCCAAGGCGATTGCCGCGCACATTCAGAAGCACCTCTATACGCCCGTCGAAATCGATGGCCGCACGACATTTACCAGCGGCAGCATCGGAATTGCGCTGTCGAGCGCGGCGGCCGGGGATGGCGCTCCGGGCCTGATCCGCGACGCGGACACCGCGATGTACAAAGCCAAGGCCCTCGGCAAGGGCGTGGCGATCGTCTTCGACCAGGAAATGCGCGACCAGGTGATGCAGCGCCTCGAGCTCGAAACCGATCTGCGTTTTGCCCTCGAGCGGAACCAGTTCGAAATCCATTACCAGCCGAAGGTGAACTTGATAACGGGCAAGCTCGTGGGCGTGGAAGCGCTGCTCCGCTGGCGGCATCCCACGCGCGGCATGGTTTCGCCCATGCAATTCATCTCGATTGCCGAGGAGACCGGGATGATCGTCCCGATCGGACTTTGGGTGCTGCGTGAGGCTTGTGGCATGACGCGCGAATGGCACCTCGCCCACCCGGCGGAGCCACAGATCGAGATGGCGGTGAATCTGTCGGTGCGGCAGTTCAAACAGCCGGATCTCGTCGATCAGATCCGCCGCATCCTCGCCGAAACCGGCCTCGACGCAACCCACCTCCAGCTTGAAGTCACCGAGACCGTGCTCGTTGACGACTCGGGCGAGGCGCTCCGCGTCTTGAAGGCGCTGAAGGCATTGGGTGTCGGGCTGAAGATCGACGACTTCGGCACCGGCTACTCCTCGCTCAACTACCTGACCAATCTTCCGTTCGACTCGATCAAGATCGACCGCTCGTTCGTGCTGAACATGCTCGAAGATGACACCTCGCTCGAGGTGATCAAGGCGATCATCGCGCTCGCGCGCGGCCTCGGCAAGGAGGTCGTGGCTGAGGGCATCGAAACCAAGGAGCAGCTCGAGCGCCTCCAGTCGCTCGGATGCGGCTTCGGCCAGGGGTATCTTTTCGCCAAGCCGCTCGTTCCTTCCGCCATTCTCCAAATGCTGCGCGAACAGAAATAGGCCGCCGCGCGGGCCGCGCCGTATCATGGAAGGAACCATGATCACGCGTCTCGCTCCGCTCACCCTGTGCGTGGCCCTGCTACCGGCCGCCGACTGGATCACCTTGTTCGACGGCAAGTCGTTTCAAAGCTGGAAGGATCCGGCCAGAATGAGCCCAGCCGGTGACGCCTGGACGATCGAAGACGGCTGCCTCGCGTCGAAAGCCCACGCCAAGCTGCGGGAGGATCTGGTGTCGGAACGGACATTTGGCGATTTCGAACTCGAGTTCGAATGGCGAATTCAGGCCAACGGCAATAGCGGCGTCAAGTACCGCATCCAGGATTTCGCCACGCTCACCAGTTCAAACCGTCCGCCGAAGCAGAATCGTTTCGAGGATTGGGTCGACTACGTATTGCTCAACAGGTTGTCGGATCGCTCGAAAATGCGCCCCCAGGACGACAATCAGATCTACGTCATCGGTTTCGAGTATCAGATGATCGACGACGGCGGTCACGCCGACGCCAAACGCGGTTCGCTTTATCAGGCGGGCGGACTCTACAGCATGGTGGGCCCGTCCAAGCCGATGGCGAAGCCCGTGGGGCAGTTCAACCAGTCCCGAATCGTGGTGCGCGGGAATCACACCGAGCACTGGCTGAACCGGGTGAAAGTGGTGAGTGCCAACCTGGACGATCCCGTGGTGCGCGAGACTCTCGCCAAGCGCTGGGGCAAGCAGTCACCGGTGTACAAGCTGTTGACCGAATCGCCGAAGAAGAACTGCCCTATCTCGTTGCAGAACCACGATGACAAAGCGTGGTTCCGCAAGATCCGGATCAGGCCGCTGTAGGAGTACCGGAAAACGGGAACCCCGCCGCCGGTTGCCCGGAAGCGGGGTTCATCACGGAAGCCAGGTTGCTTCTAGTGGTCGCCGTGCGGATCGGGAGCCGCAGCCGGCTTCTTCTCCGGAATCTCGCAGATGAGAGCTTCGGTGGTCAGCATCAGCGATGCGATCGAGGAAGCGTTCTGGAGAGCGGTGCGAGTCACCTTGGCCGGATCGAGAACACCAGCCGCGACGAGGTCGCCGTAGGTGTCGGAGGCCGCGTTGAAGCCGAAATTCACGTCCGCGCTCGAGCGGATCTTCTCGACGATGATCGCGCCTTCGAAGCCCGCGTTTGCCGTGATCTGCCGCAACGGCTCTTCGCACGCGCGGCGGATGATATCGACACCGATGCGCTCGTCACCGCTCACGCTGAGGCCCTCGAGAGCCTTCGCGCCGCGGATCAGCGCCACGCCGCCGCCGGGAACGATTCCTTCCTCGACAGCCGCGCGAGTCGCGTGCATGGCGTCTTCGACACGAGCCTTCTTCTCCTTCATCTCGGTCTCGGTCGCGGCACCCACCTTGATCACCGCCACGCCGCCGGCGAGCTTGGCCAGCCGCTCCTGCAGCTTCTCGCGATCGTAGTCCGAAGTAGTTTCATCGATCTGCGCGCGGAGCTGCTTGATCCGGCCTTCGATGCCCTTCTGGTTGCCCGAGCCATCGACGATCGTGGTGTTGTCCTTGTCGATCGTGACGCGCTTGGCCTTGCCGAGATCTTCCAGCCGCACGCCTTCCAGCTTGATGCCGGTCTCTTCCATGAGAGCTTTGCCGCCGGTCAGGATCGCGATATCCTCGAGCATCGCCTTGCGGCGGTCGCCGAAGCCCGGAGCCTTCACCGCGCAGGTGTTCAGCGTGCCACGCAGCTTGTTGACCACGAGAGTGGCGAGTGCTTCGCCTTCCACTTCTTCCGCGATGATCAGCAGCGGACGGCCCGCGCGGGCGATCTGCTCGAGCAGCGGCAGAAGATCCTTCATGTTGCTGATCTTCTTCTCGTGGATCAGGATGTACGGGTCTTCGAGCACACACTCCATCCGGTCCGGATCGGAGATGAAGTAGGGCGAGAGATAGCCGCGGTCGAACTGCATCCCGTCGACGGTCTGCAATTCGGTGCTCATCGTCTTCGACTCTTCGACCGTGATGACGCCGTCCTTGCCGACCTTCTTCATCGCTTCGGCGATGATGTTGCCGATCGTGGAATCGCCGTTGGCCGAAATCGTGCCGACCTGCGCGATCATATCGCCGGAAACCGGCTTCGAGATCTTGGCCACTTCGCCGACCACGGCGTCGACGGCCTTCTCGATGCCGCGCTTCAATGCCATCGGATTGGCACCGGCCGCCACGCTCTTCACGCCTTCGCGGAAGATCATCTCGGCGAGCACGGTGGCGGTGGTGGTGCCGTCACCGGCGACGTCCGAGGTCTTCGACGCCACTTCGCGCACCATCTGCGCGCCCATGTTTTCGAGCGGATCCTTCAGCTCGACTTCCTTGGCGACCGTGACACCGTCCTTGGTGATCGTCGGTCCGCCGAACTTCTTCTCGAGAACGACGTTGCGGCCCTTGGGTCCCAAGGTTACCTTCACGGCGTTGGCAAGCTGCGTGGCGCCGCGCAGGATCGCGTGACGCGAAGCTTCGTTGAATACAATCTGCTTTGCTGCCATTGAAAACTCCTTATTCGCTCATGACGCCGAGCACTTCATCCTCGCGGATGATGAGATACTCTTCGCCGTCCAGCTTGATTTCGTTGCCGGCGTATTTGCCGAACAGGATGCGGTCGCCAGCCTTCACATCGAGGGGAGTGACCTTACCGTCATCGCCCTTCTTGCCGTTGCCGGCCGCGATGACCTTTCCCTCCTGGGGCTTCTCTTTGGCCGAGTCGGGAATGATGATGCCATTCCGCATGGTCTCGGACTCTTCGATCCGCTGTACGACAAGACGGTCGTAGAGGGGACGAATCTTCATGCTGCTACCTCCGGTTGGAAGTTGGAAATTTGGATTTGTTGCCAAAACAGGCCTGAACCGATTGAGGAAACCGGGCCCGCTCAGCAGATTAGCAATCCCACGGGCAGAGTGTCAAGATCCGCTTGCAAAATGTTGAAACAGAACAGATAATTACTGTTGTACTAGCACTCGGGAAACGAAAGTGCCAGGCCAGCCCGGTTGACAAACCGCTTGCGCCGATTGCGCCGTACGCCCAGATCCTGTACGCTGACCGGTACGCATGAGTTCAGCCGAACGGCGCGTCCGGCACCGGGAATCGGTTCGTCAAGCCATTCTCGAAGCGGCCACTGAGATGATCGTCACCGAGGGCTATCGGAACCTCTCGCTCCGCAAGGTCGCCCAGCGGATCGAGTACGCCCCGTCCACGATTTACCTGTACTTCCCCGACAAGTTCAGCGTGGTCGCAGCCATCTGCACCGGCGTGTTCGATCGTCTCAGTGCGAGCCTCGAGGAGGTCAAGCGCCAAGCGTCGGATACTCCGATCGACGCCCTTCGCGCCGGACTTCGCTGCTATGTCGAATTCGGCCTTTCAAATCCAAAACCGTACATGGTCACATTCGGCATGGATTGGCCCGAGGAACACAAAACGAACCCCGCCGGGGTAAGCCCGGTCGAGGCGGGAATCCGCGCCTTCGAACACCTTCGGGGAGCCATCCAAATCTGTATGGAATCCGGGGACCTCGCTCCCGGCGATCCCTTCATCGCCGGACAGGCCGCCTGGGCAGCCGTCCATGGACTGGTTAGCCTCCTGATTGTCGCCGGCGAAGCGTCTCTTTTTCCTATGGCGCCTCGCGAAGCATTGATCAATCAGACGATAGAAATGATCATCCGTGGCCACACCCCCGGCCCGGGTATTGACAGCTTCCACAAATTGATGCAAAATGAACGGTGTTCATGATATGAACGGAGTTCACAAGGATGCCTAATCTCGCACTCGCGAATCTCACCCACGACCGAGTCCGCCTCGTTGTCACGCTCACGGGCATCGTCTTCGCCCTTGTCCTGATCATCATACAGTTTGGGATCTTTCTCGGATTCCTCGACACGATCGGCGCGGTGGTGGACAGATCGAAGGCCGACTTATGGGTGATGGGGCCCGGTGTGCCCCACGTCAACGGCGGAGTGGATATTCCCGAGCGCCGCCGATACCAGGTCCTGGCGGTCCCGGGAGTGGAACGCGCTGATAAGTGGATCGTCGTCTTTTCGCCCTGGAAGCTTCCGACGGGTGCCAATGAAATGGTTCAGATCGTCGGCTACGATCTCGAGTCGACGCTGGGAGGCCCCTGGAACCTCGTGGAGGGGTCCGAGGAAGCCCTCCGTGCCGAAGACACCGTGATCATTGACAAGCTCTTCGCGGAAAAGCTCGGCGCCACCCAGGTAGGCGCCATCGCGGAAGTCAGCGGGCGCCGCGCGCGGGTCGTCGGTTTCACCAATCAGATCCGATCGTTCACCACCGCGCCGTTCACCTTCACCTCTTTCAAGAACGCGCTCAACTATACGCGGACCGCCGATGACACCACGCAGTTTCTGCTCATCCGGGTCGCCCCCGGCGCCTCCGTTGATGAGGTCAAGGCGGGTATTGCCGCCACCGTGCCGAACATCGACGTGATGACGCGCGCGGAAATGCGATGGCTGACGCAACGTTACTGGCTGTTCGGAACCGGCGCGGGGATTTCCACTTTGCTCGGCGCCGCGCTCGGGCTCCTGGTGGGAATGGTGGTCGTCGCCCAGACGATCTATGCCACTACCATGGACCACATTCGCGAGTTCGGCACTCTGAAAGCGATGGGCGCGGCGAACTCGTACGTCTATCGCGTGATCATCCAACAGGCTGTGATCAGCGCGACCGTCGGCTACGCGATCGCGATCGTGATGGGCTACTTCATTTCGCAAAAGAGCCGCGAAGGCAGCGCGGTGGTGATGCTCCCGCCGGAAATGGCCGCCGCCGTATTCGGGCTCGCCATCGTGATGTGTATCTCGGCTTCGATCATCTCGATCCGAAAAGCGACCACGATCGATCCGGCGATGGTGTTCCGGGGATAACGCATGGAACCGCAAATCCAGATTCGCGACCTCTCCAAGACTTACGGCAGCGGCCCCACCGCCTTCAAGGCTTTGCACTCGGTGGACCTCGACGTTCACGGCGGTGAGATTCTCATGCTGCTCGGTCCATCCGGCAGCGGCAAGACAACACTACTCTCGATCATGGGTGCGATTCTCGAGGCAAGCACCGGAAGCGTCCGCGTACGCGGCACAGAGATCGTGGGACGCCGTGAGAGCGATCTCCCGAAGATCCGGCTCGAAAACATCGGATTCATCTTTCAGGGTTTCAACCTCTTCCCCGCCTTGAACGCCCAGGAGAATGTCGAACTCGCCATGCAGCTTCGCGGCCGCACGGGATCGGCCGCGAAAAAAAGAGCGGCGGACCTGCTCGACCAGATGGGCCTGAAGGGCAAACAAAAGACCTATCCGCGCGACATGAGCGGCGGGCAGAAACAACGGGTCGCGATCGCGCGCGCCCTCGCCGGAGATCCGCCGATCATCCTCGCGGACGAACCTACCGCCTCGCTCGATTCGACGAGCGGGCTGATCGTCATCGAACTCATGCAGTCGCTCGCGAGAAAGGAGGGGCGCGCCGTCGTCGTGGTGACTCACGATCCTCGCGTGCTCTCCTACGCCGACCGCACGATCCACATCGCCGACGGGAAGATGCAGGACAATCCCGCCCCAGGACACTAGGAGCCGATTCCCATGAGAGCACTCATCGCGCTGTTTGCGTTCGCCTCGTTGGCGTTCGCGGAGACCCCCCCGGCCAAGTCCGCGCCCGCTCGCGGCAAGGTCGTGGTCGCGGCCGGAAGGACAGAGCCCGTCACCGAGGAGATCGAGATCGCGCCTGAGATGGATGGGCGCCTGCGCGTCCTGGTGCAGGAGGGCGACAAGATCCGGAGCGGGCAACTGGTGGCACAGCTTGAAAACAGCGACTTCGCCGCGCGCATCGCTGTTGCCAAGGCCGCCATCGCCGAGCGCGAGGCGGCGGTGGCGCGCGCCCGCGTAGGTTCGCGGCCGATGGAGAAGCGGGAGGCCGCGGCGCAGGTCCGCGAGGCGGAGGCCGTTCTCGAAAACGCCCGCATTGAGCGCGACCGCCGCGCCGGCATGCTCTCGCTCGGCGCGGTCACCAAGACCGAACTCGACGCGGCCGATCGTGAGTTCAACGTCGCCAAGGCGCGCGTCGAGGCGATGAAAGAGCACTTGGCGCTCGTCGAGAACGACGTCCGTCCCGAGGATGTCCGGCGCGCGGAAGTCGCCGTCGATCTAGCCAAGGCGCAATTGGTCGAAGCCCAAGCGATGCTGACCAAGACGTTGATCCACTCGCCCATCGCCGGTGTCGTGCTTCGCCGGCACAAACGAACCGGAGAGTCAGCCACCGCCGGCACGCCGATCCTCACGGTCGGCGATACGTCGCGAATGAACGTTCGCGTTGAAGTGGATGAGACTGATGTCGCCCGTGTCGCGCTGGGCATGAAGGCCTGGGTCACTGCTCCGGCTTATGGCGAGCGGAAGTTCACCGGAAAGGTGACGCGCGTCGGCCTGATTTTAGGGCGCAAAAAGATTCGGACGGACGCCCCCACCGAAAGACTCGACGCCAAGGTGCTCGAAACGCTCGTCGAATTGGACGAACCGGCCGGAATGCCAGTGGGCCTGCGCGTCGACGCCTATGTCGAAGGCCGCTAAACGCCATGATCAACCGATTCGCACTCGCCGCGCTGTTCGCGCTCTCCGCACAGGCGCAAAACAAGCTGACGCTCAGCCAAGCGCTCGAGCGCACCGCCGAGCAGAATCCGTCGATTCAGATCGCGCGCCTCGAAACGCTCGAGCTCGAGATCCAGGCCAAGATCACGAGCGCGGCCTGGGAGCCGCAGATGTACGTTCGCGTCACCCAGGCGGCAATGACCTACAATCTGGGCCAGATCGGCCTCGAGATTCCGGGAATCGGCGGCCGTCAGGGCCCGTTCCGATACTTCGACGCTAGGCCCGTCGTGACGAAGGCAATCTTCGACAAGAGCCTGCTTACGACGATTCAGGCGGCACGCCAACGGATCGAGAAGGGCAAGCTTGAAACCGAAACCGTGCGGGAAGCTTCGATGTTCGCGGTCTCCGAACTTTATATCCGAATCCTCGAAGCCGACTCGCGTCTCGCCGCCTCCGCGGCCCGTACGCGCACCGCCGCTGCTGTCGTCGAACAGACTCGCAAGCGCGTCGAGGGCGGCGCCGCCACCAAGCTCGAACTCGATCGCGCCGAGCAGCAAATCCACGCCGAGTCGCTGCTCCGGATCGATCTCGAACGCGATCGTGGCACCTTGCGGACCTTGCTTGCGCAAACGATCGGCGCCGATCAGCTCGACTTCGACGTCGAACCGCTCGCTTCCGCGCCTCCGGTCGCGCTCACCGAGGAGGAAGCGGTCGCCAAGGCAATGTCGCAACGTTCCGACCTGCGCGTGATCGGCGTAATGACCAAGGTCGCCGAACTCGAACGCGAAGCGGCCCGGCTCGAAAAGCTACCGAAGGTGATGGCGATGGGCGACTATGGCGTTGTGGGCGCGGGTCCTGACCGCAGTCTTTCCACCTTCACCGTCGGTGCCACCGCGACCATGCCACTCTGGACGGGCCGTCGCATCGAGAATCAGATGGCCGCCGCGGAACTTCGCCGGCGCGGAGCCGAGATCGAGGAACGCCGCCGCAAGCTCGCGATCGTGCAACAGGTACGGCAGTCGCTCGTAGAGGCTCGTTCCGCGCAGGAATCGGCGTCCGCCGCCACGCGAGCCAAGGAAACCGCCACGCGCGTGATGGACTTGTCCCGCGTCCGCTTCGAAGGCGGCCTGGCGACCAACCTCGATGTCGTGGTCGCGCAAGGTGAAATCGCGCAGGCCGAAGATCACGAGATCCGCGCGCGTTACCGGCTGCTGCTATCGCAGGCGAGACTCGCGCATGCTACCGGCGATGTCCGGGCTTTCCTGAAGAAGTAGCGTAGGCCTCGCGCGCACGGTCGAGTTCCTGGTCCGCCTCGAGCAGCCCAAACGAACGGGTCATCTCGCGGATTGGTGTCGCCGGATCGTTCGACCAGAAAATGCCGCAGTCCTCGTCTTCGTAGTAGCGAAAGCCCACGCGATCGCCGTACTTGTCGCGGAGGCCCCTACCGTTGCGGAGCTTCGAACTCCACGGCAGGATCACGTAGCTGAGATCGATCTCCTCGACGAGAACCTGCGCCGGCGGCTTGATCTGAGCGGTGATCTTGCCGGTCGGTTCGAAGATCGATGCGTTGTGGCGCCACGTGCTCGACACGATGTAGCAACGCTTCGCCGCGGAGCGGGCGGCCGGCTGGGCGGTCTGCGGGGATTGCGTCGGCCAGGCAATGATCTCGGCGCCTTTCGACGCGAGTGTGTTCCAGCCGTCGTCGAACTCCATGTCGTAGCAGATCTGGATGCCGAGCTTGCCGAAATCGCAATCGAAAACCGGATGTTCGCGCCCGGGTGTCGAACCGCCTTCCATCGTCTTGCCGTCAGTCGCCACCACGAGATGCACCTTGCGATAGGTGCCCACCGGCTTCCCCGCGCGATCGACCAGTACCGCGGCGTTCGAGCATCTGCCCGGATCGTGCGCCTCGCGCAGGTAGGTGGGAACCACGATGTAGCAGCGATGCCGGCGCGCGGCCTTTGCGAACGCCTCCGCGACCGGACCCTCGTAGGGAACCGAGCGCTCGAGCGCGTTCGGGCCCGCTTCCCCGGTAATCGAAGTCTCGGGCAGGATCGCGAGATCGAGTCCGCGGCCATGGCGGCGCTTCGATTCATCAGCCATTTTGTCGATGATCGCGGTCAGTTCATCGAGGCGCTGGCCCAAGCCGGGATACGGCACCCAGAAGGCCTGCATCGCGGTACCGATGATCACCTTTCGAGGAGGCGCGGACGGACGCGAGTTCGCGGCCATCAACGCTGGACCCGCACCCAACAGAAGCGAGCGCCGCTGGATCATGGGTCACTTCCCTCCCGCAAAGCACCAGAGCGCCTTGCCCGTGCGAACAAAAAGCGCGTCATCGACGACTGCGGGAGTCGCGAAGAGATCGTCATCGAGGTTGTTCACCGAAACGACTTCCCAGTCAGAGCCCGCACGGATCACCGAAACCTGCCCGGTCTGATTGGCGGCCAGTACCACTCCACCCGCCGCCACGGGCGATGCGTAGTAGTCGCCGAGCGCACCGGTGAGCCGGCCTTGCTTCGAGACCTTGCCTGTGGCCGGATCGAGCGTCGAGAAGATCCCGCCGTTCTGCACCATGTACAAAACGCCCTTGTACACCAGCGGACTCGGCACGTCGGACATGTTCCGCTCCATCCGCCACAGCACGGCGGACTGCGTCAGGTCACCCCGGCCGTTCGGCTTCACGGCGACGAATGCGCTCTTCGCCTCCACCGCTTCCTTCATCACCGCCCACTCGGTCGCGTCGATGCCGCCGTCCTTGTTGCGGTCGACGATTCCGAAGTACTGCTTCGCTGGGCCTTCAGGTGTCTCTTCCTTCTGGAGCTTGCCGTCCTTGTTCTTGTCACTCACTTCGAGCTCCGCCGCGAAGACGCGAATCAGCGGAACCGCGTCGCCGAAGAAGCTGCGCGCGTAGGCGTAGATCACGCCATCGGCGATCATCGGCGTGGACTTGGGCTGTGTCGGCAATCCGCCCACCCACCAGAGCTTCTCGCCGGTCGCGGGTGAGTAGGCGATCAGCTCGTACGCCGAGAAGGTGATCAACTGTTCCTCCCCCTTGCCGGTGCGATAGATCACGGGCGACGAGTAGGCGCCGCCGGGAGCGGCGCGGCGCTGCTGTTTCCAGATCGTCTCGCCATTGCGCGTGTTCACCGCCATCATGTAGGAGGACTCGGCCTGATCGGAAACCATGATCAGCTTGTCGCCATGCACGATCGGCGAGGACGCAACGCCCTGCATGCTGGGCATCGGGTCGAGCGGCAGCTTCCAGCGCTCTCTCCCATTGACATCGTAGGCGACGAGTCCGTAGTCCGGGAAGAACGAGTAGACGCCCTTGGCGTCGGTGACGGGCGTCGCGGCCGCGGCGTCATTCAACTTGTTGCGCTTCTCGGTGCGCGAGCGGATCACGTCGCGCCGCCAAAGTTCCTTGCCGGACTTGCGATCCACCGCGATCGTCAACAGCTTCTCGCCGTCGTGCGCCGTGACGAAGATCCGGTTACCCGCGAAGACAGGCGATGACTTGCCAGGCGGCAAGTCCGCCTTCCAAACGAGGTTCTTCGCCGGGCCGAATTCGTGGGGCACCTTGGCCTCGGGTGCGGCGCCCGTGGAGTTCGGTCCGCGAAACTGTGTCCACGCGTTCGCGAAGAGCAATCCCATCAGCACGGTGTTCATGCGGCAGCCTTCTTTCTCGACCAGTATTCGTAAAAGGGCAGGCCCAATGCAATCAGGCCCAAACCCATCATGCTCGAAACAGGCGACGTGAAGAGCGTATTGAACAGCAGGTATCCCGCCACCAGCAGGAAAATCGCGGGCACCCACGGATAACCGGTGACGCGATATGAACGCGGTGCGTCCGGCTTCTTGCGCCGCAGCACGAATACGCCCGCCACGGTCATGCTGAAGAAGATCCAGTTGCCGAAGATCGCGTAGTCGGTGAGCTTGTCGTAGTTGCCCAGCAGCGCCAGCGCGGCGGACCATGCGCCCACCAGGATTGATGAGTACACGGGCGCCTTCGTCGATTCCGCCACCTTGCCGAATAGCTGGAAGAACATGCCATCGCGAGCCATCGCATAGGGCACGCGCGATCCGCTCAACGCGCCCGATTGCAGCGCGCCGAGCGAGGAGATCAGCATTCCGATGGCGATGAGGCCGGTAACTCCGGGTCCGAGGGCTTTCTTCAGTGCTTCCGTCGCGACCGAGGAGTTCAACGGTACGCTCGCGATCTCGGTGGGAGTCATCGCGTAGAAGTACGATGCGTTGGCGAGCAGATAGAGCACGCCCACCACGAGCACCGCGAGCCCGAATGCCCGGGGAATGTTCCGCTGCGGATCGCTCACTTCGCCCACCATCGGCGCGAGATTCGCCCAGCCGTGGAATCCCCACAGCGCGCCGAGCATCGCCGCGCTCCAGCCGCCGATTCCACCGCGCGCGCTCGCGGCGACACCCTCGCACGCGCCCGCCGCGCCCGACATCGCGTAGTGGCCCCAGTTGCCTTGCGCAAGCAGGAACACCGCCAACCCGACCGCGGCGACGATCGCGCTCTTGATGATCGTGAGCGAGCTCGCGAACTTGCCGACGCTTGAAACACTCAGGCAGTTGATGGCCGTGCAACCCGCCATGGCCAGAACCGCGGCTAGTTGGAGTCCGCCGAACTTCAGTCCGGCGTACTCGAACGCGGTCCAGGCGAGCGACCCGCCGAAGATGATGTTCATGAAGATCGCCGCGCTGACGGCTTGCGCGGCGAGCGACGCCGCGCGCCCGATCAGCAAATAGGCCCATCCGTACAGGAATCCAGCACGCGGACCATAAGCCTCCCGCAGAAACACGAACTCACCGCCCGCCGCGGGCATCATTGCCCCGAGTTCGGCATAGGTGAGCGCGCCCGCGGTAACCAGCAGTCCGCCCGCGACCCACGCCACGAGCACCGCCCACGCGTCCTCGACGTTGCACGTCATCACTCGGGCCTTCAGAAAAACGCCCGTGCCGATGATGTTCACGATGTTGACGGACATGGCGGCGAACAGGCCGAGTCCGCGGACCACTCCAGGTTGTTGCGGTGTCATCTCAGTTCTTCGGGAAGTGGGATTCGTGCCACTTGATCGAGCGGTCCGTCCAGTCGATCACGTGTTTGACTTCCTTGATGCCGTGCCCTTCGCGCGGATACCGCACGAACACGGTTTCGACTCCGACATCCTTCAGCGCGATGAAGTACTGCTCGGCCTCCATCACCGGAACATCGTTGTCGTTCTCTCCATGGACCATCAGCACCGGGGTCGCGACCTTCGCCACGTGCTTCAGCGCCGAGCGCTCCCACAGCGTATCCATCAGATTCCCCTGATGCGGGAAGATGCCGAACGTCATCTGCTCGTACTGGTTGTAATAAGTGGTGTAGTTGTAGCTGACCAGGTTCGTGATCGCGGCCGTGGGAATCGAGGACTTGAACATGCGGGTTTGCGTGACGAGCCACGCGCTCAACTGGCCTCCGTAGCTGACACCTTCGACGCCGATCCGGTCGCGATCGATCCACAGATTCCGGCGCATTGCCGCGCCCACGCCATAGAGCACGTCCTGCCCTTCATTGCCGTTCTGATCTCCAAAGACTCCATCCGCGAAGGCTTGGCCATAGCCGGTCGACCCGCGATAGTTCACCATGAGCACCGCCCACCCGCGACCCGCGTAAACCTGATTCCGGAAGTTGAAGCCCGGACCTTGCTGGCCGTGCGGTCCGCCGTGGATCACGACGATCAGTGGATGCTTCGAGTTCGTCGTGAGGCCGGCGGGCTTGGTGAGGAACGCCTCCACTTCCCACTTGTTGTCATTGCTGATGAAGGTGAAAGCCTCGGTCGATCCGAGGTCCTTGCCCGCGAGCGCGGCCTCGTTGAGCTTGGTTAACTGGCGCGGACGCGCGTTGCCTTCCCGCGCGTAGAGCTGCGCGAGATCGGTTGGAGACGTGAACGAGTAGGCGAGGACGCCTTTGCCAATCGAGTAGGAACCGATGCCGCCGCGATCGGCCAATACGCGCTCGACGGTTCCGCCCGTGGGCGCGACGCGATAGAGATGGACCTCGCCACGCTCCTGCACGCTGAAGTAGATCGACTTGCCGTCGGCTGCCCACACGGGCTCGCCCTGCCGGTTGTCGACCGCCTTGCCAATCTCGCGGCGGCCCGTCCCATCGGCCTCGATCGCCCAGATGTGCGTGTCTTCCATCGTGGTTTCGAGATCGGTGAGTCCGCGTTTGCAGCCCTGATAAACGATGGTCTTGCCGTCGGGCGACCAGCGTGGACGATATTCGATGCTCTCGGTCGCGGTGATGCGGCGCAGCGCGCCATCACGCGGGCGCACGGTGAGAATGTCGTAGTTGAAGAACTGATCTTCGTTTGGTTCACGATTCGACGCGAAGACGATCTCCTCGCCGTTCGGCGACCAGTCGATCGAGTGCTCGTAGTGATTGCCGGTGGTCAACTGCCGGATCTGGCCCGACGCCACGTCCGCGAGGAAAATGTGCAGGCGCTTGTTGTCGTTGAAGCGCACGAGTCCCTCATCCGCATCGGGCTTGTAGAGATAGCGAGTAATGACGATCGGGTCGCCGGATGCTTCGGCGGTCTCGGGTCCCGGAACGGCGTTGATGAACGCGAGTTGCTTGCCATCGGGCGACCATGCGAACTTCTTGCCCATCGAAGGCAGCGGACTGTTGGTTCCTTCGACCGCCGAGTAATGCCGCGCTCCGGTGCCGTCCGCGTTGGCGATGATGAGTCCGGACTTGTCGCCCAACTTCCCCTGATAGGCGATCTTCGAGCCGTCCCACGACCATTCCGGACTCGACGACGAATCCTTGCCTTGGCCGAGTTGCACGCTACGGCCGGTCGCGAGCGTCATCACCCAGAGTTGCGAGTAGGGCCGGCCGTCAGTGTCGTTGTTCGAGATCGTGTAGGCGATCCGCGTTCCGTCGGGGCTGACGCGGACGTCGCCCACCGAGCGGAACTTGCGGAAGTCGCTGGTTTGGAGACCCGCGCAGAAGGCGCAAGAGACCGCCGCCAGTGAAAGGACGAAGCGCTGCATGGGTCTAAGGATATCGCACGCACCTGATCCCTTCGTGAGCGGGGCTACGTGTCCCCTCGGTTCGCGCGGTTCAGCGCGGCCGCGTAGGCACGGCGCCAAACTTTCAGGAACATGCCGCTGGTGAGGTGCCGGAGCGAGTCCGTTGTGCGCGTGTTCCTCGAGAGCTGTGGTAATCTGTGCGCAAACCCCTATGGCATCAATGGCGCCTGGACCAACGGGAACCGACACCAACAAGCCGGCCGTGGACACCGGGACTCTGGCAAGGACTGCCTCGCCGCTAGCGGGTCCTCAAGACGTCTGCTCCGCCAGGGAGAAGGTAGCGATCTCCGCCCTGACGGGCGTTCAAAGCTATACCGGCGATTTTCCCTCGCCGCTGCAGGTCATGTGGTACGTTCCCGGCAAAGATGAACCGCTTCGGCTATCAGTGCCCGACAAGGAAATCCGCCAATGGATCCGCCAAGCCGCCGAATACCACGGGATTCCGCACATACTGTTGGCCACGATACTGCAACAGGAAAACGCACCGAGTGCTTCGGGCGCCCGGAAGGTATTGCAGTTCGGGGAACGCACGCTTACGACATTCGCCGCGATCATCGACAAGGCGTTCTGGGACCTCGTACCTGACCGCATCGCCGGCGGATCATCCGGATTCGCGAACATGTCCCGAGCCGCTCTGGAAAGCGCGGCCGCCTATTCCGAGAAGACGTACGGCCGACCTCCACTCCCCGACTCGGTCAAGTATCGAGTTCTCGGCTGGAACCAGGATACCCGGATTTCGGGTGATGACTGGAGAGCCGATCTCTACTATTGCGCGGCACATCTCCGTCAATTGATCGACAGAGTCGTTGGCAAACCATGCTACGACGGCGAGCTCGATCTCGAGCAGTTGCGGAAGGTGATCGCCCTTTACAACGGCAGCGGCCCGTTGGCCGAAAAATACTCCAAGGATGCCATGAGGCTTCTGTCAGGCGCCGCGACCGGCAAAGCGACTCTGTACTTTTATGAGAAATAGAGCGGTCCCGGTGATTGTCATCACCCTGACCGTCTTGATCCTATCAGGCCGCCACGCCCTCATCAACGGGTGGAGCCTGCTAACGGGCCGTGGATATGTGATCCCTGTTGAGTCCAGTATTTTCGAGTTTCGCGCCACCGTCATGAACGAGGGCTCGGGCGAGTGGTGGACTTACGGCGAGGACTCGAACTATTACTACCACTTCACGGGCGATGACGCCGTGCCTTACATCAAGTTCCCCAAATCGCTCGCTTCGGCTTGCAAATCATTCGAGCCGTCGAACCACTTGACATGGTGCAAGCGTTAGTTTAGGCCCAGAGCCTGCTTGGCCGCCGTTGGGACTGCGCGGTGGCGTGCCCGTGGGGAGTCTTCGCGGCGGCGTGCGGCTTGTTCATCGCGGGCACCGAAATCCGAATCGCGGCCGAAGACCGCATCCTCGGCGCAGCGTTTCCGCGCCAGTTTCCCGAATACCGGCGGAGCGTCTCCGCCTACTTGCCCGGACTTCGCTAGACGGTCATCACGCACCACACGAGTGGCTGGCCACCGATCACGCGCTCCAACGGTGCCTCCGGATCCCGTTGCTGCGCCGCGCACCACTCGACAAAGAGCGCCGCATACGACGAGTTCACGTATTGATCGTGCGAGAATCCGAGCCGCGCGGCGGAAGCGTCGATCCATTCCGGCCGACCTTCGAGTTCGAAATAGCATCCGATCGGCGTCTCGTCGAGCGTGGCGATACCCGCCTCGCCCGGCCGCTGAAATTCGGTACGCAACTTCTCGTAGCGCAACGTGGGTACCAGTCCCAAACGGTCGAGAATCGCCGCGATCTGCGGACCCTGCGCGGTAACGGCCTCGATCTCCTCGCGCGTTTTGTGCCGCGCCGTCTCCGGTGGACCCTTGAACGTCAGCGTGAAATCGCGCCCCGCCTGCCGCAATCGCAGCAGCTTCCGCTGGCCGCGCAGAACCGCGCCCGGCCAGTCAGACGATGTTGCTCTCGAAGACCCGGCGCTTGGTGACGCGGAATCCCTGACTGCGCAGGAGATCCAGCGCCGCTTCGGCACCCGGCGCGGGAAGTTTGATTTCGGTTTCAACGCTCGACTTGGCCATGGCGGGATCGTTAAGATGTAGCAGTCAGCGGCCCCGTAGCTCAGCCGGATAGAGCGACTGGCTTCGAACCAGTAGGCCGGGGGGGCGAGTCCCTCCGGGCCCGCCAGATCGTTTTGGGTGGATCAATCTGTCGGCTTCAGCCATTCGGTGGACAATCCGTTCCTGGGGGCGGGATGACCCACCGCGCCTCGCGTGCGAACCATCGCCTTATGCTGGTCGTCTTGGTGCCGACAACCTTGGCATGCGCACTCTCTTCAGGCAACGGGTCCGGGCGGACCTCCTGCTGTCTGGAGCGAAATTGCCCAGCCGTCAACGAGGCGAGCCCGTATTCTGAATGGCCCACCATGACTCGTGCCGGGGTATCGCCCTCAGCTTCGATGACATCAAGCCGGTACACGGACATGGGATCTCCGTCACTATCATCCTCGAACGCCGCTGAGCTCGGGCGAAACCTCCCCGCGTTCTTGTCTTCGACGAAGTGCCTTGGTGGGATTCGGCGAAGCAATGCTACATCGTCGCCGATGTCCGTGCCGCCCCGATCACCTGCAGGACCTCGAAAGGGTTCAGACACACTTCAATCCACACGTTCACTGTTGGACAAGCGGTGAATCCAACCTTTGAGCTCGCCCATGGATGCTGGCAATGGGCAATCGTCACCCGTTTCGGCCGCTGCATCGGCGGCGAAAAAGGACACATTGGGCACTGCAACATAGATTTCGAGATCGATGTTGTTCATGTGCCACTCCAACTGGAGGCCGCCACCAACTCGTGGTACCACATGTGGCGTTGGAGTGTCTCGCTCCATGACACGGAGCGTCAGATCAAGGGCCGCGAATACGTTCTGCGGATCGATCGGTCTTGCGGAGTATGAGTCCCACCCAGTCCGAAGCGTGAGCAATTGGATCAGCTTTCCGGCCGTCTCCTTAATCCGAGGGGACCCATGGCTCTTCGGCATCACCAAGCGGCGTCGAGGTGGCGCTGTCTCCGACAGAATCGCGGGGCTAGCCGTTAATGGAGGGGCGACAGCGTCTTGCGTCAGAAATCGGCTTGAGTGTCCCGAATCCGTCCAGGAGACCGTCCGCCAAGGTACAAAGGATAGGAAGTCGTTGGGCGCCACGAAGGCATGAGTCATTAAAATCTCTCCCAAATGTTGTGCATTTCGGTCGTCGTCAATTCGGTGAATCCCCTGACTACCCATTCTCGCCCAAGATCCAGGAAGTCAAGCACAGCATCCACGTCACTTCCCGTTGGCCGCCCCCGAGCGGTGAGGTTGAGCACGAATATCGCCGCCCCATCCGTCAACTTCCGGGCTGACCGCAATTCCGCCTGTAGTCTGCCAATCGGCCGACCCGATGCATCGGGAATTCGGAAACGGAGGCGTATGCTCGCGTCTTCGGGCACAGGCAGGAACTTGTCGCTCCCGGCCCAGCAGGTCCAGTTCCGAAGGATCTTGTCGATCTGGCTGTGCGATTCCCAGACCCCGATCGCCGGTTCGATGTGGTTGACGTAGGTGACCTCACACTGGTTCACGTTGATCGATCCGAGCTTCTCGGTCTCGATGAACTCTTGAAACAGAGCAAAGTCCTGCTCGAACTGCTTTCGCAACGGCTCATAGTTAGGGTACGAGACGTCAGCCACCTTTCGCCAGTTCCTGATAAAACGGTCCCGCTGAACTTGGATCAGTTCACTCCTTGGACGATTGAGGAACCACGCCCGCGATTCAGGTTTCGGCTCGAACGCGATTTCGATCGGCGATGGCGGCTGAACATCGAACTTCTCGATCGCCGGGCCCAACAGGGGGTGCTCCTCAATGAGAGGCAGATTCGAACGATACTTGTGCCAGAGCAGGCCCAGATGGGGAGTCAGCAGTCCCTCGATTTCGTCGAACTGAACTCCCAGAACAGTTTCGACGACGGGAGGATTCTTGAACTTCGGCAGCGGCACGTTCATTTTCCCGATACCATTCAAAGCTTCAACTGTAGCACGCGTCACGGTCTCCCCGGCGTTTGCATGTGGCTTTCATCTGACCGATGAGACTGGCGACTCCGGGGCTGTGCCCCCCCTCCTGGAGGCGATAGCGTCCCTGAGGAGATGGACGCCTCCATCACCTATCCGGGCTAGGTTCCAGAACGCTGCGGGCCTCTATGGTTTTCATTTGCAGAACGCTCAGGCCCTTGTCTCTCGTGATCGTTACCACATCGACCGGGCCCCCGACATCGCACATCCCCAGGTGCCACCCTTGGATTCGCGAAGTCGCTTGGATTGCAAAAACCGAGAAGTCGATGCAATCTTGGAGGGCCATCAGCCGGAATGGAATTCCGCGCGCAAGGTATTCGGCGTGTTCGGTCTGACCGCCGTGGAAAACTCCAAACTTGCTTGGCAACGCTACTTCGATCGGGTGGGGGTCGGGGACTGAAAGTGAAAACAACCGCCCATCGTCCTCTCCCTCGTCAAATCCAGCAACCACAAGGTGCATTGGCTCTGCATTGCTTTGATGCTTCCAAGATTTTGCAAGGCACTGCCCGAGGTGCCGCGCGAATGACTTGACTGACTGCCGTTTTCCCAAAAAAATCACCTCAGACTCGTCGAGACAACTGGCCGGGCCCTTCAAGAATTGTGGATCTAGGCTCGCCGTTCCCCAGGTCAGGGCCGCGAGGAATGGCTGGTTGTCGGTTCGCAGGATCTTCTGGGCACTATCCATGAATGAATTCACCTTGAGGAGTACCGTTTCACCAGAGGGTCCAAGAGCCTGTGGATGGGTGTGGGTGAAAGTGTTTCGGCTGTCAGCGGCTAGAACTATACCTTCAGGCCCCATCACCGCAATCACTAGCGACATGGGCAAAGTATATCATTGCGTGCCACTGGCTTCGAACCAGTAGGCCGGGGGTTCGAGTCCCTCCGGGCCCGCCAGATCATTCGTCCCGATGCACGGTCCCCGGACTGAACGCTGGCGCGCACACCGCAACATACTCCGCCCCGCCCGGCTCCGGACTCGAATAGCGCACCCACTCGCCCTTCGGTGTGATCACCGCCTGTCCGGCCCGGACCTCGAGCACCCCGTCCCGAGTCTCCACGCGCAGCATTCCCTTGAGCACCAGCGTGTACTCGTCGAACTCCGGCGTCTGCCCCGGTTCCACCCAGCCGTCCGGACTCACCATGTGCGCGACGCTCACTGCCTCGGTCCCAGAGTTCACTCGTCCGACGAATTCGGCGATCCGCTTCGGCTTGTTGCCAGCCGCGGCGATGACAGTGGGTCCGGAGATCAGTTGCGCCATGAAGCTCAGTATGGCACGGCGCGACCTAACGGGACTTGCGGGTTCGCCGCTCCGCCGCGTCCGCGCGGTCCAGCAACTCGAGGCCACGGGCGGCGCTACCTCGAGCGGCGAGCGCACGAAAGCGGGTTTCCGCGTCGAACTGCGCCAGCGCGACAGTAGCCCACTCATCCACCAACCGGTTCATGCTCATCCCGCGGCTCTCCGCCAAACGCCGCAATCTTTCGTGCTTTTCACTGGGAATTCTCAATGTCAGTACACTCATCACAACTCCTTCAGCAGTTCCGCCGGGGTCACCACCCGGATCGACGGAAAATGCAGTTCCCCGGACCTGAGATCTTTTACGTTATTGGTCACGATCGCCGAAGCTGAACCGGCCACGGCTAGTTCGACCAAATGGTTGTCTCCTTCATCCCGCAAATTCGGCCTCCAACTATAGTAAACCTCGACCCACTCGCCCACACTGGCCAATGAGGCCAACACTTCGAGACGATCGTGGGCGGTCATTGGCGATCGCGCAAACACTCCTGGGCGCCTGACGAGATCCTCGTACTCCAGGAACAATGCCGTACCGATCAGAGGCTTCACCGAGCCCGTGAGGCAGGCCCGAAGCACCTTCCGATTCACTCCGGATGTCAGCATCGCACCGGCGACCACATTGGTATCGATTACGGCGCGCACCACGGTCCGATGATATCACGGGTGCTATCATCCGGTCCCTTCCCGCCTCGCCCCCAGATGCGAGATGATCAAACCCATGAGAGCGATCCTTCTGCTGACCCTTGTGGCCGCCGCGGCCATCCTCGCCCAAACCAAGTTCGGCGTAAGCGTCAAGCCCGGACCCATGGATTCGGTCCTGCTCAAGGACTATGCGCCCGACTCCTCGGTCGTCGCGCCCGAAACCAAAGTCGACAAAGCGCGATTCCCCGTGATCGATGTCCACACGCACACCTCGCAGAGCCACATCAAGACGTCTGCCGATGTCGCGGACTGGGTCAAGACGATGGATGAAACCGGCGTCGAAACCACGATCGTCTTCACCGGAGCCACCGGAGCCGAGTTCGATCGCCAGGCCGAGCTGTTCAAGCCCTACGGCAAGCGCTTCCAGGTCTGGTGTTCGCTCGAAGGTGGCGACGTGAACGCATCCGATTGGCCCGAGCGAGCCGCACGCGAACTCGAACGCTGTTATCGGAAAGGCGCTCGCGGAATCGGCGAACTCACCGACAAAGGCTCCGGCATGCAACGCGGCGCGCAGCCCCGCGCCAAGCGCCTCCATCCCGATGATCCGCGTCTCGACGCCGTTTGGAAGAAGTGTGCCGAACTGAAGATTCCGGCCAACGTCCACATCGCCGACCATCCCTCCTGCTGGAAGCCGCTCGGCCCGAATCAGGAGCGCACTCCCGACTTTCAGCACTTCAATCTCCATGGCAAGGACGTTCTCTCCTACGAGGAACTGCTCGAGCGCCGCAATCGGATGCTGGCCCGCCATCGTGGAACCACTTTCATCGCCTGCCACCTCGGCAACCAGGGCAACGATCTCGGCGCGCTCGGGAAAGTGCTCGACGCGCATCCGAACCTCTACCTCGACATCTCCGCGCGTGACTACGAGATCGGACGCCAGCCGCGCGGCTCCGCCAAGTTCCTCGGCAAGTATCAGGACCGCGTTCTGTTCGGCACCGACATGGAGCGTGCAGCCACGATGTACCGGAGCTGGTGGCGCCTTCTCGAAACCGCCGACGAATACCTGCCTGGACGCATCTGGTGGCGCTATTACGGATTGGAGTTGCCCGAACCCGTCCTTCGCAAGCTTTATCGCGACAACGCTCTCAGGATTCTCGCCTGGAACTGACCGGACTGGCATTCCGATTGCCCTCTCGAAACCGGAGGTCATCGAAATGCGTTCCGTCACCATCGGTCTTTTGCTCACCGCGGGAGTCGCCCTGGGGCAACCGGCTCAAGCCAAGCGCGGCATGGCGCTGTTCTGGGAGTCGCCTGACGCTGGATCCCGCTGTGGAGCGTGCCATTCCCTGGAAGGCCGTGGTCAGGCCATCGCGCCGGACCTTCGCCGGCTGGCCGGGCTGAGTCCGCGCGGCATCAAGACCGCGATTCTCTCCACCGTCACCGAATACGTGGTCACGCCGAAGCTGAAGTCCGGCAAGGCGTTTCCGGCTCTCAAGGGGGAAGAGACCGACAAGACGATCGTTTTGTGGGACCTCTCGACCACCCCGCCGCAGGCCAAGCAGACGGATAAATCCGAGGTCCTCGGCTACGGAACCAACACCACCTGGAAGCATCCGCCATCGTCGGCAAACCTGACCACCAAGCATCTGGCCGACGTGATCGCCTATCTCCGCTTCGTCACCAAAGGCGACACGCGCGGAGTGAGCGAAGACGACCTGTAGGCGTCAAACCGCGCACCCAGGCAACCGCTAGCGCCCGTTGAGCGTCTACAGTATTCGTAGACCCATGCGCGCTGCCGTTGCCCTGCTCGCCTCCGCCGCCTTCGCCCAACAGGCGCCGCCGCGTACAGGATCGGTGGAAGGCCGCGTCATCAATCAGATCACAGGCGAGGGACTGCGGAAAGCCTCGGTTCGGATCTATGGGTCGGGCGGCGGAAACCGCGGCGGCGGACCGGTGGCCGCCTCGGAAACCACTTCGGAGGCCGACGGCAGCTTCCATCTCGAGAACGTGCTCCCGGGAACCTATCGTGTCGTCGCCGAAAGGCCTGGGTTCGTCTACGCGCGCGATCCGCGCCGGCCGGACTCGCAAATCACCGTCACGCCCGGCGCCTCCGCGAAGATATCCGACATCAAGATGACGCCGCACGCCGTCGTCGCCGGCCGCATCACCGATGAAGACGGCGATCCCGTACAAGGCGCCACCATCCAACTGAGCCGTTATCAGTTCGTCGCCGGAAAACGCCAGTTGTTACCAACCCACTCGGGCTCCACCAACGATCTCGGCGAGTATCGGATTCACAGTGTGATTCCGGGCCGATACGTTCTCAGCGCGTCGAAAGGCGGCGCCGGATTCTCGCCGTATCTTCCGCCTCCAGCGATGCCCCGAGCCGTCATGCGCCCCACCATCGACCAGCCGGAGAAGAGCTACGTCGCCACCTATTACCCCGGCGGATTCGACGCCACCACGGCGGCCCCGCTCGACCTCGCCGCTGGACAGGAGTTCCGCGGCGCCGATATTCGAATCACGAAAACCGCGGTTTATCGGATTCGCGGCACCGTGACAGGCCTGGTCAACGATTCGAACCATCGCGGCTGGCCGAGCGCCGTCGCTTATCTCTACCCCGTCTCCCTCGCGCGGTTCGTGGGTGCCGATCGCAGGCCGACACCGGTCGATTCCCGGACAGGAGCCTTCGAGATTCGCGGCGTCCGCCCGGGCAGCTACTACGTGATGGTGCAGCAGCAAGGCGGCGCACACAGCCGGACGGCGTTTACTTCCGTCGAGGTCGGCGAAGGCGACATCGAATCGCTGCCGATGCAGGTCCGCGAGGCGGCCGACATCAAGGGCCGCGTGGCCATCGATGCCGGAACGGCGAACTTCGAGCAGACCCAGATCCAGCTCACGCCCGTCATCGGATTCGCGGTCGCCAGTCCAACGGTCAAGCCCGGTAAAGACGGTGCGTTCGGGTTGTCGAACGTCGCGCCGCTGCGATATCGCGTGGCGGTTCCCGGGTTGCCCGATGGCTTCTACATGAAGTCGATCCAGTGGGGCGGCCGCGATGTCGCCGATAGCGAGATCGATTTCTCGGCGGGCGCGGCGGGCGAACTCGTCGTCAAACTCGCCTCCGGCGCGGGCCAGGTGGAAGGTGTGGTCCGCGACGAAAAGGGCGATCCGGCACCGAACGTCAAAGTCACCATCGCTCCCGAAGGCGCGCTCGCCTCGTGGTGGGAGCTCTATCGCGAGGTCACCTCCGGAAACGACGGCAGTTTTCGCCTGCCGAACCTCCGTCCCGGTGCCTATCGCATCTATGCATGGCAGGGCATCGAGCCCGGCGCGCACCAGGACCCCGAGTTCCTGAAGCCCTTCGAATCGCGTTCGAGTCCCATCAGCCTAGCCGCGGGCGCCAGCGTCACCGTTCATCCGAAACCCATCGCGGTTCCCGGAGTGTTATGATGCGGACCGGGGGACTCCGATGCGCCATCTGCCCTTCTTCTTCATCGCCGCTGGCCTGATTGCGGCCGACAAGGCTCCGCCGTCGGGCGAAGCCGTCAACAAGGATGCGCGAATCCAGGCTACTCTCCATATCGACAAGCTGGCAATCAAGAACGCCGTCGGCGAGGAACTGCCGCCGGGCATTGTCGTCGTCGAAGTGAAGATGTCGGCCACCAAGGGAAAACTGGCCATCAACCGCGATGATTTCCTGCTCCGCTCCGATCGCGACGGACAGCGCGCCACGCCCTACACGCCCTCGCAAATCGCCGGCGCGGGAGTGCTCGTCGTGAACTCCACCTATTCCGGTGGCGGCGTCGCGCAACAAAGCAACGGACCCATCTGGGGTGGACTCGGCGGAGGCATGCCCGGCCGCATGCCTGGTAATGGCAGTGGAGTGGGCAACACCGGTAGTGTCACGTCCGCTTCGGCCGACGTGCAGAACGGCGGCAAGTCCAAGGCGGATCCGCTCCTCGCCATGCTCGAACAGAAGATCCTCCCCGAGAAAGAATCCGCCGAGCCGGTGTCCGGACAACTCTACTTCCTCTTGGAAGGCAAGCAGAAGGTCAAGGATATCGAGCTTCTCTACAAAACGTCCGCGGGCCGCCTCTCGCTGCGCTTCAAATCCCCGGACTCGAAATAACCCGAAAACATGCGAATCTCCGACATCGATACCCCCGCTATCCTCATTGATCTCGACATCATGGAAGGCAACCTGAAGCGGGTGGCCGATTACGCGCGCGAGCATGAGCTCCGCGTGCGCCCTCACACCAAGACCCACAAGATTCCCGCGCTCGGCAAGCGTCAGCTCGAACACGGCGCCAGCGGACTCACGGTTGCGAAAACGGGCGAAGCCGAGGTGATGCTCGCCTCAGGCACGCCGGATTTGCTGG
Organism: uncultured Acidobacteriota bacterium; assembly: GCA_902825945.1. Lineage (GTDB taxonomy): Bacteria > Acidobacteriota > Terriglobia > Bryobacterales > Bryobacteraceae > SYLY01. The sequence continues at coordinate 96,320 of CADECY010000015.1, forward strand.
TCGCCTATCCGGTGATCGGACAGAAGAAGCTCGAACGCCTCTGTGAAGTCGCCCGCAAGACTCGCGTCACCGTCGCGCTCGACTCACTCTTCGCCGCCCGCCAACTCTCCGACGCCGCTCGCCTCCATCAGGTGGACTTCGGCGTTCTGGTCGAAACCGACGTCGGCCTCGCCCGCATGGGCGTCGCGCCCGGCGAGGAGTTGATCGCGCTGGCCAAGGGCGTCACCAACTTCCCGCGCCTCGATCTCGAGGGCTTCACCTTCTATCCCGGACACATCAAAGTCCAGGATGAAAGGGGCCATGAAGAGATCGTCAAGCTCGGCAGACTCGTCGAATCGATCACGGCCGATTTCCGCAAAGCCGGACTTCCGCACAAAATCATCAGCGGCGGATCCACGCCCGCGCTCTATCACTCACACAAAACCGGCGTGAACGAGATCCGTCCTGGCACCTACATCTTTAACGACCGCAACTGCGTCGAATGTGGCGCCGCCACCTGGGATCAGTGCGCGGCCACCATCCTCGCCACCGTGGTTTCCACCGCGCGGCCCGGCCACATGATCATCGATGGCGGATCGAAGACATTCTCCACCGATCGCCTCGTCACCGGTGAGGCCACTTTCGGCCTCGTCAACGAAGCGCCCGGAGCCCTCTTCCACAAGATGAACGAAGAGCATGGCTACATCGATCTTCGCCGCGCCGAAAAGCAGGATTTCCAGGTCGGCGAACGGGTGCGCGTCATTCCCAATCACATCTGCGTGGCGATGAATTTGCATGAACAGGTGTACGGAATCCGCGGCAACGAAGTGGTCGAAGTCTGGAAGGTCGAGGCGCGCGGGAAGCTTCAATAAACGCCGGTCAGGGAGGTTTCGCATGAGAGTGGCATTCTGGGTTGCCGCTTCGATGGCAGCGTTGTGCACGCTGAATGGGCAGGCTCCGCCGCCCGGCATGACTAAGGTGGCGAGCGTCGAGGGCATCACCGAATACCGCCTCGACAACGGGCTTCGCGTGCTGCTCTTCCCCGATCCGGGCAAGACCACGGTGACCGTCAACATGACCTATCTCGTCGGCTCGCGCCATGAGAACTACGGTGAATCCGGCATGGCCCATCTGCTCGAGCATCTCGTCTTCAAGGGAACACCGCGCCACAAGGACATCCCGAAGGAACTTACCGATCACGGGACCCGCCCCAATGGATCCACCTGGTACGATCGCACCAACTACTTCGAGACGATGAAAGCGAGCGACGAAAACCTCCGTTGGGCGCTCGACCTCGAGGCGGACCGGATGATCAACTCATTCATCTCGAAGAAAGATCTCGACTCCGAAATGACCGTGGTTCGAAACGAGTTCGAGATGGGCGAGAACAGCCCCTTTCGCGTGCTCATGCAGCGGTTGGCGGCCACCGCATACCTCTGGCACAATTACGGCAAATCGACGATCGGCGAACGCTCCGATATCGAGAACGTCGACATCAGCCGCCTGCAGGCTTTCTACCGGCGCTACTATCAGCCCGATAACGCGGTGCTGCTGGTGGCAGGCAAGGTCGATGAACCCAAAGTGGCGGCCCTCGTTCACGAGTACTTCGCCAAGATTCCGAAACCAACGCGTGTCCTCGAGCCCACCTATACGAAAGAGCCCGTGCAGGACGGCGAACGGACCATCGTCGTCCGCCGCGTCGGTGATCAGAAGCTCGTGATGGCGCAGTACCACGTTCCCCCCGGCGCCCATCGCGACAACGCCCCCATCAACGTTCTCGCCGGTGTGCTCGGCAATGCGCCCTCCGGCCGCCTTTACAAGGCGTTGGTCGAAACCAAGAAGGCGACCTCGGTCAACGCCTACGTCTTCGATCTCAAAGAGCCCGGAATGTTCATCCACATGGCAACGCTCCGCAAGGAGGGCGATCAGGAGGATGTGCGCAAGGTGCTGGTCGATACGCTCGAAGGTCTGCGTGACAAACCCGTCACCGCCGAGGAGGTGGAGCGCTCCAAGCGCGACCTGCTCAAGACCATCGATCTGCAACTGAACGACACCGAGCGCGTTGGCCTTTTCATGAGCGAGTACATCGCCAGCGGCGATTGGCGGCTGCTGTTCTGGGCCCGCGATCAAATCGAATCGTCCACCGTCGAAGACGTGCAGCGGGTCGCGCTCAAATACCTGAAGCCCGCCAATCGCACGCTCGGCCTCTTCATTCCCGATGACAAGCCGGACCGTGCCGAGATCGAATCCGCGCCAGATCCGGCGGTGATGCTCAAAGACTACAAGGGCCGCAAACAGATCTCGCAAGGCGAAGCCTTCGATCCCTCACCCGCCAATATCGACAAGCGCACCGAGCGCGGATCGCTGCCCGGCGGCGTCAGGTACGCGTTGCTCTCCAAGAAGAACCGCGGCGGCAAGGTGAACCTGTCGCTCACGCTTCGCTTCGGCGACGAGAAGAGCCTGTTCGGCAAATCGTCGGCCGGCTCGGCCACGAGCGCTCTCCTCAATCGCGGCGCGGCGGGCATGACCCGCCAGCAGATTCAAGACGAGTTCGACAAACTCAAGGCGCAGGTCCGCTTCTCTGGCGGTGCCTCCTACGTCGACGTCTCGATGGAAACCACGCGCGAGAACCTCGTGCCCGCGCTGCGGCTGGCCGGGAAGATCCTGCGCGAGCCCTCCTTCCCGCAAAACGAATTCGACCAGTGGAAACAGCGCGCCCTCAACGCCGTTGAAGCCCAGCGGCGCGAGCCGCAAGCCATCGCCATGCTCGAATTCGGCCGGCACCTGAACCGCTTTCCGAAAGGCGACCTTCGCTATCGCCGAACGCCCGGCGAAGAGATCGCCGATCTCAATGCCCTTGGCGTCGAGGACGTCAAGCGGTTCTACAAGGATTTCTACGGCGCTTCGTCTGGCGAACTCTCCGTCACGGGTGACTTCGACGCCGCCGAGGTCAAGAAGGCCGCTGGCGAAATCGTCAGCGGATGGGCGAGTCCGGCCAAGTACACCCGCATCACCAATCCGTTCCAGCCGGTGGAAGCCAAGCCGATGGCGTTTGAAACTCCCGACAAGGCCAACGCCACCCTGATGGCCGGCATGCCCGTCAAGATCACCGACGAAGATCCGGACTATCCCGCGCTCGTGCTCGGTAACTTCATGCTCGGCGGCGGGTTCCTGAATTCGCGGCTCGCCACGCGCATTCGATCCAAGGATGGTCTCAGCTACGGCGTCGGCGCCATGCTGCAGGTAAATCCGAAAGACGATGGCTCGCGCTGGTTCGCCTACGCGATCTTCGCTCCCCAGAATGCCGCCAAGGTCGAAGCCGCGATGAACGAAGAGATCGCGCGCGCATTGAAGGATGGATTCACCGATGACGAGGTGAAGGCCGCCAAGAACGGCTGGCTGCAGCAGCGTCAGGTTTCGCGCGGCCAGGATGGCGAACTCAATGGCCAGATCGCCTCGCAAACCCAGCACGGCCGCACGATGGCATTCCAGCAGACGATCGAATCGAAGGTCGACTCGCTCACCACCGCCGAAATCAACGCGGCGATTCGCAAGTACATCGACCCGTCGAAGATCTCCGTCTTCAAAGCGGGAGATTTCGCCAAGGCCGGGAATAAACCGCCCGCCCGTTGACATTCTTTGCCCGGAGGCAACTCGTGCGTCTGATCGTCGTGACGACACTGCTCTGGCTGAGCGCCGCCCGCGCGGAGTTCACCATCGCGGGCCCATTCGCCGCGCGCGACGGCGAAACCTGCGTCGTCTGCAATTCCAAGCTCTCGCGGGACGATCTCGCCTACACGATCGACGGCCAACGGGTGGCCGTCATGAAGGGCATGGAGCAGGAGATCCTCGCCAATCCCGGCAAGTACGTCAAACAGGCGCGGCCCGAAGGCATGCTGTTCTCCGGCGAAAAGAACTCCGGCATGACGTCGCCTTGGTTCTGGGCCGGACTTTTCGTCCTGATCGGCCTCGTCTTCGGCGGCTTCTGCGCCCACACCGCCATGGGCAAAGGCTACTCGCCCACGCACTGGTTCGCCCTCGGATTCTTCTTCTCCGTTGCCGCTCAATTGGCGCTTCTCTCCAAACCCTCTCTTCGAGAGGGGCCCGCGCCTTCCGGCTTGTCGAAGATCCCCGTCACCCAATCACCGATCCTCTGCCGTGCCTGCGGCGCTGCAAATCACCCCACCGCGCGCAACTGCATTCGCTGCGGAAAGGCCACCACGTAGATGGGCTGGGTCCAGGCGATCCTCGAAAGCGCAAAGGGCCGCGGATCCGCCGCACCAAAGACCCCGAAACACACCACTCGGCAAGCAGAGACCGGCTCCGTTTTGCGCGCACTCCTTCAAAGCCCGAACATGCCCGGCCGCCGCCCGGTGGTGGACTCGAATCTCGAAAGCAACGTCCGCGGACTCTTCGTCATCGGCGACCTCTCCGGCGCCCCTGTCGTCAAGCTGGCCATGGAACACGGCAGCAATGTCGCCGAGCACATCGCCGCCCTCCCCGATGCCAAGGCCACCGCGCCCGGAGCCTACGACATTATCATCGCCGGTGCGGGTGCCGCCGGACTCAACGCCGCCCTCGTCGCCCAAGAGAAAGGACTCCGCGTCCTCGTTCTCGAAAAGAACAAGGTCGCCAACACGATCGAGGATTTTCCCGAAGGCAAGTGGGTCTATGCCGAGCCCGACACGCGCCCCGTCCAAGGCAAGCTCTGGCTGGATGGCGCGCGGAAAGAAGAACTGCTCGAGCGCTGGCACTCGATCATTCGCGACAACCGGCTCGATGTCCGCACCGAAGAAGGCGTCGAGTCGATCCAACGCGCCGGCGACGGCCATTTCGACATCGCCACAAAGCGCAAAGGGCCGCGAGCCGCAACACCAAACCCGGAGGAACTCGCCAATGATTCGGGCGGCGACCGGCTCCGTTTTGCGCGTGTTGCTGAAGAGGGGCGCTATCGCGCGCGCCGCGTCATCCTCGCCACCGGACAACGCGGCAATCCGCGCAGGCTCGGCGTTCCGGGCGAAGATCGCGAGCGCGTCTACCATCGCCTCTACAGTCCGGGTCACTACGAGAATGAAGAGATCCTGGTGGTGGGCGGCGGCAACAGCGCGATCGAAGCCGCGGTTACGCTCGCCGAAAAGAACCGCGTTACGCTCTCCTATCGCGGTTCGGACTTCGGGCGCGTCTTCGCCGACAATCGCCGAAAACTCGACCAAGCGGTGCAATCCGGCCGCATCGAACTGAAACTCGGCACCACCGTCACGGGCTTCGCCGAGCGGACCTACACCTTCTCGAACGGCGAACAGCGGACCTACGATCACGCCTTCGTCCTGATCGGCGCCGAACTCCCCGGCGACTTCCTGAAATCGCTCGGACTCCGCCTCGAGAACGACTGGACCGGCAGTCCGCTCCTCGCCGCCGCGCTCACGCTCGGCGCGATCGCGGGCCTAGCCTTCTACGGCGGCCATGATCCCGCCGGTGCCGCCGCCGCTCTCGCCTCCATCGCCGGACTCGCCTTCGCCGGCTGGCGCGGCAATCGCTTCGCCTGGCTCGGCTTCTCGTTCCTCGTCTGCTTCACCATCTACGGCGCCAAGGCGGACCTGTGGCCCTACAAGGGCTGGGGCTACCAGCTCTTCTCCCTGTTCGGCCGGCCCATGTCGTTCTGGTACACGGTGATCTACACCATCGTGATGACCGTCTTCGGCATCAACGCCATGAAGCGTTGGGGCTTCGATCGCAACGATCGCTTCCAGATCTGGCGCTACGTCAGCCTGCTCGGCTTCCAGTGGATCTTCTTCTTCCTCGTCCCCGAGTTCCTGTTCCAGTGGGCCGTGAAGTATCAGTGGGTCGGTGACCTCGCCAAGGATCCAACGTTCGCCGATCAAGCCTGGCGATCCTACGGACTCGTCTACGCCTGGCCCCTCTTCTTCTACACCTTCTTCTGGTCGCCCCACCAGATCTGGGTCGTCTGGGGAATCGCGCTCACCTTCCTGATCATCCCCGCGCTCGCGCTATTCCACGGCAAACGCTACTGCTCCTGGATCTGCGGCTGCGGCGGACTCGCGGAAACGCTCGGCGACCGCTGGCGCCACTTCGCCCCCAAGGGCCGCGCCTCCATTCGCTGGGAGTGGATGAACGGCGTGGTCCTCGCCGCCGCCGTGATCATCACGCTCATGGTGCTGGCCAAGGACGCCGTCGAACTCTTCCGCCCCCGCGCTCAGGCCGCGCTCGATTGGTACAAGCTGATCGTCGATGTCTGGCTGGTCGGGATCTTGCCCGTCACGCTCTACCCGTTCTTCGGCGGTAAAGTCTGGTGCCGCTACTGGTGTCCGCTCGCCAAGATGATGCAGATCATGAGCGGACTCTACTCGCGCTTCAAAGTGAGCCGCTTCGCCATCCACGCGAACGACAAATGCATCGCCTGTGGCGAATGCACCCGCAACTGTCAGGTGGGAATCGACGTGATGAACTACGCACTGAAGCAGCAGGTGCTCGACAACTCCAACAGCTCCTGCATCGGCTGCGGCATCTGCGTCACCGTCTGCCCCATGGATACGCTATCCTTCCAGGCGATGGAGCCGGTGAAACTCGTTCAAATTCAGGGGACCCGATAAATGCTTCGAACTGCGGCTCTCATCATGATCGGCTCGGCACTCGGCGCGCAGGAATTCGAGATTCGCCCCTCGCCGGACTCGCGCTTCGCCCTCGAAGTCGCGAAGACCGGACTCCTCTCCGGCAAGAAGCACCTCTTCCTGTTCGAGCGCTTCCAAGGAAAACTCCAATACGATGCCGCCGCCCCGGAACGTTCGAAAATCGACTTCACCATCGAAGCCGCATCGATCGTCTGCAAGGACACATGGGTCTCGGCCAAGGACCTCGTCAAAGTGGCCGAAGAAGCCACCGGACCGAACATGCTCGATGTCGCCAAGCATCCGGCTCTCCGTTTCGTCTCGACCGGCGTGACGCGCCGCCCTGGCGGGGGCTACGATGTCGCCGGGACGCTGACGATCAAGGGCAACGGCCAACCGGTCACGGTGACCGTGTCGCTGAAGCCGGCCGGAGACAAGGCGCTCGAGTTCACGGGCAAGGCGGAGGTCCGGATGAAGGACTACGGACTGAAACCGCCGTCGGCTGCTCTGGGAGCGGTGGGCACGAAGAACGAGATGCAGGTCGAGTTCGGGTTCACGGCTCGGGCGAAGTGAGGGGGCTTCCTTACGCACCGGCGATTATCGTCAGGTCGGAAGATGCGGACGCTGATGCCCTCCGCACCCGCGGAGGGCGGTCCCTCGGCTATACCGTCATCGCCCGTCACTGTAGTCGCACTGGAGCTTGCCCAGAAAGACGCGGCATTCAATACTGGGTGCTTCGCCGATACCCATACGCACTGACTTGTAGTTCATGAACGGCAGTACGGTCGGCGCCTCTTCGAATTGCCAATAGGGTCCATCCTGTGACACGACCACTCTGGGTTCGAGCCCAGGCAGGCGATTCCGAATATCGGTCGCGAGCTTCTGCCACACAGGATCGTCTTGCCTGATCGTCGCGCCGGTCCGCATGTACAAGGTGATCCGCCGGTCGACGATCCGTGCAATCTTGCTCCGGCTGAAGCCAAAGTGCTCTATCGCAACAGGCCCGGCCGCCGTCTGGAAAACCGTGGGATCCGAGCCCTCGATCTCCCGTGTAACCGTTCCATCCTTGTGGCGGAAACGAGTGACCGCATTGCCGTCCCACTCCACCCGTTCAGCCAAGGCTGTGCTAATGGTAGCGCACTCCAGAAATCGGCGGGACCAGCTCACAAATGCTAGCGGATGTGGCTTCCCAGTCAGAAAGCAACTCTCGGCCTCTTCGGAGTATGCCAGGCGAAGGGAGAATCGTCGTCGCTCAACCTTTGGCGCACCGCTAAGCCATTGCCGAACCTCGGAGGATCCCTCGGCACCGCTAAGCCGCTTGTACTGGGC
>CADECY010000016.1:0-74495 GCA_902825945.1 uncultured Acidobacteriota bacterium
CGGGCCCGCCTGGAAGCCGGTGCTCCTTTTCACGGCGCTCGCACCCGGATTCCACGCCGCCAAGAACGGGCAGATGGATCCGTTCGTGTTGTTGCTCTGCCTCGCATACCTGATCGCGCTCGAGCGGAATCGGGCCGGGGCAGCGGGTATCGGTCTCGCCTGCGGAGTCTGGATCAAGATCTATCCAGCCGTATTGCTGATCATCGCGATCTTTCATCCTCAGGCACGGCGTGTGCTCGCTTGGTTTGCCGCCGCCATCGTCGCGATTCCGGTGATCGCGCTGCCGGTGGTTCCAATGAGCGTCGAGATCGCTTACTTCACCGAATATCTGCCGGCGGTCGCCCGGAACACCGAGCCGCACGTCTACAACCAGTCCCTGATCGGGTTCCTGTCGCGACAGTCGCTGGGTCCGTTTCCAGCGATCCTCGATTCGTGGGCGATCATCCCCGTCGCGTTCGAACATAAGGCGGCCTCGGGCTTGCTGATGCTGTCGGTCGCGGGAATCGTGCTCTGGCGAATCCTCCGCCGAGGAAGGAAGTCCCGAGTCTCGGACGCGTTCCTGCTGCTCGCCATCGTACCGGTGGTCTCTCCGCTCGGATGGTGCCATGCCTACGTCTACGCGATTCCAGCGGTGGCGTGGTGCCTTTGGAGCGAAATGAAGTGGTCGCGGATCGTGGGAGCGGCCGCGGCTCTCGTTTTTTGCATCCCCGGTTATCGCGTGCTGCCGCTGGGCTTCCTGCCGGCGGTCCTGCAGAACCTCGCCAATTCGCGGTTTCTCATCGCCGCGCTGTTACCCGCCGGTGCCATCACACGCGAGCGTTCCTGAAAGGGAGACCAGCAGCAGGTCGAGGAGCGAAGCCAGTGGGAGAGTGTGATCCCGCGACCGCCGAAGGTGCGCTACAATCTCGTCTCCGCTCGAAATGGCAACGGAAACAAAGCTCAGCCCTGGGCCTCCGCGTGGCATCAGCCCCAAGGAGCGCGACCACATCGCCAAACTGATCCTATCCAATCGCACGGGCGAAGCAGTCGACCTCGCCAAAGAGATCCACAAGCGCGAGCGGAGTTCCGAATCCGAGGCCGTGTTGCTCGATGCCTACGGCGCCCGCCTGAGTACGCTCGCCGAACGGAACCTGGCGCGCGAAGCGGAATCGCTTGTCGCGAACATCCTCGAACGTTATCCCGCCGCTCACGCGAAGCTGCCGGAGTGGCGCACCATCATGTCGGCCCGCCTCGGCAATCTGGGCGAGTTGATGCGTGAGCTCAGCGACCCCTCCGTTTCGTCCGATCGCGCCGCCGCGATCCATGCTGAACTCCTCCGAGACCTCCGCGATCCCGGCCAAATGGCCGATTGCGAATCACTCCCAGCCGAGCATCCACTGCGCGCCGGCGCTCGAGCCGTTCGGGCCGCGCTCACCGCGGTCACCAGCGGACCGGTCACGAGCGAGCAGATCGCGCTTGGCGAGGTCCCCCGGTCGAGTCCGCTCGCGCCGTGGAAAATGCTCGTGCGCGCGATCGACGCCTTTCATCATGGCAACCACGCGCTCTGCGAACGCTGCGTCGCGGCGATCGACCGCGATTCGCCGGCAGCGCGTCTGGTGCCGGCTCTCCTCGCGATGATGGGAAAGCCACAGCCGCTTTCTCCCGCGGCTGCGGAACTGGTCAAGCAAGTCACCGGGGGCAGGGCGCAACTCCGGACCGCGCTCGAACGGCTGGACGCGGCTTACGCCAAGAAGAACAACCCGGCGATTCTCGAAGAGATCAAGACGGCGGTGTCGTTGTGCCGGGAAACGGACCCGGACCTAGCTCGCATGCTCTTACAGCGGATCTCGGTGCGTTCGATGCTCGCCGGGCTGCCGCCCGCCAAAGTCACCGCAGCGGCCGGCGGGATGTCGGTCAAGGATTCCCGCTTTTGGCATCTCATCGCCCGCGCAACAGAGGGCGAGCGGAACGATACCCGTGCGCTGCTGACCGCATGCGCCATGTGGGCACAGTTCCGCAAACACGCCGTGGCGGAAGGACGATTCGAGGAGATTAGCCCCACCTCCGCGGCCGCACTCCTCCATATCGTGGAAATACTCGATCGCATCGACGCGCACACTCTGGATATCGAGCGTAGGGAGTTCATGCGCGCGTTCGACGGCTTCCAGGCCTACTATCGTGGTCAAGCACCCGAGATCGCCGCCGCTGGTGAGTTCCGGCGAGACTTCTATTTCCTCTATCAGTCAAGCACTCTGAAGTTGGCCTGCGAGGCCGACCCCTCCACCGCGAACTTCGAGCAGTGGTTGAGAACTGTCCAGGCGTCAGGCAACACACGACTGGCGATCACGGTGGCCGAACAGTGGGCCGAGAAACTGCCGGCCGACATCCCCGCCTGGCTCGCCTTGATGCAATTGGCGGAAGAGCGGAACGCCTTGCAATTCGCGTTCAAGTACATGCAGCGCGCCGAACAACTCGACGGGCTCAACGCCGAGGTGCGCCGTGCCCGCCTGCGGTTGCTGATCCGGATCGCGGTGCGGCATTTCCGCGCGAAGAAACTCAAACTCATGGCCGCGGACCTGGACCAGATCGATGCCCTGCCGCAGGCTCAGCAGGGTGACCGGCCGGCACTGTTTCTCGGACTCCGCTATGTGCTGGCGAGCGAGAACAAGGACACCGCCATAGCGCTCGAGTACCGCAGGCAGGCGGCACAGTTGCTCGGCGGCGAGCCGGCCGGACAGATCCTGACCATGCAGGTGGAATCTTGGTGCGGCGCGAGGGGCGTCTCCTCCACCACGCCGATCGACGTCAACGAGCAGTTCACCTCCTGCTTCGCGCGCGTGTGCGCCTTGGCCGAGGATCTCGACGTGCCATTCCGCTTCTTCGGCGGGACGGCGGGACACATCGTCAAAGCGATCGTATCTCCCGGCTTCAAGCCCGATCCAGCGCATCTCGCCGCCCTGGGAGAAGTGGCTCTGCGAAGCAGCGAGAATGATGCCGTCCACGCCGTCGCGGCAAAGGGACTGCGGCTCGACCCAATGCATCACGGCAGATTCCTGTTCCTGCGCGCACGGAATATCTCCGGCTGGGACCTCGAGCGACTCTCGAGTTGCATCGCCGCCGCCACCGAGTTGGCGCGCCGCAACCACGACTCTCGCCTGCTGGCCGGAATCGCTTCCTGGCGCGAGCGGAATGGCGGCATAGCCGGAGCGGCGCCGGCGAAGAGCGTGCCGGACACCGCGGAAATCGCCAAGATCGTCCAGCGCGAAATCGAGGCTCCGCGGTATAGCCCACCTCCAATGCCCTCGTTCGAACGGGACGTGTGCCAGTGTCTGGAGTGCCGCGCGCGGCGAGGCGAGATCCCTGACGCCGACGACGACGATTTCGACGATGAACCAGAGTTCGCCCTGCCGCCCGGCATCGAAGATCTGCCGCCGGAGTTGATCGAAATGCTGAAAGACCTCGGGCCGGAAAAGACGGCCCAGATGCTGGTGGAGATGTTGGACCTCGGGGGGCCGCGCCCGGGACGCGGCAAACGGCCGGGAAGGCGCCCCAAGCGCAGGTAGGAACTGATCATGAGCTCAGAAGACCCACGCCGAACACTCGGCGTCTCGGAGGACGCGGGCGACGAAGAGATTCGCGCCGCGTACCTCCAAAAGATCAAGGAATTTCCGCCCGAGCGCGCTCCCCGCGAATTCGAGAAGATCCGCGATGCGTACGAGTTGCTCCGTGACCCGCGCCGCCGCGCCGCCCAGATGCTTGTCGCGCTGCACCCGGATGCGCCACTGGTTTCGCTTCTGCAAGGCCGGGGTAGTGAACCGCGCTTCACCGGACCCGAGGCATGGCTCGCGGTCGCTGCGGAGCGGCAGCCAGTCGCGGAGCAGAAACATTGATGGATCGCGAGGAAATCCTGAAACGGTTCGAGGCGTGGCTCGACACGGCGATGACGGGCGAGGATCCTCCCGCCGGCATTCCCGCGGGCATCGTCGAGGATGCGGACTCGCAACACGAAAACGCGACGGACTGGCACACCATCTGGTCCGCCATGACCGCGCTGACACAGGAAGTGAAGCTCCAGGGCCGCTCCTTCAAGCAACTCAGTGAATCGCTGGACGCGGCAGGTGAACGCCGGGGGCGCAAGGAAGCGCTCACAGCGCTGGTCGAGGTGCGCGAACGGTTGAGCCGCGGTATCGAAAGCGTCAATGGCTTTCGCAAACCGGAGCCTGGACTGATCGACCGGGTCTTCGCCGCGCGATGGCGCGAGATCGAACATGTCATGGGTGTAGTCGAGGCGCTCGCCGGCGGCTACCGGCTCGGCGCTAGTCATCTCGACGATGTACTCAGTGGATTCGGCGTTCGTCCGGTCGAGTGCATCGGCAAGCCATTCGACCCGCGCCGGATGAACGCGGTCGATGTCGAGGAGACCTCCGCCGTCGCGGAGGGTACGGTGCTGTCGGTCTATCGCGAGGGCTACGAGTGGAATGGAGAGTTGTTCCGGCCAGCGCAGGTTCGCGTCGCGCGGAGGCCGGCAAACGGAGGAGCCAATGAGTGATTTGATCGTCGGAATCGATCTGGGAACCACCAATTCGGAAGTTGCCGCGTTCAGCGGCGGCCGGGTCCGGGTGCTGGGTCCGGGCAACGGCATCCTCCCGTCGTGTGTCGGAGTCTCGCCGAGCGGAGAGTTTCTCGTGGGAGAAGCGGCGCTCAACCAGCAGCGGCTTTTTCCCGACCGGACCATTCGCGGCATCAAGCGCAAGATGGGTACTTCCGACACGGTTTCGATGGCGGGACACGACTATACGCCGCAGGAAGTGTCGGCGCTGATTCTGAAGGAACTGGTCAACTGGGCCAGCGCCAGCCTCGGCGAACCCGTGAAGCGTGCCGTCATCACCGTGCCAGCCTACTTCTCCGACGCGCAGCGCAACGCCACGCGCGAAGCGGGTAACATGGCGGGGATCGAAGTGGTCCGCATCCTGAACGAGCCGACCGCCGCCAGCCTTGCCTACGGATTTTCCGAAGGAACGCGCCACACCGTGATGGTCTACGATCTGGGCGGCGGCACCTTCGATGTGTCGATCGTGACGATCGAAGGCGACGTGACCGAGGTGCTGTCGAGCCACGGCAACAACCGGCTGGGCGGAGACGACTTCGACGACTTGCTCGTCATGCACCTCCAGCAGGAGTTCCACCGCCAGCACGGCGTCTTCGTTGGCGAGGAACATCGCGCTGCCCGCGCGCGCCTGTGGTGGGCGGCCGAGCAGGCGAAAAAGCAGCTCAGTGCCGAACCCTACGCGCGCGTCCGCGAGGAGGCGCTCATCGTCGAGAACGGCAAGCCGCTCCACCTCGACGCCGAGATCTCACGCGACACCTACGAGAGTCTGATCCGGCCGCTGGTCGATTCGACCCTCGACAGCGTGTCGAAGGCGCTCGATGACGCTGGCCGATCGTCGAGTTCGATGGACGCGATTCTGCTGATCGGCGGATCGACGCGTACACCGCTCGTCTCGCGGCTGTTGCGCGAACGAACCGGACTCGAACCGCGCCAGGACGTGCATCCCGACCTCGGAGTCGCGCTCGGCGCGGGAGTGCTCGCCTCGCGCTTGGCCGGCCAGCAGGTGGACCGGGTGCTCGTCGACGTCTCCCCGTTTTCGTTCGGCCCGTCCTATCTCGGCGAACGCGGCGGGGTGTCGTATCCGTACTGCTACCATCCGGTGATCCGCCGCAACACTCCACTCCCGGTGACCAGGACCGAAAGTTACTACACCAGTTATCCAGGGCAGACCACGGTCGAGATTCAGGTATTTCAGGGCGACAACGAGGATGCGCTCAACAATATCCTCGTCGGCAACTTCCGCGTGGAGGGTCTCAAGGACACCAAGGAGCCGAACGAGGTGCTCTGCCGGATGAGTCTCGACATCGACGGAATCCTGCACGTTTCGGCGATCGAGAAAGCGACCGGCAAGTCCAAGCAGATCACGATCGGGGGCGCCCTGCAGCCCAAGACCGAGCGCGAGGTCGAGGATTCGCGGCGGAAAATCGAAGATTTGTTCCGGCGCCGCGAAGGCGCGGCGGCATTCGGCGAGTGGGACGAGACGGGCGAAGACGATCTCCCGGCGGAGTACGAACTGCTCAACCCGCCACCAGAAGATGTGGCGGCGGAACCCGTGGAACCCGCCGAAGCCACGCCAGCCGATCCGGCGTGGGCGGAACTGCGGCATAAGGCCGTGGATCTGATCAAGCGCGCACGGGCGGCTTCGGGTAAGATGCACGGCGAGGATCGCGAAGAAGCACGCGAGTTACAGGCGGCGATCGAGGAAGCGGTGTCGGGCCACGATTCGCGATCGCTCAACGAGAAGATTCGCTCACTCGAGGAACTGCTGTTCTTCGTGGAGGGCTCGTGACCTGTCCTGTATGCCGGGCCCGCTTCCGCGGATCGGCGGAGTGTTCGCGCTGCGGCGCCGATTTGACCATGGTGATGACCTTGGCCGCGTCGGCGTGGAAACTGCGCCAGGCGGCGCGCAGGGCGCTGGAATCCGGCGAATATCGGCGCGCGCGCGAACTCGCGGTGCGGGCCCAGGAATACTGCGCGACGCCGCAGGGCCGGGATCTCGAAGGCCTGGCTGGCTGGCTCGCGGCGCACGCGGGCACACCGGTGGCTGCCCTCACCGTGCAATAGGCGCTACCGCGCGGCGAAACTGATCTCTCGCGGACGCCGTTCCTGGAACGGCAGGCTGTTCACGATCCCCAGCACGAGGCTGTGAAACGAATATCCGTTCGCCGCGAGATCGCGAGTGATCGCCGCTTGCACCGGCCGGTCGAACCTCTCCAATCCGCGTCCGAGCGCGTAGATCAGCAACTTCCCGGTGAATCCGCGGACGAATGCCTCGCGATCGGCGCGAAGCAGCGCCTTGAACTCGGCCGGTTTGCCGAAAGTGCGGCCATCGGGCAGCGTACCCGAGGCATCGACCGGAAGCGCGCCATCGTGCGTGCGATACTCGCCGATCGCGTTGAAGTTCTCGAGTCCGAATCCGAGCGGATCCATACGCGAATGGCAGGAGGCGCAGGCCGGGTTCTTACGGTGCGCTTCCATCTGCTGGCGTAGCGTGGCCGTTTCTCCCACCTTCGTCTCATCGAGCGGCGGTACGCCGGCAGGCGGAGCCGGCGGCGGCGAGTCGAGCAGGTTCTCCATGATCCACTTACCGCGCAGCACCGGCGAGGTGCGCGTCGAGTACGACGAGATCGTCAGAATACTCGCGTGGGAGAGTATCCCGCCGCCACGCGGGTCCGCACTCATGTCGACGCGGCGGAACTCGGGTCCGCTCACGCCGTCTATTCCGTAGAAGCGCGCCATCCGCTCGTTGAGGTAGGTGTGTTTGGCGTCGAGCAGATCGAGCACGCTACCGTTCTCGCTCACCAGACTCGCGAGGAACATCGCGGTCTCGCGGCGCATCGCCTGGCGCAGTCCGTCGTCGAAGTGCGGAAACTTCTGCGAGTCTGGCCGGACGACGTCCATGTTCTTGAACTGCAGCCACTGGCCGAAGAACTCCTCGACCAGCGCGTTCGCCTTCGCGTCGCGCAGCATCCGCCGCACCTGCGCCGCGAGCACGCCTGCCTGCCGCAACCGCCCGCGAGCCGCGAGGTTGCGCAACTCATCGTCGGGCATGCTGCTCCACAGAAAATAGGAGAGCCGCGAAGCGAGTTCGAGATCGCTCACCGGAACCGAGAGGCGGCCCGCTCGCGCCGGCCGGTCCTGCTCGACTCGGAACAGAAAATGGGGCGACACGAGAATCGCCTGCGACGCCGTGGCGATGCCCTCCTCGAACGAATCGCCTTTCTGGCGCGCGATGGCGGCCACGGACGCGAATCGATCCGCTTCCTTGGCGGTCACCGGGCGGCGGAACGCGCGCTCCGCGAAACTCTCGACGATCCTGCGCGTGCAGGCCGGTTGATGCTCTCCCGCCGCGTGCCCGCAGACATAGACGCGCCGGAGACTCCCTGCGGAAGGCCCCATCGTCTGATCGAACGGGCCACCGATATCGAGCGACTCGAAGCGGTTGTCGATTCGCGTTTCGATGCCGTCGGTCTTGATGCGCGTACCGAACTTGCGGAGCGTCTCGATGTCTTTCTCGGACAGCTTCCCGCGTGTCGAAATCAGCGCCTGCTCGGGGCGCGTCGAAGGCGAGGGTCCACCATAGCTCGGCGGTAGGCCATGAAAGTTGCGCAGGTAGGAGGCCGAGACCAAGTGCTCGCCCGCGGTGATGCGCGTCCGGGCCTCGACGATCTGACCTTCGAGATCGGTCGCATCCACCTCGAACTCCTTGACCATCTTGCCGTCGATCCACAGCGCCGGATGCGCGGGTTCGCTCTGATTGGGGCGGTGCCCGTTGAGCACGATCCGGAAGCTGTAATCGGCGTCCACCGGAAAGCGATGAAGCACGTGCATCGAATGCAACGTACCCAGACCCGTTTCGTCATAGTGGAGCGGGTCCTTCGGCATGCGCTTGGTTCCGCGCGAGTCGTTCAAGCGGACCGGCGACGGATAATGCGCCGCGGCGGGTTTGATCCGGACGGGTCCAAACAACGCGGCACGGACCGAACGCTCCGCCGCATCGACGTAGTTCTCGAGCAGTGACGGCGACAGATTCAGCGCATCGCTGATGTTGTCGAATCCGAACGCCGCCGAGTCGGCGGGAAAACTGTCGGCGGGACGCGAGTCGATACCCAGCAGGTCACGGATCGTATTGTTGTACTCGGCCCGGTTCAACCGCCGGGCCGAGACGCGGCCCGCGTCGGGCTTGGCGGTGCGGTCCTGCCGCGCGAACTCCGACTCGAGCCAATGCGTGACGGCCTTGACCTGCTCAGGCGCGGGCTTCGGCGCCCCGGGCGGCGGCATCTGTCCGGACTTCAGCTTCTCGGCGACCTTCTCCCAGATCACGCGATCCTGGTCGAAGGTCTTGTCCGATTGCAGCGCGGCGAGATCGACGTCGCCGGACTTGACCTTTGGGTTGTGGCAGCCGGCGCAGTTGGCTTTGACGAGCGAGATCACTTCGCCGGGTTGGCCAAGCGCCGTGGAGGCCGCCAGGGCGGTGACGAGCGCGATCCTCATATTCACTCCCTACGGTAGCATTGGTGAGGCAATCCACCGTTGGACCAACGATCAGCGATCGCATGACGCCTCTCTCGGGAGCTTTTCGAGGAGTTACTTGGTGGCTTGGCGGCGGTACTGGGGCTCGAGGTGTACCGGCGTGGCGGGCGAGGTGTTCTCACGTTTGTTGCGGAGTGCGCGGTGAGATGCCTGGAAGGGACCACGGTTGCGTGTTGCACGGAATCGACCTCGAAGTGCGCCGATCCATGTCGTGTGCTCGCCAAGGCGATCATCACGGCGTAGACTCCCACCCCCAACGAGTGGGATTCTTCCTGCAAAGCGAGAAAGAAGACAGGAAGCACGGACCGATGAAGTGCGTGCATTGCGTAGGACGGCCGGCAATGCGCGAGCCCTACTTCTACGAGCGCGAGGTCCGAATGATCCAGCGCCTCGTATGCCGCGTTCACTCGTAACGCAGCGCGACAATCGGATCGACCCGCGTCGCGCGAAGAGCCGGCAAGTAGCACGCGGCCAGTCCGGCCAACCCGATCACCACGATCACCGCGGCGATCGTGAGCGGGTCATGCGGCGACACACCATAGAGTTGATTGGCGAGCAGACGGGACGCGGCGAAGCTGATCGCGAGTCCCAGAACCGCGCCCACGATCAGCAGCCGCGCACCGGACCACAGGACCATCCGCAGAATGCCGGACCTGCCCGCGCCGAGCGCCATGCGAATTCCGAGTTCGTGCGTTTGGCGCGACACCGTATAGGCGATCACGCTGTAGATTCCGATCGCGACGAGCACGAGTCCGGTTGCGGCGAAAACCGTGAGCAATACGAGACTGAAACGCGGCTCGGCGTAGGAGAAGTCGCGCAGGAAGCCCTCGAGTGGGCCCGTGAGCGTGATCGCGACGCCGCGATCGACGGCCCAGATCTCGCGCCGGACCGAGGCCAGCAGGCTCATCGGATTGCCGGCGGTCCGCACCAGCACGCCGCGCTCGAACGAACCGGTCACGGTGTACGGGACGAGCGCTTCGGGCCGCGCGGCTTCCTGGATGCCGGAGTTCTTCGCGTCCGCTGCGACGCCGATGATTTCGAATGCCGCATTGGGAATCTTCGGTTCCGCGATGGTCTCGAGAGCTTTCAGGCGCACCGATCGTCCAATCGGGTCCTCGCCGGGAAAATACTTGCGTGCGAGAGTCTCGTTGACCACGGCGACATGACGCGCCGACGAGACTTCGAAGGCAGAGAACGTCCGTCCGCGGCGCAGGGTGAGGCCGAGCGTGGGGAACCATCCTTCGCTGACGAACTGAATGACACCGAGTTCGCGTTCTGTTGACGGCCGGCCGGAGAAGATCAGTTCGGTACCGATCCCCCCGTACGGCGGAAGCGAACTAACCGCGGTGACCGCGGTGGCGCCGGGCAGCGCCTGAATGCGCTCCAGAATTTGCCGGAAGAACCTGTGCTTCCGCTCGGCTGTGGTGTACTGCGCCTTGGGAAGGGGCAGCCGCGCGACCAGGATGTTCGAGGGATTGAAGCCGAGGTCGGCTTCTTGCAGAGCGGTGAAGCTGCGGATCAGCAATCCGGCTCCCACGAGAAGCACAATGGACAAGGTCACTTCGGCGACCACGAGAACATTGCGGAGCGTTCCGCGGCGGAATCCACCGCTGACACCCTTGCCGGAATCCTTGAGTGGTTCCACGAGATTCTGGCCGACCGTCTGCAGCGCGGGCGCGAGTCCGAAGATGATGGCAGTGGCGGCGGCAATCGCCATGCTGAAGGCGAGAACCACCGGATCGAGCTTGATCACGGCCTCGCGCGGAATGAGCCCCTCCGGTATCAGCGCGACCAGCCCTTTGATTCCGGCCCAGGAGAGCAGGCAGCCGAGAAGGGCGCCCGCGATGGCGAGCAGAAGGCTCTCGACGAGCAACTGGCGGATCAGCCGCGCGCGCGTAGCACCCATCGCCGAACGGATCGCCATCTCGCGCTCGCGAGCCGAAGCCCGCGCGAGCAACATGTTCGCCACGTTGCCGCAGGCGATCAGCAGGAGGAGCGCAACCGCGCCCGCGAGCGTGTAGAGCGTCTTGCGAAACTGACCGACGACGGAATCGATCCACGGAATGATCTGTACCGAGAAATTCTTCGGAAAATTGTCGGGGAACTCCTTCGCCAGCCGCCGGAGGATCGGCTCGACATCCGCTTTCACCTGTTCATGCGTGATGCCGGGCTTCACTCGCGCCTGGAAGTTGAAGTAGAGGCTGCTGACACGCGGGTCCGCCATACTGAGATCGGCGGGCCGCCACAAGTCCGCGCCGAGTTTGGTGAAGCGCGCTGGCATGATGCCAACGAGCGTGGTGGGCTGTCCGTTGAGGACATAGGTGCGGCCGGTGATCGACGGATCGAGGTTGAAGTACTTCAGCCACGCCTTGTGGGCGAGCACGAACACGGGTGGCGCGTCCGGCTTGGCATCCTCGGGAGTCAGCGCTCTGCCGATCCGCGCGGGGACACCGAGAAACTGAAATTGGTTGCCCGATACCAGAGCACCTTGGAGCAATTCCGTGCCTTCGCCGGAAGAATAGAGGACATCCTCGTTCGTCCCGCCGATCACGTCCTCGAAGACGCGTGTTCCATTCTTCAGCTCGAGGAACTCCCGGAGCGGGTAATAGGTGCGCCCGCCGGGCCGCGCACTCACCGCGTCCCGGACCTGAATCGCGACCACCCGGTCAGCGCCTGCGTATGGGAACGGATTCAGCAGCACGTGATAGATGACGCTGAAGATGGTGGTGGACGCACCAATGCCCAGCGCGAGTGTGATCACCGCCAGTGCCGAAAATCCGGGCTGCTGTTTCAGGCTCCGGAAGCCGAACGCGATATCGCTGCCAGCGCCAGTCATGACAACTCCTTGACGCGACTCACGCCTATGGGTTCCCATTTTAATGAAGATTCGTTAGCGCTTCGCGGCTTCGGCGGCGGACTTCAGTTGCGCGAGGCCTTTTTCGAAGTCCGAACCGACCATCTTGTCCATGTCCATGAACAAGGCGAAGGCCTTTGCCATGAAGTTATTCTCGCCGCGCATCTCCCAGGTCACCGATGTGCCCTGCGCTTCCGGCCGGAACAAGAACGTGGTGACGCTCATCGACTCAAACGGCTTGATGAACTCGAGCTTGATGACGATCCGGTCATTCGCACTGCTCTCCTCGAGGGTCATTCGGCCTTCGCCGGCATCGCTGTTGCCCACCCAGGAGTAGACGGCGCCCACGCCGGACTTCGGTCCGGAAAAGGTCTTTTTCATGTTCGGATCGAGTTTCTCCCACGGCGACCACTGGCCCCAGTTGTGGAAGTCGTTGACGAACGGGAAAACCCCTTCTGGAGGGACCTGGATAGTGGCCGAGCGCGTGATCCGATAGTGCGACGGCTGCATCGACACGATCGCGGCGAGGGCCCCGATCGCGAAAGCGATCAGAAACAGGATCTTCTTCAGCATGGCCATTCAGGCTATCGCAGTGGCCGGCTCAGCGCAATACCGGCGCGGGGCCGCGGCAGCGGACCGCGGCCCCATCGCATGCCGCCCGGTCAGGCGGACTTTTCGGCCATCGCGGCCATGAAGGCCTTGGACCGCTTCTTCATCTCCTTCGGAGTAACATCCTCGATGTGAGTGGCCAGTGCCCACGAGTGTCCGAACGGATCACCGAGGCGGCCGTAGCGGTCGCCCCAGAACATGTCCGCTGGAGGCATCTGCGCGGTGGCACCAGCCTTGACGGCCTTCTTGAACGCCGCGTCGACATCGGTGACGTAAATGAACAACGAGACCGGGCAGCCGCCGAGCGTTTTGGCGGAAGCGTTGCCCATCCCGGGCATCTCCTCTCCGACCATGATGCGGCTGTCGCCGATTTCGAGTTCGGCGTGCATGACGGAGCCGGCGGGGCCGGGTAGCCGCGACAGTTCCTTGGCGCCGAAGGCCTTCTTGCAAAACTTGATGAACGCGTCCGCGCCTTGAACGGCGAGTCCGGGAGTGACGGTGTGGTAACCCTTGGGGATCGGGCGTACTTTTGGCATGCCAAGAGTATAGCGGCTACCCGGCGGCGCTACGATATTGATATGTCTCGATCAGGGTCCACGCTTTTCCTCGCGGCCTTGCCGCTGCTTTCGCAATCGCCCACCGCCACGATCACGGGCATCGTCCGCGACTCGCAGGGCGCGATCATTCCAAATGTCCAGGTGACGGCGACCAGCGCCGCGACGCGTCAGAAAACGGCCTCGGCCACCAACGAGAACGGACTGTTCTCGCTTCGCCAATTGCCGATCGGCCAGTACGTGGTGGAAGCGGAGAAGTCCGGATTCCGCCGTTTCGTGCGCAACGGACTCGTGCTCACCACCGGCCAGAATCTCGAACTCGACATCGCGCTCGAAGTGGGCGTGGTGAGCGAAAGTGTCACCGTTTCAGGAACGGCGACGCTGCTCGAGACTCGAACCTCCGACGTCTCGCAACTCGTCGAAGCGAAGGCGGTCGAGGATCTCCCGCTCGGCGACCGCCGTTCGCTGAACCTGATTCAAATGACCGGCGCGGCCGTATTCATCGGCTACGACAGCGGTGCCAAGCCGAACTTCTCACTTGCCGGATCGAGGCAGCAGTCGCAGGCGTTTTGGATCGACGGCGGAACGGGTCAAAACATGCGGCTCGGCGTGGGCCAGGTGGATCTCGATCCGCCGGTCGAAACGGTGGCCGAAGTGAAGATCATGGCGAATGGCTACGCGGCCGAGTATGGCGGATCGAACGGCGGCGTCATCGTCGCCACCACCAAGAGCGGCACCAACAAACTGCGCGGATCGCTGTTCGAGTACGTGCGGAACGAGAAGTTCGACGCGGCGAATTTCTTCGCGCCCATTCAGAACGGCATCAAGACGAAGGCGCCGCTGCGCTACAACGTGTTCGGAGGAACGATCGGCGGGCCCGTGTGGTTTCCGAAACTCTACAACGGGCGCGACAAGACCTTCTTCTTCTTCGCCTATGAAGGCTCGAGGCGGCGTGATGGCGCGATTCGAACACTCACGGTCCCAACAGCGATCGAGCGCGCGGGCGACTATTCGCAATCCACCGACGCGCGCGGCGCGCTGGTTGCGGTCTTCGATCCCGCCACCACGGTGAACACCGGCGGCCGCTTCACGCGGACACAGTTTCCCGGCAACCGGATTCCCGCCGCGCGTATCGACCCGGTGGCGGCGAAACTGACTCCGTTCTTCCCATTGCCGAACCGTGCGGCCGATTCGCTCGCTGGCGCCAACAACTTCCGCGCGAACTACGTGGAGGGTCTCACGCGCAACAACTTCACGGCCAAGATCGATCACAACATCGGGTCGAAGGACCGCATCACCGGCCGCTATCTTTACAACAGCGACGACACCGATCAGACGTCGGTGTTTCCGGAGCGTGGCGCCGACACGCAGGGAATCGCGATTCGTCACCAGAATTATTACTACGGCAATTGGACCCGCACGATTTCGCCCACGCTGATCAATGACTTTCGCATGACCTACTCGAGCCGCATCAACCACTCCCAGGCGCTCGGGCTCGGGCAGCCGTGGGCCACGCGGCTCGGCATTCGCGGTATCCCCGACGGAGCGTTCCCGGCATTCGCCCCCGCTGGCTACACCGCGCT
The DNA here is from genome assembly GCA_902825945.1 of uncultured Acidobacteriota bacterium. Classification (GTDB taxonomy): domain Bacteria; phylum Acidobacteriota; class Terriglobia; order Bryobacterales; family Bryobacteraceae; genus SYLY01. The sequence continues at coordinate 14,722 of CADECY010000016.1, forward strand.
CGGATCGACCGGACAGGAGCGGCGCCAGTTCCCGATCGAGCAGTTCCAGTGGGTGAACAACCTCTCTTGGGTCCGCGGCAAACACACGTTCAAGTTCGGCGGCGAACTGCGGCCATCGTACAACTATGAAGTCAACCGCCCGACCGCCGCGGGTTCGTTCTCGTTCAGCCTGCTCGGAACGGGCCAGCCGGGAACCGCCGCTTCCGGCAACGGGCTCGCGACGATGCTTCTCGGCTTCACCACAGGCTTCACGAGCCGCGAAACTGAAGTGCTCGACCGCAAGAGCTGGTACATGGCCGGATTCGCGCAGGACGACTGGAACGTCACGCGCGACCTTACGCTGAACATCGGCATCCGCTGGGAGACCGATACGGCCATGTCGGACAAGAACAACCGCGGCAATTCGTTCGATACCACCCGGATCAATCCGGTGAGCGGAACTCCGGGTGTCGTGACGTTTCTCGGCGTGAACGGATGGCGCGAGCACTCGCTCTACCTCACCGACTGGAACAATTTCGGACCACGATTCGGATTCGCGTGGAAGCCGTTCGGATCGTCGAAGTCGGTTCTGCGGGGAGCCTATGGCCTGACGTTCGCGCATCCATTCGACGCGGGTGTTCCGAACGCGAACTCGCTCGGCTTCGAAAGGTCGGCCACGCTTAACACGCCGGATAACGGCATCACCGCTCCGTTCCTGCTGCGCGATGGCGTGAGCGTGACCCTGCAAAGCCCGGTGCTCGACGATCGCTTCGGCGCGGTGCGGATCGGAACGCAGCCGAACACCGCCGTGACCTTCTTCGAGTCGAACCGGCGTACCGGCTACTCGCACATGTTCAACATGGGCTACCAGCGCGAGATCGGCCGGGGCCTGCTGGGCGACGTCTCCTTCGTCGGGAATCTGTCGCACAAACTTCCGGGCGGCAACATCAGCTTGAGTCAAGTCACGCCGCACCGGCTCGCCGAGTTGGTTGCGGCCGGGCGCACGCCGGCCCAGGCCGACCGTCCGTTCGCGCAATTCTCGAACGTCACGATTCAGAATCCGTCGTTCGGCGATGCCCGCTACTATGCGGGGGTGGTGCGCGTGGAGCGCCGCTTTTCCGGGGGATACAGCGTCCTCGGCACCTATACGCTCGCTCGCGCGTTCAACAGCTACACCGACGGCGGATCACTCGGTGCCGACATCGGATTCAGCAACTTCTACAACCGCCGCGCCGACTGGGGACCCACGGGCAACGATGTCCGCCACCGTTTCACCATGACGAGCGTCTACGAGATTCCCATTGGCAAGGGCCGCAAGTATCTCGCTTCGCACTGGGCCGGACAGATTTTCGGCAACTGGTCGCTCGGCGGATTGATGACACTGCAGAGTGGCGAGCCGTTCACGGTCAACACGCAGGTGAACAACACGTTCGTGTTCAGCGCGGGGGCGCAACGAGCGAACGTCTCGCGCGATCCGAACCTGCCGGTAGGCGAGCGTACGCTCGAGCGCTGGTTCGACACGGGCGCCTTCGCGCAACCAGCGCAGTTCACCTTCGGCAACCAAGGCGTGAACATCCTGCGGGCCGACGGGCTCATTAACCTCGACATGTCGATCCTGCGAAACTTCGCCGTGGGTGAGGAGAAGAAGATCCAGGTGCGCGGCGAGTTCTTCAACTTCACGAATCACCCGAACTTCGGCGGGCCGGGTGCGACGCTCAACGGTCCGGGGTTCGGGATCGTTTCGGGCGCGGGCCCAGGGCGGCGGATTCAGTTGGGGGCACGCTTCGTTTTCTGACTCTATCGCGCGCCGAGCGTTTCGAGCGCTCGCAGAATTTGCGGGTCGCGCTGGGCCTCGACCTCGTCACCCTTTTCGACTCCGAGCGCCTGATTGAAAATTTCCTGGTGGAGCCGGTTGCGGATCCATTCCCGGTCGGTCGACCACTCGGCGACACCCGGACGGATGTTGCGCTCCGACAGATAGACCTGCAGGTCATCGAGGAGCGCCGGAGGCACGGTAAAGGACGCCTCTACGCTTCCGATCTTCCGGATCGCTTCGGTGGCAAACTGCGTCAGCACGCCGCTGGCGTCGAGCACGTTGCGGAGACGCGTGGCGCCTTCGGGTCCGGCGAGTTGATCGGGCTCGATGCCGCCGCCTCCACGGACCTTGCGGCCCTTCTCGGTCAGGAACTCGGTTTGGGTTTCGAGGCTTGCCCAGCGCGGTGTCTGTCCTTCGAGTTGGCCTTCTTTCAACGGCCGTTGAATCGAGCGCCCGCTCGGCGTGAAGTAGAACGCGGTGGTGAGCGCCATGCCCGTTCCTTGCGAGAGCGGATAGACGCTCTGCACGAGTCCCTTGCCGAAGGTCGGCACGCCGATCACGGTGGCTCGATCGTAGTCCTGCATCGCCCCGGCGACGATCTCGGAGGCGCTGGCGGACTTTTCGTTCACCAGGATCGCGAGCGGAAATTCATACCGCGGCCAGTTCTTCGGCACCTCGATCTCTTCGGGTTCCTTGGCGCGTCCGCGCACCGCGAGCAGCTTCTTTCCCGCGGGCAGAAACATCGCGCTCACTTCGAGGGCCGAAGTCATGACACCGCCGGGATTGTTCCGCAGATCGAGGATCAGGCCCTTCAGATCGTTGCCGCCGAGTTTGATGATCGCCTCGTTGACCTGCTTCCCCGTTTCCTTCTCGAAGCTGGTGGCGCGAACGTATCCGATTCCGGGCCGGATCAGGTACGCCCGGTCCACGGCGGGCGAAGCGAGTTCCTCGGGAATCAGTATGAACTGCATCATGCGCGGATTGCCTTGGCGGCGCACGTCGAGCCTCGCCTCGCGCCGGCGGCTTTCGCCGAGCAGGCCGATCAATTGTTCCATGCTGAGCCAGTCGAGCCGCACGCCATTCACCGCAAGGATCTCGTCGCCGGGCTGGATGCCGACTTTCGACGAAGGCGAGCCGGCCACCGTTTGCAGCACGATCACGCGTCCGGGCAGGACCGAGACCACGGTGCCGAAGCCGCGCGCGGTGGACTTCTCGAGTTCCTTCAACTGTTCGAACTGGCCGGGCGGGAAGAAGACCGTGTGCGGATCGAGCTTGCGCAGCATGCCCGGAATCGCGCCTTCGTAGATCGCCTGATTGGGATCGACCGGCGAAGCGGAATTCTCCTCGATGAGCGCGTAGATATTGGAAAACGTGCGAAGCGCACGTTCGAGATCGGTAGGCTCGCCGGCGAACAGAAGAAGGAACGCCCAGACCATGGTGCGTTAAAGGATCCGCTTCCCGAGAGCCGACGCGATCAGTTGGACGGCGAGTTCCGCGGTTCGATTCGCGGTATCGAGCACCGGGTTGACCTCCACGGCTTCGAGCGAGGTGAGCATGCCCGTGTCACCGGCCATTTCCATCGCGAGATGTGCCTCGCGGAGCGTGAGTCCGCCCGCGACCGGTGTGCCGACGCCCGGAGCTTCGCGCGGGTCCACCGCGTCCATATCGAACGAGACATGGAAGCCCGCGGTGCCATCGAGCGCGTAGCGAATCGCATCCGACATGACGGATTTCATGCCGCGCTCGTCGATATCGCGCATCGTGAAAATGTGCACGCCCGACTCGCGGACCATCTGGCGCTCGAGTTGATCGACATCACGCAGTCCGACGAGCACGGCGTTCTTCGCTTCGACCTTCGGAGAGAAGTTGAAGATGTGAGTCAGCTCACGCGGACCTTTGCCGAGCACACACGCGAGCGGCATGCCGTGCACGTTCCCGCTCATGCTCGAATCCGGTGTATTCATGTCGGCGTGTGCGTCGACCCAGATCAATCCGATCGACTGCTTCTTCTTCCGGAAATGACGCGCGATGCCGGAAATGGTACCGGCCGCGGCCGAATGATCGCCGCCGAGCACGAGCGGAAACTTGCCATCGTTCGCCGCCTTGTCGACCGCGATGGCGATGCGGCGGCAGGTTTCCGCGATCTCCGGGAGATAGCGCGCGTGTGGATTACCCGAATCGCGGCTCTCGGCCTGTTCGACTGCTACGTTTCCGAGATCCTCGACGATATAGCTGAGCCGGCTGAGACGGAGTTGGAGTTCGGCGACGCGGATCGCGGAGGGACCCATATCGACGCCGCGCCGGCCGGCTCCCAGGTCGAGGGGAGCGCCGATGACGGCAACGCGGGAATGGCGCATCTCTCTATTGTCGGCGAAAGCGGCGTCAGTTTCCGAGTGCTTGTCCGAGTCCAGCCTCGAGGGCGCGGAACTCCATGAGACGGCTTACATAGGACTGCCGCAATCCAGTCAGCCGCAATTCGGCCAGCAGAGGCTCGACCAGATCCGTCTCGCGCGAGGCGAGCATCGAGCGCGCCGACTCGACTTGTTTCGAGCCGAGATCGATCATCGTTCGCCGGTGTTGCTCGATCTCGCTGGAGACCGATGCGAGGCGCGCCACGAGTTCATCGACCTCCGCGGTGATCTCGGCTTCGGCAGCACGCCGAGAGGCGCGGCAGGCCTCGAGTTGTTGGCGGGCGGCGGGCATCGAATTCTCTTTCCAGCGAAATACGGGGACGTCGGCCGATACCTGATAGCCCCAGTCCTGAGCACCGCTCAACTGAGTGGTGCGGCGAAAAAGCTGAACGGACGAGAACCAGGGGTACAGGTCGCGGCGCGATTCGGCGAGGCTCAATTCGAGCAGGCGGCAGCGTGCGTCCGCTCCCCGAAGTTCCGGCCGCGCGGTGAGAGCTTGCCTTCGCAGTTCTTCGCGATCGAACGCGGGTGCGCGAAACAGGAGCGCTGCCTCCGAAGGCGCAATCGCGATCGACGCGGGCGCGAGTCCGGTGCGATTGCCGAGACGCACCAGGTGCGTCAAGCGCTCGGAGCGAACCTGTTCGGCTTGCACGCGTGCTTCGGCGAGCGCGAGTTCGGCGGCGTCTCGATCGAGACGCGTCTTCAGTCCGGCGGCTACCTGTTGCGAAACGGCGGCGAGGACCCGCTCGCGGAGTTCGATCGCCCGGGCGGCGAGTTGGCGCTGTTCGTCGAGCAGCACGGCGGTACGGTAGAGGACGCGTGTCTCCGCCTCCGTGCGAGCCTTCCGCGCGGCCCATTGCGCCGAAGTCTCCCGGGCACGCGTCTCTGCCACGCGCGCCGCGTGGGAAAAGGTGCCGATCTTCGGCGGTGTCCACGCAAGTCCAGCATTGGTGCGCGTGAATCCGGGATCGTTGAGATCGGGCGCGATGTCCCGGACACCGATCCGGATTTGCGGACTCGCGAGCAGACCCACGCCCTTCGGCGCGAGTTCGGCGGCGCGGATCTCGTGGCGGAGCGCGGTCAGGCGCAGGTCTTGCTCGATCGCCAGCGCCACGGCGCGGTCTTCCGTCAGCCGATCCTGGGCGGAAATCCAGGCCAATGGGAGGAGTCCACAACAGAGCGATCGGATCATGTTTTATTGCGTGCGCGCGAGACTCGGCGCGGTGCCTGGTAGCGGCGAGACATCGAGCAGTTCGCCGGGCGACAGCGAGGCTTCTGGCGGGAGGGTGATGTACATCGCGCGGCCCCATGCCGGAAAGGCGGGATTCATCCAGAGGCGTTTCGGCAGTTCGGTCACGTCCGCCGCAACAGCCGAAACGAATCCTTCCCATTGTTTGCGATCCGCGTCCCGGCGGGTTGCCACGACGCGAGTTCCCGCGGGAAGCGGTGCGCCGCGACGCTCGTCAATGTATGCGAGTACCTGCCGCGGCAAAGCTTCGACCAGTGTGACGACGGGATCTCCAGGCTTGACGACATCGCCCGGGCGGGCGTGTACGAGCGAGACCCAGGCATTCGCGCCGGCCCGCAGCACGCTCTGATCGATTCGAGACTCGAGCAGGTGAACGGATTCGCTCCGCGCGCGCACTGTCGCTTCGAGCGGCTGCAACTGCGTATCGCGCGATCCCTGAGCTCGCGAATTCTCCCAGGCGCCAAGGCGTTGCGAGGCGGCCCTCGCTCGAATCTCGAGCGCCGCGATTCGAGCGGGCCAGGTCTTCACCGTGGCATCGAGTCCGGCGCGGCGCTGTTCCATCATCAGGAGCCGGTCCGACTTGGTGAGTCCGCGATTGACGAGATCGTTTTCCCGTTTCAGGTCAGCCGCGAGCTTGGCGAACTCCGCTTGGTCGCGCGCGAACGCCGACCGCGCCGCGCCGAGTTCCACTTCCGCCGCTTCGACTTCCTCCCGAAAATTGCGGCCCACTTGCAGGACCTCCGAATCGAAGGCGCCGCCGGTCGCGCGCACGGCGGATGCCGCTTGCTGGAGTTGCGCCCGGGCGACGGAGACCTCCTGCCGAACCGTGTCCGTTTCGAAGCGTGCGATCACTTGCCCGGGAGAGACGCGCTGCCCTTCCGTTACTTCGAGTGCCACGAGCCTGCCGAGACGCACCGGCGAGACGCGATGTTCACGCGACTCCGCGATCGCGACGGCAACAGGCGGAGCGGGCTCCGCTTTATACAGCATCCACGCTCCACCCGCGGCCGCGAGCCATACCGTCACACCGAAGATCGCCCGCAACCGGCGATCCCACGCCATCGAAATCCGCATTTCAGATGTCCACCCGCGAGTCCTCGAGCATCATCGAGAGGTTCGTGAGCCCCGGGAGTTGGCCGAGGTCTCGCACGAGGCTCTCGCGTGACTCGGCCCTGCGAAACCGGATCTGGTAGACATGTTCGGCGAGATCGCCTTGCGCGACCTGCTGAATCATCGTGAGAGAGAACCGCGAGCAATGCGCCTGCAAGCGCTCCTGCGCGGCGGACGAATCGCCCTGCGACACCGTGAAGCGCAGCAGCGCGTCGAAGTAGTTGCGGAATCCGAAGGCCATGCGTCCGAGGTAGAGCGCGACGAGCGAGAACGCGGCCGTGCCGGTGACGGCGAGCCAGTGTGCTTGCGTGCCCGCGGCGATACCGATCACGAGAGCGACGAAGACGAACATCATGTCGCGCGGGTCACGGAGATTGGTACGGAATCGCACGAGCGCGAGCGCGCCCATCATGCCAATGCCGAGGATGAGGTTCGATCCGATGACGAGCATCATCAGCGCCGCGCCCACCGCCGCCATGACGAGCGATTGGACGAAGGATTGCATGTAAGAGAGTCCGCGATGGGACCAGACATAGACGAGCGCAAGGAGATGAGAACAGACGAAGGCCACCAGCAACGCGACCACGGCAGCACGCGGATCGACGGGAGAGGCGGGAAGCACGGGTGGGAAGAGGTTCATCGCGCCACCGCCCATGGGGCTGGGAGAAGCGATGGAACACTGTCCCAGAGCGGCTTGGCGTCTGCCTGAATGCGCCGGACCGCGGCGCCATACTTGGAGAATCCCTGACGGATGAGCCCCATCCTCAGAATCATGTCGGCTATCCAGACCGGCGGACGCTCCCTGAATTTCACCTCCATCAACAGATGGGAAAGGCGGCCCAGCGAGATCTCGTCATCGACCGCCCTCCAGCGGCACGGATCGCCGTCGAGCGAGTATCGCTCCTGACGCTGGAAGCACATCTCGCGATCGAACGTGACGCGGACATAGTCATCGACGATGCTGCGAAACGCTTGCCGCTGGTAGCGAATGAGAACCCGCGGGAATGCGCCGGCCGAGCGCTGGAGTGTGAGAAAGGTGTCGAGCGACTGGCGGGTCTCGGAGGAAAGCGCGGAGTAGTCACGTCCGGCCTGAAGCCAATCGCTCCAGTTCTCCGCGGCGGCGAGTGTGCTCGTCTTGAGGGTTTTGTCGGCAATTCGTTGTTTCACTTCGAGCTTGACGACTGAACCGGGCGAGTCCGGATAGATGCGCACGCGGAGCTTGTTTCGAATCAGCGCGCCCCGCTCGGCGGCCTGGAAGATGCGCCAATCGGACGAATCGAAGTAGAGCGTATCGACGCTGTACCAACCATTCTTTGGCGCGGGCGAGAACCCATCCGCCACGCAGCGCCGCAGCAGAACCGAGCGGATCTCGTCCAGTTGATCGGGTCGCACGGCGTATTTGAACTCGTACCGGGTGAGGTTCTCGACTCGCATCGCGATTTCCTATTGGACGGTGAGTGTCACGGCGATTTCGACCGGGCTGTTGACGGCTCCGGGCACGGCGACCTTGATCTTCCCAACGTAGGTTCCGGGATCGAGCTTGCCGGTCGCGGTGACCTTGAAGCTTCCGGCCACGGGTCCGCTGGCGGGGGTCACGCTGAGCCAGGCGCCGCCGGATTCGACGCTGGTCGAGAGTCCGTAGAACGCGGTGACCGCAGTTCCGTTCAGAGTGAGCGAGATGGTCTGCGCCGCTGGTGCCGTGGTCCCGGATTGGGTGAAAGCGAGGGACGCACGATCGGCGGTGACAGCCATGGTGGAGGCGGGAGCTTCGGCCAACTTACCGTTGACAAAGTCGGCACGCGCGGTGATGAAGGGCGTCAGGCCGGGAATGCCGCCACCGTTGGGTCCGGCTTGCCCGCCCTGTCCACCGGGGCCCGCGCCGCCGGGTCCAGTGCCGGTCGCGTCCTGAGTCATCGCGTTATCGAACTGTTCCTGCGTGACGAGCTTCTGCGTGTCCTTCTCGACCCACGGCGCAATCATCTCCCGGAGCGCGTTCGCTCGTGCGATCACGTTGGCGGAATCGAACGCCTTCGTCATGAGTTGCTGATAGATCTGGCGGTAGCGCTCCTTGTATTCGGGAACTTCCCAGAGTTTGGTTGCGAGCGGGCGTCCTACGGCTTGTTGGCCGCCGGGCCTCGGCCCGCCACCGCCTGGAGGCACACCGCCCCCCGGAGGAACGCCACCGCCCGGGGGCACACCACCACCGGGAGGCACGCCGCCTCCACCGAAGCCGCCGCCCGTGTTGACCCATTCGAGCGCGAGGGTCTTCATGCCGTCGATCGTTTGGCCTTGGCTGAGCGCGCCGAAAGCGAGGCTCGGATCCCACGGAATCCAGATCCAGCGGTTATCGGAGGCGCGCTTGTAGACGTTGAAGTTCTGGCCCATTCCCACGTAGCTGTCGAGGTTGACGGTAGCGTTGTCGAGTGCCAGGGCCGCGAGCACACTATCGATGTCCATGATCGGTTCGAGCTTGGCGCGAAGCTCGGCGGACGGCGTCTCGGTGATCAGTTTGCAAAGTGCGATCAGGTCGGTCCAATCGTCGGCCTCTTCGTTGGACTGCTTTTCCCACGCGGCCTTGTAGGCTTCCTTGTCTTCGCCCAGGTAGGCGAAATTGGCGCCGATGTTGCCCTTGTACAGATTGCCTTCGTCGTCGCCCTTGCCGTAGTAGTTCTTCAGGAAGTCCGAGTTGATCACTTCGGTGAGCACGTACAGGCCCCAATACTTGCCATTGATGTAGAGGGCCGCGAAGTTCGACCGCGGCGCCTTGATCCCGAGCGCGGCGGCCATTTCGTAGTAGAGCTTTTCGCGTACGAAGCTGGGATCGTTCCATGCATTGCTCAGACTGAACGATCCGATGCCCTCGATTTTCTGCCCTTTTACAAACTCGTTCAGTTTCAGGCGGAACGGCTTCTTTTGTCCGCGCGAGGCACTGTAGGTGCTGTTTCCCTTGAACCGGACTCCGATGTTCTCCATCTTGTAGGAGCCCCACTCGAGCGACGCGGGGAAGTATGGGTTTTCAGCACGCACACCGTCGTAGTTGTCGGTGAGCACCTGGAACCAATCTTCGTTGGCGAAGGTGATCTTGATCTCGTGGACTGCATCCTGATCGAAGATCGGGTACGGCAGCGGGATCTGGCTGAACGCCAATGCGCTCGAAAGCAGCAGGGCGGAGAGTGTTCGTTTCATCGTCGAATGTCCTTGGTTATTGACGCGGGCCCATTGGGGGCATGGGCGGCATCAGGTCGCGCTCGATTCCGGCGCGGAGTTGATCAGTGGTGAGCTTGCCGGTGCCGTCGGAGTTCCACGCGGCGAACCATTTGGAGAAGCCCTGCTGGAATTCGTTTCGCGAAACTTCTCCATTCTTGTCGGTATCGAGTGCGGACATCAGTCCGCGTTCGAGAAAGATCGCCGGATTGAATCCGGCGGGGCCACCGGGTCCGCGCCCGAAACCGCGGGCTTCCTGCGGCGGCACCGGTTTGCCCGCGAGTTGCTCCTCGACCGACTGATGGCGCGGCCCGGCGAAGGCTCTGATTGGCTTCATGGCGCCACCACCCGGGAATCCACGCGGGCCGCCGGGTCCGGGTCCGAAGCCCATAGGCGTGGGCTCGCCCGCTGCGGCTTTGTCGAACCGCGCCAGTTTTTCGGGCGATTCTTCGGCAACGGCGGCGCGCAGAGTCTTCGCCAATTCATCGACCTGTGCCGCGATCCGGTCTCGCGCAAAGAGTTTGGTATTGAACACCGCGAGGTGTTCACGGTAGAGCTTGCGAAACGCTTCGACGCTGAATACCCGCTCGAGGAATCGATTGCGCCCCTGCCACGGACGTTCGATGCTCAAGTTCTCGAGGCTCGAGCCCGCCATCGGGAACTGACCGAACGAGTGGTCGAGGTCCCACGGAAGGAACTGGAAGCGATTGGACTTGGGATGGAGGTGAACGTAGAAGTTCTGGCCCATTTGCAGGATGCTATCCATGTTGCTGATCAGCACGGTCGCGGCCATGAAGCGGGCGAACTCGTCCATGTCGAGATAGGTGGCGATGCCGGCGGAGAACTCCTCGTCGGTGGATTTCGTCACGAATCCGGAGAACTCGATCAGCCGTGCCTTCTGCTCGCGCGTGAGCGAGGTCTTGGGATCATACATCTGCTGGTACTTGGCCCAATCGGGCCCGAGATCATTGAAGAGCTCGCGTGTGGAGGGCTTGAAGATCGCGCCTTTGCTCGATCCGAATCGGGACTTTGCGAAAGTCTTGTCCACCTCCTCGACGATCGAATAGAGGACGAGGTACTGGCGATCGTACTTGCCGGGAACCGTCACGTAGACCCGAGCGTAGGAACTGCGAGGGGCGGGAACGCCCGCGTCTCGGAACAATCTGTAGCCGAGTCCCTCGTTCATCCAACTGGCGTCCATCACGTTGTTGTGGAGATTGAGCGTGGTTTGCCCGGCGAGTTGGTGCGACTTCTCGAAACGATTCAAGTCGATCTTGATCGAGCGCTTGATCGAGTTGCGCGACGCCATGAAGGTGCTGTTGCCCTTGTATCGCGCGGCGGCGCCATCGATCTTCACGCCCTCGAACTCGAGATTCGCGCGGACATACGGAAATTCGATGCCCATCGCGGCGGACATCCCATTGCCACGGCCTTCCCTGCCTAGCATCCCGCGCGGCGGGCCAGGAGGCCCAAATTGAGGCGGCGGAAAAGTAGACTGCAGGCCCGCCCTCAGCTTGGCCGCATCGAGCGGTCCGCCCGCGCTCCAACGATCGAACCAGCCGGAGGCGAGCTGGCCGAACTCGTTCGCCGAGAGCGATCCATCATGGTCCTGGTCTCCGGCCATGAACGCGGGCATCAGCATCGTGGCGGGGCTCATTCGCGGTCCGCCGGGTCCGGGTCTGCCCGGGAAGCCCGGGCCACCGGGTCCTGGACCACCGGTAGGCTCCATCGCGGCCCAGTCTTCGGCGGTGAAGTTCAGATGAACGGTCCAGACCCGGGATGTTTGAAACAGATCATCGGCGGATTTCAGCGCAGGCTGGTCCGCCGCGAGGAAAACCGCGCATCCAATCAGGAGGGCTCCGGCTGCGATTTTAGGGAACACCCGCACAACGGACCCGCTACGGCGCCCAATCTGCTGCCTGGTCCTGGACATTTGGCGCCGCGCCTGCGCGGCCTGTGCGCTTGTTTGCATCACAGTCCCAAGGTAGCTTTTGGAACCTTAACGGAGGATGAAGAAAATTCACGAAACTGTAAAACTCTGTTAAGCCCTCTGTCACGGGAGCAATCCAACCCGATCTTCATGAATTCTTAAGGCGGATGCTGGTAGAGTTCGGATTGAGGCGGAAATGAGAGTGCTGGTGGTGGAAGACGAGCCGGATCTGCTCGCAAGCCTGATGCAGGCGTTGCGGGAAGATGGCTATGCCGTGGACGGTGCCGCCGACGGAGAAGAGGGGTTGTTCAAGGCCGAGCAGTTCGACTATGACACGATCCTGCTGGACTACATGCTGCCGAAGCTCGACGGGGGTGAGTTGTTGCGGAGACTGCGAAAGTCACGCCAGACTCCCGTGCTGATGTTGACGGCGCGCGACGCCGTTCGCGACCGGGTGACGGCGCTCGACTCGGGAGCCGACGACTATCTGGTGAAGCCGTTCGACCTCGACGAGTTGTTGGCGCGCATTCGGGCATTGATCCGGCGGTCGGCACGGCGAGGAGACACGCGCATCGATATCGGAGACGTAGCGATCGACACGGCGGCGCGGGTGGTTTCAAAAGAGGGGGAGACGGTGGCGCTCACCGCTCGTGAGTACGCTCTGGTCGAATACCTGGCGGTGCATGCGGGCACGGTGATCTCGCGAACGCAACTGTACGAACATCTGTTCGACGAGAACGACGCGACGCTCTCGAATCTGCTCGACGTGCATGTGTCCAATATCCGCCGGAAGCTGGGTGCCAGCTTCATCACGACTCGCCGCGGCCACGGCTACTGTATCGAGGCGAACCCATGATCCTCCACTCGATCCGGTTCCGGTTGCAGATCTGGCATGGGCTGATTCTGCTTGCTGTGCTGACGGGCTTCGGAGCGATGGCGCATCGCATGGCCTGGGATGACGAATTGCGCGCCGTGGATCGCGAACTGGAACAAAGGGCCGCGATGCTGTTCCGGCCGATGGGCCCGAGACCCGGTCCGCCAGGCGAGCGTCCGCCCGGAGGTCTGATGCCTCCGCCTCCATTCGCGCGGCGCGAGGGGCAGGCGAGGTTGATTCAATCGATCGAGGAAGCGAGCGGTGGTCCCTACTATTTCGTCTTCTTCGACACGGACGGATCGGTTCTGAAGAGCACAGCGCAAGAGCCGATCCCGATGCCGGAGACGCTCGCGGCCACTCGCGCACACGGGCCGTTCCCAGCCATGGCCGGCGCGGCGCGCACGCGGGGAACGAATCGCGAGTCGTATCGAGTCCTGCCGTTCGGCGACATGATGCTGGTGGGCCGTTCGATCGCGCCCGAACTGTCGGAGATGCGCGCCTTCGCGTTCTCGCTGGCGGCGGGCGGCGGGGCGCTGCTCGTGATCGGGCTCGTGGGCGGATGGGTGCTGGCATCGCGTGCAATGCGTCCGATTGGCGCGATCAGCGCAACGGCCTCGCGAATCGCCGGGGGAGATCTCTCGCAACGGATTCCGGCTGCGCAAACGGAAGACGAACTGGCTGACCTGGCCTCGGTGTTGAATTCGACTTTCGAGCGACTGGAAGAATCGTTCCAGCGGCAGGCGCGCTTCACCGCCGATGCATCGCACGAGTTGCGCACTCCCGTGACGGTGATGCTGTCTCAACTGCAGATGTCGCTCGCCCGCGAACGATCGGCCGCCGAGTACCGTGAGACGTTGCTTGCCTGCCAACGCGCCGCGCAGCGAATGCGCAAACTCGCAGAATCGCTTCTGGCGCTGACGCGGCTCGAAGCGGGAGAGGAAAAGATCCGCCACGATCGATTCGAACTGTCGCAGGTTGCGGAGGAAAGCGTGGAACTGGTGCGAGCCCGCGCCGATGAGCGCGGCGTCGCGCTACGCTGCGACCTCGACCCGGCGGAATGCACGGGTGACGCCGATCGCGTGGCGCAGGTGGTGACCAATCTTCTCGACAACGCGATCCGATACACACCGAAGGGCGGAGAGGTCCGCGTGGCGACCGCGCGGAACGGACGGGGCGCCAAGCTCATCGTTTCCGACAATGGCGAAGGGATTCCCGCCGAAGCCCTGCCTCACGTTTTCGAGCGCTTCTATCGTGCCGATAAGGCGCGCGCGATTACCAACGGTGGCGGCGCGGGGCTTGGTCTCGCAATCTGCCAGGCGATCGTGCAGGCGCACGGCGGCTCGATCGGCGTGAAGTCGGAACTTGGCCAAGGGTCCGAATTCACCGTAACGCTACCTGATCAGTAGCGTGGCTGAACCCGCATCGATTGTCGTGTCCCAGATTGCGGAAAAGCACTTATCAAGAGCCATCAGTCAGCGCCGCCGCGAGAGTTTCTTTCTACCGCCTCATTGCAGCCGGTCAAGTTAGCTGAAGCCTCAAAACGTAAGCCGTAGCGCGAACTGCATCAGCCGCGGGTTCGTGGTCCCCGTGTATTGTCCCAGACGCGCATTCAATTGCTGGCCCGTCACCGTGTCGAATCGCGCCGCCGTGTCCACCGCCGAGAACTGCGTGTGGTTGAAGAGATTGTAGAGCTCCCAGCGGAACTGGAGCTTCAAACGTTCGTGGATCGGAATGTTCTTGAACGCCGCGACGTCCCAGTTGTTGTTGCCGGGTCCACGGAAGACGTTGATCGCGGAGTTTCCGATCGTGCCCACTTGCGGCATCCGGACCACATCGGTGCGGAAGGCGCGGTCGAACGTCCGCTCGCCCCTCGGCAGCACCGGACTCCCGGTCAACAACACACGCGCGCCTTGTGACGCGGTGCCCGTGATGTCGACCGCGGTGGTGGTGGTGAACGACAGACCGAGCGGGACGCCGCTGGAAAACGTGGTGATGCCGGAGAACGCCCAGTTGCCCAAGATGGCGCGTTTGGCCGCGTGATGGCCGGTGAACCCGGGACCATCCCAAACGTAGTTGAGCTTCAGTACGTGAGTGCGGTCGTAATCGGCGAGTCCGTAGCTCCACACGCGCGGGTTGATCAACGAACTGATCGCTTCGGTGTCGCTGTCGTTGTAGGAAAGCGTCTTCGACCATGTATAGGCGAGGTTGAATTGGAGTCCATGGATGAAGCGCCGTCGCGCGGTTGCTTGCAGCGAGTGGTAGTTAGAGCTCGACGCACCTTCGATCGAGGTGATGTTGTTGTAGCCGGGAATGGGCCGCAGGAACGCCGGCGGCAATGGCCGGTTTCCGGTGAGGGTGCGGTCGACATTGGCCGCGGCGAAGTTGGCGCCGATCGGAATCGGATTGATGTCCCGGCGCCATTGCAAGTGGCGTCCCAGCGAACCGGCGTATCCGATATCGACCACCGTGCCGAAGCCGATGTCACGTTGCACCGACAAACTGAAGTTCATGATCGTCGGGAGCTTGCCGGCGCGATCGGCCGAGAAAACCGCTTGTGGATAGAGGAGTCCGGTGCTCGACAGGAAGGTGTTCATCTCGCCGAAGTTGATCACGGGCTCGTTCAACAAAGGCGTCTGCCCGACTAGAGTGTTCGAGAACAGCTCGGTGAAAAAGCGGTTGTAGAACATTCCGAATCCGCCTCGAATCGCGGTCTTCCCATCTCCGGCGACGTCGTAGGCGAAGCCCACGCGCGGACCCCAGTGGAGTCCACGATTGTCGACGAGAGCGCGTGGATAAGAGGGGTCCGCTCCCGCGACGAGCATGCCGTTCGCGGGATCGCCCGCGCCGGGGGCGATCGCGCCGATCTGCGCAGCCGAGTAGATTTGTCCGTTCACCGGGTTGATGCCAACCCGCTGGTTGCGTGCGTCGAGACCCGGCTCGATGAGGCGCACGGCGCGCCGCGGATCGTAGCGGCCTTGCACGAAGCCGGCCATGAAATTGTCCTTTTCCCATATCGGCTGGAGGATATACATGCGCATGCCGTAGTCGAGCGTGAGCTTGCGGGTCACCTTCCAGTTGTCCTGCGCGAAGAACTCGTAGCCGCCGGTCCGCACCTTCATGAACGCTTCGCCGGAAATCTCGCTGTAGGTATTGAACGTGCCGAGCGCCGCGTTCGTATAGGCGTATCCGGTGTCGAGCGGATTGTTCGCGTTCTGGCCGAAGTTGAACGCGCCAACGAAATTCACCGCCTTCTTTTGATGACGGTAGAACGTTTCGACGTAGGTTCCGAACTTGAGATTGTGACCGCCTCGCGTGAGGGAGAGATTGTCGGAGAAGTTGACGAGATGGTAGCGGTTGTAGAGGGGGAAGCGACCCTCGGTGTCGATATTGGCCGCGCCCGGAACTCCGCCGAACGTTGCGTTCGGGATGATGCCGAGCGGATTGGCCTTCGGCGTGAACTGGCTGAGCCGGAAGCCGGCCGTGTCCCGCTGGATTTTCTTCAACTCGGAATCTTCGTAGAAGTTGTCGGCCGGTTGCGCCAGCCATCCGAAACTGAACTCGTTGAGGGTGGTGGGCGAGATCACCCGCGTGTATCGCGCCGTGGTGCTCTTTCCGATACTCGTCCAGTTCTTGCGCATCATTGGCCAGTTTGCGCTCGCCGTCGTGGTTCCGAACGCACCCTCGGAAACATCCTTGAACCGTGAATGGCCGAACGAGATGGTGTTGTTCGAATTCAGGTTGTAGTCGAGCTTCAGCGTATCGGTCCTCTTGGGCGTGCTGTTCGGATCCTGGAACACGTAGTTGTACTGGCCGCGCGAGATCGTGCGGTCGAGGAAGTTCGGTCCGGGGAAGAAGCGCAGCAGCGCAGCGCCGCTCGCGTTCACGCGGTTGGCGGGCACGATGTTGCCCGGAAAGGGCGCGTTCGCACTGTAGGGATCGCGCACGGTGATCGGGCGGTTGTTCACGTCGATGGTCTGCGAGAAGTTCCCAGTGCGTTCGAGAGCCGTGGGGACGGTGACGCGGCCCGTCGACACTCGTTCGGTCGGCCAGAACTCCTGATGCCAAAAGAAGAAGAGCTTGTTGCGGTCGCGATTGAACCGGCCCGGGAGAACGACGGGTCCGCCCACGTTGTAGGTATAGGTATTGAACCGGTAACGGCCCTTGGGCAGACCCTGCTGGTTGTTGAAAAACGAATTCGCGTTAAACTGTTCATGACGCTTGAACCAACTCAGCAGGCCGTGAAAATCGCGCGTGCCGCTCTTGGTGACTACCTGGATGTTCGACCCCGCCATTCGGCCGTGTTCAGCCTGATAGTTACTGATTAGCATCTTCACTTCCGAGATCGCATCCTGGCTCACCGTGATCTTGAGTTGCGAACCGTTACCCATGTCCGTACCGGGCACGCCGTCGAACGAGATGTTGTTCATCGTGGATCGAGAGCCCTGCACGTAGACCGATCCGCCGGAGGACAGGCCCTCTTGTTCCGCGCCCGTGACCACGCCGGGCAGCAGGCTGATCAGATCCTGGACGTTGCGTCCGCGGATCGCGATGTTTTCGACCTGCTTGCTCGTGATCACCTCGGCCCGTTCCGCGCTCTGCGTCTGCACGATCGCGCCGCCGCGTTCGGCTACCGATACGGTTTCCGACAACTGGCCGACCTCCAGCGTGAGATTCCCGAGGGGCAGCCGTTCTCCGGTGGCGAGGTTCACGGCTTGCCGCTCGAGCTTCTTGAATCCACTGGCCGAGATGACGATGTCATAGGCGCCCGCATCGAGTCCGGCAAGGGCGAAGTCACCGCTTTCGTTGGTTACCGTGCGGCGCTCCCGGCCGGTGGCGGATTGGCGGAGGGAAACGTCGGCGCGGGTGACGGCGAGTCCGGACGGATCACGGACGGTACCGGCGATCGTCCCGGTCACGATCTGCGCGAGAGACGGAATCGCGGCGGCCAAGGCGAGCGATGTGGTGCGCAACATGAGTCATAGGGTACCAGACGACTGATTTCGAGACTTTCGCCCACTTTTCCAGGCGCCTACCCCGCAAGAGGGTGAGAATTTTCCGGTCCTTCCTCTTCAGGAACACGCGCACAACGGACTCGCTACGGCCGCCCCACCAGCGGCATGTTCCTGAGAATTTGGCGCCGCGCCTACGCGGCCTGTGCGCTATTTAGGAACACGCGCACAACGGACTCGCTACGGCGCCCCACCCGCTACGTGTTCCTGGACTTCTGGCGCCGCGCCTTCGCGGCCCGTGCGCTTGTATGTTGGCCGCAAGCTGCTCACTCTGCCTTGCCCTCATGTCGAGGGCCACGTCGAGTTCCGCTATGCGCTCGTGGATGCCCGGGGACACGCCCGCGCGCGGTTGCTGGCGAGTCCCGACATCCGCGACAACATGCTCGCCATCCTCACTGGTTCGACCGGGAGGAAGTCATCGAGACGGCGCTTCGAAGGCTGCCGCGGTTCGAGGCGGGAAGGCGGGACGATCTGGCCTTGCAGTTCACGGTTCTCGGTGTTTTGGGTTGCGGAACGGCACGTAATGGAGAGGGCGAACAAAGATGATCACCATGCAAGATCTGATGGAGAACAAGGTCATCGGACCTTGGCTCCAGGACAAGTACGAACAAGGGGAGAAGGCTGGCGAACGACGCCTCCTGCGCCTGATGATCGGGGGCCGTTTCGGGCGCCTATCCCCAGAGATCTCGACGCGGCTCGAGCAGGCAACCGAGCCCGAACTCACTCAATGGGCGATGCGCACACCATCCACCCGGAGCATCGACGCGATTTTCGCCTGACCGTGCGCAGCCGGTGAGAATGTATAATCTCCGCCAGGAGCCTCACCGATGAATTTTCTCCGCCGCGACGTATTCAAGGCAGCAGCGCTGCTTTCCTGGGTCCCTGGGTTAAAGGCGAAAGCCAAGGGTCCGTACGGAGCCAACAGCATCTATTCGAAGCTCGGCGTCAAGCCGATTCTCACCTGCCGCGGACACACCACCGCGTTCGGCGGATCGCTCATGCCCGAGGAAGTCATGCGCGCGATGCAGGAGGCCAATGACTACTTCGTGGACATCATCGATCTCCAGCGCGCGGTTGGCAAGCGCATCGCCGAGATCATGAAGTCGGAGGCGGCGCTGGTTTCGGCGGGTTCGTTTTCAGCGATGCTGCTCGGATGCGCGGCCTGTCTCACGGGCACCGACAAGGCAAAGATCGAGGCACTGCCCCACCCCACTTGGCCCAAACGCGAAGTGCTGATCCAGAAGGCGCATCGCATCTACTACGATCGTGCCTACCGTGCGGCCGGCGCCACGGTGCGCGAGTTCGAGACGAAGGCCGAGTTCGAGCGAGCCATCAACCCGC
Source organism: uncultured Acidobacteriota bacterium (assembly GCA_902825945.1). Classification (GTDB taxonomy): domain Bacteria; phylum Acidobacteriota; class Terriglobia; order Bryobacterales; family Bryobacteraceae; genus SYLY01. Next base: position 33,645 of record CADECY010000016.1, read on the forward strand.
AAACCACGGTGATGCTCGCCGCGCTGGCGAGCACCGAGCAGAATCCGAAGCCGGGCGTGATGACGGTGAAGGAGTACATCGAACTCGGCAAAAAGCACGGGATCCCAGTGCTGGTCGATGCCGCCTCGGAGCTTCCGCCTTCGACCAATCTCAGCCGCTGGACCACGATGGGTGCGGATCTCGTCGTCATCTCCGGCGGCAAAGGCGTGCTCGGACCCCAATCCTCCGGCATGCTCGCCGGCCGCAAGGATCTGATCGAAGCGGCGCTGCTGCACTCCTCGCCTTATCCGAACATCGGCCGCGGAATGAAGGTGGGCAAGGAGGAGATGATCGGCTTGCTCGTGGCGCTCGAGCGCTATCACAACCTCGATCACGACGCGGTTCAAGAGACATGGAATCGCAAGGCGCGCTACCTCGCCGACAACCTGCAGGGCATTCCGGGCTTCACCGCCAAGTACCGCATCAATCCGCAAGGATTCGGCGAAGTGCGGATCGACTGGGACCGGAACGTGATTCCGCTGAGCGGCAAGGAAGCCGCGACGAAGCTCTACAACGGCGAGCCGAAGTTCATGTACTACGACGATGACGAAGGCGGTGTGCTGCAGACGCGGTCGATGAAGGATGGCGACGAGATTCTGGTGGTGCGTTTGCTGAGCGGCTTCTTCCGCGCGAACGCGAAGAAGGCATGAGGCGCGGCGCGCTCGCGCTGCTGCTGGTTGTGCCCGCGTTGTTCGCGCAAGGCCAGCGCCGGATCTTCTCGCGCATCATGACGGGCGAGCCGTACACGCTCGAATGCTACCTGCCGCAGATCACCAACGGTCCGAACTTCCCCAGTTGGTCGCCCGACAGCAAAGAGATTGCTTTCGCGATGAAGGGCTCCATCTGGCGATTGAAGATCGGCGAGACGTCCGCTCAGGAACTGGTCACCGATCCGGGATACGCTTCGCAGCCGGCGTGGTCGCCCGATGGCCGCTGGATCGTTTTCACATCGGACAAAGACGAAACCATCCACTTGAAGGTGCTCGATACGCGCGACGGATCGGTGCGGACGTTGACTTCCGGCAATTCCATCAACGTGGAACCCGAATGGTCCCCCGATGGGTCGAAGCTCGCGTTCGTCTCTACGAAGCCGAACGGCAACTACAACATTTACCTGATGCCATTCCGAAATGGCGAATTCGGCGCGCCGGTTCAAATCACGTTCGACTATGAACTGGTGCCGCCCACCGTCTACTACGGCAAATGGGCGCTGCACATTCATCCCACCTGGACGCGCGATGGCAAAGAGCTGATCCTGATCTCGAATCGCGATAACAAGCACGGTTCCGGCGGATTCTACCGGATGAAGGCCGAGCCCAACGCGCCGATGACGCGATTCCACTATGAGGAGACCACTTGGAAGGCGCGTCCCACTCTCTCGCCTGACGGCGCCAAGCTCGTCTACAGTTCCTACCTCGGCCGCCAGTGGCAGCAGCTTTGGGCCATGCCGCCAAAAGGCGGTGACGCGTTCCCGCTCAGCTACGGCGAGTTCGATCGCACCACTCCGCGCTGGTCGCCTGATGGCACGCGAATCGCATTCATCTCGAACGAGACCGGCGACACGGCGCTTTGGCTGTGGCATTGGTTCGGCGGGCGATTGGAAGCGGTGAAACCGGAGAAGCTCGCCTACAAACGCACGATGGGCAAACTGCGCGTTGTGGTGACCGATGCGCAGACGGGCCGTCCGGTGCGCGCTCGCGTGCATCTGAACGCCGCCGACGGGCGCGCGTATGCTCCCACCGAATCATGGTTCCGCGCGGACTGGCTCATGTTCGATCACATGGACAAGTCCGAGTACCACTATTTCCAGACCGATGGCGATTTCGAGGTGGATCTGCCGCCGGGCAAAGTGACGCTCGCCTTCTCGCGCGGGTTCGAGTACATGCCCGAGAAGCGCGAAGCCGTAATCGATCCGGCGAAGTCCACGCAGCTAACGGTGGCGCTGAAACGGCTCGATAACTTTCCGGCCCGGGGATGGTGGGATGGCGACAATCATTTCCATATGAACTACGCGGGCGTCTATTTCAATACTCCGAAGAAGCTGATGGAACAGGCGGAAGCCGAAGACATCCACGTGTTGAACAATCTGATCTGCAACAAGGAGCAGCGGATTCCGGATATCGCGCACTTCACCGGCAAACCCGATCCGGTCACAACGGCCACCCGAGTCCTGTTCCACAGTCAGGAGTACCATCCGCCATTCTGGGGACACGCGTCGTTCTTGAACCTCAAGGAACACTACGTGCTTCCAGACTACGTCGGCTATCAGAATACGATCGTCGATAGCATCTATCCAACGAACAGCGATCCGTTCCGCGTCACGCGCGAACAAGGAGGGCTCGCGGGCTACGCGCACGGAGCGGGTCCGCACTTCGCGGTGGACCTCGCGCTCGAAAACGTCGACTTCGTCGAAGCCAATGCCATCACAACGATGGAGACACTATACAAGGCCTGGAACTGCGGCTACAAGGTGGTTGCATCGGCTGGCGAAGATGCCTTCCCGAACTTCTATCGTTCCTATATCCTCGGCTCGAACCGTGTCTACGTGCGCACGGGTCCGAAGCTCGACTACGACAAGTGGACCGCCGACTTTCGCGCGGGACGCTCGTTCGTGACCAGCGGTCCGCTCGCGCTGCTGAAGGCCAACGGCAAGGAGCCCGGCGACGAGATCCGGTTGCCAGCGGGCTCGCACAAGGTGACCGTCGATGTCGAGGTGGCATCGGTCACGCCGGTCGAAACGATCGAGGTCATGCACAACGGCAAGGCGGTCATCACGGAGAAGCCCACGCAAGCGATGAACCGGGTGAAGTTCCAGAAGACGGTGGAAGTCAACGGTTCCGGCTGGCTTTCAGTGCAGGTTCGCGCGAGCTACGTTCGCGACCCGATCCGGCGTCCGTATCCGTTTGCGGCAACGATGCCGGTGTGGATCAGCGTGGACGGAAAGCCGGTACGTTCGAAGCAAGATGCGAGATTCTTCGTGGACTGGATCGACCGGACTCTCGAACGTGCGATGGAGCAGAAGGCGTTCAACAATCAGGAAGAGCGGGAACAGACCGGCCGCCTCTATCGTGAGGCGCGCCGGCGCATGATTCGCCGCGAGGAAGAGGCTCAATGAAGATTTGGAAGATCGTGTTGGCGGCGGCTCCGCTGTTCGCTCAGCAGCCCACGGCGGACGAGATGCCGCAGGAATTGGTGTGGGTGAATCGTCAAGGCAAGATCACCGGACGCGCGGGACAGCCGCAGATGTCGATCTTCTTCCCGGAGATCTCGCCCGATGGCCGCTATGCCGCGGTTTCCGCGCGCGATGGCGAAGTGAACGATCGCGATGTCTATGTCTACGACCTTTCGCGTGGAAGCCGCCGGGCGCTGGCTCCCGCGAAGGGGAACGACAACTTCCCGATTTGGACCGTGGACGGCAAAGACATCGTGTTCACCTCCTCGCGCTCCGGCAACTATGAACTCCACCGGATTCCCTTCGATTCGAACGGCGAGCCGAAGATGATCCTGAAGATGGAGGAATCGCAGTATCCACGCGGCATTTCGAAAGACCTACTGCTGTTCACTCACGCCGTGCCGAAGAGCCGCCGGCTGATGTCGATGCCGCTGGCTGGCGGCGCATCGACTCCATACCTGGAAGACGCGAAGGCGTGGTACGACGGCGCGCGGATTTCGCCGGATGGCAAGTACGTGGCGTTCGTCTCGAATACCGGAGGGCCTTGGGAAGTCTTCGTGGCTGAAGTGGCGAATCCGAAAAAGCAGTGGAAAGTGTCGCGTGAACTGGCGCAGGGCTGGGCGGGCGGAGGCGGCGGAGTCCGCTGGCGCGCCGACGGCAAGGAACTCTTCTACATGATGGGCGATGCGATGGTCGCGGTGCCGGTGCAATCGAGTACGGGTGAATTCAAGGCTGGGGAAGGCAAGCGGCTGTTCTCGGCAATGGGCCTTCGCGGGAACTTCCCAGATGAAGCGCCTTGGCTAGCGAAGTTCGACGTCACCGCGGACGGCGAGCGATTTCTTTTCGTGAGGACCGTTCCGAAGTAGGGCTGCCGCCGGTTTGGCGGCGAGGAGGAGTAATGAACAGGCGCGATTGGCTTGGATCGCTGGCTCTCGGGGCGGCATCTGGTGTGGCGAGCGCCCAGACCGAAGCTCCTGAAAAGAAGAGCGCCACGGAGGCGCTCGACCTCGAACGTAAGATGGCGGATACGCTTGCCGGCAAGCGGCCGTACGAGCCGCTCGCTTATCCGTACTTCTCGCCTGACTACAAGCTGCCGTTTCCGCACATCGGCACTGAGAAACAGATTTTCCTCGACAACTTCATGCTCGAGTACTTCGAAGGTGTCGAGCGTGTGCTCACGCCCCCGGAGAAGACACCGAAGCCGCTGGTCGAGCAAACCGGGCTCCCGTGGGAGTCGGCCGCCTTCAATCCCATTGTGGTGGCGGCGATGAAAGATCCCGTCGCGGGCAACTTCAAGCTCTGGTATACGTTGTCGCTCAGTGGCGATCCCTACGGCACGGGGCAGGTCCTCTGCATCGCGGAATCGAACGACGCGATCCATTGGACCAAGACCACCGGCACCAAAGGCATCGCCTTTCGCGGCATCCGGGAGACCAACATCGTTCACACCGACGATGTCACGGGCGTGGGCCTGGCGTTGAATCACGACCAGAGCGATCCGGCGCGGCGGTTCCTGCTGATTTACGCCCCGACCATCGAGGCGCGCGAGAAGGGCGCGCGCACGCTGTCGCGTGTGGCTGCGTCCGGGGATGGATGGAAGTGGAACGTCATCAGCCGCGATGTCGATCAGCGCCATCAGCACGAGTCGCGCATCATCTGGGATGAGTCGATCCGGCAATGGGTGTCGTATGGCCAGTATTCTCACCACTGGCATCATGGTCCGCGGATACGGCAGGTGGGGCGGCAAACGAGTCCGGACTTCATCCATTGGTCACCGAAGGAAGTGGTGCTGTCCTCCGATTGGGATCCGACGATCGGGCCCGACCGCGAGTTCCACGAAGCGTCGGTGCGCAAGGTGGGAGGACTCTACATCGCGATCACCGGCGTGGCCCACACCGAGCCGATCTGGAATTCGCGGACCAAGACGGTGCGCGGGATGTACGAAGGCACCGTCTGGCGCGACCAGTTCCGCGTGAACATGGCGCTCTATGTGAGCCGCGACGGACGGCGATTCACACGAGCGCATGGACCGGAGCCGTGGGTCGACAACGGTCCGTACGGGAGCCAGGATTACGGCTACTCTTGCTACTCGTGCGCGGACGGCATGGTACACGATGGCAAGATGATCATTCCTTACAGCGCGATTCCTGTCAAACAGTGGACACTTCCCAGGGAGGATTGGAAGCTGGTTCCAGCCTCGGCGCGCGACAAGTACGAGCGAGACGTAGCGGACGCGAACGCGCGTGGAATGGGCCGGGACAAGAAGCGTGGAAAGCGAGCGATCGGTGGCCTTGTGATGCGAGAAGACGGCTGGGCGATGCTGCGTCCCATTCGCGAAGAGGGCCGCGTGCTGACCAAACAGTTCGTCTTCGAGGGTGACGCATTGCGCATCAACGCTGACTGCGGAATTGGAAGCGTTCGGGTGGAGGCACTCGACCCATCGTTCGAACCGTATCCCGGATTCTCGGCGGCCGAATGCGCGGCCATCCACGACCCGGGTGGCAAGACGGTCTGGCACACGGCTCGCTGGAGCGGAAAGACGGACGTCAGGGCGCTATGGAACAAGCCGGTTATCCTGCGGTTTCATTTGCGGGAATCCGCATTGTACGGCTTCCAGTTCGTCCGGGCCGGGGAGTGGGGCTGAGCCCGTCCGCGGAATTCCGCGCTATCGCCGGCGAGCGGTTCTCTTTCGTGCGGGCGGTGTTGCAGTAGCCGCGACGCCTTTGGCTACAGCGTTCGCGAGTCCGGCGAGGTCGCGCGTCCAGAGCGCCTCGGGGTCGAGCCAGAGGCCGGGGAAGATGCGCGAACGGAACCAGCCGTCTTCATCGGCCGGCAGTTCGTGATAGCGGCCGTTCACCAGTTGACGCCAAACGATCTTGCGCTGCTTCGGGTGGACGGTAACGTACTCACTGACTCCGCCCTCGCGATACATCGCGAGCTTCGAGCCACGGTCACGCGCGGAGGCGGTCTTGCTGATCTCGATGATCAGTTCCGGAGCTCCCACTGGATAGTCGTTCACGATGCGGACTCGCCCGCCATGCTTCTCAGCAATCCAAAGCGCAAGGTCGGGTTGCGGGACATTCTGCCCTGGGAGGTGCCAAGTCCCATTGGCGCCGGCACGTAAGCGAGGGTTCGCAATCAGGTAGGGCGCGGTCCATGCCGACACAACATACGAGAGATCGGCGTGGGTATTGGATACGGTGAAGGCAAATGCACGACTCCATCGATCAGCTCCGCGCCGATGCAACTCCGGCATCGCCTCCCGCGGCGCTGAATTCGTCTCGCGTCAGGCGGTCGCCATCGCGCAACGGCGGAATGTCGCCGCGTGGGGACATCGGCATCTCAGTGGCTCCGGCGATCATCGTCTCGCGCGCTACCCCCGAATCAGTTCCTCGAGCTTCCGCACATCCTCGTTCTTGCCCATCACAATCAGGAAATCTCCCTGATCGATCACCGTGTCGGCGGCGGGGTTGAATTCCATTTGTCCGTTTGCGCGCCGGATCGCGAGCACGATCACGCCGAGATCGCGGCGCAATTGCATCTCTCGCAGAGATCGCGTCGCCATCGAGCTGCCATCGGAGATGAGCACCTGTTCGATTCCGATCTCGAGTCCGAGGTTCGAAGTCGAAGCGGTGATATCGAGGAACTCGTAGACGTGCGGACGCAGGATCGACTGCGCAAGGCGGTAGCCGGTGATGGCATACGGCATGAACACCGCATCGGCGCCCGCGCGGCGCATCTTCGCTTCCGACGCCTCTTCCGCGACGCGGGCCGACACAGCAAGATTCGGATTGAGGCCTTTCGCGGAGAGGATCAAGAAAAGGTTGTCGGCATCGCTCGAGAGCGCGGCCACGAGCCCGCGGGCGCGTCTCACTCCGGCCTCGATCAGCATCTCATCACGGGTCGAGTCGGCGTGGACGGCGAGCATGCCCGCCTTGATCGCGCGCTCGACGCGCTCTTCGTTGCGATCCATCACGACGAAGGGAACACCCGTGCGTTGGAGTTCGGCGGCGGCGCCGCGCCCAACGCGTCCGAATCCGCACAGAATGAAATGGTCTTTGAGACTATCGATCATTTTCTTGGCTCGCCGTTTCTGAAACAGGTCCGAAAAAGAAGTTTCCAGCGCGGTCTGCGTGACCACGCCCACGGCGTAGAACATGATACTCACGCCGAACAGAATCAGGAAGATGTTGAACACGCGGCCCGCCGTGCTCAATGCGTGGACCTCGAAGTAGCCGACGGTGGCGATGGTGATCACCGTCATATAGAAGGCGTCGAACGGCGGGTAATTCGCGATCAGGACAAAACCGCCAGTGCCCACCGTCAGCGTGACAGCCAGCAGGATCACGAGCGTTGCCAAACGCCGGTAGAGCCGGTCCAAAGCCTCTCAATGCCTCCGCGCGATCAGGATCGTCAGGTCGTCCTGGAGCTCCGCCGACCCGGTGAACTTGGTTACCGCCTCCCGCACCGTCCCGGCGATCTTCGCGGAATCGAGTGTCGCCGATTGCGTGAACAGTTCAGTCAAGCGGCGGTCTCCGAACATCTCTCCGAACTCGTTCTCGGGTTCGCTGACTCCATCGGTGTATGCTACCAGCAAATCGCCGGGCTGCAACCGCACCGAGCGCTCATCGTATCGCGCGACCGGCAGCAAGCCCACCACGGTCCCGGTGACCTCTAGCGGCTGCGCGACACCGTCCCGGATGAGCAACGGCGGCAGATGTCCGGCGTTGCAGTAGGTGAGCGTGCTGGTCGCATCTTCGTAGATCCCGAAAAAGAAGGTCGCGTACTTCTCCTGCGACGTGGTCTCGTAGAGTTGCAGATTCAGCTTGGTCACCAGGCGCGATGGCATCGCGCACGCGCCCGGCCAATCTTCGACATCGCGGATCTGCGAGCGCAGCGATGCCTGCAGCGAAGCCATCAGCAGCGCCGCCGATATTCCTTTTCCCGCGACGTCGCCGAGAGCGATCGCCAGGCGTCCGCCCGACAGTGGCTGGCAATCGTAGTAGTCGCCCGAGACCGTTCGCGCCGGGTGGCACGCCCCGAACACGGAGAGCGTCTCGACACGCGGCATCGTCTTGGGGAAGAGTTTCGCTTGAACTCCGCGGGCGATCTCCAATTCGGTGTCGATACGTTCCTTCTCTTTCGCCACCTGAATCAGTTCCTCGAGATGCGCGGTCATTTGATTGAATGAGAGGCCGAGCTGCGCGAGCTGGTCCTTGCCCTTGACAGGAATCCGGTGCGCGAAGTCTCCGCTGACGATATGTTGTGTGCCTTCGTAGAGTTCGTTCACCGCGTTCGTGATCGTTCGCGTGAGCGAGACGCCGAGGAGAATCGAGATCACCTGGACCACGAGAAAGGTGATGCCGAGGAAGCGCAGCACATCCATGAGGGGCGACACCGTCTGCTGCGTGAAGACGATATTGAGCACGCGTGAAAGGCGCGAGCGCACGCTGAGCAACGCCTGGCCGATCTCCTCCGGCTTGTCGCGATCGGCAACCGGCAGGTAGACGCCCCAGAGCAGTTCCGCGTCGAACCGGTTCACCGCGGGCGGAACCACCGCCTCGTCTCCGTTCGATTCCTGCGTTCGAAACCGGCTGCCGCTTTCGTCCAGCAAGGTTACATCGCCAATTCCCGGAATGAGCGAGGAGAGCCATCCCCGCGTCAACGGTGCTTCGACGAGCACGTCTCCGGACTTGCCCCAGACGAACATGCGCCCGGCTCGCACCGCCAGGCCGCTGCCGTTGCCGGACACATCGGGAGCCGGATCATCCGCGATCCGGACTCCCGGGAATCGCGTATCGAGGAACGCCTTCATTCTCTCGCTCACTTGCGAGCGATGCTTCGCATCGGTGCTCACGATCGCGCGCGCCGTGCTCTCGAGCGATTGCAGCCGGCGGTCGAGTTCGGAGTGGACCAGGTGCACCGAGATCTGCTCACCGACATAACGCGAACCGAACCTCACGAGTCCGAGCAACAGTAAGATCGGGATGACCGCAATGAAGACATATGCGGCAATCAGCCGGTTCCGCAGCCTCCAAATCGCGCCGCGAAGCAATTGCGCGCCATGGCGCACGGCGAGGTAGGTTCCCAGCACGAGAGCCACGCACAACGCGCCCAGCCAGATGGGAAGTGGAATCGAGACGAAGCGTCCGGCCACGGTGATGGCGGCCGCGCTTGCGAACGCTACCTCTGACCGGCGGCCGGCGAGCATGTCAGCCGCGCGTGCTGGCGATGGCCGGCGTGTCCTCTTCCGCCTTCGGCTGCTTCTGCTGCGGCTGGAGGTAGAACTTCGTCAGACCGTCGCGCAGATATCCGAACGCGGTATCGACATCGTCGGCCCACTGGAACAGGTTGAGATCCTCCGGGCTGATCATGCCGTGGCGAGCGAGCGCGTCGAAGTCAAGAACTTCCTTCCAGAACGCGCTGCCATAGAGCACGATTACGAGATTCTTCTCGAGCTTGCGTGTCTGCGCGAGAGTGAGCAACTCGCTCAGTTCGTCCAGCGTGCCGAAGCCGCCCGGAAACACGACGAGCGCCTTGGCGAGATAGGCGAACCAGAACTTCCGCATGAAGAAGTAGTGGAACTCGAAACAGAGATCGGAAGTGATGTACGGGTTCGGTTTCTGTTCGAACGGCAGGCCGATGTTGAGCCCGATGCTTTGGCCGCCCGCGTCGGCGGCGCCGCGATTGGCGGCTTCCATGATGCCGGGTCCGCCACCCGTCGTCACGACGAAGCGGCGCTTGGAGTGTTCGATCGCGTTCGACCACTCAGTGACCTTCCTCGCCAAGTTGCGCGCGTCGTCATAGTAGCGCGCCATCGGACCATCTTCCTTGATGCGCGCCGATCCGAAAAACACCACCGTGTCGTGCACGCGTTCCTGGCGAAAGTGTGCCAGCGGATGCAGGTATTCGGAAAGGATCCGGACGGATCGCCCGGTCTTGCTCTCGAGGAACTTCGTGTTCTTGTAGGCTACCGGGTTGCAGGACAAGCCGTAGTCGAAAGGATTTTCAGCCATTGTTGTTCGGTTGCGCGGCGCCGGATTCTAGCCGCGCCAAGCGTTGCTCCAATTGTCGCACTTGCTTCAATAGGTCCGGCAGTTTCGGATAGGCGGCAATCGCGCGGCGCCACGCGGCCGCGTCGAAGGCCGGAGAGCCGCTGATGATCGAGCCGGCTTCCACGTCGTGCCCGACACCACTCTGCGCATAGACAATCGCGTTGTCATGAACGGTCAGGTGTCCGGAGATTCCCACCTGGCCCGCCAGAAGCACGCTCTTCTCGAGGATCGTGCTGCCCGCGAGGCCCACCTGCGAACAGATGATGTTGTCCTCGCCCACCACGCAAGCGTGGCCGACCTGCACGAGCGAGTCGACCTTGGCGCCGCGTTTGACGCGAGTTTCGCCGATCGTCGCGCGGTCGATGTTGGTGAGCGACTGGATCTCGACATCATCCTCAATGACCGTAACGCCCGACTGCGGAATCTTGTAGTGCGTGCCGTCCTTGCGCTTGGCGAATCCGTAGCCGTCGCCGCCAATGACGCAGTTGTTTTGCAGAATCACACGATCGCCCACCACGCAGAACTCCCGGACCACCGAGCCTGAATGCGCGGTGAAGTCATCGCCGATCCGCGCGCCCTCGTAGATCACGACGTGCGGATGGATCACGGCATTCGCGCCGACCGTCGCGTGCTCGCCGATCACGGCATAGGCTCCAATCGATGCGTTCGGACCTACGGTAGCCTTCGGCGCGATCCACGCCGAGGGATGCACGCCTGGAGCTGGCCGGGGCGGCGCATAGAAGAACTCGAGAGTGCGGGCAAAGTCGAGGTACGGATTCGCCGAAACGAGGCTCGTGACCGGAAGTCCGCGAACAGGCTCGCTCACCAGGATCGCGCCCGCGCGCGTGTCCTTCACCTTCGGCGCGTACTTCTTATTGGCGAGAAAGGTGATCTCGTTCGGGCCCGCCTGTTCGAGTCCGGCGACGCCCGTGATGTCGATCTCTCCGTCGCCGTGGAGTTCGCAGCCGAGGCGTTCCGCGATATCTTTGAGAAGCATGAAACCACTAGGGTACGAGAAGCCGGTGCCCGAGTGCGCTCTCGTGCCGGAAATCTCCGGAACAACCAGGGTACTCGCTGCGTAGCAACGGTATGGCTCAGGACTTTCAGGCGGCGCCCGCTCGCGAGTACGGGCTCGACTGGCTTCGCGTGACCGCCTTCGGGATCCTCATCTTCTACCACTCCGGCATGATCTTCGTGCCGTGGGAATTCCACATCAAGAACGCGGAGCAAAGCGACGCGCTCGCCTGGATCATGGTGTTCTTCAACCGATGGCGGTTGCCGCTACTCTTCTTCATCTCGGGCTGCGGCGTCAGGTTCTCCTTACGGAGGCGGAGCATGCGTGAGTTCGCGGCCGAGCGCGTGAAACGCTTGCTGATTCCGGTGCTGTTCGGGATCTTCGTGGTGGTTCCGCCGCAGATCTATGTCGAGCGCCTCCAGAAGGGCGCCGGCTTCGGATACGCGGAGTTCTATCGCACGGTGTTCGCCTTCGTACCCTACCCGGACGGTAACATGAGCTGGCACCACCTGTGGTTCGCCGTCTATCTGCTCGTCTATTCGCTCGCGGGAATTCCGCTGTTCAGCGCGATTCGCGCGGCAGGCGGATGGAAGTGGCTGGTGACGGCGATCAAGCGCTGGCCAGCGGCCATCTACCTCATCAACGCGCCATCGCTCGCGGTGGCCTTCACGCTGGGTCCGCGATGGCCCACGACGCACAACCTGGTCGCGGACTGGGCGAATCTCACCGGGAGCTTCCTGACATTTCTCTGGGGATTCGTGATCGCATCGACGCCCGGCTTTCTCGACATCATCGAGCGGAGGCGCCGCGAGTTCCTGAGTGCCGCCGTGCTAGTGACCGCCGTGTTCTACGCGTTGCGTGCACAGGGGCAATCGAGCACGCTCGTCAACGGCTACCTCGGCATGCTGTGGATCTTCACTTTCGTGGGCTGGGCCCGCGCGAAGGTGCGATCCGGCGGCGCGTGGCTCGCCTACGCTAACGAAGCCGTCTACCCCTTCTACATCCTGCATCAGACGTTCATCGTGGTGGCTGGGTACTTCTTCGTTCAGCAGCCGTGGAGCCTCGCGGTGAAGCTGACGGTCACGATGTGCTCCGGCTTTCTCGGAAGCTGGATGGGATTCGAGATCGTGAAACGATGGAACGTCACCAGGATGCTCTTCGGCCTGCGTCCGGTTTGAAATAGAATGCCACTAGGAGGCCAGTCCATGAAATTGCTTCAATTGGGGCGAAGCGTTCTTCTTTGCCTTTTTCTCTCGGCTCCCGCGTGGAGCCAATCCGCCAGCGGCGTGATCAGTGGCGTAGTCGGCGATTCCTCGGGAGCCGCCGTCTCCGGCGCGCGTGTGATCCTGACCGATCTCGGCACCAGCCAGCAGCGTGAGCAGACGAGCAACGCATCTGGCAGCTACGAATTCCGCGCATTGCCACGCGGCGAGTACAAGCTCGAAGCTGAGATGCAGGGTTTCAAGAAGGAACAGGTTTCGAACATCACTTTGACGGTCGCGCAGACGATGCGTCTGGACCTGAAGCTCGAAGTAGGACAGGTGAGCGAGTCGGTGGAGGTGCAGGCGACAGCGGCCCTCGTGCAGCCCAGCGATTCGAACCTGTCGCAGGTGATCGACGAGAAGCGCGTCCGCGAGCTTCCGCTGAACGGACGCAACTTCATGCAGCTCGCGTTCCTGTCGTCGGGAATCGTGACCGCGGGCCGCGCCAGCGCCACCCAGCGCCAGGCGAACTACGGACCCGCCTTCTCGGCCGGTGGCCAGCGCGACAATACGACCACGGTGATCGTCGATGGTATCGAGATCAGCGGCATGGAACTCAACAACTATCCGTACGCGATTCCGTCGCTCGAATCGGTGGGAGAGTTCCGCGTGCTCACCTCGGGCGCTTCCGCTGAGTTCGGCGGCAACTCGGGCGCGTTCGTGAATGTGGTGACACGGCGCGGATCGAACGATTATCACGGCTCGCTGTTCGAGTTCCTTCGCAACGACAAGTTCGACTCACGCAACTTCTTCGACCGTACTGGGAAATCGGCGCCGAACAAGCGGAATCAGTTCGGCTTCATCTTCTCGGGTCCCGTGACAGTGCCGAAGGTCTACAACGGCAAGGACCGCACGTTCTTCATGTTCAGTTGGGAATGGCAGCGGCAACGGAACGGGACGACGAGCACGACCGTCGTGCCCACCGATCAGGAGCGCACGGGCGACTTCAGCGGCATCGCGACACCGGTCGTGGATCCGCTGTCGAAGGTCCCCCTGCCGGGCAACCGGATTCCGGCCAACCGGATCAGCCGCGTGGGCCAGGGCCTGCTCACGCTCTATCCCACCGCGAACAATCCCGGAGACATTTCGCGCAACTACGTGAACGCACCGCTGCGCCGTTTCGACTTCTCGATTCCGTCAGGGCGCATCGACCACAAGCTGAGCGACAAGAACAATCTCTTCTGGCGGACGACGGTGAACGAGCCGGACGACATCGGCCCGGGACAGGCGCTGACGCAGGCATTCCGCTATGACGCGGTTCAGCGCGAGCGGCACACGCAGTTGACGCTCGGCGATACGCACATTTTCTCCAGCAGCATCGTGAACGAGTTCAGCACGGGCTTCGTGCGGATGAATCGCATCCGGAACTCGTCCGACTCGTTCCAGCGCGATTGGGTGAAGGAACTCGGCATTCAGGGAATCCAGACGCAGCCGCTCACCTATGGCGCGCCCGCGATCACGATCGCCGGATTCCCGCAGGCGGGCTTTTCCACCAACAACGCCTTCTTCAACTGGATCACGCAGTCGGTCCAACTCGTCGATAACCTGTCGGTCATGCGGCAGAAGCACACGATCAAGTTCGGCGGCAACTATCAGCGCAAGCAGTTGAACTCGACGCAGTGGGGCGCGCCGAACGGCAACTACACGTTCAGCGGCGTCTACACGACGCTCCCGCCCGTGGCGGTGGCCTCGCGCCAGTCGGCAATCGCCGACGTGCTGTTCGGATTCCCGGCGGCGTATGCCGTCCAGGTGACTCCGTTCGAGCAGCGGCTGCGCTACGCCAACTACTCGTTCTACGCGCAGGACGACTGGAAGGTGACACGCAACCTCACTCTCAACATGGGTCTGCGCTGGGAGTACTTCGGAAAGCCGTACGACAAGTTCGACCGGATCGCGACGTTCAACATTGCGACTGGACAGCAACTGTTGCCCGGCCAGGATGGCACGCCGCGGAGTCTGATGAAGGCCGACCGGAACAACTTCGCGCCGCGCTTCGGATTCGCCTGGCGCGCTCGTGGAACCGAGGATCTGGTCGTGCGCGGAGCCTACGGCATGTTCTTTTCGCCGCCGATCGGCAACGACTTCCGTTCGCGCGGATTCCAGGACCCGTTCGCGTTCCAGGTGAATCGCGTTTATCGTCCGGCGAACACCACGAGCCCGGCGCCCGAGTTCACCGCGGACGCTCCGATTCTGGGCGCGAACCGCCTCGCCAACCAGACGCGCGCCGGCGTCGATCGCAACTTCCGCGACGCGTACGTGCAGAGCTGGAACCTGTCGATCCAGAAGCTGGTGACGCCGAACACGCTCGCCGAGGTGGCGTATCGCGGATCGAAGAGCACGCGGCTGCCCACGAATCTCGACTACAACGAGATCTTCCCGAATCCGGCGCAACCGCCCGATTTCCGGCTGGTTTTCCCGTACCCCACTCTAGCGGGCGTCGGTATCCTCGAATCGCGAGCGGCGGCGAACTACCATGCCTTCACGGCGCGCCTCGAGCGGCGCTACTCGAACGGACTCACGGTGCTGGGCAACTACACGTTCTCGAAGACCCTGACCGACGTCGATAGCAGCACCGTCGGCGTGGCGATCGGCGCGGGTTCGTTCGGCGCGAACACGATCCGGAATCTGAAGGACAACAAGGGTCCGGCGATTTTCGACCGTCCGCATCAGATGAATCTGAGTGTCGTGTACGAACTTCCGTTCTTCAAGACCGGCAACGCGGTGCGGCGCCTGGTTCTGGGCGGCTGGCAGGTGGCGCCGATCTGGACGGCCTTCCAGGGCGCGTACTTGACGCCGGGCAATTTCAATGTCCTGTTCACGGGCGCGAGGCCCGATGCCTTGCGGAATCCGAACCTGCCGCGCGGCTCGCGCACGATCGATCGCTGGTTCGACACCGACGCGATCGCCAACGCGACTCCCGGCCGTTTCGGAAACTCCGGCAAGGGAATCATTCAGGGCAGCGGTGTGAACTCGTGGGACATCAACTTCGCGAAGAACTTCCTGATCACCGAAAAGCACCGGGTGCAGTTCCGCGCGGAGATGTTCAACGCGTTCAACCACGCGCAGTTCGATGATCCGCTCTTGCAGCCGGTGGTGCGCAACGCAGCAAACCAGATCCTGAATCCGAACGCGGGCAAGGTCACTTCGGCCAGCGACTTCGGATTCCGCCAGACGGAGCGAGTGATCCAGTTCGGGCTAAAGTATATCTTCTAGATGACTCCTGACCGATGGGCGCGGATCGAAGAGATCTTCAACCGCGCCCTGGAACTGTCCGGCGGCGCACGTTCGGCGTACCTTTCGGAGTCGTGCGGCGATGACTCGGAACTGCTCCGCGAGGTTCGGGGGATGCTCGATGCCGCCGACGAGACCGTGGGTTCCGCGGTTTCCGCGTTCGCGGTCACACTGGTTGCGTCGAGGGGAGATCGCGTTGGCCCCTACCGGCTGGTGCGTGAGATCGGCCAGGGTGGAATGGGGACCGTGTACGAGGCGGTTCGAGACGACGACCAGTACCGCAAGAAGGTAGCGATCAAGGTCGTCAAGCGCGGGATGGATTCCGCGGAGGTGCTCGCGCGCTTTCGCCATGAGCGGCAGATTCTCGCCGGGCTCGAGCATCCGAATATCGCGCGGCTGATCGATGGCGGCACACTGCCCGCGTCGCACGGCTCGCTTCCGTTCCTCGTGATGGAGTATGTCGAAGGCGTTCCGCTGTCGGTATACTGCGCGAGACACGGGTTGCCCGTGGCCGAGCGCCTGCGTCTGTTTCAATCGGTCTGCTCGGCAGTGCAACACGCGCATCAAAGCCTGGTGGTGCACCGCGACCTCAAGCCTGGCAACATCCTCGTCACCGCCGAAGGAGTCGCGAAGCTGCTCGACTTCGGTATCGCGAAGCTGGCGGATCCTTCGGTAGCCGAGGACACCTTGCTGCGCACGTCCACGGGGATGCACATGCTGACACCAGACTATGCGAGTCCGGAACAGGTTCGCGGCGAGCCTGTCACCACCGCCTCGGATATCTATTCGCTCGGAGTGGTTCTGTACGAGTTATTGACGGGAGAGCGGCCGTACCGGTTGAAGGAGTCTTCGTGGCAGCAAATCGATCAGGCAGTATGCCAGACCGAGGTCGCACCGCCGAGCACCAAGATCGAGGTGAACGGCAAGCTCCGGCAGGAACTGCGCGGCGATCTCGACACGATCGTGCTGATGGCGATGCGCAAGGAGCCGGCGCGCCGCTACCGCTCGGCGGCCGAGTTGAGCGACGATATCGGCCGCTACCTCGACGGGCGCCCGATTACGGCGCGCAAGGACACGTTTCGCTATCGGGCGTCGAAGTTCGCGAGGCGCAACAAGGCTGTCGTCGCCGCGGCGGTGCTCGCGATCGCCGGCATGCTCGCGGGAACCCTCGCCGTGCTGCATCAGGCGCGGCGCGCGGAGCGCCGTTTCGCCCAAGTCCGCAAGCTCGCCAACACATTCCTGTTCGAGTTCGACGAAAAACTGCGCAACGTCGCGGGAACCACGGAGGTGCGGGAACTCGCCGTCAAAACCGCGCTCGAGTACCTCGACAGCCTGACAGCGGAAGCCACCGATGATCCGGGACTGACGATCGAGCTAGCGAAGGCGTACACGAAGGTGGGCGATGTCCAAGGGCATCCTCGCCTAGCCAATCTCGGGAAGACGGCGGAGGCGATGGATAGCTATCGTAAGGCCGTGGCGCTTGCTGGGCCACTCGTGACGGTCAAGGCGCGCGACGCGCGCGCGATCGAAACGCTGGCGCAGGCGCGGATTCAACTCGGCGCCCTCGAATCCGAGCAGGGCAGGGCGGTCGAAGGCATCGCGAACCTCCAGGAGGGAGTCCGGCTGACGCGAACGCTGATGGATCTCGAGCTTG
Organism: uncultured Acidobacteriota bacterium; assembly: GCA_902825945.1. Lineage (GTDB taxonomy): Bacteria > Acidobacteriota > Terriglobia > Bryobacterales > Bryobacteraceae > SYLY01. The sequence goes on from CADECY010000016.1 coordinate 51,073, forward strand.
GACAGCGGGCGCATGCCATCGCGTTCGTGAGCGGCAGCAACACCCTCGGAGATGCGCTGATCAACGGTGATCCGGCTGGCGCCGAGGCCGCCTATCGCGACGCCTTGGATGCCGCTCCCAAACTCGGCGATACTCCCGAGAGCCGCCGCCAGATGGCGCTCTGCCTGGAGCGCCTGGGCCGGGCGCAGCATGAGCGCGGAGATCCCATGCGCGCGATCTCGAGCTACGACAAGGCCCTCGCAATCGTGGAGGATCTGGCCGGCGCCGACTCCTCGGACTCGCGGTACAAGCGCCACCGGATGGTAATCCACAATTACCTGGGCAATCTTCATGGCAACTCCGAGTACTTTGACGCCGGGCAACCCGAACGGGCGCTGCATCACTATCGGACCGCATTCAATATCATTGAGGAACTGGCGAGCGCCGATCCGAAGAACCGTCTCGCCCGATTCGACTCAGCTTTGGTGCGGGAGCGGATGGGCCGGACATTGCTCGCGTTGGGCAGGGCGAGCGAGGGAGCCGGGCTGCTTCTGGAGGCACGTGACCGCACGGCGGCGCTGGTGGCGGAAAGCCCAGGGTCGGTCCACTATCAGCGTGCGCTGAATCAGATCCTTCTTGCAGTGCCAGCAGCGCTGCGGGCGACTGGCCAACCTGGAGCGGCTCGAGCCGCGGTGGAGCGAGCTCTGCGGCAAGCCGCGGTGTTCCTCACCCAGTTGCCCACTGATCTCGGCGCGCAGGTCACAATGGCTTCCGCCTGGTTGACCGCCAGCGCGAGTCAGCGCGCGTCTCGCGACTGGGCAGAGGCACGCGTATCCGCCGGCAAGGCTCTCGCCATCGTATTGGCGCAACATCGCAAGAATCCCAAGGATCTCTACTTTCTTCGCGACACCGCCGAGGCCTATACCGAACTCGGCGAAATCGAAGCGGGACAGGGTGGAGCCGGTGTTTGCGGATTCCGCAGGCAGGCGCTCGAGACATGGGAGCGCTGGCCCGCCGAGGGCAAGTCGAGTGTCTACTTCTTCCGGAAGAGCGAGCGGGCCCGTCAGGCGCTTGCGCGTTGCAGCGGCGGCGGTCACTGAAAGTTGTTGCTTTTACTGGGAAATCTGGTACCATCGGGATAACCGAAAATATTGAATGTTTCCTCCCCGTCATTTCCAACCCCGCGGACCTCGTCCGCGCATTCGCGAAAACGTCAACGAAGCGATCAAGGCAAGGGAGGTCCGGGCCGTGTTCCCGGATGGTAGCGTCGCGGTCATGCCGACCATGGACGCAATCCGCCGGGCGCAGGAATTGGGGCTCGACCTCATTCTGGTTTCGCCCACGGCGGACCCGCCAGTTGCCAAGGCCATGGATTACGGCCAATGGCAATACGAGAACAAGAAGAAGCAGCATGACGCGCGCAAGAAGCAGCACGTCATCCAGGTCAAGGAAGTCAAGTTCCGCCCGAACACCGACGACCACGACTACGAATTCAAGAAGAACCACGCCGTTCGTTTCCTGAAGGAAGGCAACCGCGTGAAGGCGCTCGTTCAGTTCCGCGGGCGCGAAATCGCGCACGTGGATCTGGGCCAGAAGCTGCTGCTGCGATTCGCCAAGGATCTGGAAGGCATCGGCCAGATGGAAGGGCAAATGAAGCTCGAGGGCAAATCCTATCACGTGATTCTGTCGCCCTCGAAGACCGCCGCCGCGCCTGGCCAGAAAGAGCAGCCTCCCAAGGATCAGAAAAGGGCTGAGGGTGGAGCTCCTCAGCCGCAAGTCCATTAACACAGGGGGACGGTTCCGGGTATGGACTCGCAACCGATGATCGAGGCTCTAGGCCTCTCGAAGTTCTACGGAGATTTCGCGGCTGTCCGCGATGTTTCTTTCTCGGTTCCGCGTGCGCAGGTGTGCGCCTTTCTCGGGCCCAACGGCGCGGGCAAGTCGACCACGATGAAGCTGCTCACGGGCTATCTCGCCCCGAGCAGGGGATCGGCGCGCATCGCCGGATTCGATGTCGCGGTGAAGCGCAAGGAAAGTGCCGCGCATCTCGGGTATCTGCCGGAGAACGGTCCGCTCTATGCCGACATGACGCCGCTGAGCCTGTTGCGGTTTTTCGGCCAGGCCCGCGGACTGGGCGGAGCGCACCTTCGCGACCGAATCGACGCAGTGGTGACACAGTGCTTCCTGCACGACGTACTCGAGAAGGGAATTTCGAAGCTCTCGAAAGGTTACCGTCAACGCGTCGGCATGGCGCAGGTGCTGCTGCACGAACCCGATGTGCTGATCATGGACGAGCCCACCACCGGACTCGATCCGAATCAGATCCGCGAGGTGCGGAATCTGATCCGCTCGCTCGGCGCCACCAAGACGATCCTGCTCTCGACGCACATCCTACAAGAGGTGGAAGCGGTGGCAGACCGCGTCGTGATGATCCACGCCGGGCGGCTGGTGTTCGACGGTCCGCCGGACGGATTGCTCGAACACGGCTCGACGATCGAGCATGCCTTCTACAAGCTGACGGGGAATCTGGCAGCGCTACCGGCCGAGCCTCCTCCGCCCCCGTCCGAAGAGCCGATGCCGGAGGTGACGCCCGATGCCTGATCGCCGCGTCATCGCCGCTGTCTTCCAGCGCGAGCTGTTCTCCTACTTCGGTTCGCCCACGGGCTACGTGTTTATCACGCTGTTCGTCTTTCTGAGCGCGGTGGCCGCGTTTTGGCAGGAGCGGTTTTTCCTCACCAATCTCGCCAACCTCGATCAGTTGAATCTATACTTCCCGTACCTGCTCGTGTTCCTGGTTCCGTCGATCACGATGAGCCTGTGGGCCGACGAGCGCAAGCAGGGCACTGAAGAGTTGATCCTGACGCTGCCCGCTTCCGATCTCGAAATCCTGCTGGGCAAGTACTTCGCGGCGCTTGGTATCTACACGGTTGCGCTGTTGTTCTCGCTGAGCCATGTCGTGGTCCTGTTCTGGCTCGGCAGTCCGGATATTGGCATGCTGTGGTCGACATATCTCGGCTACTGGCTGATGGGCGTGGCACTGTTGCCGCTCGGCTTGCTGGCTTCGCAGCTCACGGACAACCTGACCGTGGCGTTTATCCTGGGCGCCGTCTTCTGCGCGATCCCCGTGTTTCTGCGCCACGCCGGATCGTTCGTGAGCGGAAGCACCCAGCGGCTAGCGGAACAACTCTCGGTGGTGGAACGGTTCCGCGATCTCGCCTCCGGCGTGGTCACCACGTCGACGCTCGTCTATTTCACCGGACTCGCGATCGGCATCCTTTATCTCTGTGCGTCGCTCGTCGGCCGGCGGCGGTGGGCAAATCCGCGCTTGGGCAAACACTTCGTGGTACGCTGCGGCGCGATCCTGGCGGGCGTGGCCGCGCTGACGGTGATCACCTCCCGGCTCGGCGCGCGGATCGATGTCACCAGCGAGCAGATCCACTCGCTGTCGCCCGGCACGCGCAAGTTGATCGAATCGATCGACCCACGCAAGCCGATCTTCATTCAGGCGTACCTGAGTCCGGAAGTGCCGCGATCCTATCTGCAGGTCCGCAACAACCTGATCACGTTTCTGCGCGAATTCGCCGCCATCGGCCGCGAGCGCGTGAACGTTCGCATCACCGAGACGGTGAAGTATTCGCCGGAAGCGCGCGAGGCTCGCGAACGGTACGGCATCAGTCCGTTCCGCGTGGCGGCGGGTGAAGAGAGCGCGTCATCCTCGAACGAGATCTTTCTGGGACTCGCATTCAGCAGCGGCGGCGAGGAGTTCGTGATTCCGGCATTCGATCGCGGATTGCCGGTCGAGTATGAACTGATGCGCTCGATCCGCGTCGTGTCCCGCGCGCAACGCCGCAAAGTCGGCATCCTCGACACCGGGGCGAAGATGTTCGGCGGACTCGATTTCCAGACCAAACGCCAGTCGAACGAGTGGTCGATCGTGTCGGAGTTGAAAAAGCAATACGAGGTGGTGCAACTGGCGCCCGACGCCGAGTATCCGGAGGACCTGTCGGTGCTGATCGCAGCGCTGCCGCACACGCTGAACTCCGCGCAACTCGAGCGGCTCATTGCTCATGTCAAGAAGGGGCGGCCCGCGCTGGTCATGCTCGATCCGTTTCCGGCGTTCAATATGAATCTCGCGCCAGCGGCGGAAGCCGATCCGATGTCACCCGGTCCGGCATCTTCCGATCTACGCCCGCTGCTGAATGTGTTGAGCGTCGAATGGGATCGCTCGCGCATCGTGTGGGACACCTACAATCCGCATCCGCAACTGCGATCGCTACAGCCCGAGGTCGTTTTCATCGGCAAGGGCAGCCAATCGAAGATGCCGTTCCAGACGAGCGAGGCGATGACATCGGGGCTTCAGGAAGTGGTGCTACTCTACGCCGGACAACTGAAGGAGCGGACCGATGGCAAGACGAAGTTCACGCCCTTGCTGACGACGGGAACCGCCGCGGGCACCGTCCGTTTCGATCAACTGGTGCAGCGCACGATGTTCGGTGTCGCGATGATGCAGGGCCTTCCGCACAAGCCCACCGATCAGAGCTACACGGTGGCCGCGCGTGTCACGCGCGACTCGGGTGATTCGAAACTCAACGCCGTAGTGATTGCCGACGCGGACCTGATGGGCGAGGAGTTCTTCGAGATCCGCAAGCGCGGGGTCGAGAATCTCAATCTCGATAACGTGACCTTCGTGCTGAACGCGATCGACGATCTGGCGGGCGATCGCAGCTTCATCGCGTTGCGGTCGCGGCGGCCGAAGCACCGCACGCTCGAAGCGCTGGAAGCTCGCACGCGCGTCTACGAACAGCAACGCGACACCGAAGCGCAGACCGCCGCCGTCACCGCCGAACGCCGCTTGCAGGAGGCGCAGGCTCGCCTCGATCGCGCGGTGGCCGAGATCCGCTCTCGCGGAGATCTCGACGACCAGGCCAAGCAGATCATGATTTCGAGCGTCGAATCGGCCGAGAACCGCCGCTTGCAAGTGGCACGCGCGAATATCGAAGACGAGCGCCAGAAGCAGCTCGAGGATGCGCGCGCGTCGATGGAGTCGTCGATTCGCGCGATCCAGAACACGATCAAGCTTCTCGCGGTGACGCTGCCGCCGATTCCCGCGTTCGTCCTGTTCATCCTCATGTCGATCCGGAAGCTCGCGCGCGAGCGCTCGCGGATCTCGACCGACCGCCTTTTGTCGAAGGAGGCGGCATGAAATCGGAGATGCTGAAAACGGGCTTGTTCGCCGTGGGTGCGGTGGCTCTGGTGGCAGCGGCCTCGTGGATCGAGCCCGATTCCTACAAGGCCGAGATCTACTCCGACACGGGACAGACGTTCTTTCCGAAGTTCACCGAGGCCGACATGGTGAAGGCGATCGAAGTGGTGGACTATGACGAGGTCGAAGCGGCGGCGCGTCCGCTGAAGGTGGAGTTCCGCAAGAATCGCTGGCTGCTCACCTCTCACAGCGATTACCCGGCGGAGGCGCGCGATCGTCTGGCGCGAACCTCCACGGCGCTGCTTGACTTGAAGAAGGATCAAGCGGTGTCGGATCGCGTGGAAGACCATTCAAACTACAGCGTGATCGATCCGCTCGATGCGAAAAACGCGAGCCTCACTGGACGCGGCAAGCGCGTGACGTTGCGGGATGCGCAAGGCGTAACGCTCGCCGAACTAATTCTCGGAAAGCCGATCAAGGAGAAGCAGGGGTTCCGCTACGTTCGCATACCGGGGCAGAAACGCACCTATGCGGTCAAGACCGATGCGGATCCCTCGGCCAAGTTCGAGGACTGGGTGGAGGCGGACCTGCTGCGGATCGGCTACAACGACATCGCGAAGCTCACGCTCAACAGCTATCAGATCGACGAGCAAATGGGACGTATCATCAATCCGCGCCGGCTGGCGATGGTGAAGGACAAGGAAAACTGGGACAATCAGGCCCGCTCGATCGCCAACGCGATCGGCTCGCTGCGCGTGGGTGGCGCGCGCCCGAAGCCGCCCACACTCGCGCAACAGCTTCGCACTGGTGCCCTCGAGTTAACCCTCGATGTGGTGATGTCGCTCCGGCAGAAGGGCTTCTTCATTTCGCCGATGGGAGCCCTGCTCGCCAACGAAGGTGAACTCACGATTGAAACGGTCAAAGGCCTCGTCTGCACGCTCCGTTTTGGCGAACTCGTGGCGGAGGGCGCGACCGGCGGGAAACAGAAGGACAGCCGCTACATGTTCGTGACTGCGTCCGCGCGAAACCCGGAAGCCGAGCCGGTCGCCAAGGCGATGCAGAACAAGTTCGCGGATTGGTATTACGTCATCTCCGGCGCGGACTTCGCGCGCCTGCATCCGCAGTCGGCCGCGGCGAAGGGTGAGGCTCCGCAGCGGCCTTCTGGGTTGCCGCAGGGGATTCCACCGGAGATCCTGCGACAGTTGCAGGAACGGGGCGCGGGTGCAGCGGCGCCACCCCAATCCGCGCCACCTCCGGCTGGTCCGCCGAAACAGTAACGCCCCATGGCGCGCATCCCTCCATCCGATCACCCCGGGTTCTTCGGCCGCATCCTCTTCGCCGTCGCCACGCGCATGCTCGGCAAGACGCCCACGCCCATGCGCGTGAGCGCCCACCATCCCGGCATCCTCCGGTCCACCGCGTTCATGGAAATCGGCCAGCAAGGCGCGAAATCGATTCCGCTTGCCCTGAAGCTTCTTTGCACCGTCAAGGTCGCGACCATCGTGGGCTGCCCGTTTTGACTCGACATCAATTCTGCCGGGAGCAGAAAAGCCGGAATCACCGAAGAGCAGTTGCACGACATTCACCGCTTCGAAGAGAGCGCCGCCTATTCGTCCGCCGAGAAGGCCGCATTGCGCTACGCGGTGGCTCTCAGCCGGACCCCCGCGAATGTCGACCAACTCCTGTTCGACGAACTGAAGCGCCACTTCAGCGAAAAGCAACTCGTGGAGCTCACTTCGGCGATCGCCTGGGAGAACTACCGCGCGCGATTCAACCGAGGTTTCGATATCGGCCCCGACGGATTCTCGGAAGGCGCCTTTTGTCCGATGCCGGAGCGTCCCGCGAATTCCGGTCACCGTTGACTCGCTACCCCGGCTTTCGGCAGAATCGAGAGCATGATGGTGAAGTTACTCGTCTCGGCCGGGCTCTGCGTGCTGTCTTCACCTTGGACGTTTGCGGCTGTCACCGAAAACTTGGCTGCGGTCCCGTTACACTTCGAGCCCGCCGATCGTGGCGCGGTCCCTGCGGCGTACTTGGTGAGGGGCAAGGGAGTGACCGTCGTGGTCGACGCCTCAGGTGCGTCGATTGCGCGTCCTGGATTCTCTCCGGTCCGCTTGAAGTTGCACGGCGGACGCGTGGCGAAGTTGGAACCGCTCCAGCAGTTGCCGGGTGTGTCGAACTACTACATTGGAAACAATCGCAAGCTATGGCGGGAAGGGGTTCCACACTACTCGAGAGTACGAGCCCGCGGAGTCTACGAGGGAATCGACGTGGTCTACTACGGCAACGAAAGGCGGGTCGAGTACGACTTCGTGGTTGCCCCCAACGCCGATCCATCTCGAATCGCGCTTCGGTTCGAGGGAGCGAAAGCCATGTCGATCGATGCGATCGGTGATCTTGTCATATCCGCGCCCGGCGGCGTCATCCGGCAGCACCGGCCGGTCGTGTACCAGGAGATCGACGGGCGCCGTGTCGAGGTTGCCGCCACCTACCGGATCGAAAACGGCGAAGCCAAGTTCGAGCTTGCTCGCTACGATCATGACCGGCCTCTGGTGATCGACCCGATTCTCGAATACGGCACATTCCTGGGAGGTGCCGGACACGATGAAGCCGATGCCGTCGCCTTGGGTAGCGACGGTGCGATCTTCGTCGCTGGCCTTACGCCGGCGGCTGGCTTCGGTGCCGGTGATGGCACCTACACTGCCTACGTGACTTTCGTGGCCAAGATTGCGCCCGACGGATCCGCACTCAGTTATTCAACCTTTCTAGGCGGCAATAATCAAGACGTGATGGCGAGTATCGCCGTCGATGGAGCGGGGAAGGCCTACGTCGCCGGATCCACGAGGTCCACGGACTTTCCCACGAAGAACCCGATTCAGCCCGCCCTCGGTGGAACACAGGGGCTCCTCGACGGTTTCATCGCTGGTCTTTCGCCGGCCGGCGCGCTCGACTTTTCAACATACCTGGGCGGGAGCAGCATCGACTCGCTGCAAGGCATTTCGATTGGAGCAAGCGGGATCGTTGCCACCGGAGGCGCGGGCTCGACCGATTTTCCACGAGCGGCCGGGTTGAGCGGAGGCGTGGCCGTCCGGCTTTCCCCTGATGGAACCTCGCTCGTGTTCTCGAAGGTCTTACCGAACCTGGGTGGCTTCACGGGCGTTGCACAGGACTCCGCGGGCGCGATTTACTTGACCGGCGTCGCCTACAACGGCATCACTGTGGCTCCCACGCCTGGAGCATTCCAGTCCACGAATCGCGGACTCACGGATGTGGTAGCTGCCAAGTTGACGGCCGATGGAAGCACCTGGACGTATGTGACCCATCTGGGAGGTTCGAACGCCGACACCAGCAGCGGAATTGCGGTGGACTCGGCGGGCCGAGCCCATATCGCGGGACACACCTTGTCTGGCGATTTTCCGTTGCTGAACGCTCATCAGTCCCGCGTCGCGGGAGCGGAAGCGTTCCTGTCGGTCCTGAATCCCAGCGGTAGCGGACTCGTCTTCTCGACGGTCTTGGGAGGAGCGCTCGACGAAGATGCAACGGGAGTCGCGGTCGCACCCAATGGAGACGTAGTGATTGCTGGATCCACCAGGAGTCCGGACTTCCCACTCAACTCGTCATGGACTCCAGGAATTCCGGCGCTTCATCCCAGCGAAGAGGCGGCGTTCTTCGCGAAATTCAGCGCCGCGGGCGTGCTGAAGTACTCATCCCTTTATGGGGCCGATCTGGCAGTTGTGAGAGCTGTTGCGGTGGCGCCAAATGGGGCCGCGATCCTTGCCGGTGCGGTTTCGGTGGGTCCGGCAACTTCGGACGTCGTAACGCCGGGAGCCGTCGACACAACGCCTGACTCCTCGATGGAGGCCTTCGTTGCGCGCTTCACCGATGGTCCCACGGCCGTCAATATCACGATCAGCAGCAATCCAGCGGGCCGGCCAGTGGTGGTGGACAGGCGGATCGTCACAACTCCCGCCACGTTCTCCTGGCAGCCAGGAACGAAGCACATTCTGGACGCAAATGCGCCGCAGATCGACGGCCAGAACTTCATCTCGTTTGCGGGTTGGTCGAACGCCGGCCCGGCGGTGCAATCACTGACCGCCCCGGCGGCTCCCACGACCTATACGGTTAGCTACTCCGTCGCGCCGTGCTCATTTGCCTTTCCACAAAGCGCCGCCGGGATCGGATTCGAAGGCCGCCGTTCGACCACTTCCATAGCGACGCAGAGCCTTTGCAAGTGGGCTCCCGTTTCGAGTGCTTCCTGGTTGGTGGTAGAGACGGTGACACCGCAACTGACCGGTCCTTCCCAGTTCTTCTTCAGCGCGGCCCTCAATTCGGGGCCGCCACGCACGGCAACGATCACCGTGGGTTCGGCGGTTCTCACCGTCACGCAAGGGGGAAGCCAAGGCACATTGCCTGCTCCTTCGATTCTCTCTCCGGCGGTGAATCAAGTAATCCAGGCGCTCGGAATGCCGGTCTCTTGGGCTCCAGTTTCCGGCGCTACGGGCTATGAACTGCGGGTCCTGCAGGCGGGCTGCTGCCTTGCGAATCTCAAGACGGTTGTTTATTTCGGTCAGCAAGCCGGAGCCAATGCCACCAGTGCATCGATTGACATGCCGGCCGGCAGCTACGAAATTTATGTCCGAGCCTGCGTAAAAGGTGCGTTCGGCGACGGCAATTGTGGCTCGTTCGGCATCGTGCCGGTTTCGATCCGGCTACAGGCACCCACGGACAATCCATCCATCCGTCTACCCACCGTTTTGGGGACATCCACGAGAATGTTCGAGTGGTATCCAGTGGCGGGAGCCAGCCACTACGCGGTAACGCTCAGGGACGAATCAGATAACATCGTGCTTCAGATCAACACGCCCGAACGTTATACCATTTTCACGATGCGCAGTTCTCCTCGCTATCAGCTCAGCGTCCAGGCGTGTCAGCTCTCATGCGGTCCGCCGGGAACCATGTCCTTTTCGGTCGAACTTCCTCCAGTGCCGTCCGCTCCGGCTACCGGCGTCCGGGCGCAGTTCACCAATGGAAGCCTGCTCCTCAACTGGAACCGCGTCACGGGCGCGGATCTGTATCGTGTCCAAATCGTACAGCCGAATGCGGGTCCTGGGGGCGGAGCTCTTACCGTCGCCGCGAAACAGGTGTCGATCGAGACTGCCTCCTTGCGAGTTCCACCTGGTCCTGCCATCGCATTCGTGACTGCCTGTAACGGCAATGGTTGCGGCCCTCAAAGCGCTGGCCTGCCAATTAATTCACCCGGTCCGGCGTATTCGGAGCCGGTTGTCGCAGTGCCCATGCCTGTCGTGGTCGAAAACGGTCCGATCATCACGATCAGTTGGAGCCGGATTGCGGGTGATGACGGCACCAACACGGACTATCGCCTCTACGTCGGGGATTTGTCACGAAACGGTCCGGCGCTGGACGTGGTCACGAAGAACAACTTCTACTCCGCTTATCTGAGGGCGGAGGGCCGCCGCTACGACGCGCTTGTTTTTGCCACGCAGAACGGCAACACTGTCGTGGGACGGGCATCAGGGTTCATGGTTGCTGGCACCAGCGCCCCCGCCCCTCTCGTCACAGCCCCTACTCACAACTCCACCTTCAAGCAAGGGGGATTTCGCCTTGCCTGGTCTCCGATACCGGGGGCCGCTCGTTATCAATATTATGTCGCGCGGCAGGGCCAGTCGGCCGCTGTTCTCACGGGGGTAACGCCTGGGCTCTACCTGGACACCTCATTGAACGTCACCGCGGACACCAGCTTCAATGCCATCGTGCGAGCTTGCCCGGAGGTGAACACGAGTCAGTGTTCGCCCGACTCCGATGCCGGCTGGGGGCCTTGGTCGAATTTGGTAACGGGAACGACGGCCTTCACCATCCGGCCATGATGTGCATCCGCCACCGGTAAACTGGAGTAGTGCGGTCCGTCCTCTTCCCGCTCGCCGCGGCCCTCTCGTTCGCCGCCACGCCCGATGAACTGGCGGGCGAAATCCGCAAGCTCGAACTCGACCCGCAGGCCTGCTACCGCGTTCGCGACGTAACCTTTCAGCGCGAGGATCTGCGCTTCTACCTTACCGAGGGCACCCTCACGTTCGCCAAGCCGGTGGCCGGGCGCCGTCTCGCCGCGATCTTTACGGCGGATGTCGATGGCGGCGACGCGGAGATGCTCGTCATGCCCCCCACTAAGGGTGAGCGGCTTTCGCTTGCGTCATTCACCGGTACGCCGAACCTGAGCGAGCACTTCATCGCCTCGATCTTCGTCTTCACCGACGATACGGAAAAGATCCTGATGCAGGCGCTGAAGGACGCCGGAGAGTTGCGGCCCTCGATGGAACGTGGACTCCTGATGGCGTCGAAGTGGAACGGCGCCGTTTCGAACATCGCGCAGAGTTTCGGTGTGCGTCTGGTGACCCATCTGCTCGGTGGATCGGCGGGATTCTTCTACTCCGGCATCCAGGGCCAAAAGCTCGGCAACTTCGATGCCTACTGCGATACGAATTCGATCGAGCAGATTTTTCTCGGACAGATCAAGTATCGCGACAATCGGGCCTTCTACGACTACTGGGCGAGCTTCCCCGCGCGTTCCTACCGGACCGGGGCGAGCAAACCCGCGCCGCGCGACTTCCACCTCGACAACTTCCGGATCGCGGCGTCGCTCGATCCGCAACTCCAGCTTCACGCTACCTCCCGCGTGACGTTGAAGGCCGAACGCGAACTGCGAGTGGTTCCGCTGGAGCTCTCCGAGCGCATGACGGTGAAGTCCGCCAAAATCGATGGCGAGCCGGTGACGCTTTTCACCTCGGAATCGATGCGCGCGAATCTGGTGCGGCGAAACGAGAGCGTCATGTTTCTGCTAATTCCGGCATCCCCTCTCGCATCCGCGAGCACGCACGAGATCGAAGTCGAGTACGAAGGCACGGCCGTGCGCGACGCGGGCCGCGGCGTCTATTTCGTGAGCACGCGCGGCAACTGGTATCCACGCCATTCACTCGATTGGTCCACGTTCGATATCACCTTCACCTATCCTTCCAACCTCGACCTCGTTTTTCCGGGCGATCTGAAGGACGACAAGACCAGCGGCGCGCAGAGGACCACACGGCGCGTCACTCCGTCGCCCATTCGCATGGCCGGATTCAATCTCGGCCAATACGAATCGGCGAAGACTTCGCGCGGCAATCTGACCGTCGAGGTCTACGCGAATCGCACGGTCGAGCCAAGCCTGCGATCCAATGGCGCGGTCGTACTCGCTCCGCCTCCCCAGCCGTTTCCGCGGCAGCGCCAACCACAGCTTCCGCCCACCACGATTCAACTGCCGCCTCCCGATCCGACGAGGCGGCTCGAGCCGCTGGCGAACGAGGTTGCCGAAGCATTCCAATACTTCTCCACGCACTTCGGTCCGCCCGCGCTCGACACCTTGCGTGTCGCGCCGATTCCCGGCGCGTTCGGCCAAGGATTCCCGGGGCTCGTCTACTTGTCGACGATCACGTATCTCGATCCGAACGAGCGTCCGAACGCGGCCCGTGGATCGAATCAGCTCTTCTTCTCGGAACTGCTGCACGCCCACGAAGCCGCGCATCAATGGTGGGGAAACGTCGTGACATCCGCCACCGGGCAGGACGATTGGATCATGGAGGCCCTCGCGAACTACTCGTCGCTGCTGGTTCTCGAGAAGAAGAAGGGCGCCAAGGCGCTGCAGCAGGTCCTCGAAGAATTCAAGACGAAGCTGCTATCGAAGGACGCGGACGGCAAGACGCTCGAATCCGCGGGTCCGATCCGGCTCGGTGGCCGGTTGATCAGTTCGCAGGCACCCGAGTCGTGGCATTCGATCGTTTATGGCAAAGGCACGTGGATCATCCATATGCTGCGCAAGCGCCTGGGCGATGCCGCGTTCCTGAAAATGCTCGGCGACTTTGCTCGCCGCTACCGCAACCAGGCCGTGTCGGCCAAACAGTTCCAGGAGTTCGCGGCTGGGTACCTTCCGAAAGGCACCGCCGACCCGAAGCTCGAGTCCTTCTTCGAACAGTGGGTCGAGAACAGCGGAATCCCGGGCCTTTCGCTCACCACCCAACTCAAGGGACGCGCTCCCTCGTTGCGACTCGCGATTACCGTCACGCAGACAGACGTCTCGGATGACTTCACCACGCCGGTGCCCGTCGAGATCCAAGGCGCGCCGCGCACCAAGCCGCAGGTGATTTGGGTGAACACCGGGCCCGATCCCGTGACGGTCACTGTGCCTCTGCGCGCGGCACCGTCCAAGGTCACGCTCGATCCGGAACACAGCGTGCTGATGGTGCGGAAGTAGATGGCAGCGCTCGTCGAGTGCGTGCCCAACTTCTCGGAAGGCCGGGATCGGGCCGTGATCGAGGCGATTGCGAGCCGCATTCGCGCGGTGCCGGGAGTGCATGTGCTCGACACCACGATGGACGCCGATCATCATCGAAGCGTCATCACCTTCGCGGGTGCTCCGGAAGCGGTGCTCGCCGCCGCGATCGAAGCCGCGGGTGAAGCGGCCGCGCGCATCGATCTCAACCGCCACCACGGTGTTCATCCGAGGATCGGAGCGATCGACGTGCTGCCGTTCGTGCCAGTGCGCGATGTCGCGATGAGCGATTGCGTGGAACTCGCGGTACGTGCGGGTGAGGCAATCTGGTCACGATTCAGCTTGCCCTCGTATCTCTACGAATTCGCCGCGCGCCGTGCGGATCACCGCAACCTCGCGGACGTGCGCAAGGGTCAGTTCGAAGGGTTGCGAAACGGTGAGCGCCCGCCCGATATCGGTGGACCGAAGTTCCACCCAACGGCCGGCGCGGTTGCGATCGGCGCGCGGAAGTTTCTCATCGCCTACAACGTAAATCTGGCTGGCGCCGACGTCAGCCTAGCGAAGGAGATCGCGCGGCGCGTGCGGGCTTCCTCCGGCGGATTGCCCTGCGTGAAGGCGCTCGGGCTCGGACTCGAGACCGCGGGGCTCGCGCAGGTCTCGATGAACCTGACCGACTTCGAAGTCACGCCGATCCGCGCCGCCTTCGACGCTGTCACGCGCGAAGCCGAACTCTTGGGCGCGCGCGTGCTCGAGAGCGAACTGATCGGGCTTGCACCCGCCGCTGCGCTCGATGCCGCACTCGCCGCGCACATCCGCCTGCGCGGATTCACACCTTCGATGATCCTCGAGAACCGCCTGTCCGCGGCTATTTCGGAACCTTGATGTAGGCGATCAGGTCGGCCATCTGATCGATCGTGATGTCTTTCTCGAGTCCGTCGGGCATCGAAGACGTACCAGCCGAGCGCAGTTCCTTGATCTCGGACCGTGGCACGGTGTCCTCTTCACCCTTGGCGCGCCGCAACAGGATGCTCGATGGCGTGTCACGCGCGAGGATTCCCGTGAGCGACCGGCCGTCCTTGGTTTCGACCACGTACTCTTCGTAGCCGGGTTCGACGTTCTCGCTCGGTAAGAGAATATTGGCGAGCAGCACTTCCTTGTAGCGTTTGGTCACGCCGCGAAGATCTGGCCCCACCGCGTGTCCCTTGCCCTCGAGCTCATGACATTCGGCGCAAACGCGCTCGAATACCGCTTTGCCCTTCGCCGTGTCGCCGCTCTTGTGAGCGGCGGTCATGTATTGATCGAGCACCTTCTTGCGATCGGCGTTCGCCGATTCGAAGAGCTTCTTCGCACGTTCGCTCACCGCCTTGTCCTGATGTGCTTGCAACGCGCGGGCCCGCCCCGCGTCCACCGCCCACATCGGAACGCGATTTGCCTCCATCGCGTCAAACAGGGCTAGGATCGACTTCGACGATCGCAGCAACGCGGGCAGTCCGGCTTCGCGCATCGGACCAGAGAAGGAGCGCCAGTTGTCGAGGAAGATCTTCGCCGTTTCCTCACCCTGACTCCTCGCCGCGCTCTTCACCGCCGCCACCCGGACTTCCGCGGGATACGTGGGTGCCAGGTACTTCGCGAGCGGCGCCGCACCACCGAGTCCGATGATTCCGGTGGCGTGCGCGCGTTCCGCCGGGGCCGCATTCGCATCATCCGCGACCTTCATCGATGAGGCGATCAGCGCTTGCGGCCTCGCGCCGATCGCGGCGGCGATGCGGAGTGCGAATTCCCCTTCGGATTCACGGGCGGAAGCGAGAACCGCCGCGATCGCCTGCGCGGTCTGCGGGTGCGGCTGTGTGCGGGCGCGGGATGAGGCGAGCCCCTGCGCGATTCCTTCGAGCGCCTTGCCGTGCCATGGGGCCTTGCCCTTGATCGCCGCGAGCATGGCCGCGATGTCTGAATCGTTGCCGCGATTCGCTGTGAGCATCGCGGCGCGTTCGGTGAAGCTGGCATTCGGGTCGGGCTGTGAGATCGCGGTTTGGAACCAGGCGAGCGGCCGTTCCCGCGCGCTCGACAGCGCCACCGTCTGCAGCCACGAGTCCGCCGGATCCTGCAGCACGATCTTCTTCAAATGCGGAAACGCTTCGGCTTCAGGAAATCCGGCGATGAACATCGCCGCTTCGTACCGAACCTGCGGACTCTTGTCATCGGCAAGCGACACCACTTTCGCCCGGAGCGCTTTGTCTTCGGGACGCGTTGCCGTCAGCCGGATCGCATGGCGGCGAACCACGGGATCAGCATCCGCCATCGCGGCCGCGATCCGATCGGACTTCAGCAGGCCCAAGCCATCGAGCGTCCACAAGGCGTGCATTCGCCCGTAGGGAGTTGTGCCGTCCGCCGCCATCTTCTCGATCTCCGCCGCGGCACCTGTCGCCTTGCGATCGACGAGCAATCGCTGCGCGTTCGAGCGCCACCACAGGTTCGGATCGGCAAGCGACTTCACCAGTTCCGCGTCCGAAGCTTTGTCGAGCGCGGGCTTGGCGCGCTTCGCCGATGATTCGTGCACCACACGCCAGATCCGTCCGCGATTGGGCTTGGTGGTGAAGTCGAGATCCTTGAGCAACTCGGGCGGAACGAACTCCGGATGTTCCACCGACGGCCGGTAGAGATCGACCACATAGAGCGCGCCGTCGGGTCCGGTCATCGTGAATACGGGCCGGAACCAGGAGTCCGTTCCGGCGAGGAATTCGCTCTTCTCGTAGGCGCGGCTGGCCACATAGGTGCCGCCCTTCGGTTTCAGAATGTCGCGATGCACCAGATTATGGACGGGCTCGCAGGTGAATGAGCAGTTCTGGAAATCGGCTGGCAGACTCGCGCCCGTGTAGATCGAGAATCCGCACGACGAGGTGAACTGGCCCACCTGCGAATCGTGAATGTGCTGCGGATTTTCGGTGATCGGATAGACCGTGGATTGCGCCTTGTGATCGGACACCGATTCCCACGGGTTCGCGATCGTCTGATACGGATTGCGATCGACAGTGGCGGCGTCCACCGGAACATGCCGTACGTGATCGCTATTCCAAACGACGAAGCGATCGCCCACTTCGTTGAAGCCCCATCCGAACTGCGAGTATCCCGCGAGTGCTTCGATGCGCCCTCGATCGGGATGGAAGCGGATGTCACGCGAGTGCGAGTCGAGCGTCTTGGCATCGGGGCGGTCCACGAAATGCAGCGGACCACCGATGTCGCCGAACTCCTTCGCATACCGGCGCGACGCATAGCGGCGCGTGTAGGCAACGTAGACCCAGTTGTCGTATCCATACTGCGGACCGTTCAGCCGGAGCTGCGGATTCTGCGATGCGAATCCGGTGAGCATCACTTTGCGGACATCGGCCTTGCCGTCGCCATCGGTGTCTTCGAGGTAGATGATATCGGGCGTCGATGTGACGAGAATTCCCTTGCGCCAGCGCATCACGCCGTTCGGCAGCTTCAGGTTGTCGGCGAACACGGTGCTCGACTCGTAACGTCCATCGCCGTCCTTGTCTTCCATCATGCGGACGCGGCCCGCGGGCCCGTCGCCCATCGGGTAGTCGCGCATCTCGACCGCGTAGATGCGGCCCGATTCATCGAAGGTCATTGCTACCGGGTCGATCACGTCGGGCTCGGCCGCGACAAGTTCGACACGGAATCCGGGCGGAAGTTTCAAGCGCTTCTGCTCCTCGTCGGCGGTGTACGGAGGTCCGGATTTTTTCGAGGAGCAGGAGAAAAGAAGGAGGATGAAGGCGAGTCCGAAACGGATCATGCAGCCATTACACTACAGTTGCTGGTTGCGTGAGGCGAGTGTTTGAACGAAGGTACCGGCTTGGGCGACGCAGCCCGCGCTGAAGCGTCGCGAGGACTGTGGTGAGATCGCGGCGCCACATTGCGCCGGCATCGAGCCAGAGTCCGGGAGATGGTCGCGAGCGGTGCAAACCATTCCCTCGGCCATGATCTCCGGTGAGATTCACGGCAGATCAGTTGATCGCGCTGCACCGGAACGGTGATGTGCTCGTGCACGCGTGAGCGCCTGCGGATGAGTGCGGCGCGCTTCGAGTCGCGTGGCGATTCCCATCGACCCAGAATTCCCCCGCGACTCATAGTGTCGCCATCGCGCGGCAGCGGGAGAGACTCAGGATCCGCCATCGGATTGCGCCGGAACGATCGCCTTCAACGAAACATCCCGATCCGGGTGAAAATACGACTATGCAACGCCGAGCTTTCCTCGCCACCGCCGCCGCAGGTCCTGCCATTCACGCCGCGCCCAAGTCCGGACGCCGTCATCCGATCGTGGGATCCGGAGACCATAGCTACGAGGCGATCCACGATTGGGGTATGCTGCCACGGACGTTGAGCTACGGGAACACCCACGGAATCCGGCAGGACCGCAACGGCCGCATCTACATCGCCCACACCGTGCATGCGTCGAGTCAATCGCACGATTCGATCGTCGTGTTCGACGAGAAGGGCAAGTTCGTCAAGAGCTGGGGCAGCGAATTCAAGGGTGGATCCCACGGTCTGCACATTCATCAGGAGGGCCGCGAGGAGTTCCTGTACCTCGTCGACACGGGCAAGGGGCGCGGATCAGGCATCGATCCCGCGCATACATGGATGGTCAAGATGACGCTGCGCGGCGAGGAGGTGATGCGCATCGGATACCCGAGGGAATCCTCGCATTACAAGCTCGACAAAGAGGGCAAGCCCGCGACGAAGTTTTCGCCTACCAACGTCGCGATCGCGCCGAACGGCGACATCTACGTGGCCGATGGCTACGGCGCGTACTTCATCAATCAATACGATTCGAAGGGCAAGTTCATCCGCTCGTTCGGCGGCAACGGCAAAGGCGTTGGCGAACTGGCCTGTCCGCATGGGTTGATGCTCGACCAGCGCGGCGCGGCTCCGGAGTTGTTGGTAGCCGATCGCACCAACAATCGCCTGCAACGTTTTTCGCTCGATGGCAAACATCTCGGATTCGGCGCGGGCGTGAATCTACCGTGCCACTTCCATGAACGAAAGGGCGTGATCCTGATTCCCGATCTCGCCGCACGGATAACGTTGCTCGGACCGGACAATCGCGTGATCGCGCATCTCGGCGAAGACACGTCGGGCACCTGGCAGGACTTGCGAAAGAAGCCGCGCACGGACTTCGTGCCCGGCAAGTTCGTGTCACCGCACGGCGCCTGCTTCGATCACGACGGAAACATTTTCGTCGCCGAATGGGTGGAAGTGGGGCGGATCACCAAGCTTCGGAAAGTCTCCGGATGAAGGTAGGCTTGATCGGAACGGGTCTGCTCGGAGCCGCGCTCGCGGAGAGATTCAGCGGTGCCGGATTCGAGGTCTGGGGATTCGACACCAGCCCCGAGCGGATGACAGCGCTGGGCGCCCTCGGTTGCCATGCCGCGGAGTCCGCGCGCGACGCAGCCGTGCAGGGAGAACTCGTGGTCTTGTGTCTGCCGGATTCCCGAGTCTCGTCGATGGTGCTCGGCGAGATTGCGGACCTGTTCGACGCCTCGAAGATCCTCGTCGACACTACGACCGGCGAGCCCGCGGAGATGGAAGCGATGGGCCGTCGAGTGCCCCGCTATGTCGACGCGACGATCGCGGGTTCGAGTGGACAGGTGCGGAATCGGGAAGCCGTCGTGATGGCCGGCGGCTCGGCCCGGGACGTCGAGGCCTGCCAAACCCTTTTCGAGAGCTTCGCGCCGCGAAATTTCCACGTGGGCGGCTGCGGCGCGGGCGCGCGCATGAAGCTCGTTGTGAATCTCGTACTCGGCTTGAATCGCGCGGCCCTCGCCGAGGGACTGGCCTTCGCGCGCGAAACCGGAGTGGACATGGCCTTGGCGCTCGAAGTCCTGCGAAGCGGCCCCGCGCATTCGGTCGCGATGGATCGCAAGGGGGCGAAGATGGTGAATCGAGACTGGACCCCCGAAGCGCGCTTGCGGCAGCATCACAAGGATGTCCGGCTGATTCTCGCCGAAGCCGCTCGTGCGGGCCTGAATCTCCCGCTCAGCACGACTCACGACAATCTGCTTTCGAAGGCGGAAGAGTTAGGCTTCGCGGACTCGGACAACTCGGCGGTATTCGAAGCATGGTAGCGTGGTCTCAATATGAGGTCCTCGTCCGCCACTCTGCTCCTTGTTGCGCTTCCCATTCTCGCCCAGCTCGATCGTGGTGCCATGACTGGTACGATCACCGATCCCAGCGGGGCCGCCGTGCCGAACGTCAAAGTTCGAATCGTCCAGACGTCTACTGGCGCGCGGTTTGAAACGGTCACCAACGAATCCGGTCAGTTCAATCGTCCGAACCTGCCGATCGGGGATTACGAAATTTCGTTCGAAGCGGATGGATTCCGGCGTGCCACCCGCACGGGAATCACGCTGAAGGTTGCGGAAGTTCTCCGGCTCGACCTGCAGCTCGAGGTCGGCTCCACCGCGGAGTCGGTGCAAGTTACCGCCGAACTGCCGCGAGTCAACGCCGATACGCCACAGATCGGAACCAGCCTCGGCGCGAAGTCGCTCACCAACTTGCCGCTCAGCTTTTCGGGCGGGCGGCAGGCCGAGAACTTCGCGTATGCGATCGTGCCCGGCGTTTCGGGCGACAGCTTCCGGAACAACATCAACGGCAGTGTCGATTTCGCTTCCGAGACGCTCGTCGATGGCGCCTCCGTCAGCGTCAACCAAGGCGGGAACTTCTCGCCGATGGCCGTCTCGGTCGAAGCGCTGCAAGAGGTGAAGTTCCAAACCGGCGGCATGTCGGCCGAGTTCGGACGCACGCAGGGCGGTGTCTTCAACTATGTGATGAAGTCCGGCACGAACGATTGGCATGGGAGCCTGTACGCGGGAATCCGCAATGAGGCGCTGAACGCGAATACGTTCGCCAACAAGGCCCGCGGTGTCGAGCGTCCGCAGGATCGCAAGATGAACTGGGCGGGAAGCTTCGGTGGTCCGGTGACCTTTCCGAAGCTCTACAACGGTCGCGGCAAGACGTTCTTCTACTTCTCCTATGAACGCTATCGCGAACGGAATTACGGACTTTCCTCGCCGAACCGCAACGCGCCGATCGCCGAGTTCTACCAGGGCGACTTCAGCCGTCTCTTGGGACCCGTCACCACCTTCCGCGATGCGATGGACCGGCCCGTGGCACGCGGCGCGATCTACGATCCCGCGACCTTCCGCCAGCTTCCCGGCGGGCGCTGGATCGGCGACATGTTTCCGGGCAATCGGATTCCCGTATCGCGATTCAGCGGAGTCGCGAATCGTCTGAACGCGATCGCCACCAAGCACTACATCCCCACAATTCGCGGCGGCGACGGCCTGGTGCCGCTCGTGCGGAATCAGGTGTTCCCGCTGTCCGGCAATCCCGAACTCGACCAGTATCAGTACTCCGGCAAGGGCGACCACATCTTCAACGAGCGCCACAAGATTTCGGGCTCGTACAACTTGAAGGAAGCTCCGCGATTGATTCTCGACGCCGGTGGACTCTGGGATACGAACGAGATCTATGGAGGTCCGTTGGCGAAGACGCGCCGCCGCCCCGATGACGGATGGCTCGCGCGCGGTGCGTGGGATTGGACGCTTTCCCCCACGATCCTCAATAACCTGACACTCTCCTACAACCGGCGCGGCAATCCCGAGCGGGTGCTCGAAGCCGATGCCGACGGAGCGCAACTGCTCGGCATCCGCAACTTGTCGACACTCGGATATCCGGCGATCAACTGGGGCGGCGGACCATTCGTCTCGCTGGAGCAGCCCGGATTCCAGAACGTCAGCTTCCGCGCCGACAATGGCTGGGGCGTGCTCGATTCGGTGAGTTTCTCCCGTGGGCGCCACTTCCTCAAAGCCGGTTTCGACTTCCGCCACAATCAACAGAATCGCCGCCAGACACCTTCTGCTTCGTTCAACTTCAACGCGCGCGGCACCGCGATTCCGAACGAGCCCTACTCGGGAAACCAGATCGGCTATTCATTCGCGAGCTATCTGCTCGGCATCGTCGACTCAGCTGGACTCACCGATCCGGTGGGGCTCGGCGGACGGCGGAACTACATGGCGCTCTACGTCCAGGATGACTTCAAGTTCAGCCGGACCCTCACGTTCAACATCGGACTGCGCTGGGAGTACCAACCTCCGGTGTACGAAGTGGCCGACCGCTTGTCGAGTTGGAATCCCGACAAAATCGATCCCGTGAGCGGACTTCGCGGTGCCTACGACTTCGCGGGCTCGTGCAACGTCTGCACTGGCAAGCGCTACTTCGGACGCAAGAGCTACCGTGATTTCGGCCCGCGCTTCGGCTTCGCGTGGCGGCCGCGCGACAAGTGGACGGTGCGCGGCGCCTACGGAATCATGTACGAAGGCGACACGCCGAACGGCTACAATGCGGTTCCGCTCGGCAAGCCGACGAGCGTCGCTTGGGGCGGCACCTACTTCCTCGCCGCCGATCCCGTGCAACCGTGGGCCGGCATTTTCAACTGGGACAACGGATTCCCCACGAATCGCTTCCAACCCGCGACCTTCGATCTTTCCTGGGGCAATCAATCTCGTCCTGGCATGATCGACCCGAACTACGGACAGACTCCCTACATTCAGAACGTGACGTTCAACATTCAGCGCGAGATCAAGAAGTTCGTGCTCGATCTCGGCTACGTGGCGAACAAGAGTACACGCCTGCGCGTGGGCGAGTTGCAGCGGATCAATCAACTGCCAACCTCTGTTCTGTCTCAGTACGGCGCGACGCTCTCGCGTCAGGTGCGCAACGCCAACGAAGCCGCCGCCAACGGCGTCCGCTATCCATTCCCGGGATTCGTGGGTACCGTTGCGTCGGCCCTGCGTCCGTATCCGCAGGTGCAAGGCACGCAGACCGTACAGGTCTACGGATCGCCGCTCGGCTTCTCGACCTATCACGCGTTGCAGGTGGTACTGAATCGCGAATATTCGAACGGGCTCACGCTCTACACGAACTACGTCTGGTCGCGCACGATGAGCAACGTTGAAAGCTCGCTGGTCAACGACAACGATCCGCGCCCGCTCGATTACTACAACCTGCGCCTCGAGAAGTTCGTGGCGCAGTTCGACCGTCCGCACATGTTCAAGACCTACGCGAGCTACGACATTCCGGTGGGCCGCGGGAAACGTGCGCTGGCGAACATGCCGCGCGCGGCGAACGCAATTCTCGGCGGCTGGAACCTCGCCGCGATCCTCAACTACTACAGCGGAGAACCGCTCGAATTCACCGGCAGCGGCGCGGGCAGCGGCTGGAACGGCTCAGTCAACCGTTTGAACATCGCACCCGGAGCGCTACTGCGTGACGGATACGAACGGTCGAAATTCGATCTCGCCAACGCCAATAATCCGGCGAACACCTATCTGAACAAGAGCCAGTTCGCGGACCCGCTGCCTCTGACTCTCGGTGCGGGCGCCTATCGCTATTCGAACGTGCGCGGCTTCGGCACGATCAACGAAAACCTGACACTCACCAAGGTGCAGCCGCTGACGGAGAAGGTCCGGTTCCAGTTCCGTGCGGAGTTCTTCAATCTCTTCAATCGGCATCAACTCGGTGGAATCACGACGGGCGTGAACAATCCGAACTTTGGGCAAGTGACGACGGTGTCAGGGAACCGGCAGATTCAGCTCAGCGGCCGGATCGATTTCTGATATGGAGTCCGGTCACTGCCGGCTGCTCGCCGGGAGTGTCAGAAGTCGATCTTCAAGCCAGCCTGAACATTCCGCGGGCCAATGTTCATCGTGCTCGAAACCACGCCAAAGGTAGTCGACCCGAGCATCGTATCGGGCCAACCGAACTGCGGCGTATTCGTTAGGTTGAACACCTCCGCCCGGAACTGCGCCCGGATCCGCTCGCCATACCGGAAGTTCTTCATGATCGACACATCGGCGTTCTTTTGTT
>CADECY010000016.1:74505-102476 GCA_902825945.1 uncultured Acidobacteriota bacterium
GGCAGGCGCCGGGGCGAATTGCCGACGGTGAACGGCGCGGGGGCGGCGAAGGCGTTGGTGTTGAACCAGCGATCTGGGTGGCGCTTGTCGACGGCCACCTCGCGTCCATCGCGAATGTCTGGAAGTTGGACCCCGAAGCCGAACTGCGAGATCTGACTCGGAGCGGTGAGCCGGACCGGAAGTCCGGAAGAGAAGCGGATGATGCCTGCCGTCTGCCAGCCGCCCGCGACCGCGTTCAACACTTTGTTCATGTTGGCACCGAGCGCCTTGCCGCGACCCACGGGCAGATCGTAGACCACCGCCGTGACGAAGCTGTGCGGCAGATTGTGTGCCGATAGAGAGCGCTCGATCCCGACGTCGCGGTTGTTGCGATAGCCGTCGGCCGCGCCGCCGGGGCTGGGTTCTGTCTCGCCGATGTTGTCGATCGCCTTCGACCATTGATAGCTCGACATGAGCATCAGTCCGCTCGAGAACTGCTTGGTCACTTTCGCCAACAGCGCGTTGTAGCTCGAGCTGCCGCCGCCCACCTGATTGCTGCGATTTACCGAATCGAAGTGCGGGAACGGGCGCAGCAAACGCTGCCGCGGAACCGTGCGTCCGGAGAGCGCGCCGCCCTGGATGAATCCGAAGAACGGATTCGGCACCTGTTGCGTCAGCGCGTTGCCGAGCGAAAGCAGCACGGGGTCGAGCTGATTGTCATTGAGGCCGACTCCGTAGGAGAGCTTGCGGCCCTGATGGCCCGCGTAGCCGATTTCAATCACGGTCGACCGGCTCACCTCGTACTGAATGTCGAAGCTGTAGTTCTGCATGTAGGGATCGGGATGGTGACGCTGGAACGAGCCCGCGCCGCGGCCGATGTTGGTGAGGAGCCCATCCGCGCTGCCGACGGCGGGCAACAGGCCGCCCGGGAAAGGATTGCGAAGCAGGTCTTGCGGATTGATGCCATCGCCGCCGATCGACGGCACCCACGGCGTGGTCGACGAGAACCCGGTCATATCGCCGTTGCCGAGCACCTGCGGAAAGAAGATGCCGTAGCCGGTGCGCACCACCATCCTGTTCGTCAGCTTGTAGGAGATCCCGAGGCGCGGCGCGAAGTTCAACCAGTCGGTATCCCACGAGGCGCGCTGATTCGAATCGAGGAAGACGAGCCCGCCGCGAAGTGGCAGTCCAACACGCGCACCGAGCGGACTCTCGGCTTGGTAGTGGAAGTTGCTGTAGCGGTTGAATCGCTCCGTGGGTCCGCGCTGGATGTCGTAGCGGAGCCCCGGATTGATGGTGAGCCTCGACCCGATGCGCCAGGTGTCTTGGAAGTATCCGGCGTAGTAGAGGCGGTTGCTCGCGCCGAGCGCGGGTTTCTGGACGTTGCCGGACGCTCCGGTTCCGAGAAGCAGCGATGCGACGGCGTTGCCGGAGGTGGTGGCGCCGAGTTGCGCGATCGGGCCCGATGTCATGTCCCGATTGAAGGTGAACTCGGGCGAGAACAACCCGCCGCCGGTGGTCTTGTTCGACTCCCACGCGAAGCCGAAACGAATGCTGTGGACTCCTCGCTCCTTCGTGACGTTGACCTGGAAATTGTCGGTGCGGCTGAAATTATTCAGGTCGCGCGAATGGCCGATGTTCGAATAGTTCGTCATGTAGAACTGCGGCAGATTCGGGATGTCGATCTGGCTGATGAGCGAACCCGGAAGGCCGAGTTCGGTTCCGGTGCGGCCGTATTCGCGGGCGCGCTGACGTTCGTTCCAGCGCCCGTGTCCGGCGAGTACGTTGATCACCCATGTAGGATTCGGAACGAAGGTGTTGCCGATGGTCATCTGATACCGCGGATTGCCGGAGATTGGGCCCGTGGTGGTGAGCGATTGCCAGATGTTCGCGGGAATACCTTCGATGCGCCAGGCGTCTGAGAAGCGTCCATACATGGTGTGCTTTTCGCTTCGCGCCCAGTCGATGCGGATGTCGGCGCGATCGCTTGCGTTGACGGACTTTCCGGTAGCGGAGTAGTTGAGCGCATTGGTGATCGCATTGCCCGTGCGGTTGGCTTCCGGATACAGCGCGACGGCTTTCACACCCACGGGGTC
Source organism: uncultured Acidobacteriota bacterium (assembly GCA_902825945.1). Lineage (GTDB taxonomy): Bacteria > Acidobacteriota > Terriglobia > Bryobacterales > Bryobacteraceae > SYLY01. The sequence goes on from CADECY010000016.1 coordinate 76,581, forward strand.
GAACATGCTCGCCGGAATCCGGTTTCCGGGGAACGTATCGCGCACGATGCCAGCGCCGTTCGGATTCGGGCGATTCGAGAAGGGGTTGTAGATGAGCGAAAGAGTGTTGTTCGGGTTGCGGGTCTCGGAGAAGTCGCCGGCGCGCTCGCGTGTGGTGGGCAGCGTCACCGTCGAGTTGGCGGGCGCGCCCTGACGCAGGGCTTCATAACCGGCGAAGAAGAACAAACGCCGCGACTTCCAGATGGGCCCGGAGAGGTTACCTCCATACTGATTGCGTTGAAACATGGGACGCGGATTTCCGCCGCGGTTGTTGATCCAGGAGTTGGCATCGAGCACCGAGTTCCGCAGAAAGTCGAACACCGTACCGTGATAGACCGCTCCGCCGCCTTTGGTCACCACGCTCACCACGCCGCCGCCCGACCGGCCATATTGCGAGTCGTACGAGTTGCGGATGATCTGGACTTCTTGCACAGAGTCGACCGATGGCGAATAGATCAATCCGTTCCAGCCGTTGCCAGTGGTGACCGAAACGCCGTCGAGCAGGATGCCCGTGGTGGTGCTGCGTCCGCCGTTGAATCCGAAACGGTCGTGATTCTGGTCAGCCACGGACTGCGAGATGCCCGTGGCGGGCGCGGTCACGCCAGCCGTGGCATGCACGAGCGCGAACGGATTCCGGACGTTGGTGGGCAGCGCGGCCACCATGTCACGATTCAGCGTCACCGATTGATTGGCGGTCTGCGTATCGAGTTGAACCACCGCCGCGGCGACTTCGACTCGCTGCGACACTTCACCGACCTGCAGGGGGAAGTCGAGTGCGACCGACTGACTCGCTTGCAACGTAATGCCTGTTTGCACGAAGGCCTTGAAGCCCGGGGACTCCGCGCGGAGTTCGTAGCGGCCTGGAAGCAACTGCGAGAACGTATAGCGGCCCTCGGCTCCGGTCACCGCTTGGCGGACTTCTTTCGTCGCAACGTTGGTGATCTTGACCGTAACGGACTGGATGGCGGCGCCGGTGGGATCGGTCACGGCGCCCGTGAGATTGGCGGTGAAGATCTGTGCGGAGCACAAGGATGCTCCCGCGAGCAGGGCGACAGCGAGGTGAGTTCGGATCATGGAACCTCTTCAAGGATACCTGGACATAGTAATACACCCCGCTGCGCTTCGCGGCACCGCGTTCGGCGACAATCTCTTTCATGGGTCTCCGGCAACTGCTTCTCTCCATCGCGATCGTGGCGATCGCGGGCGCGGCAAGCCCGCCGCGCGTCATCTCGCTCCTTGACGACAGTCCGATCGTGGCCCGCCTGCCGGATCGCACGCTCGGCGGCTGGATCGTCAAGCGCGCGGGCGATCACGACGAGTTATTCGAAATGTTGTCGAAAGACAACGGCCGGACCTGGAGTTCACCGCGCTCGATCCACGCCTTCGCCGAGAAGCCCGGAACCTTCGGCGGCACCGAGCCGCTGGTGGATCGCTCAGGCGAAGTCCATCTGTTTCTGGTTCGCATGACCAAGTACACGCTCGGCGCGCGCGGAGAGGGCGAACGGCCGGCGTCCGATGACTATCGAGGCAACCGGATCGACATCTGGCACATGAAGTCGAACGCCGCCCGCACCGCGTGGTCGAAGCCGAAGGAGATCTGGGCCGGATACACTGGCGCGCTCAACTCGGTGCTGCAACTGAAAAGCGGCCGCATCGTGCTTCCGTTTTCCTACTACGTGAAACGGACTTGGCGCGATCGCGGTGAAGGATTCGCCGCCTTCACCTATCTCGGACACTTCCTTTCGACCGTGGTCTACTCGGACGATCACGGCGAGACGTTCCATCTTTCGAAGACTCCGCTCGCGATCGAGACTCCGGACATTGTTTCCGCTTACGGTGCGGTCGAGCCCGTGGCGATCGAATTGAAGGACGGCCGTGTCTGGATGCTGATTCGGGGACAGACGGGCCGCTTCTATGAATCGTTTTCGAACGACGGAGCGAGTTGGAGCGAGCCCATGCCGAGCGCGATCCGCAATTCGGATTCGCCCGCCGGACTCACGCGCACCGATGACGGCAGACTCGTACTGCTTTGGAACAACTGCCAGCGATTCCCCTACGCCTACGGCGGCCGGCAAGTGCTGCACGCAGCCATCTCGGAGGACGAGGGTAAATCGTGGATCGGTTATCGCGAAGTCCTCGCGGATCCGAAGCGCGCCGAGCCACCCCCGCCCGGCGGCGACTTCGGAACCGCCTATCCGTTCCCAACCACGGCGTTCGACGGAGAGGTGCTCATCCGCTCCGGACAAGGCAAGGGACGCACGGCGCTGGTGTCACTCGATCCGAAGTGGCTCTACGAGACCGGCGCGCAAGCGGACTTCGCAAAGAGCCTCGACGATTGGACATGGTTTGGCACCAAGGGAGTCGAACGAATCGAGTCCGAGGGCAAGCCAGTCATGTGGATCGCGAAGACGCACGCGGATTGGCCGGCCGGCGCCGTCTGGAACTTTCCGAACGGGCCCGCGGGAAAGCTCTCGATGCGATTCCGGCTCAACGCCGGATTTCGTGGAGCCAATCTCGCACTCGCCGATCACTACTCGCCTCCGTGGGACAAAGAAGATCGTTTCTATTCTCTGTGGAACGTTGCGCTCGAATCGCTGCGAGCGGAGCCGGATCGATGGCACCGGCTCGATGTCGAGTGGAGCACCACCGGCCGAATCGCGCGCGTGTCCCTGGACGGAGCACGCGCAGCCACGCTTCCGCTCCGGCACGAGTCCGCTGGGGCGAACTACTTGCGTATCCGGTCCACGGTGCCGGGGACCGATGCAGCGGGCCTGCTCGTGGAATCCGTCACCGTTTCGACACGCCGCTGAAACACGCGCTCGGGCTATCCTGGAATCAAAGGGGAGAGTCCTCATGTACAAGCTGTCCTGGTCCTTGCTTTTCGCGATTACCGCGCCGTGCGCCATGGCGCAGGCAGTGGCTGGCTTCGGGGCCATTTCTGGCGTGGTGCGCGACGCTTCTGGCGCCGTGGTGGTGAATGCACCGGTCACGATTACCAACGAGAGCAAAGGCATTCGCCGCGCCCTCACCACCAACGAGGCCGGTGTCTTTAACGCGCCCGCGCTCGTGCCGGCAACCGGCTGGATGGTGGAGGTCACCGCGCCCGGGTTTCGCGCGTATCAGTTGAAGGAGATCGAAATCCTCGTCGGGCAAACGATCAACCTCAACGTCGGGCTCGATGTGGAAGGTGCCGCGACCGCAGTCCAGGTGACCGATGCCGCGCCGATCATCGAGCAGACTCGCACGGGCAACTCCGCCGTCGTGAACAGCCGTCAGATCCTGAACCTTCCGATCAACGGCCGCCGCGTCGACTCGTTCGTGTTGCTCACGCCAGCGGTAGTGGCGGATGGCACCTTCGGACTCGTGAGCTTCCGCGGCATCGCCGGCGGAAACTCGTTCCTCACTGATGGCAATGACACGACCAACGGCTACTTCAACGAGAACGCAGGCCGCACGCGCATCACGTCGCAGATTTCGCAGGACGCGGTGCAGGAGTTCGAGACCCTGACCAACGGCTATTCGGCGGAGTTCGGGCGCGCGCACGGCGGCGTGATCAATACGGTGACGAAGTCCGGCACGAATGATCTCCATGGTTCCGGCTACTGGTTCTTCCGCAATCAAGACTTCAATGCGCGGGATCGCTACGCTGTTTCCAATCCGCCCGAGACCCGGCATCAGGCAGGTGGATCTCTCGGCGGCGCAATCCGGAAAGACAAGCTCTTCTACTTCTTCAATGGAGAAGTGACGCGCCGTAACTTCCCGATCGACTCGTCACTGACCCGGCCGCCGCTGTTTGACGGTGCCGGGAACTTCGTGGGCCAGTGCACCGCCACGCCGGCTCAGTGCGAAGCGGCCCAGCAGTTCATGCGCCGGCATTTCCTCACGGTCGACCGCCGTGCTGACTCCGACCTCGGCTTCGGCAAGCTCGATTGGCGTCCCACCGATCGCAACACGTTCAGCCTGTCGTTCAACTATCTGAAGTGGATTTCGCCGAACGGCATCGCGACGGCCGCCGCGCTCAACACGGGTGCCGCCCTCGGCAACAATGGCGACTCCACGGTGCGAACCCGCTATGGCCGCGCGTCGTGGACATCGATCGCTTCCGCAACAGTCGTCAACGAACTCCGCTACGGCTGGTTCAAGGACCGTCTGTTCGACTCGCCGAACGAGAAACTGTTCCCGTCGATCGGCGCGATCACGCTCACCGTGCAGAACCAGGCGAACCTCGGTGTTGCCGACTATCTGCCGCGTCTCAATCCGAGCGAGAACCGTCACCAGATCGCCGACAATCTGACGATGACCCTCGGCAAGCACACGCTCAAAGTTGGCGGCGACATCATGAACACGCGTGATTACTCGGATGTGATGATCAACCGGAACGGAACCTACAGCTACGCAACGTTCACGGCTTTCGCTCAGGACTTCACGGGCAACACCACCGGCGCCAAGCGCTGGCAGAGTTTCAGCCAGACGTTCGGGAATCCGGTGGTCGACATCACGATCCGGGACAAGTCGCTCTACGTCCAGGATCAGTTCCGGGCGACTAAGAACCTAACCTTGAACGCCGGTCTCCGCTACGAACATGCCTCCTACACGCAGCCACGCGTCTCGAATCCCGACTATCCGCTGACGGCGAAAATCAATCAACCAGGAAAGAACTTCGCGCCACGCGTGGGCCTCGCCTACGCCTTCAACGACAACAAGACGGTGCTGCGCACCGGCTACGGCATCTTCTACGCCCGGTTCCCCGGCGCACTGATCAATAATCTGCACAGCGGCAACGCGGTGTTCCAGAAGTCGCTGAGCCTGCAGGGAACGCTTGCGAGCGATCTGGCGCTGGGACCTGTCTTCCCGAATCGCCTCGCGAACCTCGACCGCACTCCGCCGGCGGGAACGGTCAGCGTGCAGTTCGCGGCACCCGATTTCCGAAACCCGTACACGCAGCAGGCCGATCTCGGAATCGAGCGGGCACTCACCCGGGACCTCGGGCTCACGGCGTCCTACGTCTGGTCGCGTGCCGTCGCGTTGTTCACCACGCGAGATCTGAACATCGGCCCGGTGGGCGCGCCCGTCACCTTCCGGATCAATGATGCTTCCGGCAATCAGGTGGGCGCCTACACCACCGACACCTATCGCCTCGCCAATCGCGTCGACGCCAGGTATCGAGGCTTGAACATGGTCGACAACGGCGCCAACGCCTACTACAACGGCCTCGTCGTGCAGTTGAAGAAGCGGATGTCGCACGGCGTCGAGGCATCGGCGGCCTACACGTGGTCGCACGCGATCGACAACAACCAGGGCGGCGGCAGCAGCAACCTATTCTTCAACACGCCCCGGTCGCTGTACAACGGCAACTACTCTTACGATAAGGGGAACTCCCAGCTCGATCAGCGCCACCGGCTGGTGGTTACCACGATCTGGACGCCCACGTTCACCAAATCGCAAAGCTTGCTCGCTAGGCACCTCATCAACAACTGGACAATCTCGCAGATCACGATCGCGCATTCAGCGGCATACTTCACGCCAACGATTTTCGTATCCGGCGCGCCGTTCGCGGGAGCCGCGTTCAACGGTACGCTCAACGGATTCGGCGGCAGCAGCCGCGTGCCTTTCCAACCCGTTTCGACGCTTCCAACCGATAGCGTGCTGCGCACGGAAGCACGGTTGTCGAAGGCGTTCCCGATCACCGAGCGCGTGCTCGGCATGTTCAACTTCGAGGTGTTCAACCTGTTCAATAACGTCTACAACACGAGCGTGAACAGCCAAGCCTATCAGGCCACGAATGGCGTGCTTTCGGTGACGCCTCGATTGGGCGAAGGGTCGGCCTCGGCGGGATTCCCGGACGGCACCAACGCGCGCCGAGCCCAGATTGGACTACGATTGATTTTTTAGCTCATGTCTCAAACTCCTTTTCGTCTCGATGGGCGCGTCGCGCTCGTAACCGGCGGCGCCAGTGGAATCGGCGAAGCCTGCTCCCGGATCTTCACGGCGGCTGGAGCAGCCGTCATCATCATGGACCTCGACGAGGCCCGCGGCACCGCGCTCGCCGCTGAATTGCCCGGCGGGCGCTACATCAGGTGCGACATCACCGATGAAGCGGGCGTGGCCGCGGCCTTCGCCTCGATCCCCAAACTCGACGTTCTCGTGAACAACGCGGGCATCGGGTTGGTGGGCAGTGTCGAGGAAACGTCGCTGCCGGACTTCGAACGGCTGATGCGCGTGAACGTGACCGGATGCTTCCTCGTCACGCGCGGCGCGATGCCGCTACTACTTGCCTCGCAGGGCCGCATCGTCAATATCGGGTCGGTGGCCGGACTCGTCGGCGTCAAGCGGCGTTACGCGTATTGCGCCACCAAGGGCGCGGTGGTTGCCATGACCCGGCAGTTGGCACTCGACTATCCGACGCAGATCCGCGTGAACTGCATCTGCCCCGGCACGGTCGACTCGCCGTTCGTCGAAGGCTACCTCGAGAAATATCACAAGCACGAGAAAGAGAAGGTCCGCGCGGAATTGAACGCGCGGCAGCCGATCGGACGGCTCGGAAAGCCGGAAGAGATCGCCTACATGGCCCTGTATCTGTCATCGGACGAAGCAGCGTTCGCCAACGGCGGCGTGCATTCGATCGACGGCGGCTGGACTGCGGCGTAGGCCGGTTTCGGATCTCAGCATCTACCCGGATTGGCAGCCGCCTCTGGCCGCCATCCGGCTGATCGGCCTCCCTCGAGTGGTGCCGCTGGCGGCGCCATGCAAGGCTACCTCCTCTTGACTGGAATCACGGGCGAATTGCTCATGGCTCCGTTCGCCGACACCTGAATCGTCATCCATCCGCTATCGATTCCTTCCGGAATCGCGATGGTGATGCGGTACATCCCGACCAAGCCAGGCGCGAGGCGCGTCCGCACCACCTCCGCACCGGTTCCGCCGGCCTGAGCCCGCACCTCCGCTTCGACATCGAGCGGTGGTGTTTCGGGCGGCGGCTCACCCACGCGGATCGCGCCCCGCACGCGGCCGAGTCCCGTGACGAACAGGTCGATACGTTCGCCGGGGACGGCGGGATCGAGTTCGCTCACGCGCCGGCCATCGGCATGAGTGGCAACCGCAAGCCGAAGGTCCTGGTGCGCTGACGTGAAGATCGCTGGAGCCGTGCGCCGGGCCTGGATCCTCTGCCTTGCGGTTCCTTCCCGCGTCGTGACTTCGATCTCGGCTTCGGCACCCACGTCGAACGGAAGCTGCGCATTGATTTGCAGGCGTGATGCGAATAGCACCGGAATTCCGGTGCCATCGATGCGAACGCTCGCCGCATCTCCCGCGGCGGCCGCGAGGTTCCAGCCGAAGATGGAAACGAGGCCGCCTGGAGCGATCGCGGGCGCGAATGCGGCGGCATCCACTGCCGCGGGTTCCGGGAGAAGCGGCGCCGCGGTGAGGCTCCACCGGTCGATCGGTTCGGGGCCGAATCCGATGGCCTCTCCGTCCAGCCGCGAGCCGTTCACATCGATGCGCAAGTAGTGGGAGGCGCCGGTGGCGTTGGCAATGAAGGCACCGGTTCCAGAGTCGTAGATCTGTGAACCGGCGCCACCGGCGGTGAGATAGGTCGTCCCCCGGTCATGATCCTGAAACCGGCCTCCGCGCCGCGAGCGGGTGCGCTGATAGATGTGCTCGTGACCGGCAATGACGAGATGCACACCGTGCCGTTCGAGTACCGGCGTCAAGTGCCGGAGCGCCAGAGCACAGTTCGGGTCATCGATCTTGTAGGGCGTGGACGGAAACGGCGGATGGTGGAAGTAGACGATCCGCCAAGTTTGGCGCGTGGCTTCGAGATCGCGATCGAGCCACTCGATCATCGTCCGGTCCCCCTGCTCCACGGCCTCCAGAGGCGTATTCGTGTCGATGGCGGTGAAGTGCGTATTGCCCCAGTCGAACGAGTAGTATCGTTGCCAGCCTTCCGGCGGAACGCCCGTCCGGGGAAGGGAGAAAACCTGCCGGTAGGCGAGGGCGTCTCCAGGATAATCGTGATTACCGGGCGCGGTGAACAGCGGCGTACGGGCCAGCAGTGAAGGATAAATGGCGAAGAACGTGTCCGCGTACTGTTGGAACCGCCCTTCCCAATAGGCGATGTCGCCGGCGTGAATCACCAGATCCGCTTGTTCCTTTTCGATGAGGGCAGCGAGTTTGCGTTGGGTTTCGCGGCCATCGCCACTGTCGGCGAAGACGAGGAAGCGGAACGGCCCGTCTCCAGCCGTTCGAAAAGAGGACTCGGGCGAGGCTGGCCGCCCCTCGAGAATCACCTGGTAGTAATGGAGGGCTCCGGGCGTGAGGCCGGTCACTTCGGCCCGGTGCAGATACAGAGTCTCTTCGAGCTGGGTAACCGGGGGCGTGAGCGCCAGCACGCGCGATTCGACCCTTTCTGCGGAGCCACCTCCGCGGAGCCGTACCGCGCCCCCACCCTCGCCCCGAGCCGCCCACATGATCGTTGCCTCTGTTCGCGAGACGTTCTGAAGGTACGGGCCCCACCAGAGCGACGCGGCCGGCGCAGTGGCGCAACCGAACAGAACGAGCAGGATCCGTTTCATGACGATCTCCTATCGCATGCTCACCGGGTAGGTGAAACCCGGCTCACTATCGAGCGTGATCACGAGCGGGACATCGTCGCCGGATGCCGGCTCTTCCGGCAATTGAACAGTGAGCTTCTGCACACCGGGAAGGCCCGCCGGTCCGGCCCAGATCAGACGCGCGGCCTGCGTGCCAATCCTCAACTCGAGTGGCTTGACAGGTGCGCCGGTGTTCCCTGGCCAGACACCGGTCGCGTAAATCGAAACCAGTTCTCCGGCCGCGGCCGGCCATTCCGGGCTCACCATCACGCCGGTCGAGTGAACGACGCCAAACACACCGGCCGCGGTCGGCATGACGTCGGCCATGATCGCGTTGCTTTCGGCGCCACCGGCGGACACCGTGACGGGCTGAGGCGCGCACGAGAGCCATGCGGGGACCATGAATACGACTCCATCCGGCCCGGCCGACAGCAATTGCGAAGGGCCGGCAGCAGTATTCACGACGACGCCGCCGAGCGAGGTGGGCAGCTCGGGCCCGAAAGCGAAGAAAGTTCGCGCTAATGGGAGATTCGCGCGGATCCTCGCCAAACTCCCCGCGGTGACCGGAGCCTCGCCAGAGGCGAGGTTCGTGAGACTACCCGGAGACAAGCGCAAGGGATGAGAGTCCAGACCTAATTCGGCGGCGATCGCAGCCGCGCGGTCACGGGCGAAGTATCGCAGATCGTTCACCCCGGACTCGTAGTTTTCGAATGGGCACGGTCCGATATCCGGATTGCGGCATAGCCGCACCGGATCCTCAATGACCGCTCGGCGAATCTGGGCGTCAACCCGGCCGATCTCACGCCACAGCCAGCCGCCTTCGCCGCCCATGGCCTCGGCCGCGTTCCGCAACATCGAAACGTAGAGCTCACGCAGCCGGGGCACGCGTAGCGCCCGCCTCATCAGTACGTTGTCTTCCGTGCCCTGCCATACCGGCCAGTCCTTGGATAGGAAGGCGCCATCCTGGTCCCATACCAGAAACATGGCCTGCCGCGTCGACTCCCAACGATAGAGATAGAAGTTGTTCATCCCGTTGATCCCTAGCAGACCGTCCCACTGCGCGACGGCCTGCTCGATCGCCGCGTGCGCCACGAAATCATCGAGATCGATGCGCGGACTCACCAAGCGATAGAAGTCAGCGTCGGACGCCTCGGTCACCAAGCGGATCGTCTCCACGAGTCCTTCAGCGTCGGGATCGTCCGAACGCGTTTTCGGATCGAAGAGGACGGGAACGTAGAGCTTAGGATCGGATCCGAGGTAATGAAACCGGTAGCCGGGTCCCAGTGTGTAGTCGTAGAGGTAACCCGAGTCTTCGCCGAGTTGCGTCGCGGCGAAGCGTGCATCGATCGCTTCGACCAACAGGTACACACCAGCATATTCGTCATTAACGTAGAGGCGCGCATGCGCCTCTCGTGAGTGCGGCATGCCGAGCTTGGCGAACAGCGCCTCGGCCAGCCGTTCGTGCATCATGGTGGCATCCTGATTCAGGTTGCGCATCACCAGCGACTTCAAGCCGAGGAAGCGCTGGCTCGACGAGTAACGGCTGAAATCGATCCCGATGCTGGGTTTGATGGGGGAACGGCTCTGCGAGCCGCGGGACCGGATTCCGATCCTGTCGAGGACGATGCCATTCCATTCGAAACTGCACGGATAATACGTGTTTTCGAGGTATTTTTCGTGGAGCGTTTGCCAGTCCGCCGGAGTCATCCGCAGATGAACCTCTTGGAGGACGGAGTCGTTGAAGAAGTCCGCGGTTGTCTGAGCCTGTAGCGTGGCAGTAGTGCCAACGGCGAGCAGCAGAGAGGAGACAGCCGCCGAGAATTGGATTCTCATGCGTACCTCCCGCTCGGAGAACTCTCGTGAAAGAGCCTCTGGCTACCTTCATTGTACGCCTGAATCGCGCGGATTCAATCGATATTTTCATCTGGCTGTAGTCCAACTCGATCCGCGGCCGTCAGGGCAGCCGCATCGGATCGAGCCCGAACTGATGCAGGACCGTCGAGGTCTCGCTGGAAGGATGTGCTCGCCCAGGCTCGTGCAATAATCGACGGAGTGCACAAGATCAGCGGCCTGAAGATTGCCGGGTTTCGCCGCCTCGCCGATGTCGAGATCCAGGTCCGGCCCCTCATGGTGCTCATTGGGGCCAATGGCGTGGGCAAGACATCCGTGCTCGACGCGCTCACTCTCCTGTCGGCGTCCGCGAATGGGCGTTTCAACCCGGAGTTATCGCGCATGGGTGGAGTCGCATCGCTCCTCACCCGCGGAAGGGCTTCGAACCTGAGCTGGGCGGTGGACATGGCGGTGCCGGGGCACCAACCGCTGCGTTACGAGTTGAGCGTGGAGCCGTCTGGCGGATCGTATCGTGTGGAGCGCGAAACGCTTTACCAGCAAAGGGAAGGCTACTCTCAACCCTTCAAGCACATCGACTCCTCACGAAGCGACATTCGCTACTTCGAAGTCCAGAAGGGCAGCTTAGTCCGTCCAGACTGGGAGCACAGTCCGCTCGAGACTTCCCTGGCCCAGGTGCCGAGAATGTTCCGCGAGCCCGAAGAGTTGCGGCGTACCCTCGCGACGGCCACTCACTACCATGCTCTCGATGTGAGTCCGCGGGCGCCCGTGAAGCTTCCACAGACAATGAAGCCGGCCTCCCTGCCGGGCGCGGATGGCGAGGACTTGGTTCCCTATCTTTACTACCTTCGCGAAACGGATCGGGACCGTTTCGAGATGATCGAAGACTCGATTCGCGCCGCGTTTCCTGCGTTTCAATCGTTCAATTTCCCGCCCGCCGCCGCTGGATTGCTGTCGCTCACATGGAATGATCGCGATTTCCCGAAGCCGCTCTACATCCACGAACTATCGGAAGGCACACTCCGCTTCCTGTGGCTGGCAGCACTTCTGCAGGGCCCGGAGTTGTCGACTATCACGATGATCGACGAACCGGAGGTGAGCCTGCACCCGGAACTCCTCAGCTTGCTGGTGGACCTCATGCGTGGCGCATCGAAGCGAACCCAGGTGATCGTCGCGACGCACTCGGATCGCTTGATCCGCTTCCTCGACCCGCAAGAGGTCCTCGTCATGGACGCGGCGGAGGACGGGTCCGCCAAGCTGACGTGGGCGGATTCCCTCGATTTGGACCGCTGGCTGTCCGAGTATTCGTTGGATGAGATTTGGCGAATGGGCCGCATCGGAGGGCGAAGTTGAAAATCGCTTTCATCGCCGAAGGGAAGACGGAAAAGGTGTTTCTTCCCTTCTTGAAGAAGTTCATCGACGACCGGCTTGCTGGAGAGAACAGGCCCAGGCCCAAGATCGCACCCTCCGCGCATGACGGCAGAATACCGACGGAGCAGAAGCTGAGGCGGGTGGTCGATAACCTCCTCGCGGATGGTTACGATCACGTCATCGCCTTGACCGACGTGTACACAGGTAAGAATCCGCCAGAGTTCCTGGATGCAGCCGATGCAAAAGCAAAGATGCGGGACCGGGTCGGTCCTGAGATCAGATTCCATCCGCACGCAGCGCAGTACGACTTCGAGGCTTGGCTGCTACCGTACTGGGAAACCATCCGCCGTCTCTCGAAGGCTACGCAAGTGAAGGCGCCCTGGGGTCCGCCAGAGCAGGTCAATCATGGCAAGCCTCCGGCGTATCGGCTGAAAGAGATCTTCGAGGCCGGAAAGTGCCGCGACAGCTACTGGAAGACCCGCGATGCGGCGCGCATCCTGCGCGAGAACGACCTTTCCCTCGCCATCGCACAATGCGCGGAGCTTCGCGGGCTCACCAATACGATCCTTCGGATTTGCGGCGGCAATGAAGTTTGATTCGCGGGCCGCAATCCCGGTTTCCTACGCGATGATCTCCGCGATCTTCTGTCCGTAGTCCAGATCGATCCGCTGCCGCCCCGGAACCGTCAACCGCCGCGGATCCAGCCCCATCTGATGCAGGACCGTCGCATGCAGGTCCGTCACGTAGTGCCGGTTCTCCACTGAATGGAACCCGAGTTCGTCGGTCGCGCCATGGACCACGCCACCCTTGATACCGCCACCCGCCATCCAGCAACTGAACGCGGTGGGATGATGATCGCGGCCTTCGGTCTTGCCTTCGACGCCTGGCGTGCGGCCGAACTCGGTGCCCCAGACGACGAGCGTTTCGTCGAGCATGCCTCGCTGCTTCAGATCCTTCAGCAGACCCGCGATCGGCTGGTCGGTCTCCGAACATGTCCGGCCATGCAGCATCTTCAGGTCGAAGTGGGCGTCCCAGCCGAGCGTGTCGGTCGAGTATCCGTGAATCACTTCGACGAATCGCACGCCGCGCTCCACCAACCGGCGCGCGGTGAGGCAGATCTCGCCGAACGGCTTGGTCACCCGGTTGTCGAGTCCGTAGAGACGGTGTGTCGCGGGGTTCTCTTCAGAGAACTTGAAGAGTTCCGGAACCGACGTCTGCATCCGGAACGCCAATTCGTATGACTTGATGCGCGCGAGCAGAGCCGGATCTTCGGGATACTGCACCGCCTCCATTTCGTTGAAGCGCCGCAACAGCTTGAACTCGGCCGCCTGCTCTTCGCGAAATACGCCATCGACGGGCGCCGCGAACGGCAGCGGATTCGCCGGATTCACGTCGATGATAATGCCGTTGTGCTGGGGTCCGAGGTAGTCGCCCGAATAGCCGGCCGGACCGCCATCGTGTGGCATGATCCGTCCGCCCAGCACGACGAACTGCGGCAGATTCTGGTTGAGGGAGCCGAGTCCATAGTGGATCCACGATCCGAGCGACGGAAACATTCCTTCGAAGATGTGCCGGCCCGTATGGAACTGCGTTTGCGCCGCGTGGTTGTTGTCGGTGGTCCACATGGAGCGGACCACGGCGATATCGTCGATGCAATCGCCGACGTGCGGAAACCAATCCGACACTTCGATTCCGCTCTTGCCGCGCTTCTTGAAACCCACCTGCAGCGGCAGGATCTTCGATTGCGCACGCCGCTCCTTGCCCGTGAACAGCACGGTGTTCTTGTTCAACTTCGAGTCGAGCACGTGCGCGTGCGGCGTTTCCGAGATCGTCTTTCCCGCATACTTGTTCAATTCGGGCTTCGGGTCGAACGTCTCGAGGTGGCTCGCGCCGCCTTGCATGAATAGCCAGATGACACTCTTCGCCTTCGGCGCGAAATGCGGCAAACCGTCGGGCGGCCGCCACGCGGGATCGCCAGCGGTCGACGCCGCGTAGCCATCGCGATGCAACATCGCGCCCAGGGCCATACCCGTGACGCCCATGCCGAGATCGGACAGAAAACTCCTGCGGTGGACCGGACGCTTCATCTGCTTCGGATTATATCCTAGCGGACCATCAGGAACTCGTTCCGATTGATCAGAACATGGACGAGTCCCTCGCGGGCACGCTGCGCCGGATCGGCCGCTGCGGCAACCTCGGTCACGTTCCCGGACTCGAACCGCGTGAGCTTGCCCGAATCCTTCAGCAGTTCCGTCTGCTGGTGCAGAAATCGGACGCTCTCGGTTTCCTCATCCGCCGAAGGCGCACGGCCAAGGATTCGCTGGAAGGCCGCCGCAACGAACTCGCGCGAGCCGCCGCCCACTGGCGCGGAGAGCTTGCGGGCCAGCAGACGCGATTGGGTAAAGCTGATCTCGCTGTTCGACATCGCCAGCGCCTGCTGCGGCACGACACTTTCGAAGCGGCGATAACAGCCCGCCGGATCGGCTTGATCGAACGTCTTCAGCATCTGCACGTTCTCATTCGGCGTGTGCGTGAAGTAGAGGCTTCGCCGCCGGGAGGTCTGTCCCGAGTACTCGTCGAGTTCCGGTCCGCCGAGCGTGCGGTCGAGCTCTTGCGAAACCGCGAGCAGACTGTCGCGCAACGTCTCCGCTTCCATACGCCGCGGATTCATGCGCCACAAATAGCGGTTGCCCGAATCCGAGGAGACGTTGGGGTGGTTCGGGCGGTCCGCCGCGGAGCGCATGCGATACGTACTGCTGGTGACGATGGCGCGATGGATGTGCTTCATGCTCCACTTGTTCTCCATCAGTTCCAACGCCAGCCAGTCGAGCAATTCCGGATGCGACGGCGGTTTCGCGCGGACGCCGAAATCATCCACCGATTCGACGAGAGGCTGGCCGAAATGGCGCATCCAGATGTGATTGATCGCGACACGCGCCGTGAGCGGATTGTTCTGATTGGTGATCCAGTGCGCTAGCGCCGTGCGCCGGCCCGTGCTGGTCTTCGGATACTGCTTGCCGACCGGGGTGTAGTCTTCCTTTGCCCGATTCAGCGCCGCAAGCGCGGCCGCGACCTGGCTGTTCGCGAACTTCACGCGCTTCTCACGCACTTGCGCGGACTCGTGCGCGTTCGCGGCGGGAGTGCGAGCCGCATCGGCGAGTTTCTGTTGCGCGTCGAGCAAGTGCATCTCGGACTTGGCCAACTCGGCCGTGCGTTCGGCGGCTTTGGCCGCATCGGCCAGTTCCTTGGCGTTCGCGGCCGGCGGATCCGCGAACTTCGCCTGATCGGCAGCGATCCGCGTTTCGAGCGCCGACACGTTGAGCTTGCGCCAGGCGAGCCTCTTCCCGGCGAGCGCCACCGCTTCGCGGGCCCGCTGCAGCGCGAGTCCGGGCTCTGCCGCCGGCAGACGGTCCACCCACTTTGCGATCCGGTCGATCTCGGCCTTCGACAGCGGACCCGCTTCTCCCGGCATCCGCGGTTCGATCTCTCCCCGCAACCGCTGCAGCAACGTGCTGCGAGCGCTGTTGCCGGGAATCACGGCCGGCCCGTCTTTCGATCCGCCTTCGATCATGAGTTCCATGCTCACGAGGCGAAACTCGTTGCGCGGATAGTAGTCGCCGTGACAGGTAATGCAGTGCTTGGCGAAGATCGGCTTCAGTTCCTTCTCGAAACTGACGCGCGCGACCCGTAATTCCGCCGCCTGCTGTTCGGGCGACGAAGCGCGCTTCTCCGCCGCAGACAGCGCCTGGTTGACTTCCGCGAACTCCTCTTCGGCCTGCCGGATATCGTGACGGGCCCGTGCGAGAAGGTCACGGCTGGCGAACGGCTGGATCAACGGATAGTAGGCGCCAAGTGGCAGCTTCACGGGCTGGATCGGGTCCGTCAGCCTGCCGAGGATCTCGGGAACACCGGGCGAGACCGGATTCGCCTTGTCGGGGTTCTTCTCGTCGCCGCCGACAAAGCGGAACGTCTGCGCGTAGATGGCGGGGCCGGTTCCGTCGATGTCGCGCGGCGCGGAGTCGAACACGCGCGGCAGTCCATCCTTGGACGCGTCGGTCTGTCCAGGCACCGGATCGGTGCGAACGTCATAAGGCTCGAAGAAGGCACGGAAGCGATAGTATTCCTCCTGGGCTAGAGGATCGAACTTGTGGTCGTGACAGCGCGCGCACTTGAGCGTCGTCGCCAGGAGTCCGGAGGTGACGCCTTCTACCGTATCTTTCATCCACGCATTGCGGTTCGGCCGGAAGTAGTTCCGCGCGAGGAATCCCGTGGCCCGCAGCGTCTTCGGATCTTCCGGCGCGATCTCGTCTCCAGCGAGCATCTCGTGGATCATCCGGTCATAACCTTTGTCCTCGTTCAGCGACTCGACGATCCAGTCGCGCCAATGCCACATGTGACGTTGGCTGTTCTGCAGGATGCCGAAACTGCGCAGTCCGTACCAGTCGCTGTAACGCCAAACGTCCATCCAGTGCCGGCCCCAACGCTCGCCGTAGGACGGCGATGAGAGCAGGTCTTCGACCACCTTGTCGTACGCCTTCGGAGACGGATCGCTCACGAACGCCGCGACCTGTTCGGGAGTGGGCGGCAGTCCGGTCAGGTCAAGGTAAACGCGCCGCAGCAGCGTGGGCTTATCGGCTTCCGGCATCGGCTCGAGCTTCCGTTTCCGGTGCTCCGCCGCGATGAACTGATCGATCGGGCCACGAGCCCAACCGCGCGAATCGGCCTGAGGCAGCGGCGGGCGCTTCGGTGTCTTGTACGCCCAATGATCGCCCCCGTGCAAAAAGGCCTTCTGCTCGCCCGCCGCGCGGAGATCGCCCGAGTATGGAGCCTTGGCGTCGATCCAGGCAGCGAAAGCGGCGATTGTTTCGCCCGGCAGTTTCGCTCCCTGATAGGGCATCGCGGGCTCATGCTGGTGGCGAATCTTCTTCATCAACAGGCTCGTCCCCGAATTACCCGGCACCACGACATCCTTGTGCCCGTCGCTTCCGCGCAGCAACTTCTCGCGCGAGGTGAGATCGAGGCCCGCTTGCTTGAACTTGCCACCGTGGCAATTGAGGCACTGTGTTTCGAGAACTGGACGCACCCTCTCGAACAGTGGATCGGCCGCCGGCTTCGAAATCGCCGTGGTAACGGCGGCCACTGTGGCGGCGTCGTCCGGAGCGCCGAGATCAATCCACAGCGCGATCAGCGCCGCCGTCTCCGCCGGCAGCTTCGCGGCGCGAAGCGGCATGTGCGGCGGCTCTTGATGCGTGATGGTCTTGTACAGGAGACTGCCCTTCGAGTTTCCCGGAACGACGGCAGGCCCGCGGCCACCGCCGCGCAGCAGCGCCTCGCGACTCGATAGATCGAGCCCGCCCTGAATCGAAGACCCGCCGTGGCATGCCTGACATTGGCGTTCGAGAACCGGGCGAACGTGTTCGGAGTAAAGCTTGAGCCCAGCCTGTCCGGTCGAGAGAGTCTGGGCGCTCGCCACCGCAGCGAGGAAGAATGGGATCGCGGTTCTCATCGTACTCACTGCTTGGGTACCCCAATCGCCAGCACTTTGGTCCGCGTGCGAATGAAGAGCTTGCCATCGGCGATGGCCGGAGTTCCCACGATGGCTTCGCCGATGTCGTTCTGGGCGAGCACCTCGTACTCGGGATGATCCTTCACCACGAGCACCACGCCGCTTTCTCCGGCGACGTAGATCTTGCCGTCGCCGAGCACGGGTGACGCAAAGTAGTCACTCGGAGTCCCGAGCCGTTGCGGGGGACGCGCGGGCTTGCCGGACTTTGTCTCGAACACCGTGTTGATCCCGCCGCCCTTGACGAGAAACATCCGTCCGTTCGAAACCAGGGGCGACACGATGTGATCGGTGTGCTTGGTGGGATGCTTCCAGAGAACGTGCGTAGCGGTCACGTCGCCCTCTCCACCGGTGCGAACAGCGAGGATGGCTTCGCTCGCCGCCTTCTCGCCGAGCGATTGGAAGTCCGCACCGGCGAAATTGTCCGGATGAAGAAACGCAACATCGAGTTCTCGGCCCTCGAGCACGCCGTCTTTGTTGAGGTCGCCCCGGTCGAACGTTCTGCGATAGAAGATCTCCGGAACTGGCACCGCGCCGACGAACGCCTGGATCTCGGCCTTCGTCACCTTGCCGTCTTTGTTCCCGGTGCTCCACTGGTCCACCGAAGCCAGCCACTGATTCGCGATCCCGCCGCTTTGTACGGAGATATAAACGACGCCGTCCTGGCAAACCGGAGTGGTCTTGAGATTCCGGAGAAGCGACTTGGCCCACCATCGCCGCTTGCCCGTGTCCGGATCGTAGCCGATCAACATACCCGTGCCGCCGAGGACAAGGTCGGTGCGGCCGCCAGCGGTGCAGGCCACCGGATGCGTGTAGTTCACGGCCATATCGAGGCGATCGTCTTTCCATCGCAGCTTGCCGGTCTTCTTGTCGAAAGCCTGAAGGGACGGATAGAGATCGTCGTCCTGACCGAGCAGGACCATGTCGCGATAGAGCACCGGCGAAACACCAGGTCCCCACTTGAAAACAAAGAATGGCGTCGGCAGTTTCTGGTGCCAGACGTCACGGCCCGTGCGCGCATCGACGGCATGGAGCCCGAGCGTACTGAGGTAGAAGTAGACTCGATCGGCGTCGGCGGCCGGAGTCGTGCTTGCGTGACTGTTCGGCTTGGTGATCTCGGCAAGCGTTCCGGTGGGCCAATCGCGCTGCCAAAGCTTCTTACCCGTCGCCGCGTCGAACGCGAACAGGCTCGCGGTCTCCGGCCCCGTCATGCCGCTCACGAACAGCCGGCCCGCCGCCACGACGGCTCCGCCCGCTCCGTCGCCGGCATTGGCCGACCACCGAACGTTCTCGGTCGCCGAGAACGAAACGGGCAGGGGCGCGGTGCCTGGCGAGATTCCGGTTGAGTTGGGTCCGCGGAACTGCGGCCAGTCGTCGGCCCGCGCAACGGGAAAACAGACGATCATGAGCGCGAGGGCCGCACGGGAGGTGAAAAGCTTCATCGTTCGCCCCAGTATACTTCCGCGAGCGGGCTGCCTGATATCATGGGGGTTTCCGGTGATTGTCGAAACCCAGTTTGCCAGGTTCGATTCGCTCGCCCTGGACTGCGGCGTGACGCTGAGCCCCGTCGACGTAGCGTACGAAACCTATGGCGCGCTGAACGCGGAAAAGTCGAACGCGATTCTGATCACGCACGCGTTCTCGGGCGATGCACACGCCGCCGGTGTGTCCAAGGAAGACGGCAAGCCCGGCTGGTGGGACAACATGATCGGGCCCGGCAAGGGCTTCGACACCGACAAGTACTTCGTCATCTGTTCGAACATCGTCAGCGGATGCCGCGGGACTACGGGGCCGGGATCGATCAATCCGGCGACAGGCAAGCGGTGGGGAATCACGTTTCCGGGCGTGACGGTCGCCGACATGGTGCGGCTCCAGAAGATGCTTGTCGATCACCTCGGCATCAGGAAACTGCTCTCGGTCTCTGGCGGATCGATGGGCGGCATGCAGGTTCTCGAGTGGGCCGTGTCTTACCCGGATTCGCTCGCCTCCGCGATTCCGATCGCGACTACCGCGCGCCACTCGGCAATGCAGATCGCGTTCAACGAAGTGGGCCGCCAAGCCGTGATGTTCGACCCGAACTGGAACAACGGCGACTACTACGACTCGCAGCCACCAGGCCGCGGTCTCTCGGTCGCGCGCATGGTGGGCCACATCACCTACATGTCCGACGAGTCGATGCGGCAGAAGTTCGGCCGGCGCCTGCGCGATCGCGACAAGTTCGGGTTCGACTTCAGCGCCGATTTCGAAGTGGAGAGCTACCTGCGTTATCGTGGCAACCAGTTCGTCGATCGCTTCGACGCCAACTCGTACCTCTACATCACGAAGGCGATGGACTATTTCGACTTGAGCCAGGGCTTCCCGTCACTCGCCGCGTCGATCGAACGCGCCACGGCCCGGTTCCTGGTGATCAGCTTCACGTCTGATTGGCTCTACCCAACCTATCAGTCGATCGAAATCGTGAGCGCGCTGCGGAGCCGCAATCGCGACGTCGCGTTCTGCGAGTTGCCGTCGAACTATGGTCACGACGCATTTCTGGTGGAGGTGGGCGAGCAGTCGGAGATGGTCCGCGGATTTCTCGCGCAGACTCTGAAGCAGGTGTCCAAGTGAGCGGAAAGGGCGCGTTGGTTCACCAGATTCTCGGGCGCGGCGACTACGCGATGATCGGAGAGATCGTGGAGCCGGGCTCGCGTGTGTTGGACCTCGGCTGCGGCGAAGCGGAACTTCTTGCCTGGCTCGCCGAAAACAAAAACGTGCAGGCGCGTGGGATCGAGATGAGCGGAGCCAAGGTCCAGAAGGCGATCGCGCGCGGTGTCTCCGTCTACCAGGGCGATCTCGAGAAAAGTCTCTCCGACTATCCCGACGCGGCGTTCGACTACGTGATCCTCAGCCAGACGCTGCAACAGGTGCTCCATCCACTCGAGGTGCTGCAACAGATGCTGCGCGTGGGCCGGCACGCGATCATCGCGTTTCCGAACTTCGGCCACTGGCGGGTCCGCTGGTCGCATCTGGTGAGCGGCCGCTCGCCGCGGACGCCGCTGTTTCCCTACGAGTGGTACGACTCGCCGAACCTGCACTTCCTCACGATCACCGATTTCGAGGCCTTGGCCAAGAAGCGGGGCTGGGTCGTGGAGCGCGAGGTGTTCCTCACCGGGAACGAGGAGGTCACCTGGCGGCCGAACCTCACCGCCGAGGTCGCGGTTTTTCTGCTCAGGAAGCCGTAAGGGCTACTACGAAAGCCGCCGCATGAGGATAGGATGGAAGAAGCAGAGCCGATCATGGCGATTACCTTGGAGATTCCCGAAGCGTTGGCGAGCCAACTAGGGGCGAATACGCCCGGAGAGTTGTCACGGCAGGCCATCGAAGCGCTCGTGCTGGAGTCTTACAGGGCTGACCGGGTTGGTGGTCCGCAGGCGGCCGAGATCCTCGGGTTTTCCCGCATGCGTTGGGACCAGTTTCTAGAAGACCACCAAGTACTGGAGAACGCATACACGGTGGACGACCTCGAGAGGGATGTGGCGACGCTCCGCCGCCTGCGCGCCGAAGGCAGATTGCCGCCGGTGGCATGATCGTCGTTGTCGCGGACACTTCGCCCTTCCGCTACCTGGTGCAGATCGCGGGGATCGACCTGCTCGAGGTGTTGTAAGGCCAAGTCATGTTGCCGGGCGTTGTCCTGGACGAACTGCGAGCCGAGGATGGATTGCCGATTGTTCGAGCATGGGCCTCATACCTACCGGAGTGGGTCCGGGTGCGGTCGCCAGCCAATCCGTTGGGCGCAATGCCATCGAATCTCCATCGAGGAGAGAGTCAAACGATTGCTTTGGCTGAAGAACTTCAAGCTGCTCTACTGCTGATCGATGATCGGGCCGGAGCCCGGGTGGCACTGGAGCGGGGCATCACCACAACGGGCACGCTGGGAGTACTCGTGGAGGCAGCCCAGGCGGGGTTAATTCAGATAGAGACCGTCTTGCGGAGGCTCCGCGATACCAATTTCCGCGCTACTCCCGGGCTCTACGAACGGGCGTTGGAGATGGCGCACCAACGACCGCCGGTCTATCCGCGCCGGAAGAAGGAGTGAACTGCAGAGCCCAAGAACACGAAGGGCGCCGGTTTCCCGGCGCCCTTCGTTTTGAACGGACTTCAGTCCGCGATCAGAAAATGAACCGCAACGTGTACTGCATTTCACGCCCGCGATTCGTGGTTGCCTGTGTCGTGGAACGGCCCAGCAACTGATTACCAGGGGTCATGGTCGGGTTGCCCCACATCAGCGAATTGGTCAGATTGTAGGCTTCGAACCGGAATTCTAGCTTCTTCGTCTCGGTGACGGGGAAGGTCTTGGAAAGCGTACCGTCGGCGTTCCAGAAGATCGGGCCAGTGACACCCGAATACTGGAACGGATTGGTACGCGGGGTGAAAGCGGGCAACACGCGAACCGCGTCGGTGTTGAACCACTTCTGCGGGCCGGGGTTGTCGATCTTCACGTCGCCCACGATTTCGGCCGCCCCGAAGCGCAAGAACTCGCCGGAGCGGTAGGTGTAGATACCACTCACCTGCCATCCGCCGATCGCCGCGTTCGCGACCGGATGCATCGAGGCGCCAAGCTTGCGTCCCTTGCCGATGGGGAAATCGTAGGTGCCGGCGATCGTCATGCGGTGACGCGCATTGTTCGAACCCAGCCAGAATATCTGGTTGACGTACTGCTGGATATCGTTGAAGTAGGCTTCGTTGCGCTCCTGGTTGTAGTTGTAGGCGACGAGCACGCTCGCGCCGGCCGCGTAGGTGCGCTGGACGCGCAACTGGAGGGCTTGGTAGCGGGAGCGCCAGTCACCCCAGTTGTTGGCCGTCAAGCTGCCATACTGCGGATAGGGGCGAAGCAGGCTGCCGCGGGTGACGGTCGCCGGATTCCGTTGGGCGCCGGGGAACTCGTTTGGCGTCAGGTAGTTGAAGAACGGGTTCGGAATATTCTGCGACAGTTGCGCCTTGTACGTATAGGAGAGGTTCGGATCGGCGAGGTTGAATTCCTGGTTGTGCGGAGCGTGGCGGCCGAAGTTCAGGAACCAAGTCGCATCCACCTTGAACTGGCCCGGGATCTCCCGCATGATGGTGAAGTTGACACGATCATTGGTCTGGGCCCGGTAGTTCTGATCCGCCCAATTGGCGGGATTGCCGACGTTTGTGTAGGCGCCGAGGCTCTTGCCGATCGGCAATTGCAACGGGTTCGAGCCGGCCGGGAACGGATTGGAGAGATAGGCTTGCGGACGACCTTCCACCATCGGCAGCGGATTGGACAACTGATTGAAGCCTGGACACCAACTGCACGCCGAAAGCGTATTGGCGACTGTCGCAACCGGCACTACGTACCGGGCGAACCCGACGTTGACCGCAGTCCTGTCATTCACGCGCAATGCGACACCCGCGCGCGGCAGGAAGATGCCCTTTTGCGTCGTCCAGGGCTTGCGGTTGCTGCTGTCGGTGAAGACCCACGCACCGTTGAACGTAGGCTTGGAGAGCGCCACCAGATCCGCTGGGATCTGCGGCGGCGTCTTCTGCATCGCCGCGTTGGGAGCGTTCAGGTCGAGGTAGCGCGAGAAGATGTCGTTCTTGTCATAGGGACCCGATTCCCACTCATGACGCAGGCCGAGGTTGATCGTCACCCGGCGGCTGATCTTCCAGTCGTCGTGGAAGAAGGTGCCGAGGAACGGGATGTACTGGGTCTGGAACGGATACCCGCGAGCGGCGCTCCGGTTGTCCAGAACGCCGAGGAGGAACGAGGCGTGCGCATCGCCGGAAAGCGCCGTGTTCGGTGAAAGGTAGGTGTTGGCGGTGGAGTCCGGGTAGAAGTTGAAGTTCATCAAGTTCGGGAAGACACCGATGCCGACATGGTAGCGGTACTCGGCTCCTACCTTCAGGTAGTGCGAGCCGCGCGACTGCGACATCTTGCCGCTGAACGAGTAATGATGGGGGTGCTGATACCAGTAGCTGCCCTTGCCGTAGCTCGACGAGGTTTGGCCGTTGATCACGATGTTCGGATAGTAGACCAGCGGCATGTCCTTCAGGTAAGGCTGATACCAGGGATTGCCCGGCCAGAATTCCCCGAGCCCTTTTTCGCCGACCGCGTACTCTGGCGCCGAGTAGTCGTCCTCGAGCATCGCGTAGCTGCCACGGAAGTTGATCACCGTCGTCGGGGACATCGTGTACACCATGTCACCCGCGATATTGCGCGAGTTCATGATGCCGCCGTTGTCGTTGGGCATGGCGCGCGAGTTGTTGGGCGTGTAGTTGCCCTGATCGAGCGTGGTGCGGAACTGAGAATAGCGGCCGAACACCTTGAGCTTGTCGCTGATGTTCCAGTCAGTCTTGTTGGAGAAGTTCGCGTTCTTCATCGGCCACGGATAGGAGCTCTTGAAGTTGTTCGAACCGGTGGCGTCATCGCCCGCATTATTCGGACCCCAGAAGTCCTGCATGATTCGCTTGGCGGTGGGGTCGATTCGCGAGGGAGGCAGGATGTTGCCCGGGAACGGCATGCGCGTGGCGGTGTTGCTGGCAACGTTCAAGACCGTGGTGACGGGGTCGTAGATGGTGCGAAGTCCACCGGTGCGAATCAGCGATTTCGAGAAGTCGCCGTTGCGTTCGAGGTCGGTCGGCATCGTACGGATAGCATCACGCGGTTCCTTGGTGCGCCAGCCCTCGTAGGTCTGGAACGTGAAGAGCTTGTTCTTCCGGACCGGGCCGCCGATGGTGCCGCCCCAGATGTGGTTCCGGATGAAATTCGGCGTGCGGGTGATCGGATTCACGACAGCGTTCAACGCTGGATTGCGGCCGAAGTAGTAGCCGGTGCCATGGATCTCGTTCGTGCCGGACTTCATCGAGACCGACATGGTTCCGCCAGCGGAGTGTCCGAACTCGGCGTCCACCGAATTCTGCTGAATGGAGAACTCCTGGACGGCATCCATCGGAGGCGCGTAGGAACCTTTCGGGCCGATCTGGATCGGCGCGCCGTCTAACAATAAATCGTTCTTGGTAGACGTGTTTCCGCCCACGTCCATCTGCGAGGACGACCACATGAAGAATGGGTTCTTCTCGGCGCTGTAGCGGCTGACCACGGCCGGATCGAGCAGCGCGAGAGTGAAGGGATTGCGGGCCTTCACCGGAAGATCCATGAGCATCTTGCGGTCAATGGTCAGTTCGCGTGTGCTGGTGTTGAACTGGAGAGTGACGGCTTGCGCGGAGACGTTCACGGTCTCGACGAGCGCACCCGGCTTGAGACTGAAGTTCACGGTGACGTCGGCGCGCGTCTGCACCAAAACGCCTTCCTGCTGCTGTTTCGAGAAGCCTTGCAGTTCAGCCGACACGACGTAGGTGCCGGGTTCGACGTTGTCAAAAAGGTAAGCACCGGTGGCTCCGGAGTCGCGAGTCGCGGTGATTCCGGTTCCAACGTTGCGGATCGTTACTTTAGCGCCTGCCACCGCGGCGTCCGAAGCATCGGTAACGATGCCCTGGATCTTCGCGCGATAGTCTTGCGCGAACGCCGCGAGCGAAAGCAGCGCGAGCGAGAACATGCGTTTTAGCATGAAACCTCCCTTGATTGAAGGACCACTGCGAAGCGGACGTAGGTGCCCGCTCCCATTGGGGCGAGTATATCTCGCCAGGGCCGCCCTTGCAAACCCCACCCCTTCCGCTTCGTTCCGCTTCGTTCCGCTGGGAGTGCGGCGTCAAATGAAGTCGTTAGCGTCCTTGCGTGCCACAAGTCTGGGGCTGGGACCCCGCACGATGTGCGCCCACCGGTACTGAGGGAATGCGCGTACCGGTCTACGTGCGACGTCGCGACAAGTCGTTCCCTGGAGGCGATGCGCGGCTTGACGACTGTCCTGGATATCCTAACCGTATGCGATTTGGCGCAACCGTACTCTACGTCAATGATGTCTTGGCCACCATCGACTTCTACAAGCGCGCATTCGGCTTGGTCGTTCGTTTCCATGACGAGGCCCTGGGGTTTGCGGTCGCCCCATGGCCGGCCAACGTGCTTTCGACAATGAAGCTTTCGCGCGCCGCTAGTCTAGTAGGGACCGGCGGTGCAAGACGGCTCGCCGTGCAGCCGGAATCGCGGCCCGGGAAGGTTGCCGGGAGTCGAGCATTCGCGCAATGGCGTCAGGGTCGACAACGATCGACGGTTGGCCGGCAATCGCAGCCGAGATGGTGCTCTTTCCGGAACCGTTCGGGCCGGCTACCAAGGTCAGTGCCGGCGCCATCAAGCTGCGTTCGACGATATCTCGCGCAGTACCGTGAGATGGGAGACCCGCGGCCGAGTCGAATCGAAGCGAACCTCGAACCGCTTTCCGCCAGGATATTCCGCTACGTAGCGCCCGTCCGGATCGCGGTACACAATGGCATGCCCTGCTTGAAGGGCCGCAGAACGGGCCTTCAAACAGGCGTTTTCGACGACTTGCGCGAACTCATCGGTGAGGACACTGAGATCCACCATCAACAATA